>CAXUGY010000014.1:0-71368 GCA_964250695.1 uncultured Chthoniobacterales bacterium | reverse complement strand
CCAGGAGCATCACCCTTGACCATCCCACCGGCAACAGTCAGGTTTCCACTACCCACTTTCGTAAGAGCAATTTTATCAAGTCCGAGCTTCCAACCTGTGACAATAAGCGTTTTCATTGGACTATAACCCAGTAGGGATGACTATAGGGCGAGGAATTTGACCGGCGTATCTTCCCGTAGTACGAGCGGCTCCTTGAACGATAACCTGCGTGGCTCCACGGCTAGCGCCAAATTGAGCCGCAGCTTGTTTCAGTTCGTTCAAGGTTAGTGTCTCTCCAGTTTGAGCAATATTGCTTATGACTTCTACGCTACCTTTAGATGTATTGACCGTAAAGTTAATAGATCCACCAGCCTCTTCTACAACGGTTAATGCACTCTCTGCGGCAGCCTCTTTTATGAGAACTTTCGCGCCAAGGAAAACGGCTCCCTTGGCGATACCCACCACAAGGGCTTTGGCCAAGAACACGTCTGATGCAGCCATCGCGCCGTAAAATACACCCCGCCAAGGGTGCCCCGCTTGAAAAGCATTGATGGCCGAACGGCCGCTCCCGTAAACAGGTATCATCCCCGTCCAAAATCCCGGCTCCCCGATCCCGTGGCCTCCGCCCGAGACATTGCCAGGTGAACTACCGCCGCCGGCATACGTCGAGACACCCATCTGGAGAGGAGTCAACGGTGTTCCAGTATCTGGAGCCGTCACCACTACGCGATCTCTTGGATCAGGACCGCCGTATGTTCTGATGCCATCCTCATCGAATTCACTCTTTAGTGGGTGCCATGGTGGGTTTTGACTGCAACAAGAACATCGTCTCCTCCTAACTGGCGTCGCTCGCACTCTACAAGTGAACCAGGGACAAATTCCCACACCTCATCTTCTTCGTTGTAATTTGATGTTGGAAGAACCTTGAAGAAATGCGATCCAATCGGCTTGGCAGCGGCAGGGCGAAATACTTCGGTTCCTTCATTCAACAGGCGAATGTAAATCGTTGTCATGGTTTGTCACCGTATCCTGAACAACCGACTGTCCAGTAATAGGATGAACGTATCTAATCGCCGGATTGCTTGGATTAACTAAATTGCGAGCTGGGAACTGCTGCCCTCCTTTTATTGCCTCTGTCACTTGTTGCGGCGTCCATCCCCGTTGGTTCATCTGACGGATCGACTTCGCCGCACCCTTGCTTTGGCTCCAAATCCAACTCCCAGCGTCTTCGGCAACTGCGGTTACCTCCTCTGCGGCAGCCTCTTTTACGAGAACTTTCGCGCCAAGGAAAACGGCGCCCTTGGCGACACCAACCACAAGGGATTTGAGGAGCATTGCGTCGGAGGCAAGCATCACGCCGTGGAAGGCTGCCCAGCCGTAATGCCCCGTTTGCACGTCGTTGATGAGATTGCGCCCGTTGCCATAGCCAGGGATCATGCTCCCGATTGGTCCCGGTTCTCCAATACCGCCCCCGCCGCCCCTGCCACCCATGCTAAGCCCTATAGCCGGATCATTCGTATTCAGTGTGACGGGACCGTTTGGTAGTGCGCCGAGTGACCCGCCGCTCCCGCCAGAGTTTGGCTCAGGCGCCGCAAGGTTCCCGCCTGCGTTCGGGTAAACGTCCGCGCCTGGACTATCGCTTAAATTGACAATATTACCATCCCTGCCAATCGCATATTTAGGTGCCGTAGAGAATTCACTCTCGGTCAACAATCCACTCGGATCGCTCCCATTGATCGGATCATTTCCGCAGTACGTGTAGAGGTTGAGCCCCCCCGCTTGGCCGATGGGGTCAGGTTGCAGGAAGCGTCCGTGCTGGGGCAAATAAAAGCGGGCCCGGCAATAGCAAAGCCCCGGTTGGGCGAGCCACTCGTAAGCACTGGCACCACGGTAGAGATAGTGGTTCTTATAGCTCGTTCCGCCCGACCTGAAATTGGATTCGCAAGGGCCGGACATGGCGGGTGGAAGCTATCAACGACCGGTGGAGTGTCAAGAGCAAGGACTGACCTCTGTTCCTGTTAGATTCACAGGGGCATTCCCAAGGGCAACTTGGGAACGAGGGAAAGCTGCCCCGCTCGGACGTGCTCGTCTCCCTGGCCCAGGCCCTCGGCGTCGGCGTCGAGGAGTTGCTGGGCCAGGAGCGTCCGCGCCGCGTGCCTGCTCCGGGCGGCCGTCTGCGCCAGCTCTTCGACGCCGCCAGCAAGCTGCCCCGCCGCCAGCAGCAGAAGCTCATCGCCGTGCTCGAACCCTTCGTTTCCCAGCACGGCAAGGCGGCGTGAGCAGGCGCTGATAAAAAGGGCCGCCAAAGTGGCAGGCGGAGGCGCGCAGAACGTCACGGACTCCCTGCGGTCGCGGCGGAAAGGGTAGACGCAATACTCCTAAAGGTTAGGTCGGACCCGAGGCCGAGATCGAAGAAGCCCGCATGCCGTTCGGGCTTCATGCGGGCACATTCGGGCCGCCCTCCCGGGCGGCACGCCAAGCCCGAAGAAACCCGCATAAGCCCGAACGTCGTTCACTGGCTCCTGGCTCCCGCGCCGCGCTTGGCGTGCGGCCGGGACCGGGATGGCTTAAAGACCCGTTATGCTCTGGTCTCGGACTGCAACAGCAACACGCACGACGCTGATCATTACGATCTGTTTTCTTGTTCAATCCGGATTCGATAGATCTCCGGAAGAGATCGCACCAGCTCGTCCTTCTTAGCCTCATGCCGAAAAATGCGTTCTTTAAATATACTAGTTATCGGATCTTTGAATCCATAAATGTCTAAAGGAATCTTATAGTCACTGGCGGAATAACGGCCCCAGTTTCCGCTCTCAGAGAAGACAAAGTATTCTTTATGTGGCATTTCCAATAAGATCGATGAAACAAATCCGCCAGAATTCAGGCTGTCCCAGCTGATATTTGCTGGGAATTTCATTCTGAAGAATGGTTCCTTAAGTCGACCGTTAAATGTATTTTCAATAACAAAAAGGTATTGTTCTCCCATCTCAACAAGACTCTCTTGAATACGAGAAAAATCATCCTGAGTGAACAAACACCCGCCTTGTACGACAGATATTGCAAATTCAGGTTTGAAAATCATTTGCGGCAATCCATCTCCTTGATTCGTAAAAATCTGATCTTGGATAATGTTCCACCTGTGTTCATACTCCTGTAAGGGCAGCCAATACCTTTCAAGGAAGCTCTCTGCCAATGCAATATTATCCCATTCTGAATGAAGATTATTTCGTGCGTACATCGAATAACCTTCAAGTGAGTACTGGTTGATGATTGGAGTGAACTCTTTCATGGGCCAATTCTAATCTTATAGATTTGCCCTGCGGCGTTAATATCCAATGTAAATTCGCCAGTCGTTGTAGAAATATGCGAAAAAATGACAGTTCCGTTGGGCAGTCTCACTGCGCCACTCGAAAGCGTCTGCCCCCCTTGCGACAGAGCTCTAAATATATCTGGGCCGTTTCCCTGTATTGTCGCTTGCTGCACACCGCCTTTGAGCTTGGTGAAATTTCCTACATTCTTCTCTAAAAGACTTTCTACGCTGTTAAATTGATTGAGCAGTTGAGGTGCTTCCTCTGCGGCAGCCTCTTTTACGAGAACTTTCGCGCCAAGGAAAACGGCGCCCTTGGCGACACCAACCACAAGGGATTTGAGGAGCATTGCGTCGGAGGCAAGCATCACGCCGTGGAAGGCTGCCCAGCCGTAATGCCCCGTTTGCACGTCGTTGATGAGATTGCGCCCGTTGCCATAGCCAGGGATCATGCTCCCGATTGGTCCCGGTTCTCCAATACCGCCCCCGCCGCCCCTGCCACCCATGCCAAGCCCTATAGCCGGATCGTTCGTGTTCGTAGTAATTGACCCGTTCGGTGATGCCGCAGCACCTGGGTCGCTTCCCGTTATTATGACGGGCTCGGCTTCCAAGCTGTCACCGCCGGATGATCCAGAATTTCCATACCAAGAAGCGTCATTAGAGCCATGATAAGCACCGCTACTGTCAAACCCGCGACTATCTAACCCGTCGCTACCGTAGCCGCTGGACTGTTTTACGCCTTTATCATTATCAGCGTTCAATCCGCTTGGATCAGTCCCATTTACCGGATCATTTCCGCAGTACGCGTAAACATTCAGCCCCCCTGCCTGGCCGATGGGGTCGGGTTGCAGGAAGCGTCCATGCTGGGGCAAATAAAAGCGGGCCCGGCAATAGCAAAGCCCCGGTTGGGCGAGCCACTCGTAAGCACTGGCACCACGGTAGAGATAGTGGTTCTTATAGCTCGTTCCGCCCGACCTGAAATTGCCCAAGGCGTCGTACACGCTGGGAGTCCCGTAGGCATCATAAAGATACTGCTCGACGACCGCGCCGTTGTTGTCGCAAAGGTGCGTGGTGTTGCCCATCGCGTCGTACAAGTACCACAGCACCGCTGAGGCAGACGTGGGAGCGGTGCCAGTGTAATCCGAGCGGTAAATGATCCGGTCGCTGCCCGGTGCCGCGAAAAAATAGAGGTAGCGCAGGGCGTTGGTATTCAGGTCGTGCTCCTCGATGCGCTGGCTGCCCGCGTAGTAGAAACTCGTGGGCACACCGTCGGCAACCTGCGCGATCAGCCGTCCGAGCCCGTCGTACGCGAAACCGATCGATTGGCCACTCGGCCCGGTGCCGCTCATCATCTTGCCCTCGGCGTCATAGCTGTAGGTCCAGCCTACAGCCGAGTTGGTCGTATTGCCGTTGCCGTCGTAAGACGAACCGTTGTACTGGTTGTCCCCGCTGGTGTTCTGAGAATAGCCGAAGACCGGCCCTCCCATCTGCTGGACCGGGCTGCTCCGGTTCCCAGCGGCATCGTAAGCGTAGATGTTGTAATACGCATTCGTGGATCCCCCCGTGGTAAAACCGTTCGCTGCCGGGGACTGGCTGTCGCCATTTCCGTTGGCCGTACCGGCGATGCCGCCGTAATCGTGATCCGCGTACCGCAAGCCGCCATCGGTGTAGTAGGTAAAACTGTCTCCGTTGCCGTTTTCCAGCCTTGAATGGCTCGATCCGTCATCCGCCCGGCGACGCCACCACGAGAGCCGACCATCGGGGTTGAATCCGTAGTCGTTGACACGGATATCCGCGTTGTAGGTTCCCGCATCACCGTGGTATAGCCAGACCAGGTCGAGGCGTCCGTTGGCCTGGTAACCGTAGGAGGTGTAAAGGCCGGGCGCCATGTGGTAGCCGGAAAGCTGGTCGCCGCTGTAGTCATAACGACTGTAGGTGCTGCTGCCCGAGAAGAGGCTCGAGCAACGACCAAGCCCGTCGAAACTGTAGGAGGACGCAACGCCACTGGGATACAGAATCTTGCTGATGTTTCCGTCGATGTCCTCCTTGTAGTTGGTGGTCAGGGCCGACGATTGAGCCGCAAGTTTTTCGCTTTCAGAAACGATGCCGCCTGCCGCGTCGGGAACGTACTGGATGAGGGCGGAGACGTTCTGCACCGACCGCAAGCGGCTGGCATTGTCATAACCGTAGGTGGCGCCCAAAGTGGACCCATCGCTCCAACTGTAGCTCGAAAGTCGGTTCCGCCCATCGTACTGATACGTGCATTGTGTGCCGTAACGGTTCGTGTAGACGTTCACCGTCCCGGCGGGATAATAATTCCACTTCTCGGTGCTGGTACCATCCGGGTATTTGACCTTGGTTTTACGGCCAAGCTGATCGTAAACGTAGGAGGTCGTGTGCAGTCCGTCGCTCTGGGTAAGAAGGTCTCCCACCGCATCGTAGGTGCTGCTAAAAATCAAGGTCGAACTGTTGTCCTGTGTGGGGACCTGGCGGCCGGAAGGGTATCCATTCGCGTCGTAGCTGGTGTAAGTCGTGGTGACCGTGGGATAGTTTGCCAAATCCGGCCCCGGGGCGGTGACGCTGTACAACCAGCCAGTGCAGAGCCGCCCGTTGCTGTCGTGCTGGTTAAAGGCGTAATAATTCCATGTCGTCGTATGATTGAGGGGATCGGTTGCGGTATGCTTGCGCCCACAAGAATCAAAAGTCGTCTTCCATATTTTCCCTTGAGCATCGGTGTATTGCAGCACGCGGCCCAAGGGATCGCGCTGGATCGCAGACATTTCATTTACGGGACTAGGAATCGATGGGTTACCGGCGCCGCCGCTGCTCCACCCGGCTTGATCTGTCGCCAGCCAATGGTTCGGCGAATAGGTGTGGCGCTCCGCCCGCCCGCTCGGCAGCAGCTTGTAGCTGAACTGGCCGGAAGTGTGGCTCAATGCCTGCCCGAGGACGCTATTTGTGCTACTGCGCCGGTCGTACGTAAACTGGACTGTGCGGGTGGTGATTCCATAAGCGTTGACCAATTGCTGAGTGCTGATCGGACGCTCGTAGCTGTCGTAAGCCACCGTGGTCGTCCCGCCCATTTCGTCCGTAACTTTGGTCTGCCGCCCGTAATCGTCGTAGCCGTAATCGACATGGCTCCCGTCTGCGGCGTGGAGGACCTGTGCAAGTTGATGGCGTCCGGTGTACGTATAGCTTTCGGTGACGTTTTTCGGGCCGGGGCCAACGGTCTTGTTCATCCGGTCCAGATTATCGTAGTAAAACTGGGTCGTCTCGGCTGGCAAACCATTGTACGCACGGCTCACCGCGGTCAACAGATCGCTGCGCCCGCTGCCACCGTTTCCGTTGCCGTAAGTGTAGGTGATGGTCGCACCAAGCCTCGTGGTGCAAGCACTCACCTTAAAATACGTTGTCAGGACTCCCGGAAACGCCTGGTACTGGTACGACTCCTTCGTGCCATCCGGGTAGTCGATTTCGTACACCAACCCGGTATTAGTGTACCGCTGGTAGACGGTTGACTGGTTGCGTTCGTCGGTGGTCTGGAAAACGTAATAGGGCTCCAGGCAGGGAGTGGAACCATTGGTCTTGGCGCTGCCGTCGATGTTCCCCCACACGGTGCTGCGCTTGCGGGAGTCAGGGAGGGTGACCATCGTGACCTGGCCCACATAAGGCTCCGTTTGGTATAGTGTGTTCGTCCCGGTTGGATCCAAGGTCCGGCACACGTAACCCTGCCCGTTGGCACTGCCGGCAGCGTTGTAGTAGATGTAGGTGGCATGGCCCTCAAAATCGGTGGCCGTGGTGCTCTGAAAGGAGACCGCGTTGGTCGTGGCGTTATAGGGACTGCTCGTTTGCTCGCCGTATTTGAAGGTGCGGAAGATGGCATTGCCGCTCGCGTCTTTGTCACCTCGGGTATCGGTGGCTGTCTTCGGCGTGTTTGGTTGATCCTGGGTCAGCGACGACACGTTATAAACCGATTCTCCCGACCCTGTCCGTGGAAAGTTGGTCTCATGCTGCAAGGTGCCCCACACACCCGAGTTGGCAACGTTGAGGATGTACTGGATACGCGTCATGGGTCCCCCATAATGAGGGTCATCACACGTGGTCAACAGCGGTAAGCCGAAGCTGCCGTTGTAGTACCCGTAAGAGGCGGTCAGCACCCCTCCAGAGGTGTTCGTTTCTTGGTTGTAAACCACGCCAGTCAGACCTTGATAGTACGTGCCGTTCTCGCTGACCGGGGTGTTTGGATACTGGTAGCTCACCGATTGGGTCACGTTGCCTTGGCTATCCGTGCTGTTCACCCCGCTCAACACGACCCACATATAACCAGCGCCCTTTGGGTCGGTGTACATCAGGGTTTGATAGGTGAAATTGATCGCCCGTCCGCCGGGTTCTGTCACGGTGCTTAAAAAAGCGCCTCTGCTGGCTAAAGCATTATAGGTCAGTCTGGTGGCAGCTCCATAGCGGTCGGCGATGGAGGTAGCCATGTAAGTGCCAGCCGGAGCGCCTGGATTGGTGTACTTGGTGGCCAACTGGAAGGTGACAATGCCGCCATCGCTCAGATGCAAAAACAGGGAGGCCCCATCGCCGGAAATCTCCAGCCGGTCGCTCGTGCCCAGCGGGCCGCGAGCAAAGGTCTCCCCCGTTGGCGCGCTAGATCGACCTATCCTGAAATTGACAACCCGTCCGTCGGGATAAGCGACCGTGTATTTATCGCCTACTCGCGCAACGAGCCATTGGTAGGAATGCCGCCAGTTGCCGCTTTCGGCAAAATATTGGGCGTCCCAAGAAACAAAGGTTGCGCGGGAATTGGCGTAGCGGGTGAACGCGAGCGGGTAGGAGCCGTTCGAACCGGGTACCACCAAATCCGTGATGACCCGTTTCGCGTTGCCGCTGTAGGCATCGTAGCTGCCAGCGGTAGTGACCAAGCCGTTGTAGTCGCCGCCGCTGCCAGTCGGATCTCCGGCGGGATCGTCCTGAGCTTTCAGCCCACCAAGATGGGTGATAAGAAGTCCGAGGGTGAGCAGGATGATCCTGGCTGCTACGCTCCAAACACCAAGGGCTCGACGACCGCGCTCGGTTTCACCCCTGCGGGCGTCACGGCGACGAGTCGCGCGGTCTACAAGAAATGCTGGGGCGATCATACCGGGAGGAGCGGGCAACGATCTTGCGTGTTGTTTTTGCTATCCCTGTGTGGGATCGGGCACGATGAAGGGCAACACCGTTGATACGTTGTCGAGCCGCACCATTACTTGATAACGCGCGCTGAGGGCGGGCGCCTGGAAGGTAAAGCTGATCTGACCGGCAGAGTCGAGTTCGATCCATCCCCCTCCGGCAATATCGACCGAGTTGCCGGTGGCATCCTGCGTTTGAAGCGTTCCCCCATCCAGAGCCTGCACCCAGACTGCCGCACCGGCGCGCGAAGCATCGAATTGCAATGTGAGCCTGGCAGACGGAGGGAGTTTTGCGCCGTTGAGGTATCCCAGGTTGACTTCGCTGAACACTCCACCTAGGAGCGTGGGCTGTAGAGCGGTCGCGATGCCCGTAGCGGCCGCGCTAGTTGCCGCCGCCTTGGCATCAACATGGGTAGCAAAGCCCTGTTGCGGCAGGGCAGAGATCGTGCTAACCGGAAAAATGACGGCTATTTTGGCGCTGGGTTGCCGGGCTTGGTTGTAGGCCGTTAGGTCTATCGCACCAGGGGTAACGATAGTACCCGGCGAAACGTTCGGCGCTAAGCTCGCCGTAGGTGCCGGGCTGGCAGCGGGGATTGGAGAAATCGCTGGAGCTTCGGTAGCGGTGGGTAAGGCGGTCTGGGCGTCACCGGACTTGACGCCGCTCAACAAAGAAATCAGCCCCAATAAAAGGAATTCCAAGGTTCTTGGAGGTCGGCTGAAGGCGGATCTGCGGAAGAATGAAACAGTCGTTCTCATATAAGGTGCACAAGTCAAAGGGGGTGGCCCAAACATGCCGTTATATGCTTGATGCCAGCGCAGGCAGACGGGAACGCATGAAACGCTTTGGAAAGTAGCTTTGCCATGGGCAAATGAGGGGGACAAACGATGTGGTGGGAACCGGCGTCAAATTATTTATTCAGGTCGATTGTAAGGATTTGTCGTCTCAACTCGGGGTTCAGAAAAATGAGTAAACAAATGACCCGACCTTGCCTTGAGCTAAGAACACCTCTGGGACGTGCTAGGTTCTGTTCACAACAGGCTTGGAGATTCGCGCGGGGGCGGCAGGTTGGCGGCGTGAAGAAGACAGGGCGTTTTTACCGGTTGAGCCAAGAACAAGGGGATCAGATCAAGGATTGTTTTCATCGGGGTAAGGGCCGCAAAGGCTTCGCGCCGAAGGTGTCCAACCGCAAAGCTTTTGAAGCGGTACTCTACCGGGAGCGTCCCGGCGGCCCGTGGCGCGACGTGCCTGCTTTCTACGGCTACTGGCACCCGATCTACCTGCGCTGGCAGCGCTGGGTGGAAGCCGGAGTGCCGCCAAAGGCCCTGATCGTGCGCTACCTGGAGGCGGTCCAGACCGGGGAACCCGACCAGAGTCTGGCCCTGCTGGATTCGACGGTCGTGCGGGCACATCAACACACCGCCGGAACGCGCAAAAAAAGGGACCGCAAGCTCTCGACCACTCCCGTGGCGGCTTGAATGGGTTCCCAGAGCCAGGCATCTTGATGAATTCTCTCGGGGGTTCAAGGTCCGGTCCCAGCATGTGAATGATGATCCCCGGCTCCGCAGCGGCCCGTGAGCAACCGCGATGCCCAAGGGGTTCAAAGATCCTGTCCGTAGGCGATGAACTGGCGGTACTCGCGCAGGATGGCGTGCAACGCCGCGGCGGCGGCGGCGGCCTGCTGCCCGGCCGGGAAAGCCTGCGGCGTCTCGAAGATGATCTCGAAGGGCTCGGGATTGAGTTCCGCCGGGTGGCTCAGGATTCCCTCGTAGCATTGTGGGATCAGGCCGGCGTGGGCGGGGAAGCCGTCGATGATTTCTCCGTGGGCCAGCGGCAGAAACTGCGCCGCCGCCGCCAGCGCGGGCTTGGCGAGCGCTTCGGTCAGCGTCGCCCCGCGCACGAAAGCATACGCTCCGGCGGCGGTATCGTCGCTGTGCAGCGCCACCAAGCCCGCGAACTGATGCACCCCGAGTTCGCGCTCCAGAAAGTATACTTCCGGCTGCTTGCTCCCGCGCCAGAACTCCCGGTTGAGATCGCATCCGGCGCGGGAGGGCCGCGTGTGGTCCTCCAAGCCGCTCGGGTTGCAGACCGGGTAGGCGTAGATTTCATAGCTTTGCGCCAGCGTGGGTTCGTCGTCGAGCTGGAGCAGAAAATCGCGCAACGCCATGGCTCCCTCGGGTTCGTCGCCGTGGATGGCGGCGAACAGGCCGAGGCGGATGAAACTCCCGCCGCCCGGCGGACCCTGGAAGACGAAACGCGGCAGACGGTAGCGGCAACTGCCATGATGGAACTCGCCCACCGGTGAAGACCGCAGGTGTGAACCGCGGCGACCGGTGCGTTCAACCAGTGGGGCAAGGAGATCATCCACCGAATATCTGCTGGCCGTCCGGGGCAATTTGACGGACGACCCTTTCGTCTCGGCGCAGTCGCCGCCCAGGGGCCGGGTGAGGGCTTCGACCGTTGTCAAAGGCGGCGGGACGCCACCGGAGGCAGGCTGGTAAACGGAGCGCATAAACTGAGTGGAATTTGCCCGGAAACACGACCGGACGGTGGTCTGCCGCCTGGAGGTCGTTTAAGTTGACTGAATTGGTAAGGATTTGACAACACTCTATTAAAACCATAAAGATTTGCAAAAAGATTTTCGGTCCCCGGTCCCGCCGATGAAGGCGCGGAGCGACCGCGGTCTCGACACGCTCGAGGCGCGGGCGTTCGATGCTCTGCCCGGTCGCCCGCTACGTGGTCCAACGATCCTGTCCGAAGCTTATGGCAAACGAAAACACGGCTTTTGAACCGGCCTACGACCTTCTCATCATCGGAGCCGGTTTCAGCGGCAGCTTGACCGCCATCCAGCTCCTCGCCGATGCGGGGCCGGGCGGATCGTCCGCCAACATCGCCCTGGTCGAAAGAGAAATCTCCGCCTTCGGGCGCGGGGTGGCTTACGGCACGCCCTGCTCGCGGCATCTGCTCAACGTGCCCGCCGGGAAGATGGGCGCGTTTCCCGACCGCCTGGACGATTTCCTGCGCTGGCTGGAGGCGCACCCGGAAGAAACCGCCGCGCTGGGGCTGGACAAGGTCGAGGCGGGAACGTTCGCGCCGCGCGTGCTCTACGGCAAGTACGTCGCGTCCCTGCTGGAGGCGGCGGCGGCCCGCGCGGCGGGGCGGCTGCGGCGCATCGCGGGCGAGGCCATCGACATCGCTCCCGTGGAGCCGGGCGGCGACGGCCCCGTCCGGGTGGAACTGGCGGACGGCCGCCGATTGCGCGCCGACCGGGTCGTCCTCGCCCTGGGCACTTTCCCGCCGGGAGACCCCCGCCTGCGCGACACCCGTTTCCACCGCAGCCCGCGCTACCTGTATTCCCCCTGGTCCGCCGAAACGCATACCCGCCTGGCCGCGCCCGGCGACGTGCTGATCCTCGGCTCGGGGCTGACGGGTCTGGACCTGCTGCTGACGCTCAAGGATCGCAAGCGCGAGGGCGTGTTGCACGTGCTTTCCCGTCACGGGTTGTTCCCGCAGCCGCACCGGGCCGGGTTGGCGGCGTGGCCGGCGTTTTTGCGCCCGGGCGACCTGCCGAAAACCGTGCGCGCGATGCTGCGCCTGATCCGGGGGCAGATTGCCCAGGCGGAAGCGGCGGGCAGTGACTGGCGGGCGGTGATCGACGCCCTGCGGCCTTTCACGCAGGAGTTCTGGCAGGGGCTGAGTCACCCGGAACGCCGCCGTTTCCTGCGGCACCTGCGCGCGCTCTGGGAACCGCATCGTCACCGCGCGGCCCCCGAGGCGTTGGCGGCCAGGACGGAACTCGCGCGGGCGGACCGGCTGGTTTGCCACCAGGGCCGCATCGAGCGCATCGCCGAGGTGGCAGGCGGCAGCGCGCTGGAAGTGGTCTTCCGGCCCAGAGGGCGGGCCGGGGAGCGCACCACGTTGCGGGTGGATTACGTCGTGAACTGTACCGGGCCGGAGTGCAACTACCACCGCCTGGGCGATCCGCTCGTTGCCAACCTGTTCGCCCGCGGCCTCGCCAGGCCGGACGCGTTGCTGCTCGGGTTGGACGTGGCCGCCGACGGGGCGGTCCTTGATGTGAACGGCGTCCCCAGCCGCCGGTTGTTTACGCTCGGCAGCCCGCAAAAGGGGCGGCTCATGGAGACAACCGCCGTGCCGGAGTTGCGCGTGCAAGCCCGGGACCTCGCGGTGCGTCTGCGCACGCAGGAGCCCGAGCACGCCGCCTCGCTACGAACGTCGGCAGGCGCACCGGCGGCGCTGCTCATGCACGCGTTTGCTTTCGAGATTTAGAGCGCTTTAGAAGAAGTGCCGCCGCAGTTTCCTTGTCGTTAACACCGGGCTTTAGCCCGGTGCTCACAGGTCCGGGACCGCCTGGCCGTTCTAACGGCTTCTCTCCCAGCGCGCCCACGGCGACGCTTGGATGGAAGAGGCTCCCGCGAAAAGGCCCCGGGCGCAGAATTTTATTGCAAGTGGGTTGCTGTTAATCTATTCCAGGACCTGCTCGACCGGCCGTTGGATAGCCGGGTGCGCCCTTCGACTTCCGTGAACCGACCCACGCCACCGCTTTTTGCTGCCCGCCAAGCCGTGGCGATTTTGTTGCTGGCGCACGTCCTCGCGGTGATGCTCCTGACCGTTTCGCCCCGGTGGCACCATTGGGTGCATCCCGACGCGGACGACGACGACCACGACTGCGCCGTCGTCCTGTTCCTGCACGGTGGCGGGGACGCCGGGCCGGTCCCGCTCTCAGTGCCGGTGTTCGTTCGACCCGCCGCGGAGGGCGTGGCGTCCAGGCCAGCGACGGCGTTCGTGCCTGCGGTAGGTGTGGCAAACGGCGTGCTCGAACACGCCCCGCCGTCCCGGGGCTAGAAAAATCGTGTTTGGCCGCCTTTCCGGCCCCGCCGACCACCCACGGGCATCGCTTGCCCCGGGTGGAAATGCTCTACGTGTGCGCCGCGCACATGGCTTCCCGCAGTTTTGAAAGCAGCCCGCCGGGCTGTCTCCGTTTTTACATCCATCCCCGGCGGCACCGCCGTCAGCCTCAACTCATTTCATTTCATGAAACCGTCCGTTTTCGTCCGTTCATTTCTCATCCGATCATCCCTCCTGCTGGCCCTGGGCCAGGTCGCCCAGGCCCAGGATACCTCCACCGAAAAACCCGCCACGCAAACCCCCGGCACTT
This sequence comes from uncultured Chthoniobacterales bacterium, assembly GCA_964250695.1. Lineage (GTDB taxonomy): Bacteria > Verrucomicrobiota > Verrucomicrobiia > Chthoniobacterales > SZAS-18 > CAHJWO01. Next base: position 57,737 of record CAXUGY010000014.1, on the reverse strand, counting down.
CCGAGCGGGTGGTGGTGACCGCCTCGCCGCTGGACCGCTCCGCCTTCGACCTCGCGCAACCCGTCAGCCAACTCTCGGGCCTCGACCTCAAGAGCAAACAAGCCACGACCCTCGGCGAGGCGCTCGACGGCGAACCCGGCATCGGCCAGAGCGGCTTCACCAACGGCGCGAGCCGCCCCATCATCCGGGGCCAGGCGGACAACCGGGTGCGCGTGCTCAACGACAGCACCGAGGTGTTCGACGTGTCGAACCTCTCGCCCGACCACGAACCCAGCGTCGAACCGCTGGTGTCCCAGTCCATCGAGGTCGTGCGCGGCCCCGCCACCATCCTCTACGGTTCCAGCGCCATCGGCGGCGTCGTCAACGTCATCGACGGGCGCGTGCCCACCGCCGCACCCGACCATGGGTACTCCGGCGAACTCATCGGCCGGATGGGGTCCGTCGATTTCGAGCGCAGCGGCGCGGTCTCGCTCGACCTGGGGATCACCAGGCACCTCGTCTTCCACTTCGACGGCACGCGCTTCTTCACCGACGACCTCATGGTCCCCGGCTACGCGCTCAGTTCGCGTCTCCGCCAGGGCCTCGCCACCGCGCAGATCGCGCGCGGCGACCGGTTCGGCGGCAACCCCGTCCACTACGTGCCGAACACCTACGTGCAGACCAGGGACTTCGGCGTGGGCCTGTCCTACGTCTGGGACAAGGGCTACGTCGGCACGAGCTTCGGGCAGTACCTCTCGGTCTACGGCGTGCCGGATGACCCCGAGGTGGATGACCCCGCCGAGAACCCCGTGGGCACGCGCCTGGACATCACCAAGCGCCGCTGGGACATCCGCGCCTCGGTGGCCGATCCGTTTTCGTATTTTCAGACAGTCAACTTCAAGATCAACGCGACCGACTACAAACACCGCGAGATCGAGGGGGCGAGCGAGATCGGCTCGACCTTCCTGACCAGCGGTTTCGACAGCCGCCTGGAATTCGTACACAAGCCCTTCGGCATCTTCGAGGGCAGCGTGGGCGTCCAGGTGTTCCTGCGCGATCTCGCGGTCGGTGGCGACGACGCCTTCCTCCAACCGACGCGCACCGTGCAGCCCGCCGGTTTCGTCTTCGAGGAGGTCAAGCTCTTCGGCGGGAAGAACGGCCCCGCCAACGCCCCGGCTCCGGCCAACGACGGCAAGGACGGCAAGGATGGCGGCAAGGCCGTGGGCACCGCGAACGGCGGCGGCGACCACTGGGACCCGACGTTGCGCCTCCAGTTCGGCGGGCGCGTCGAGTACAGCCGCGTGAGCATCCGCTCGGATGACCCGCTGCTCACGAGCCTCCAACCCGGCGATGACAAGGTCAACGAATTCCTGCCGCTCTCGGCCAGCGTCGGGTTGGTCTACGAGTTCCTCAAGGACATCAACGCCGCCCTGACCCTCTCCTACAGCGAGCGGGCCCCGACGGCGGAGGAACTCTACGCGCGGGGCGTCCACGACGCGACGTTCCAGTACCTCGTCGGAGACCCTAATCTGGGCAAGGAAAAGCAGTTCGGCGTGGATTTCTCCGTCCGCCGCCGGGCGGGGATCGTGACCGGCTCGCTGAGCGGGTTCTACAACCGGTTCTACGACTTCATCGACTTCACCCCCGAGGCGGGCAGCGTGGACGGCAACCGGATTTTCGACTACGCGCCCATTGACGCCGACTTCTACGGCGGCGAGGCGCTCGTGGACGTGCATCTGCTCCCGCAGACCCTGACCCGTCCGGCGGCGCCCTCCGACGACAAGAGCGTGCGGGCGCGCATCACGGGGCAGGGGAGCGAGCAGGGGTTCAACCCGAACGACCTGTCCTTCGAGTTCAAGGCGGATTACGTCCATGCCGAAGACCGTGAGTCGGGCGCCAGCCTGCCGCGCATCACGCCGTTGCGCGTGGGCGTGGGCCTCGGCTACACGAGCGAACGCCTGGCGTTGAAGGTCGAGGGCTTGCGGGTCAACCACCAGTTCCGCACGGCGCAGTTCGAGACGAGCACGCCGGGTTACAATCTGCTCAATGCGAGCGCGAGTTACCGGCTGGCGACGTTTCAACCCGGCCACGGCCTGGCTCCCCTGACGACGGAAATCTTCGTGCGCGGGACCAACCTGACCAACGAGGAAGCGCGCAACCACCAGAGCTTCCTCAAGGATGTGCTGCCGCTGCCGGGCCGGAACGTCCTCGGTGGGGTGAGACTCTCTTTCTGAGGGTGGGCACCGCCGCGCTGCACGCCGGACGAGCCCGGCTGCAACGAGAGCGCACCGGGAGGAGGCCAGCCGTTGGGGAGACGGCTGGCCTTCAGCGTGGGCAGGCATCGACATCACCCTTGACGAGCCGGAGGGAAGTTCCTAGACTGCCTTCGCATGTTCGACTCACGACGCGTGAAATGCGTTTTCCCGGGCCGTCGGGCCGTCGGGTGTGCCGGGGTCGCCCCCGAACTTTTTCCGGGGCGGCAGGTGACGTGATGGCCGGGGCTGCTGCCACCCGCTCGACCGAAGCTCAGCACCGGAGCGGTGGAAGCCTCTTCGGCCGGTGGCTGGCGGTCGCCGCGGGCGTGCTGTTGGCGGGGTCCCGGGTGGCCGGGGCTGCCGACGTGCCGCCGCCTCCCGATCTGGCCCAGATCGCGCAAAACCCGGCTCTCTGGCCGAAGGAGGTCACCCTGTTGACTCCGGCCAGCTTTCCGGTGGTTTTCGAGGGCCGCACGGCGGGGCAAACCCTCCTGCCTGCCGGGACGCGGCTGCGGGTGATCCGGGTGGCCGCGGCCCAGGTGGAGTTGGAGAATCAGGGAGCGCGCCAATGGGTCGGGGCGGCGGCGACCGATTTGTTGGCGAGGGCGACGCTCCTGCGTAATGCCCTGGCGTCGAAGCAGGCCCAGGCGGCGGCGGATGCGCCGGTGTTCGCCAGCGACTACGGCGCGCGGGCACGCGAGGTCACCGAGGAAATCCAGCGGGACTTCTGGAACCCGCAGACGGGTCTCTATGCGGAAAAGCCGGGCGGCAAAAATCCCGACGTGATCTGGGCGGGCGGCGTGATGTTCTCGGCCCTGGCCGGAGCCGCGCGCAACGACCCGGCGCGCTACCGGCCGTTGATGAAGAAGTATTTCGACGCGCTCGACGGCTACTGGGACCACAAGCAACCGCTCGGAGGTTACGAACCGCTGCCCACCAACGGCGACGGCAACGACAAATACTACGATGACAACGAATGGATGGTGCTCGGCTTTCTGGAGGCCTACGCCCAGACCGGCGACGCGGGGTACGCCCGGCGCGCGGCGGAGACGGTGAAGTTCGTGCTCAGCGGCTGGGACGAAACCTACCTGGGCGGAGGCATCTGGTGGCACGAGGCGCGCGAAAAGAAGGTCCGGGCCAAGAACACCTGTGCCAACGCGCCCGCCGCCGTGGCCTGCCTGCGGCTGGCGAGGATCAGCCCGCCCGCCGAAGCGAGGGGACTGCTCGTCATGGCGCAGAAGATCACGGACTGGACCGTGGCCAATCTCCAGTTGCCGAACGCACTCTTCGCGGACACGAAGGACATTGAGGGCGACGGCATGAACCGGGTGTCGCTCACGTACAACTCGGCTTTGATGGTGCGCGCCTTTCTTGGGTTGTACCAGGTGACCGGCAAGGCCGTCTTCCTCCAGAATGCCCAACGCATCGCCGTGGCGGCGGACGCCCTCCTGGACAAGAAAACCGGGGCTTATCGGGATCAGAAAAAGTGGGGACACCTGATGGTGGAAGCCGACCTGGCTCTCTACCGCACCACCAGGGAAGCCTACCTGCTGGAACGGGTCCGCCGGAACGCGGACGCCTACTACGACCAGTGGAAAAAGGAAGGCCCGGTCGATCTGATCACGGCGGCATCAGTCGCGCGCGTGCTCTGGCTGATGGCCGACCTGCAAACCGCGTCCGGCCGCGACTTCTGGAAGAGAGAGGATGCTCCCACGACCGGGTTGGCGTCCGCGAGCTGGCGGTGAACTGCACCCAGGTAGGGATGGCTCTCCGAGCCAGTCCCTGACTTTTCTCCTCGTTCCCAAGTTACACTTAGGAACGAGGGAAAACACGTTCAGATGCTTTCCTACCAGTCGAACGCCACGTTTTCTCCGTCCAGATTCCAGCTCGACGGTGTGCCTGTCTTCAACCAGTCCAGCGGTTCACAGAGCGTCTGCGGCCGGGCGGCGGCGGCCAGGGCGGCGCGCAACGCTTTTTCCTGGTCGGAGCCCGCGAGCCGCCGGGGCCAACTGACAAACAGCGGCGTGCCGCTGCGGGCCAGGAGGTCGAGCCATTGCCGGTTCTTGTCCCACGGGACGGCGTCGGGCCGCGCCAGTCCCGCGCAATCGGCATCGGCCAGATAAAACGCGCCGTTCTGAAAGCCGCGAAAAGCCAGGGAGTTCACGCCCATGCGGCGGGTGCGCGCCCATTCTTCGCCGCTGGTGTCGTCCCCGATGCGGGCCAGCTCGAAGATCCCGGCGGAAAGATGGCTGACGGTGTTGCAGCCGTCGAGCAACACGCCGTCCCCGGCGGCGTCCCGGAGCGTCCGGTAAAAATTCAAAATGATTTCCGCGGTCGTCCTGGTCCGGTCGGTGAACGTCACGCCGTCGAGCGGGGGCTGGTCTCCCCATTCGTTGCCCCATTTGCCGGTGAGGTTGAAGGTCGAAAAATCGTGCTTGACCAGTTGGTAGCCCCAGGCGCGGAAACGCTTCACGTCCTCGGCGATGGCTTGCAGAACGGCCGGATTCGAAGGGTCGAACACTTTGTCGCGGCCCGTCAGACGCCACGACCCGGGGCAACCCGGCCACGCTTCCAGCGGCAGGTACCACAGACCGGGCCGGGCGTTCATCGCCGTGACCGCCCGGGCGACCTCAGGCATGGTCGAACCGAATTTGGCGTTGGTACCCTGCCATGGGTTGCCCTCGTCTTTGCCCCCTTGCCGGTTCGCTTGCCAGCCATCGTCGATCACCATGTAAGGCCGGTTGGCCCCCGCCGGAGCGAGGGAGGCAATGAAAGCGGCGTCCTCCAGAAACCCGGCGGCGGTGTCTTTGCCGTAGGCGCAATACCAATCGTTGAACCCGTACACCGGCGACGCCGCCACCCTCGGCTGCGGGCACATCTGGCGGCAGAACGCCCGCGCGGCGGCAAAGGCGCTTTCGCCGACGTGGCCCTGCCGGGTGGTGATCGTGCAAACCGCCAAGGTCCGGTGGCCCAATTCCACCCCGTTGCCGCCGCTGCGCACATCGGCCCACAGGTCGATGCCCTTCGCGTCCACCCGCCAGCAGCAAAACGCCGCCGGTCCGGTCATGACGCCGTAGCCGTCGGCTGAAGACCCGGTGGAAGCCAGGAAATACCAGGGCAGCGGGCCGGTCCGATTCAGCGGCTTCCACTGGAGATCGCCGTAAGCGCGCTCCCAGGTGTCACCGAGGAAAAGCACGTCCGAGGCAAAAGCCGCCGGCCAGAACAGATGCACCTTTTTGACCGCGACGCCGGGTGCGGTCAGCGAGACCCCGGCGGTGGCGGCACCGGTTTTTTCCACGCGGATTTCCACGCCGTCGGCGGACCACGCGCCGTCATGGGTCGCGGGTAAAACGAGCGTCTTGTCGGCCAGCACCACTTCAACGACGGCGGGTGGCCGGGTGAGATCAGCCGGGGGAGCCGCCGTGGCTTGAAGAATGAAAAGCTGGAGGATCATGGCGGCGCGGACAAAGGCTCCGGCGGTGCGAGATTCCCATTTTTGTGTTGGATGGTTCATAGGGCTTGCTCAGTGCGCGAGTCGGGTGAGGCCGAGGCAGAGTTCAGGAAAGACGCACAGCAAGACGATGGCGACGATCATCAGCGCGATGAACGGCAGGACGCCTCGGACGATTTCCCCGAGCGGGATTTCGGGAGCGATATTCTTGATGACGAAGATGTTCAAACCCACGGGCGGGTGGATGAGACCCATTTCCATGACGATGGTCATGATCACGCCGAACCACACCAGATCAAATCCGGCGGCGCGCAACGGTGGCAGGATGATGGGCGCCGTCATCAGAATGATGGAAACCGGGGGCAGGAAAAATCCCAGCACCAGGACCAACCCGAGGATCGTCACGAGCAACGCCCACTTGGAAAGGTGCAGGGCGACGATGAACTCCGCCGCCGACTGCGAGATGTGCAGATAACTCATCACGTAGGAATAAAGCAACGACATCCCGATGATGAACATGAGCATCGTGGATTCGCGCAAGGTGCCCGCGAGGATGGGTGCAAGGTCGCGGGGCCGCCACACGCGGTAAACCACCGCGACGAGCGCCAGAGCCAGGATCGCCCCGAGTCCGGCGGTTTCCGAAGGCGTGGCAAAACCGCCGTAAAGCGCGAACATCACGCCCGTCAGCAGCACGACGAAGGGCAGCACGCGCGGCAGGGCGCGCAGACGGTCGCGGAAGGAGGTTTCGGCGTCGTCGAGCAGGGCGGACGATTCTCCACCCGCCGCAAAACGCGCCGTGGCCGCCCGGTGTTCCCGGCGGTATTTCCACGCCACGTAGAGGCAGAACAGCACCACCATGAGCAGCCCCGGGACGATTCCCGCGAGGAACAATTTGCCCAACGATTGCTCCGAAGCCACCGCGTAGAGGATCATCGTGATGGACGGCGGCAGCAGGATGCCCAGCGTGCCGCCCGCCGCGATGATGCCCGTCGCCAGCGAGGGTGGATAACCCCGCCGCCGCATCTCCGGGATGCCCGCCGTGCCGATGGCCGAGCAGGTCGCCGGGGACGAACCCGCCATCGCCGCGAACAGCCCGCAGGCGAAGACGTTGACGATGCCGAGTCCCCCCGGCACGCGCCGCATCCAGGCGTGGAGGGAGGAATAGAGGTCCTGGGCCGCGCGCGATTTGCCGATGGCCGCGCCTTTGAGGATGAACAGCGGGATGGAAAGAAGGGTGATCCCGCTCATCTCCTCGTAGACGTTTTGCGTGACGGTGTCCAGGGACGACGCCGGCATGAAGAAGTACATGAACGTTACCGCCACGCTGCCCAGCGCGAACGCGATGGGCATGCCCGAGAGCATCAGCAGCAGGGTCGCGCCGCCGTAAAGGATTCCGACCTCGGGGGTGCTCATGGGGTGGGTGTAACGGCCGCCGCCGCCGGGCCGGTCAGGCGCAGAAGACACTGGCAAAGCAGTTGCACGACCAGCAGCGTCATACCCGCTGCCATCATCGAGTACGGAATCCAGAGCGACGGCGCCCAGGTGGTGGAAGTCGTCTGGCCCTCGCGCCACGCCTCGGCGCAAAGGGTCCAGGATTTCCACGCGAAGAACGCGCAAAACAAGCCCGAGACCGTGTCCACGAAAAGCAGCCGCAGGGAGTTCAAGCGCGGGGAAAGCACGCTTTCGAGCACGCCGATGCCGACGTGTCCGCGGTGCGCCTGTACCATCGCCCCGCAACCGAACGTCACGCCGACCAGCAGGAACACCGCGACCTCATCCTGCCAATCGGTCGGCGATCTGAATAGGTAGCGCACGACCACGCTGTAGGAGAGTACCAGGGCCGCCAGCACGAGGGCGAACATCGCCACCACGACCACGCCCCGGTTGACGTAATACAACACCCATTCCAGTGGGTGGCGCGTCGCGGGCCGGGGCACGGTCGGCAGCGCGTGGACGCCGTCCGGCAAGGCAGCGGCGGCGTCCTGGACCCCGTGACGGCTCATTATTTCACGTCTTGGGCCAGCTTGATGAGGTGGGCGCAGGAGGCGTTGCGCGCGGCGAAATCCTTCCACGCGGAATCCCGCGCCAGCGCGCGCCACTTTTCCACGGCGGCATCGGAAAGGTCCACCACCTTGGCCCCGGCTTTCGCGTAAACGTCGGCGACCGCCTGGTCGTCGGCCTTGGCCTGCTCGACGGCAAATTTCTCCATCTCGCCGCCCACGGCCCGCACGGCCTCCTGCTGCTCCTTCGAGAGTCCGTCGAAGACCGACTTGGAGATCAGCAGCGGCTCGAACATGAACCAGTACGCTTTGCCCCGGCCGGTGGCCAGGAACTTCGACACTTCCGACAGGCGAAACGAAATCAGACTGGTCGAGGAAGTGATCGCGGCGTCAATCGCGCCGGTCTGCATCCCGGCGTAAATTTCGTTGGAAGGCAGGGAGACGACGGCCGAACCCGCCGCCTTGAACATGAGGTCCACCTCCCGGCTGCCGCCCCGGATTTTCAGGTTCCGCGCCGAATCGGGCTCGATCACCGGCGCGGTGCGGCTGGCCATGCCGCCCGCCTGCCAGATCCAGGTGACGATCATGACGCCCTTGTCCTCCATGAGCTTGGACAATTCCTGGCCGACGGGCGCGGTCCGCCAAGCCGCGCCCTGCTCGTACGAAGTGACCAACCCGGGCATGAGCGTCATGTTGAGTTCCGGGATTTCGCCGCCCGCGTAGGCCAGCGGCAACAGGCACATGTCCAGCGCGCCCTTGCGCATCGCGCTGTACTGCGAATTGGTTTTCATGAGCGACGAGCCGGGATAAATCTCGAACTTGAGGCTGCCGTTGGTGCGCTTCTCGACCTCCTGACCAAAGCGCCGGACCAGCCGGTCGCGGAAGTCCCCCTGGTCAAGGGTCCCCCCGGGAAACTGGTGGGAGATTTTGAGCGTCTTGGTTTCCGCCCGCGCCGGGGGAGTCGGCGCGGCGAGGAGGAGCGTGGCCGCCGTCGCAAACAGGGCGGTCGCACGGGGAACGGACAGGAGGGAGCGGAGGTTCATGGGGGAGGATGGGGGAAACGCCGGGGGAACGACCGGCTGCCTCCGGTGCTCGTTCCGTCCGTCGGGTGGATGACCGGTCAACCTGCGTTTACGACGGGGGAGTTGCAAGCGAATAGATGCCCCGGTCGTGTCCAGATTCGCCGAGGTGGCTTTCCGGGTGGAGGGCGACCTCCGGGCACCAGGCGGGAAGGCGCGTGCCACCCATGGCGCCCGGAGGCCGCCCTCCACCGCGGACTCCGTTTGGGACCTCCCGATCTATGGCTTTTGCAGCCAGGCCAGGATGCCAGCGGGAGAGCGGAAGTCATCCAGGCTGCGCACCTGCGCCTGCGGCAAAACTTGGCGCGCCATGGTGGCCAGAGCGCGTCCGGGGCCGAGTTCCAGGATCGTTTCCGTGCCCGCGGCCCGGCAGGCATCCAGGCAGGCGTCCCAACGCAGGGTTTGACTGATCTGCGCGGCCAGTTTGCGACTCCCCGCCGCCGGGTCGAGCACCGCGTCGCCGTCCACGCCGCTGAGCAGGCGGATGCCCGCCGGGAGACTGCGGGGCCAGTGCCTTTTGGCCAACGTTTCCCCGAAGCGACGGCTCGCCTCCGTCAGCAGCGGGGTATGCGAAGCGACGGCTACCCGCAGGAGGGTCGTCGTCGCTGCGCCTGCCGTGAGCGCCTCGTCGCGCAAAGCCGCCAGGGCGTCCCTCGCGCCGCCCAGGACGAAGAAATCTTCCCCGTTCACGATGGCCAGGTGCGCATCGTGCGCACGGCAGAGGGCGTCGATCCGGGCGCGGTTCAACCCGATGATCGCCGCGAGTCCCGTGTCCCCGCCGCCCGCCGCATCCATGACCTCGGCGCGCAGCACGGCGAGCCGCAACAGTTCCGCCGGTTCCAGCAGACCGGCGCAGCCCCAAGCGGCGAGTTCCCCCACGCTGTAGCCCGCGAGCACGACCGGACCCGGCAGATACGGGCGGATGCCGGCCCACGCCGCAAACGCCTGGGTGCAGCACAGGATCTGGCCCGCGCGGTTGGAGAAAAGCGTCCCCTCGTCCGCCTCGCGGACAAACCGCGCCGGTTCGACGCCGCCCAGCGCCTCCCGGGCGGCGTCCAGGACTCCCTGCGCCTCAGGGGCTTGCGCGACGAGGTCGAACATCCCGGCGTGCTGTGTACCCTGCCCCGAGCAAAGGATGGCGAGAGGGCCGCTCATGGTTTATCGCTTGAAAAGGCAGGGCAGGTGACGCTGGCGAGGCTTGTCTTCTCCCTCGTTCCCAAGTTGTCCTTGGGAACGAGGGAGCTGCCTGCATCCCGAGACATCACACTATCTTGGGTGCTTAGTGCGTTGACGAACACGGTGGCTGCGAGCAGGTCGGCGCTGCCGCCCGGACTGAGCCTGCGAGCCACGAATCCCCGGTGGATGGCGGTCGCCCGCGCGCACCAATCCTCCCGGCCCACGCCGCCGCACGCCAGAAACCCGGCGGCGGCCCGCCGGGCAAAGCGCAACCCCGCTGCACCGCCACGGTAGAGCAGATTGGTGTCCGCCACTGCCGCGATGAGGGCGAGGCAGGCATGTACGCCCGCCGCGTTTTCGTCGCCGTTCGCCAAGCGGCGTCCGGCCTGCCAGGCAGGCAGGCCGACGCGGTAAACGTGGGGAAAGCCCGCCGCCGCCTCCGCGCGCGCGCCGCCCACCCCGTACCGGCGTGCTGCCAGCGTGCCGTGGCTTCGGCCCGGCCGTGGTCCCATGAGAATGTCGCGGCCCCAACGACGGCGCACGACCGCTCCCAGGCTCTCGTCCGTCCGAACATTGAAGGAAGATGCCCGCGCCCCGGCGGCGGCGCACAGCAGGCCCAACCCAAAAATAGCTCCCCGGTGCGTGTTGACCCCGCCGGTCGCCGCCAGCATGGCGTGCTCGGCCGCCTGGCCGATGGCCCGCCATTCCTCCATCTCTGCGCCGGACGCACCGGCTTGCGCCAGGGCGGTGAAAAATGGCCGGAGGGCTTCGGCGCTGGCGCTGAACATGTCGGCATCCATGTCCGGGTGGCTGCCGGAATCTATGCGGCTCACCAGCCCGGGCTTGGGCCAGACGTGCAGTTCCGCCAGCAGCGCGTCAACCGCCAGCGCGCCGATCCGGTTGGCTGATACGTTCATAAGATGGGCACGGGCACGGGGAACAGGTCCCGCACCGCGCGAAGCTCGACGCCGGAGAGACGTTTCACCAATACTTCAAAGGGTTTGTTATGCCACTCGCGCCACTGGATGCCGCCGCCGTCCGGCAACAGGATTTCGCCGTCCAAACGCACCGGACTCGCCCGCTCGATGGCGGCGAGGCCGCGGACGATTTGCGCGGCAACCGCCAGAGCGTTGACCGGCCAGAGCAGATCGAGATCGGAGTTTGCCGACAGGTAGGTTAGACCCGTCAATTGCTGCCAGAGCAGGCTGCCGAACACCCGGGGTTCGACCCCGGTTTGATCCGCCAACCCGAGCAGGGCGTCCACCACGGGCCGCCACGCGGGGGGAACGTCCCCGCGCGCGGCGCGCAAGGTCGGGGCGGCGACCCGTCCACCGATTTCTGCCGGATGGAGTTGGAACGACAGGCGTAGTTTCCCGGCCCCGGGCGGCAGGGGCAGGCCCACGGGGATCATCCCGGGGTCGTCTCCGCTCGCGTGGCGGCGCACGATGAGCGGCCAGCCCGACGCGGCCCAGCGGGCGGCGAGCGGAATCTCCGCGAGTGGCGGTCGGGAGCGCAGAACCCGCGACCACGCCGCCGGTTCGGCCCTCAGAAGATCATGCCGCCGCCAGGATTCAAGCATACGAATCCCCGGCTTCCCGTGCGACGCGCCGGGTGATCCTGGCTGCCTGGAGACGGCCCCGGCGTGCGAGGCCGAGCTGATCGCGCTGGTCGGGAGCACCGGCGGGCCCGGCCAACGCCGCCGCCAGCCGGGTGGCGAGGTCGCCGCCGTCCCAGACCTCCGCGACGGCCCCGATAGGCGGTGCGTGGGTCAGTCCCGGCGCGAAGACCGGCGTGTCCTTCGCCAGGGCTTCCAACCGCTCCAGCGGCAGTTTAGTGACCCGCGCGATGGACGGCAGGTCCATGACGACCGGGTCGCCGCCCGGCACCGCGACGAGCAGGGTCTGCACGAGACCGGTGGAAATAAAAGCGCCCGCCGCGATGCGCCCGAAAATCACGCCGACCGTCCGGTGACCCTCGCGGGCGGCGAGGGTGAAGCACTTGGTCAGGTGCGCGAGGTACTCGTTGAGACCGAGCATCTCGTCGCGCCGGCGCATCCGCTGGCTCAGGCCGTCGAGCAATACAACGATGGGTCGGTCCGGCAAGTCGCGGATAACATTCAGGACGTGACCCGCGAGGGCCGCCGCGCCTTCGGGTCCCAGCGGGGTCTGGTTGACCACGCCGAGCACTGCCGCTGTCTTTCCTTCGCCGTAGGCAGCGGTGCCGCACAGGATGCCTTCCGCGTCCACCCGGGTGTCGTGACCGGCGGGAAACAAGGCGGCGAGCAGTTCAGCGAGCGTCATGGTTGGACTCGGGTTGCGTTTGGACGAGGCGGATAAAATCTTCCTCCGACAAATCGGCGATGGTTTCGGCGGCGGGGAGGTTCATCTCTTGCCAAATCTCCGGGGTGTCCCGGCACTGGCCGAATCGTTCGATCCGACTGATGAGCCGGGCGTGCTCGCGTTCCAGCGTGGCCAGCTCGAAGGCGGGCACCCGGTCGAGCAAGCTTAACACGCAGTCCCGGAAGCTCTCGATGCTGTCGGCAGCGTAGGCGTCAGCTCCGCCGAGGAGGCGGCGCGTCCTGCCGCCGGTCGTGCGCCAGACCAGCGGCCGGTCGCGGCTGTCGAACTCTTCCACGCCCATGTTCGTCTCGATGACCTCCGGCCCGGACACGCTCGTGCGTCCCTGCTCCGAGATGACCACGCGGCTGCAACAGCCGGTGATGATGCCGCCGCCGCCGAACGCGCCCGCCCGGCCCCCGACCATGGCGACGACGGCCACCCCCGCCGCGCGGGCGTCCAAAATTGCCCGGATGATCTCGGAAACGGCCAGTTCCCCGGCGTTGGCTTCCTGCAAGCGCACGCCGCCCGTGTCCAGCAGCAAGAGCACCGCGCGGGGCGCGTGCGGGGTGTCCCGCGCCCAACGCAGCAGGCCAACCAGTTTCGCGCCGTGGACTTCGCCGAACGTGCCGCCCATGAAACGGCCTTCCTGGGCGGCGACGAGCACCTCCCGGCCCTTGACGGCGCCGCGCCCGACGACGATCCCGTCGTCAAAGGCTTCCGGCAGGTCGAACCGCGCCAGGTGCGGGCTGACCTGCCGTGCGGTGGGTCCGACGAACTCCCGGAAGCTGTCGGTGTCGAGCAGGCCCGCGAGGCGTTCGCGCGCGGTCGCCTCGTACCAACTGCCCGTGCGGTAAGCGGTCAGGGCGTCGTTCATTCGGTGGCCTCCATCAAGCGGACTCCCTGCGCCAGACGCAGCGAGACGGTGTCCGGCCGCGCGCCGCCGTCGTTGATCGAGACCCGCAATCCGCCGGGTGAGTGACGCTCGATAAAATCGGCCACCACCGCGCGCCACACGTCGTCGAAGCCGCCGACCGGCGTTTTGATGTGAACCTCGCACCGCGTGCCCTCCAGCACGCGCTCCAACAACACTTCCAGGTTGCCCGAGGCGACGACCCCGGTGATGCCGTGGGGTTTTTCGCCAGACGCGCGGTGGGTGGCGTCCTGATGAATTTCTATTGTCTCCATAATATAAGGGTTATTTCTTCCCTCGTTCCCAAGTGGTACTTGGAAACGAGGAAACGAAATCCATGGCGCTCGGAGATCGCCATCCACCTGGAGTCTATTCTTTGCATCGACTTGCCGGTTTGTGAAAAACTACCAGTTGCGGAATTTGCCCGGCGGACGGTACAGGCCGCCCGACCAATGGACGAGGTCCTTGACCGAACGCGCCGCCAGCAAATGCCGGTTGGCATCCAGGGGATTGATGCCCAAATCTTCGGGCCGCCGGATGATCCCGCGCCCTCGCAAAACCTCCACCTGTTTCCGGTCGCGCGCCCGGCCCACGGCCGTAAAACCGGCGACCCCGCGAATGGCCTGCTCGCGTTCCTGCGGCGTGCGGCAAAGCAGCAGGTTGGCGATGCCTTCCTCGGTCACGACGTGGGTCACATCGTCGCCGTAAATCATGATGGGCACGAGATCCAGCTTCATCTGCACGGCGAACTCCACGGCAGCGAGTTTTTCGACAAACGTCGGGGCCATCTTGTCGCCGAAGGTTTCCAGCAACTGCACGACCAATTTGCGTCCGCGCGTCATCGCGGGCGACGTGTCGCTGCCTTCCCGCCCGGCCCGCAGCCAGGAGTCCGAGGCATGGCGGCGGCCGTGCGCGTCCGACCCCATGTTAGGCGCGCCGCCGAAGCCGGGAATGCGTTCCGGGGTCACCGTGGAACTGTTGCCTTGCAGGTCGATTTGCAAAGTGGACCCGATGAACATGTCGCAGGCGTACAAACCCGCCAACTGGCAAAAAGCCCGGTTGGAGCGCAACGAGCCGTCCAACCCGGTAAAGTAGATGTCCGGGCGCGCGCGCATGTACTCGTCCATGCCGACCTCCGAGCCGAAACAATGGATTTGCCGCACCCAGCCCGACTCAATGGCGGGGATGAGGGTGGGGTGCGGGTTGAGCGCCCAGTGCGTGCAGTTTCGGCCTTTGAGGCCGAGGGTTTCGCCGTAGGTCGGCAGGAGCAGTTCGATGGCCGCCGTGCCGTAGCCGATGCCGTGGTTGAGCCGCCGCACCCCGTACTCGGCGTAGATGCCCTTGAGCGCCATCATACCCATGAGGATTTGCGTGTCGGTGATCTGCGCCGGATCACGCGTGAACAGCGGCTCGACGAAGAAGGGCCGGGGAGCCTGGATCACGAAATCGACGCGGTCGCCCGGGATGTCCACGCGCGGCACGGCGTCCACGATCCGGTTGACCTGGGCCACAACGACCCCGCTCTTGAAGGCGGTCGCCTCGACGATGGTCGGCGTGTCCTCGGTGTTCGGGCCGGTGTAGAGGTTGCCCTCGCGGTCGGCGCTGACGGCGGCGATCAGCGCGACGTGCGGCGTCAAATCCATGAAATAGCGCGCGAACAATTCCAGGTACGTGTGGATGGCCCCGAGCTGGATTTTACCGGAATACAGAGCGCGCGCGATGGTCCCGCTCTGCGGGCCGGAGTAAGAAAAATCCAGCCGGGAAGCGACGCCCTTGGCAAACAAATCCAGGTGCGCCGGGAGGGTGACGCCGGATTGCACGATGTGGAGGTCGTGCAACCGGGTCGTGTCGGCTGCGGCGAGAGCTTCGGCCAGATGGTCCGCCTGTTTCTGGTTGTCGCCCTCCAGGCAGACCCGGTCTCCGGGCCGGATGACCGCTTCCAGCAGCGCGGTGGTGTCCGCCGCCGCGACGACCTTGCCCCGGGCGAATTTGCCGCCCGCTTCCAGCCGGGTTTGCCGCGCGTGTTTTTGTGTTTGCCAGTCGGTCATGTCTTCCGGGTGTAAACTCCCTTGACCCCGAACGGTCGGGAAGATTCAGACGATGCGCTCGCCGGTGCCCGGATCGAAAACGTGGGCCTTCGCGCGCGCGAACCGGAACCGCAAACGCTGGCCCGTTTCCCGATGGTCCAACATCGTCTGGCTGCGGCAGATCACCAGGTGGTGACCCGTTTGCAGGTAGAAATTCGTTTCCGCTCCCATCGGTTCGACCACGTCAACGACCGCCGGGAAAACCACCTCGTCCGGTCCTCCGGGCGCGGTTCCGCCGAGTTCGATGGCTTCGGGCCGGATGCCCAGGATCACTTCCTGCCCGGCGTAAGCTTTGAGCGCCGGGCGGTCCCGCTCGCGGAAGGGACACTCGATGACTCCACCCTGCATCTCCCTGAAAAGGAAGCCGTCGCCGCCCGCCGTGAGCGTGCCGTGGATGAAATTCATCGGCGGACTGCCCAGGAACCCGGCGACGAAGAGGTTCTTCGGTTCGTGGTAAAGCGTCAGGGGTGGCTCGACCTGTTGGAGCACGCCGCCCTGCATGACGGCGATGCGGCTGCCCATGGTCATGGCTTCGACCTGATCGTGCGTCACGTAGATCATCGTCGCCTGGAGGCGCTGGTGGAGCTTGATGAGTTCCGTGCGGGTTTGCACGCGCATCTTGGCGTCGAGGTTGGAAAGGGGTTCGTCGAAGAGGAACACCTTCGGCTGGCGCACGATGGCCCGGCCCAGGGCGACGCGCTGACGCTGGCCGCCGGAGAGCGCCTTGGGCTTGCGCTCGAGGAAGGCCTCGATCCCCAGGATGGCCGCGGCATCGGTGACGCGCTTCCTGATCTCGGCGTGGGGGTATTTGCGCAGCTTCAGGCCGAAGGCCATGTTGTCGTAGACGCTCATGTGCGGGTAAAGCGCGTAGGACTGGAAGACCATGGCGATGTCGCGGTCCTTGGGCGGCACGTCGTTGACTTTGCGGTCGTCGATGAGGACCTCGCCCCGGGAGATTTCCTCCAGCCCGGCGACCATGCGCAGGGTCGTTGACTTGCCGCAGCCCGAGGGGCCGACGAGCACCAGGAACTCGCGGTCGGCCACCTCGATGTTGACATCGTGGACGGCGCTGACCTCTTGGCCCTTGGCGTCGGTGTAGGTTTTGTAGAGGTGGCGGAGGCTGACTTTGGCCATGGGAGGGAGAAGCCGGAGGGGAAGGGATGAGCGGGTTTTCCGCCCGGGGAGCAATGTCCTCAATGACCAGTGGCAGGGCGAGGGAGAAAGGGCAAATTAGTTTTCAGGTCTGTCAGGTTTTTTTGCTGGCGGGGCACTGCCTTTCGTTGCCCTTAATTGGATCGTTTATGATCGCTCTTGACCGCTGCCGAGCCATTTTAATGGCTGGTCAAACGCCGGGCCGTTGCTATGGATCAGCCATGGCAATGCGCTTTTTTTCGCGGCGGTCTGCCCTGGCCTGGGGTCTCTTGATCACGGTGGCCGGAGGGGTCCGCGCCCAGGAAGCGCCGTCCGCCGGGGACCGCTGGTGGCCGGAGCAAACCGAGCAGGCGCTCGCCCGGGCCGACTCGAATCGGGCGCAGTGGGCGCTGGCGTTGGGGACCGTTCCGGCGGCCCAGCGCCCGAGCCTCGTTTTCCTGCTGGAAAATATGCCGCCGCGCGACCTGCGCGCCCTGTCCGCGAAATTTCTGCTGGAGAACATCGCGCTGGCCACCGACGCCTTTGCCCAGGCGTCCTGGAGCCGGGAGGTCCCACCGGACGTTTTCCTCAACGACGTGCTGCCCTACGCCAATGCCAGCGAGCGGCGCGACGACTGGCGGGCCGACCTGCGGACCCGCTGCACGCCGCTGATCGCGGGTTGCCGGACGCCCGGCGAAGCCGCCCGGCGGCTCAACGAACGGCTGTTCCCCCTGGTGAACGTGCGTTATTCCACCGCCCGCGCCCGGGCGGACCAGAGCCCCGCCGAAAGCCTGCGTAGTGGGCTGGCTTCCTGCACGGGGCTTGCCATTTTGCTGGTGGACGCCTGCCGCGCCATCGGCGTGCCCGCGCGCCTGGCCGGGACTCCCGATTGGGTGGACGGACGCGGCAACCATACCTGGGTGGAAGTCTGGGACGGCGGCCGGTGGCATTTCGTCGGGGCCGCCGAACCCGACCCGCAGGGCCTGGACCATGCCTGGTTCGAGCGCGACGCCGCCCTCGCCAAAAGGGACGATCCTCAACACGCCATCTACGCGCTGAGCTTTCGCAGGACCGGCACGATCTTTCCCGTGACCTGGGGTCCCGACGATCCGGGGGACATCAGCGCGGAAAACGTCACGGATCGTTACGCCGCCACGCCGGTGGCGTCCGGGACGACCGCGCGCGTGATGGTGCGCCTCCACGACGGCCCCGGCGGGCCGCGCGTGGCCGCCGCCGTGCGCGTGACGCCGGTGGGAGGCGCGGACGCCGGGCGCGAGGGCGTCAGCAAGGACGAGCGGGCCGACACCAACGACATGCTGACCTTCGACCTGCCGCATGGGCAGACTTTCGACCTCACGGCGCAATACCAGGGACGTTCGTTGCAACAGCGTTACGTGGTCGGCGACGGGGCGCAGGACACGCTCGACCTCGCGTTCGCCGCCGCGCCCCCCGACCGGAAGGCGCTGACGGATGCGCTCACGGCCTTCTTCGCCGCGCCGGCGGAGGAGCAGGCGCGCTGGAAGTTCGATCCCGGTTTTGACCGGCTCTTGCAACCGTCATCCGACGCCGTGCGGCGGCTGGCGTGGGAAGCGTTTCGCGCGTCGCCCGCGCCCGCGGAACTGCGCGCCGACCACGCGGCGAAACAGGTGCGTTTCGAAAAGGATCTCAGTCCGTATACCGTCCGGACGGTCGGGACCAAGCCGGCGGCGGGTTGGGGCCTCGTGATCGCCTTGCACGGCGGAGGCGGCGCGCCCAAGGAAGTCAACGACAGCCAGTGGCAGGGCATGGCGACTTACTACCACGACCACCCTGAGGCGGGCGGCTATCTCTACCTTGCTCTCCGTGCGCCCAATGATACTTGGAATGGCTTCTACGACGATTACGTTTATCCCCTGGTGGCCAATCTGCTGCGGCAGTTTGCGGTGTGCGAGGAAGTGGACTTGAACCGGGTTTATCTGATCGGTTATTCCCACGGGGGCTACGGGGCGTTCGCCATCGGCCCGAAGATGCCGGACCGTTTCGCCGCCATTCACAGCAGCGCGGCGGCGCCGACCGAAGGGGAGAGTTCGGCCAAGACCTTGCGCAACACGCCCTTTACCTTCTGGGTCGGGGAGTTCGACGACGGGTACGGACGCCGGGAACGCTGCCGGGCGTTTGACGAACTGCTGTCCCGTTTGCGCGGGCCGCGCCGGGACATCTATCCGGCTGCCTACGAATTGAAGAAGGGTTATCAACACGGGAATTTGCCCGACCACGACGAACTCGCGGAGATGGTTCCGCTGAAGCGCAACCCGGCGCCACGGGAGTTGACCTGGGAACAAACCGACGGCGTGATCCAGAGCTTTTACTGGCTGCACGACGGGCACCCCGGCAAGCAGCGGGAACTGGACGCGACTTGCCGGGATAACGTCGTGACCATCAACGGTTCCGGTAAAGACGGCCCGTTTTCCGTGCTGCTCGACGAACGTCTGGTCGATCTCGGGCGGCCCGTCACCCTGGACTGCCACGGGGTGCGCACGGTCTGCCCGGTGCGGCCGCAGCTCGCGGTTTTGTGTCAGGGCATCGCCGAGCGGGCCGACCCGGATTTGGCTTTTACCGTGCGGCTAGACCTGCCGGTTCCGTAAATGATTGGACCTCCGACAAAAGTGCCGAGATGAGACCGGAGTGGTCCGCAGATTCCGCAGATTTCCGCAGATGAAGGCAGGAGTGGGTGTGCTCCCACCCCCTTTTCTCTCTCTTCGATCTGCGGAAATCTGCGGAATCTGCGGACCATTCTGACTTTTGTCGGAGGTCTATTGAGCACCCTCGCCGCGCAGTGGCTTCGGGAACGAATCATTTTCCGCCGGTGGCAGCCACCCCCTCGATAAACGTGCGCTGGGCCAGAAAGAAAAGGAGGATGACCGGCAGAGTCACCAGCACGGACGCGGCCATCAGTTGGTGCCACGCGGTGCCGCCCATCTGACTCTGGAAACTCTGCAAGCCCAGCGCCAAGGTAAAATCCTTCTGGTCCGTCAGGAAGATCAGTGGCCCGAGGAAATCGTTCCACGTCGCCATGAATTGAAAGATCGCCACGACCAGCAACGCCGGTTTGGACAAGGGCAGGACGATGCGCGTGAGAATCTGCAACTCGCTGCACCCGTCGATGCGCGCGGCTTCGGTCATGTCCTTGGGCAGGGTCAGGAAAAATTGCCGGAGCAGGAAAACGTTGAACGCGCTCGCCAGGAACGACGGCGTCCAAAGCGGGCGCAAGGTGCCAATCCAACCCAGGGATTTGAACAGGTTGAAGATGGGCACCATGATGATCGGATAGGGGATCATCATCGTCGCCAGGAGGACCAGGAACACCTTGTCGCGCCCGCGCCATTCGAGGCGCGAAAAACCGTAGGCGGCCAGGGTGCTGCTGGCGACGGTGCCGACGACCGTCATCACGCCCAGAAAGAGCGAGTTGCCCGCGTACCGCCAGAAGGGACCCATCGCCCGGGTGGAGTCCGGGTAGTTGTGCCACTGGACGATGCCCGGAATCCAGCGCGCGGGCAGCGTCATGGTCTCGTTCAGGGGCTTGAGCGACGTGGACACCATCCACGCGAACGGAGCCAGAAACGCCAGCCCCGCCGCGACGAGCAGGAGCAGGATCGGCGCGTGGGAGAGCCGCAGACGGGTGGGGGGACGCATGGGTTTAATTTCCCTCGTAATGGACGTGCCGGTCGGCGAGGCTTTTCGCGGCGTAGGTCAACCCCAGGATCAACAGGAACAGCAGGCACCCGATGGCGCAGGCGTAACCCATGTTCGAGTAATCGAAGGCGTTCTGGTAGAGGTAGGTCGTCATGAAAAGCAACGACCGCTCCGGGCCGTCGCTGCCGTTGGTGACCACGTAGGGCACCGCGAACACCTGGAACGCGCCGATCAAGCCCATGAGGCCGTTGAAGTAAATGACCGGGGAAATCATCGGCACGGTGATGTGCCACGTTTTCTGCCAGAAGCTCGCGCCGTCGATCTCGGCGGCCTCGTAGAGGTGACGCGGCACGTCCTGCAATCCGGCCAGATAAATGACGACCGCCTGGCCGACGCCCCAGAGGCTGCTGAAGATGATGCCCCACCTGGCGTACCGGGCTTCCAGCAACCAGTTCGGCGGGGAGGCGTGCGTGCCGAACAGCGCGTTCGCCGCGTGGTAGAAGGGGTGGAGGATCTGGTTGATGAGGCCCAACTCGCCGTTGAGCATCCACTGCCACAGGACGCCCAGGCACACCACGGGCACCAGCGACGGCAGGAAGAAGACCGTGCGGAACACCCCCTTGCCGGGCAGGTCGAAATTCAAGAGGATCGCCAAGGTCAGCGAAACCAGCAGCCCGAGCGGCAGGGCGAACGCGGCGAAGAAAAACGTGTTGTAAACCGACCGCCAGAAGATCGCGTCCGTGAAGAGGTTGCGGTAGTTGTCCGCGCCGACGAAGACCGGACGCGAGAGCGCCGAGTAATCGTAGAACGAGTAGAGGAGCGTGCTGGCCAGCGGATAGAGGCAAAGCAGCAGGAACCCGCCGATCCACGGGCTGATGAACGCCAGGCCCAGCCGCAGGCGATGCCGCTCGTCGCGGGTCATTGCGCGCTCCATTCCGCCAGACGTTGGGCCGAGAGATGCTCCCACCGCTGCCGGCGGCGGTCAAAAGCCTGTTGTTCGTGCCGCTGCACTTCCGCCAACGCTTCCCGCGCGCTGGCCCGTCCCGTCCAGATGCGGCCAAAGGCCTGGGTCATGTCGGAACTGTAAACCGGCCACGTCGTCAACTGCGGGATGATGTGGGCGTTGGGACTCTTGGCCAGTTCCAGGAATTTGGCGATGTAAGGATTGGGATGATTTTTGAAGAAGCCCGCGCTGCACTCGCGCAGGGGGCTGAATTTCCGGTGGAGCAGGCACAGCTTTTCCATCGGCCCCTGCGAGTTGACGTACCGGATGAACTCGAAAGCCTCGGCGGGATGTTTCACTCCGGCGGGCATGACCAGGGTTTCCGTTTCCACGAGGGTCACGTCCTTCAGGCGGTCACCCTGGACGCTCGGAAAGGCCGCCATGCCCCATTCAAAATCCGGCGGCGCGAAGGTCTTGATGAAATTGTAGATCCAGGGTCCCTGCAAAACCATGGCGACGCGACCCGAAAAGAAGGGGTTCTGGGCCGAGGCGAAATTGCCGAAGCCGTCGCGGAAGGTCAGCAGGTCGGCGGCGCCGAAGCGTTGCGGGTAGGAGCCGATCCAGTCGTAGGCGGCGACGTTTTCCGGGCTGTCGGCGGTGATGGTCCGGTCACCGTCCCAGTGTTTGCCGCCGAACCACCAGCCCCAGATGTCGTAGTACCAATCGGGCTCCGCCGGGAAATGCCCGCAGGACTCCAGGCGGCCGTCCGGTCGGCGTTTGACCAGTTTTTCGTTGAATCGCTCCAGTTCGGCGATGGAACGGGGCGGCTGCTCGGGGTCCAGCCCGGCCTCGCGGAAGAGTTTTTTATTCCAGATGAGCGCGAGGCAGGCGGGGGTGGTCGGCAAGGCCCAGAGATGACCCCGGTACGAACAGATTTGCCAGAACACGTCGATGTACTGCTCGCGGGCGATGCCGTGGCGCGCGGCCAGCCGGTCCAGCGGGGTGAGGGCGTCGTTCTCGGCGTAGGTGGGGATGGATTTACCGGTGATCCCGGCCACATCCGGGGGCACCCCGCCCGAGATGGCCAGCATCAACCGGTGGTCCATCTGGCTGACCGAACTGAAATCGACGAAAATGCGGTTCTGGCTGGCGTTGAAGTCGTCCACCACGGCGCGCATGGCGTCCGCCTCGAAGCCCGTCCATTTTTCCCAGTAGCGGATGGTGACCCGGCCCTCCCCCGGGTGGGGCCCGCCACAGGCGCACAACGCCGCCGCGAGGACGACGGCAAGTCCCTGCCATCTGCCCGTGACGACTCTGGCTGCGCGGTGGGACATGCGGTGGGTCAGCCGCGAGCATTCCCGCGCCAGCCGAAGAACAGCATCAGCGCGCCGAAGACGAACTGGACCACCCCCCACCACAGGTTCATGTTGACGCCCAGCGATTGCTCGGTCAGGGCCGCACTCCCGAAGAGGCCGACCCCGATCAGGATCAGGCCGAAGAGGGTGAACATCAGTCCAACTGGGATGCGTAGGTCGAAGCTCATGGGGGAGGAAGTAGGGGAGGTGAAGGGAGAAGGGAGGTCAGGCGAAGATGATGTTCAGGACTACCGTGGCCGCGAGGATCAGCACGCCGAGCACCACCGGACGCTGGTACCACGGTTCGTTTTCCGTCTTCGGCTTTTCCGTCAACGAGTACACCAGGCCGACGAGTTCGCCGTCGGTTTTCGTGCGCGGCGTGAGCAACGAGACCACGACCGTCACCACGAAGCAGAAAGTCCAGGCCACGATGGCCAGGCGGAAGTTCTGGCTCATCTCGCTGGGGAACGTCACGCGCGGGGCGATCCAGCCGCCCTTGATGCCCGGCGCGTTGCCCGCCGCGATGGACAGACCGTGTACGAGGAGCGCGCCGATGGTGCCGGACACCAACCCCCAGAAGGCTCCGTGACCGGTGGCCCGCTTCCAGAACATGCCGAGCAGGAACGTGGCGAAGAGCGGCGCGTTGACGAAGCTGAACACCAACTGGAGCATGTCCATGATGTTGTTGTAGTTCGAGGCGAGCACGGCCGCGCCCACGCTCAGGAGGATGCCGATCACCGTGGCCACGCGGCCCATCCAGAGGTAATGGTCGTCCGACTTGTTCGGCGCGAGGTAGCTCTGGTAGAGATCATAGGTCCAGACCGTGTTGAACGCGGTCACGTTGCCCGCCATGCCGGACATGAAACTCGCCATCAACGCCGTGAACCCGATGCCGAGCAGGCCGGTCGGGAAATACGCGCCGAGCATGGTCGGGATCGTCAGGTCATAATCCGGTTTGCCGTCCGCGCCCACGGGCAGGAAGTGCCCGCCGCTGCTGGTGTGCAGCGCGATGGCGATCATGCCCGGCAGGATGACCAGCGCGGGAAAGAGCATCTTCGGCACGGCGGCGATGAGCGGCGTGCGGCGGGCGGCGGACATGGAATTGGCCGCCATGGCGCGCTGGACGACGAGGAAGTCCGTACACCAGTAACCGAACGAGAGCACGAAGCCCAGGCCCACGACCATGCTGAAGGTGTCCGCGCCCATCGGGTTATCCGTGACGCTGCCCAGATGGGTCCACGAATGGGTCCAGGTGCCCGGCGCGTAGGGCGGCGAGTGTTGCGTGGCGACCGGGATCAGTTGCTGCTTGAGCGCCGACCAGCCGCCGACCTTGCGCAACCCGAGGTACACCAGCGGCGCGAAGCCCAGCACGATCATGAAGAACTGGAGCACCTCGTTGTAGATGGCCGAGGTCAACCCGCCCAGGAAGATGTAGACGAGCACGATGGCCGCCGAGACGAAGATGCACGGCCAGTAGTGCCAGCCGACGAGGATCACCATCAGCTTGGCCAGCGCGTGCAGCGAGATGCCCGAGGAAAAGATCGTCATCACCGCGAAGGACAGCGCGTTGAGGCCGCGGGTCTTCTCGTCGAAGCGCAGCTTGAGGTACTCGGGCACCGAGCGCGACTTCGAGCCGTAGTAGAACGGCATCATGAAAATCGCCAGGAAGACCATCGCCGGAATCGCGCCCACCCAGTAGAAATGGCTGGTCATGATGCCGTACTTGGCGCCGGACGCGGCCATGCCGATGACCTCCTGCGCGCCGAGGTTGGCCGAGAGGAACGCCAGCCCCGTCACCCAGGCCGGGATCGAGCGGCCGGAGAGAAAAAAGTCGCCGCTGCCACGCATGAAGCGTTTGAGAGCAAAGCCGATCCCCAGGACGAACAGGAAATAGATGATGAGGATCGCGTAATCGACGAAGGTCAGGTGGATGTTCGTGGGCATCGAAACGGGGGGCAACGGGCAAGGGGGGAACGCGGCGGGGGTCCTTCGTCACGGCCGGAATCGGCTCGTCGCCCGCGCAGGAGGTCTCCTGCGAGGAAAAGTTGCCGGGGGGGCGCCATGAACCGGAGGGTTCACGGACGAATTCTCTCTGCGCGCAAATGATTTTGTCTCGCAACAAAAACGTTGATTTCGGCGCGGGAGTCCAGCATTTTCGCCACCAGGCGGTCGAAATTTGTCAAACGCCCGCCGTCCGACCCCCCGGTTCCATCTTTCGCCCGTGAATTCATCCTCCGTTTTCCGCGTCGCCCTGGCCGCCCTGGCGTTGTTCGTCGGCCACGCTTCGCCATTGCGGGCGGCGGACGCGCCGGTGGACCTCGACCACCAGAAGACGCTCTACGTGGTGGGATACGCGCACCTCGACACCCAATGGCGGTGGTCTTATCCGCAGGTCATGCGCGAGTTCATCCGCAACACGATGGTGGATAACTTCCCGCTGTTCGAGAAATATCCCCATTACGTGTTCAATTTCACCGGGTCGCGCCGCTACGAATTCATGAAGGAGTATTACCCGGAGGATTTCGCCCGGGTCCAGCAGTACGTCGCGGCGAAGCGCTGGTTTCCGGGCGGGGCGTCCGTCGAGGAAGGGGACGCGCTGGTTTCGGGGCTGGAATCCCGGGTCCGGCAGATTCTCTACGGCAACCGTTTCTTCCAGCGCGAGTTCAAGACGCAAAGCGACGAGGTCACGCTGCCCGACACCTTCGGCTTTCCCGCCTGCCTGCCCAGCATCCTGGCGCATTGCGGGATCAAGGGGTTCAACACGCAAAAGCTGACGTGGGGCTCGGCGGTTGGCGTCCCGTTCAACCTCGGCGTGTGGCAGGGGGTCGATGGCCAGGGGGTGACGGCCGCGCTCAACGGCGGCCCCTACGACAGCGCGATTTCCTCGGATTTGAGCGAGGACCCCAAGTGGGTCAGCCGCGTCGAGAAGGACGGCAAAACCTCGGGCGTCTACGCCGATTTCCGGTATTTCGGCACGGGGGACCGCGGCGGCGCGCCCAAGGAGGATTCGGTGAAATGGCTGGAGGCGAGTCTCGCGGGCAAGGGGCCTCTGCGGGTGGTCACGGGCCCCTCCAGCCGGGTGTTCGACGAGCTGACCCCGGCGCAACGGGCACGTCTGCCCGTCTATAAGGGGGAACTGCTCCTCACCGGCCATTCCACGGGCAGCCTGACCTCCAAAGCCATCATGAAGCGTTTCAACCGGGAGAACGAACTCCTGGCCAACGCCGCCGAGAGCGCCGCCGTCACGGCCCACGCCCTCGGGGCCCTGCCTTACCCGGCGGAAAAGCTCTACCGGGCCTGGGACCTCACCCTCGGCTCGCAGATGCACGACATCCTGCCGGGCACCTGTCTGCCGAAGTCCTACGAATTCTCCTGGAACGACGAGGTGCTCGCGCTCAATCAGTTCGCGGCGGTGGCCGAGGGTTCGTGCGCCGCCGTGGCGTCCGGGCTGGACACGCAGGTCGCGCCGGGCAGCGTGCCCCTGGTGGTTTTCAATCCGCTCTCCATCCCGCGGCAGGACGTGGTGGAAGCGTCGCTCACGCTCCCGGCGGGCGCGGGGCCGGGGGTCACGGTCTTCGGACCCAATGGCCAACCCGTGCCGACCCAGGTCACGGCCCGCACCGGCGACAAGGTCACGCTGCTCTTCCTGGCCAACGCGCCCTCGGTCGGCTACGCCGTCTACGAGGCCCGTCCGGGACCTGCCGCCCCGTATGGGCTGTCGCCGCTCCGCAGCACCGTCAACGGAATCGAAAACGAACGCTACCGGGTCACGCTCGACGCGAACGGCGACGTGGCCTCCATCTTGGACAAGGCGGCGGGCAAGGAACTGCTCCAATCGCCCGCGCAGTTGGTTTTCCAGTACGAGAAGCCCCAGGAATGGCCCGCGTGGAACATGGACTGGGAGGACCGCAACAAGCCGCCCAAGGCGACCCTGGCCGGTCCGGCGCAGGTCAGCGTGGTGGAATCGGGTCCGGTGCGCGTGACCTTGCAGGTCAAACGCACGGGCCAGGATTCCACGGTCGTCCAGCGCATCCGGCTGGCGGCGGGCGGGGCGGGCAACCGCGTCGAGTTTGCCACGGAGGTCGATTGGCGTTCGCTCGAAGCGGGCTTGAAGGCGTCGTTTCCCCTGAGCGTCTCGAACTCGCAGGCCACCTACGACGCCCAGCTCGGCACGGTGCAGCGTTCCAACAACAACCCGAAGCAATTCGAGGTGCCGCAGCACCAGTGGATGGACCTCACCGCCACCGACGGTGGGTACGGCGTGTCCATCCTCAACGACAGCAAGTACGGCTCGGACAAGCCGGACGACCGCACGATGCGCCTGACGCTGCTGTATTCGCCGGGCATCTCGGGCGGCTACCAGGATCAGGGGACGCAGGAAATCGGCCGCCACCGGATGCTCTACGCCGTCGAGGGTCACAAGGGCGACTGGCGGCAGGGCAACACGTCCTGGGAAGCGGCGCGGCTCAACCAGCCCCTGCTCGCCTTCGCCAGTCCGGCGCACGCGGGGCCGCTCGGCAAGGCGTTTTCCCTGCTGGCGACCAACTCCGAACAGGTCCAGATTTGCAGCGTTAAGAAGGCGGAAGACGGCAACGAGATCGTCGTGCGCCTCCGCGAGCTTTCCGGTCAACCGGCCGCCGGGGTCCGTCTCACCTGCGGGCTGCCCCTTGCCGGGGCGCGCGAGATCAACGGCCAGGAAATGCCGGTCGGCCCCGCCAACCTGCAAAACGGCGTGGTCGCCTTCGACCTGGGAGCCTACCAGATGCGCGCGTTTGCCCTCAAGACGGGGCCGTCGCCGCGTGCGCCGCTGGCGGCGACGGTGAGCAAGGCGCTGCCGCTGACGTATGATCTCGACGTGGTCAGTGCGAGCAAGGCTCCGGCGGACGGCGGCTTCGACGATCAGGGCCACACCTTCCCCGCCGAGCAGTTCCCCGCGTCGCTCTCCAGCGAGGGGGTTTCCTTCCAGCTCGGCTCCCGGGCGGACGGCCAGAAGAACGCGGTGGTTTGCCGGGGCCAATCGCTCGACCTGCCTGCCGGGCCGTTCAACCGGGTGTACTTGCTCGCCGCCGCTGCCAACGGCGACCAGCGCGCCGAGGTCAAAATCGACGGGGTTGCCTCGCCGCTGGTGGTGCCGGACTGGTCCGAGTTCATCGGCCAATGGGACAAGCGGCTCTGGAAAGGCGAACAGGCCGAGTTGACCTACGATTGGAAAAACCCACTGGTGGGACTCGTGCCCGGCTACATCAAGCGCGCGCCCGTGGCGTGGTATTTCTCCCATCGGCACGACGCGAAGCAGGGTGACGAATACTATCAGTACGCTTACCTCTTCAAATGCGGGGTCGATCTCCCGGCGGGTGCCAAAAGCATCACCCTGCCGAACAACGACAAGATTCGCGTGCTCGCCGTCAGCGTGGCCAGCGAGCCGGGGGCCGGGGTGAACCCGACGGCCCCGCTCTACGACACGTTGGCCGACCACGTGGCAGGCGGCGCACCGGCGGCCACGCCCGCGCCGGGTCGGTTTACGGACTCCGTCACGGTCAATCTGCGAGCCCCGCTCTATTACCAGGAAGGCAACCTGCGTTACACCACGGACGGGTCGGTCCCGACGACGAATTCCTCGGTCTACGCGGATCATTTGGTGCTTTCACGCGACACCGATCTCAGGGCCTGCGAGTTCGACGCCCAGGGTCGGCCCGGCCCCGTCTGGGGCGGGCATTATCAGGTGGACGACGTCAACCCGCCCGCGCTCGTCTCGGTTTCCGCGACTCCGCTCGTGCCCACGGTGGAGGTCAGCTTTTCCAAGCCGGTGCAGCCGGGGTCCGGGTCGGGGGTGAACCACTACGTTTTTTCGACCGTGACGCCGGGCGGGATGCCGGGCGCCGGGGTGGCGATCAAATCGGTGCAGTGGTCTCCCGACGCCACGAAGGCCACGCTGCACCTCGCGGCCCCGCTGCCGCAGACCGCCCCGCTCAAGCTCGCGGTGCGGGACATCGTGGAAGCTTCGCCCCGCGCGAACGTCCAGAGATTGACCGAAAAAGCCGTGGACGGGCTGCTGCCGATCTACAGCATCGCCTCGTTGCGGACGCCGCAGGAATCGCGCGCGGAGGAAGTGGCGGGACTGCCGACCCGGCCGGACGAGCCGTGGACGCTCAATTTCTTCCTGCGTTGCGACGATGCGCCGGAGAGTTACACCCTGCTCGGCGGCTTCGGCACGGCGGAGGATCGCAATTCCTCGGCGGGCACGGGGCGTTATTTCATCAATTTTCAGGACGGACTCACCTTCTGGCTGGCGAATGCGGACCTCAACACCAACGTCAAGATCGAGCCGAAACGCTGGCAAATGCTGACCGCGAGTTACGACGGCCAAACGGTGACCGTGTATAAGGACGGCAGCCGGGTCGCTTCCGGCCAGCGGACCCTCGCGCCGGACAAGGCCAAGGTGGGCGTCGGGATCGTGGACCCCTGGGAGCGCGGCAACAAGTTTGCCGGGGAAATCCGCGACTTTAAAATCTGGAAATCGAGCTTGCCGCCGGAGGCAGTGAAGGCCCTCCAACAGACCGGGCCGAAGGATTAAGCAGAAAGTAAAAAGTAAGAAGGCAGAAGGCAGAACCGAGCGGAAAACACACTTCCTCTCACCCCGCAACGTCTTCCGACTTGCTTAGCGGCCGGAAGAGAAGCGCACGGAAACGAGTCCGACGTGGAACGCGGTGGCGTCCGGTTCACGCGTCGGTGCGGGCCAAAAGCTCGGGTTTTTCGTGCCGGAGTTTGAGCAGGAGTTCGGCGAAGAGCGAGTTGGCCCAGGCAAACCACTCGCGGCTGAACCGGGTGGGGTCATCCGGGTCGAAACCCTCGTGCATGTAGCCGGTGCCGGCGGTGGAGGACCGCAGCAGCCGCAGGCAATCGACGATTTCGGCGTCGTCGTGGCTGGTGAGCGCGCGCATGGTGATGCCGATGGGCCAGATGCGCTGGAAACCGGTGTGCGGGCTGCCGACCCCGCTGCCCAGACGCCCGGTAAAAAACCACGGATTGTCCGGGCTGAGCACGAAATTCCGGGTGGCCACGTAAACCGGATCGTCGGCGGCGCAGCAACCCAGGTAAGGCAGCGAGAGCAGGCTCGGCACGTTGGCGTCGTCCATGAAAATCCGTCCGCCGAAACCATCGACCTCGTAGGCGTAGATGCGGCCGTATTTGGGGTGCTCGTGAATCCCGTAGGCGAGGACGGCCTGCGCCACCTCCGCCGCCAGCCGCCCGCACTCCCCGGCCAGTTCGGGAGCCGCCGCCAGCGCCCCGAGAATCTCCGCCGCCTGCCGCAAGACACGCACCGCAAACAGGTTGGAGGGCACCAGGAACGGGAAGATCGTGGCGTCGTCGGAAGGCCGGAACGCCGAGCAGATCATGCCGACCGGCGCGGTCGGATTGCCATGGCCGCCAATCGGCAGGC
The DNA here is from genome assembly GCA_964250695.1 of uncultured Chthoniobacterales bacterium. Classification (GTDB taxonomy): domain Bacteria; phylum Verrucomicrobiota; class Verrucomicrobiia; order Chthoniobacterales; family SZAS-18; genus CAHJWO01. The sequence goes on along the minus strand of CAXUGY010000014.1, from coordinate 27,919 downwards.
TGTCCATGGCCTCACGGGCGGTGCGCTGGAAGAAATAAGGGCCGTGCGCGCCCGCCTTGCGCTGCTGTTCACGAAAGGTCTGGACCACGCGGCGGACCCCCTGCACCCACCGTTCGTCGAACGGAAAGGTGTCCCCGGTGGCGGTCCAATAACCGTGCGCCAGCCGGAGGGGGTAACACAGGGAATCGATCTCCCATTTGCGCTCGTAGACCTCCGGCAACATGGCGGTGTGGTCGCTCTCCCATTGCCCGCCGGAGGGCCCCCGGTTGAAGGCGTTGGCGTAGGGATCGATCAGGATGCAATCGGTCTGTCGACGGATCACGCCCCGGAACGTTTCGCGGAGCCGCGCATCGTCCTTTGCAAACGGCAGGTACCCCCACACCTGCGCGGTCGAGTCCCGCAGCCACATGGCCGCGATGTCCCCGGTGATGACGAACGCGTCGGGCCGACCGTCGAGCGTGGTGAGTTCCACGGTGGTTTCCAGGGTGTTGGCAAAACAATCCGCGAACAGGGCCGACCACCCTGCGGACGGGACGTTTCGCGCGAAGTCTTCGATGACGCGCCCCAGGAAGCCGTCGCGGGTCGTCGATGAACCGGGGGCGGGGCGGGGCAGGGCGGAGGAAGGCGGGGCGTTTTCTCCGTGTGGTGAGGTTGCGTTGCTCATGCGGGGTCGTCCAAAGTGTCGTGCAAAGCCTGCGGGTACAAGCAGGAATTCCCGTGAGACAAATCTGCGGTTGACAGGACGGCTGCCGACGCGCCATCATCCGGCCACTTTTTGCCCTGCCATCCGATGACCTCTCACCGCTTGCTGCGACCCAGGCTTGCCCTCCCGCTGGTCACCGCCAGCCTGCTCCTGACGACCCTGACCGCGCACGCGTTCACGCGGACCTGGACCGACGATCTCAACCGCACCTGGCAGGGGGAGTTCCTGCGGGCGGAAGGAGCTTCGGCGGTCTTCCTCGTTGACGGCAAGGAATACCCCTTCCCCGTGGCCCGGTTGAGCGCGTCGGACAAGCTGCTGGTTTTCAAGCTGCGCCAGGCCGCGTCCGTCGCGGCGGCAACCCCCGTCCCCACGCCGGGCGCCGCCTCGGAGAACACCCCGTCGGTCTCGTCGTCGGCCGGAGCCGCCGCGCCGGTCGTTCCGGCGGGCAACTGGACCTTCGGCAGCGTGCCGGTGGAGCCGGGCAAGACCGTCGTGACCGACCTGCCGTTACCCACGGAGCACGTCGCGTTCGTCGCCAAATGCTACGGCGAAGCGGCTCCGCATCCCACGCACATCCGCGCTTCGCTGGCCGTCCCGGCGGACTTCAACCCCGGCAAGCCGCAGAAGGTGCTCATCGGCGTCGCCACCGCGTCCGGCGACGCGCTCAGCATTCCGGTGACGCAGGGCACATACACCAGGGACGGCTTGGCCCACGGCTACATGGTCCTGGCCGCCGACGGCGGGGACGGCAAGCCGAAGTACGGCGACGGCCCGGATTACCGCCTGATCCTGCTCAAAATCGCGCTCGCGGAATTGAACGCCCGTTTTCCCCAGGCCAAGAAGGAATGGACGTTTGCCACCGCCGGTTTCTCGGGTGGGAGCGGTTATGCGAGCCATCAGGCGCTCTGGCTCTCCACGCAGGGTTACCGGGTGGCCGGGATGATCCTGCTCAACGGCGGCTATAATCCGACCCAATGGGAACACGATTCCGCGATGCGCGGCAACACGAGTCATTGGCACCAGATTCCCGTGTTCATCTCGTGGGGTGAGAAGGACACCATCGCCACGCCTCCCATGATGCAGGAAAGCATCAACACGACCAAGCAGGGCGGCTACCAGCGGGTGCGGGCGGAATCGCATCCGGGCGTCCACCAGGCCTGGGATGCGCACGTCAACCTCGCGCTGGATTGGTTTGATTCCCTGGCGAGCGGCGCGGGGCATTGATCCACCAAGGGAGGGATGGCTCTCCTTGGACGAAGACACGCTTCAGGCCGGGACCACGCCCAACTTGCGCTGGATATCCTCCAGCGGCACGCCTTTGGTCTCGGGCACCTGGAGGATGGCCCAGAGGAGCTGGAGGACCATCATGCCGCAGAAGAACGCGAAAAGGTAGCCCCCGTTCTGCGGATGCTCCTTGGCGTTGAGGTGAGCCACGGCGATGGGGAATACCGTGGTCAGCAAAGCGGCGAAAACCCAATGCGTGCCGCAACCGAACGCCGTCCCCGCCGCGCGGTAGCGGTTCGGAAAAATCTCCGAGATCAACACCCAGATCACCGTCCCCTGGCCAACCGCATGCGAAGCGATGAAGGCAAAGATGCACGCCGGCACGATGGCATAATGCTGCGTGAAAAACGCCCACGCGCACAGCCCCAGTGAGGTAATGTAGCCGAGCGATCCGATGATCAGGAGCGTTTTGCGACCCAGTCGGTCAATGAGCGCCAACCCCACGAAGGTGAAGATCAGGTTCGTGACGCCGATGCCGACCGATTGCAACAGGGCCGCCTTGGCCCCCAGGCCGGTCATCTCAAAGATGCGCGGGGCGAAGTACAGCACCGCGTTGATGCCCGACAACTGGTTGAAGAACGCCACCAGGAAGGCCAGGGTGAGCGGCACGCGCAAACGCCACGAGAAGAACCCGGACGCCGTTTCGGATTGCGCCGCGCTGGCGGCCGTCGTGGTGATCTCGGTGGCTCTCGCCTCCAGGGCGGCCTGGGAGAGTTGCGGATTGATCATTCCCAGCACCCGCACGCCCGCCTGGTAGTCGCCCTTGCGCGTGAGCAGCCAGCGGGGACTTTCCGGCAAAGCCAGACACAGCAGCATGTAGATCACCGACGGGATGGCCGCCACGCCGAGCATCCAGCGCCAATCATTCTCGCTGATGCCCCGGAGCAGATAGTTGGAACCGAAGGCCACGATGATCCCGAAGACGATATTGAACTGAAACAGGGCCGTGAGCCGGCCACGGTGCGCAGCGGGCGAGATTTCGGAGATGTAGAGCGGGGCCGCCACGGTGGACACGCCGATGCCGATGCCGCCCACGAAGCGCGCGAGGATGAAGAGATTCACGCCCGTGGCGAAGGCACAGCCCACGGCCGAGATGACGAACAGCACGCCGATCAGAAACAAGGTCAGCTTGCGGCCCAATTTGTCCGTCGGCCAGCCGCCCCCGAGCGAGCCGATCACGGTGCCGTAGAGAGCCGCGCCCAGGGCGAGGCCCTGCATCCCGGCGCTCAGACCCCAGAGTTTCTGGATCGTTTGCTCCGCGCCCGAGATGACCACGGTGTCGAAGCCGAAGAGGAACCCGGCCAACGAGGAAGTGATCGCCCAGAAGTACAGGCGGCTGCTCATGGGCTGTGGAATCTCGGAGGACAGATCGTCGGCGGGGGCGTCGGCGGGTGAAGTTTGACTGAGATCCATGGGGTGGGGGGAGGGGGTTGCGGGGGGACGTTGGGGTGGTGCCGCGCTCGCCGGGTGATCCGGTCGCCTGGGGGGCGGGCTCCTGAGTGGTCGGAATAGTATGCAGCCGCGCAAATCTCGTCAACAGGGATATCCGACATCTCTCCGCCGGGCGCTGAGCATGGCCCGTCGAAGGGTTTTGCCGGGCGGACGCGAGCCGTCCCTACCTGACTTCGGAAGCCGTGGCGAGGCCCGGTTGGATCACGGCGGCGACGGCGGCGGCCTTGAGGGCGTAGCCCGCGTCGGTCAGGTGCGTCCCGTCGTCGCCTTGAAAGTAGGCGGGGTTCTTCTCGTCTCCATTCTGTCCGAGGTGGGCGGTTTCCGTCAGGTCCACCAGCCGGTCGGGCCGCGCGCCGGTCCCCGGGGGCGGGGATTTGCGCAACGCGTTGAGTGCGTCGCGACGTGCGTTGAAACCGGACGGTGAACCCAGGTTGCGCGCGTACACGGGATGACCCGCGGGCAGGTTGGTCACGTCGATGACCGTCACGTCGGCGCGGGCGGCGTGGCGCGCTCCCCAATACGTCTGCAAGCGGCCGTACACCGTCCGGGCCGCCTGCGTGACCGTCATGGGCGGCTTGAGGGAGCCGTCGATGCCGAAATCGTTGGTGCCCCCCTCGATCACCACCACCGGAGGCCGCTCGGCTGGGGCGATCAACGCGTCCACGCGGCGGGCGGCATCCCCGGTCATCGCGGGCACGGTGAAGCCGCTGCGCCCCAGGTTGAAGACGTGGTAGCGGTTGCCCAGCAGCTTCTGGAGCACGCCGGGATAACTCGTGGCGAGCGGACTGGCCGTGCCCTTGCCGACCGTGCAGTTCTCCCCGGTGGTCAGCGAATCGCCGTCACACGCCACCGCCGTCACCGGGTAACTCCGGACGCTGGCCACGGCGAGGCTGCCGGTGCCTGCCGTGCGCATCCAGGGCACCAATCCGAAGCCGCCCACGGGCACCGGGCCGAAGTCCAGCGGCACGTTCAGGAACCCGAGGATTTGGCCCGTGGTCAGATCGGTGACGGTCAACGCGGCGGCGGCGTCCGCGATCACCCGGGCTTCCAGCGCGACCGGGTGGGAAGACACGTAGGGATGGCTCAGGGGGGCATCGCCATGCCGGGTCACGGCACCGGCGGCGACCGAGTACGCGACGAGCGACGGCTCGGCGTCGGGCGCGAAGTTGAGCAGCAGCCCGGTGCCGTCCGCCCGGAAACGCAGGAGCAGGCCCATCGTCGCCGCGCCGCGCCGGTAGTCGGCGGGCAGGACCACCCGGCAACCCTGGTCGCGCGCCTGCTCTCCGTCGCCTGCCCTCAGCACGAAATCGCGCGCAAAGGCATCCGTGCCGCCGTTGTTGCCGTCCGGCGTGAGCAGGAGATGGCCGTTGCTCAGGGAAGCCACGCCGCCATGCGCATCGGTGAAGCCGATGGCGGCGAGAGATTTGGCCCCGCTGAAATCGTTCCCGTGGGCTTGACTATCGTAGAAATCGGCGGGCGGATTCGCGTCCGTCGGGTGGATGGAGCGCGGTGTCTGGCCGGGCAGCCGACCGGCGCCGAGCACCATCCCGGCGGCGAGCAAAGCGGTGAAGGAAGTCCGTGTTTTCATCCGGGGGGCCGGGGGGAACGAGAGGCGAAACGCAGACCTCGCGTCGTTCGGCGGCACCCCGACTCTCGATCCCCCACGGTCGGCATGGCAAGTCTTTTTCCGGGCGACGCCCTCACCTCACCAGTCGAGGAGGAACGAGGGCAAACGAACGAAAGGAAGATATGGACACAAAAGCGGAAAAGTTCATTTTGCGGACCGGAGAGATAAATCACTTGCGTCACGTGGCGCCAGCTTCCATTCTTGCGTTCCATTCCCCACCATGAAAGCCTTCTTTCTCGTTGTTTCAGCCGCCACGATGTTGTTTGCCGGTCCCGCTCCCTTGCGTGCGGCGGAGGTCCCGCTGCCGCCCGAGATCGAGCAGACGCAGGTGCTCAACATCAACAAGGAACTGCCGCACGCCACGCTGATGCCCTACGCGAACCTCGCGCAGGCCCTCGCGGCGAAACGGCTCGAATCGCCCTTCGCGCGTTCGCTCAACGGGAACTGGAGTTTCCACTGGGTGCCCAAGCCCGAACAGCGCCCGGTCGATTTCTATAAGCCATCCTACGATGTCAGCGGCTGGAAAACCATTCCCGTGCCGTCTTGTTGGCAGCTACAGGGCTACGGCACCGCCGAGTACACCAATTTCACCTATCCCTTCCAGAACGATCCGCCGCGCGTGACGAGCGAGCCGCCGCACGACTGGACGGCCTACGAGGAACGCGACCCCGTGGGCAGCTACCGGCGCGATTTCGAGGTGCCCGCCGATTGGCAGGGGCGGCGGGTGTTCATCACCTTCGACGGCGTGGATTCCAACCTGTACCTGTGGATCAACGGCGAACGGGTCGGCTACAGCACGAACAGCCGCGCGCCCGCCGAGTTCGACCTCACCAAATACCTCAAGCCGGGCAAGAACGTCCTCGCCGCCGAGGTGTACCGTTTCTGTGCGGGTAGCTACCTGGAAGACCAGGACATGTTCCGGTTGAGCGGCATCTTCCGCAACGTCACGCTCTGGAGCACGCCGCTTGTCCACGTGCGCGATTTCTCCGTGCAGCCCGACCTCGATGCGCAGTACCGCGACGGCAAGCTGCACGTCAACGCCAAGGTCAAAAACTACGGCACCGTGCCCGCGCCGGCCCGCGCCTTGCAGTACCAGCTCCTCGACCACGCCGGCCAACCCGTGCCCGGCGGCGCGGCGTCGGGCACGGTGCCCGCGCTGGCTCCCGGCGAGGAGAAGGCCCTCACCCTGGAAGTCACCGTGGCCAACCCGCTCAAGTGGTCCGCCGAGATTCCCAACCTTTACACCAGCGTCCTGTCGCTGGCCGCCCCGGCGGGCGGCGCACCGGAAATCCTTTCCTGCCGGACCGGCTTCCGCAAGATCGAGAGCAAGGACGGCGTTTTCTGCCTCAACGGCGTGCCCGTCAAGCTGCTGGGCTTCAACCGGCACGAGAACGAAGCGAACACGGGTCATACCGTCTCGGAAGCGGAAATGCTGCGCGACATCCAGTTGCTCAAGGGCTGCAACTCCAACCACGTCCGCACCTGCCACTACCAGGACGACCCGCGCTGGTACGAACTCTGCGACGAGTACGGGCTGTACCTCGTGGCCGAGGCCAACCTGGAGTCGCACGGCTCCGGCTGGAGCCCCCCGGACTCGCTCTCCTTCCATCCGGAATGGAAAGAGGCGCACGTGCAACGCGAGGTCGATAACGTCGAATCCCACAAGAACCACGCTGCCGTCATCATCTGGAGCCTGGGCAACGAGTCCGGCTGGGGGCCGAACTTCGACGCCGCCGCGGCTGCGGTGAAGAAAATCGATGCCACCCGGTTTGTGCATTACGAAGGCTGGCAGCACGGCGACGACTCCAACAAGGGAGACATGATCAGCCAGATGTACACCTCACCCAACTCGATGGGCGGAGCCCTGAAGGAGCACAAGTACGGCAAGCCTTTCTACCTGTGTGAATTCGCGCACGCCATGAACAATTCCCTGGGCGGCTTGCAGGAATATCTGACGGAAATCTACAAGTATCCCGGCGCGATGGGCGGCGCGATCTGGGAATGGCAGGACCAGGCGCTCTGGAACCGGAAGGACCCGGCTCACCCGTTCCTGGCCTACGGCGGCGGATTCGGTGACAAACCCAACGATAGCGTCTTCATCCTCAAGGGCGGCGGCGTGTTCACCGACCGCACGCGCAACCCGAAGTATTTCGAGGTCAAGCACGGCTACCAGTGGATCAAGACCACGGCCCGCGATCTCGCCAAGGGCGGGCTGAACGTCGAGAACAAATACGCCTTTACGCCGCTGAGCCAGTTTCTGGCGGCCTGGGTGGTCACCCGCGACGGGCTGGAGGTCGCGCACGGCGATCTGCCGTTGCCGGAAGTCGCTCCCGGCGCCAGCGCCCCGCTGGATGTGCCGCTGCCGCCGGAGGTCCTCGCGCAACCGGGCGAATATTTCCTGCACGTCGGCTACCGTTTCAAGGAAAAGCCCGTCTGGGTCACGCCGGAAACGGAGAAGGAAATCGCCACCGACCAGTTTCCGCTGCCTCGCCCGGCCCTCGCGCCCGGGGTGGCTACCTCCGCTTCCGGCCCGGTCGCCTCACCGCTTCAGGTGGCCAACGATGCCGGACGGCTCACCGTCACCGGCGGCTCGGGGTTCCGGGTGGTCTTCGACAAGGCGGGCGGCGTCCTTTCCGAACTGGTTTACGGCGACAAGCCGGTCATCCTGCCGGGCTCGGGGGGACTCGCGTTGTACGCCTATCGCGCGCCGCACCGCAACGACGACCTCTGGACCAGTAGCGCCTGGAAATCGGCCGGGCTGGATCATCTGACCATGCAGCCGTCGTCCGTGACCTTCACGCAGGCGTCCGCCGGCGGTGCCGTGCAAGTGCAGATCAGCGGCACGTCGGAAGGCAAGGGGGGCTTCGGCTTCGCGCAGGCGGTCAATTACACGGTCAACCCGGACGGGTCCATCGACGTGCGCGCGTCCGTCCTGCCGAAAGGGCGGCGCATCCTGCTGCCGCGCTTGGGAATGCGCGTCCAACTCGACCCGGCGCTCGACCAGCTGACCTACGTCGCGCGGGGGCCGCAGGAGAATTATCCCGACCGTCAACTCGGCGCGGAGATCGCCCGCTACGCCAGCAGCGTGCGGGACCAGTTGACGCCCTACGTCGCTCCCATGGAGTGCGGCAACCATGGAGATGCTCGCTGGTGCGCGCTGACGCACGGCCCGCAAGGCCCCGGCATCCGGGTGGATTTCGTGCAGCCGGGACTCTCCGGGAAAGACCTGGCTCCCGCCATCGGAGGATTTTCCTTCTCGGCGTTGCCGTTCACGGACGAGGTACTCGAAAAGGCGAATTACGCGAAAGACCTGCCGCCGAGCACTTCGACGGTGTTATGTCTGGCGGCCAAGACGCTCGGGGTAGGCTCGGCCAGTTGTGGCCCGGCCACGTTCGACGCGTACCGCGTGTACGCCGAACCCACTGTGTTCTCGTTCCGGTTGACCCCGCTGGCCGGCGGTGCGGCCGAGCCTGCCCGCGTCTTGGCCGGTGCGGCGGCGGTCTCGCCCGTGCTCGTCAAGCAAGACAAGGCCGGGTTGGTGTCGCTCGACAACGCGCCGGTGGGCACGGCGGTGGCCTACGCCTTCGCGGACGGGCCGTTGCAGCCCTACACCAAGCCGTTTGCGGCCCCGGGCGGCAGCCGCCTGCGGGTGCAGGCCACGCGCGCGGGGGCGGCACCCTTCACGGGCGAGTTCAAGCTCAGCAAAGTCGTTGACCGCTCGCGCTGGAAGGTGACGGCGAGCAGCTTCCAGTCCGGCGAGGGCGACCCGGAGCACGTGCTCGACGGCGATGCCGACACCTTCTGGCACTCGCGCTACTCGCCGGAGGCGTCACGCCCGCATTTCCTGGTGATCGACACCGGCAGCACGTCGAAAATCTCCGGGCTGGTGTACACCGGCCGCGAGGACGGCGAAAACGGCCGCGTGGACAAATACGAAATCTCGCTCAGCTCCGACGGCCAGAACTGGGGCGCACCGGTTGCCAGTGGGCATTTCAAAAACAATTCGGACGCGCAGACGGTCACTTGGCCGAAGCCGGTCGCGGCGCGCTACGTCAAGTTCCTGCCGGTCAGCGAGGTGCAGGGACGGGACTTTTCGTCGGTGGCGGAACTCGATCTCGTGTTCGCCGATTAGCGCGGTTCCGTGCGGCGGCTTCGTCCCAGGGTAGGGATGGCTCTCCGAGCCATTCCCATTTTGCTCGGTCCGTGGAGTCCATGGCCCGAGGAAAGTGCGTCCGCCAGCGGTGGACCGTCAGGGACTGGCTCGGAGAGCCATCCCTACCTTGGGGACGAAGCGGCGGCGCGGCGAGGGGGTTCAATCATTTTGCAAATAACGATCGAAACCCAGCCGCTCCATGCGCTGACGCAGGGCTTCCAGGCACGCCAGCCAGAAGTCCCGCTGCAACGGCTCGAAGCGCGTGCCGCCTGCCGCCACGGACGTTGCGTAAAAGATGTTGCTCGGCTCGCCCAGCAATTCCTCGTACAGACCGTCCATGAGGTAGAACGCCACCTCGCCGTCCGAGAACGCCACCGGACGGCTCGTGCCCGTGGCCTCGGCGCGCAACGCGTCGATGATGGCGATGATCTGCGCCAGCGTCAGGGGATGGTGGATGCGGCGCGCGCCTTCAAGATGGTTCGTCACGATGGCTTCCAGACGGCGCACGATGCGGGCGAGATCTGCCCGTTGCTCCCGGGCGCTGTACGGTGCGGCGGTCGGCAACCCGGCCGCCCCTCTGGTCCGGTTCCCCGACGCGACGACGATGGTTTGACCGGGGGCCTCCTCCGGCGGTTTGCCGCTGCCCATCCCGGCGGGTGAGGGAGGCTTCCGCGCCCGCCGCGCTTTGGGATGATCGTCGCCCGGTTGGGATTTGGGAGGCATGGTCCGTCACGCCCGGACAGGGCGGAACGAACCTACACCAACAGGGCAAGAAGTTCCTCAAAAACCACCGGTTTGACCAGATGATGCGAGAATCCGGCCAAGCTGGCCCGGCGGCGATCTTCGTCCTGTCCCCAGCCCGTCAGCGCGATCAGCACGAGATCGTCGCGCGTCGATTCCCGCCGGATGCGTTCGGCGGCCTCGTAACCGTTGAGCTTGGGCAAACCGATGTCCAGCAACACGACTTCCGGGCAGAACTCACCGGCGGTCCGCACCGCCTCCTCGCCGTCGAATACCGTCGCCACCTCGTGTCCCCGGCGGCGCAGCAACCGGGTCAGCGTGGTCGCCGCGTCGCGGTTGTCGTCCACCACCAAAATGCGGCGTGCGCGCTGAACCGCCGGGGCCGCCGGTAAAGGGGCATCCTGCCCCGCCGCTGCCCCGTGCGCGGGGGGAGGGACGGTCGGCAGATCGACGGTAAACTCGCTGCCCTGCCCCCGTCCGCGGCTGTGCGCTTCCACCCGGCCGCCGTGCAATTCCACCAGCCGACGCACCAGACTCAGGCCGATGCCCAGGCCGCCCTGCGCCCGCTCCAGCGAACGGTCTTCCTGCGCGAACAATTCAAAAACCTGCGGCAGCATTTTCGCCTCGATCCCGGAGCCGTTGTCCACCACGCGCACCCGCACGCGGTCGTCCTCGGAGCGTTCCGCCGAAAGGACGATGCGCCCGCCATCCTCGGTGTACTTGGCGGCGTTGTTGAGCAGGTTGGAGAAAATCTGCGCCAGCCTCGTCGGGTCGGCGTGCAGGTAGACGGAGTCGGTCGGCAACCGGACCTGCAAGGTATGCCTGGCCTTGTCAATCAGCGCGCGGCTGATCTCCACGGCGCTTTGCACCACGTCGTCCAGCCGCACGGTCTGCTTGCGCAGGGCGATCCGGCCGCGCGTGATCCGCGAAACATCCAGGAGATCATCGACCAGCCGGACCATCTGGGCCAGTTGGCGTTCCATCATGTCGCGCGTCTCGCGCTGACTCTGCGGGTCGTGGTCGGTCGATTGGAGCAGGGTCAGGGCGTTGCGCAACGGGGCGAGCGGATTGCGCAGTTCGTGCGCCAGGGTGGCCAGGAATTCGTCCTTGCGGCGGTCGGCGTCCCGCAACTCGAAGTAAAGGTGGGCGTTCTCCATGGCGATGGCCGCCCGGCGCGCCAAGTCGGTCGCCACCAGGAGGTCGAGCGGCGTGTAATGGCGGCCCGAGCCCGCATGGACGTAGGTCAGCGCGCCCAGCGTCTTGCCGCGCCAGGTCACCGGCACGCAGAGCAGCGACCGGGGACCGAGTTCGCGCAAAATGCGCAGGTGTTCCGCGTCGCGCGCCATGCTTTCGAGCCACGCGTCGGTCACGCTGGCGACCATTTCCGGTTCCCCCGTGCGCAACACCGCGCCGACACCGTGGGGGTCGTCCGTACCGGGCGGATACCGCTTTCTGAGGGTTTGGAGCAACCTTTCCTTCGCCGGATCGACGTGCGAAACCGCCAGCCTCTTGAGTCGGCCCTCCTCGTCCTGGAGATCGACCGTACACCAGTCCGCGAACGTGGGCACGGAGGTGCTGGCGATCTTTTGCAAGGTGCTCTGGTGGTCGAGCACCTGGGCCAGGTCGGCGCTGGCCTGAGAAAGGAACCGGGCCGTTTGCTCGCGGCGTTGGAGATCGGCCTCCACGCGTTTGCGCTCGATGCACTGCGCGATGCCGTCGGCCACGGGGGCGAGGTCCCCGAGCACCGCCGCCGACACCGGGTGCGGCCAGAAAATGGCTAGCACCCCGGCGACACGGTTCTCCACCAGCAGCGGGTACCCGGCAAACGCGACCATGCCCTCGCGCTCCGCCCAGGCGGGGTCGCCGATGTTCGGATCGTGGCGCACGTCGTTGGTGAGCAAGGCCCGGCGATCCTGCGCGATGCGGCCGATCTTGAATTCGCCGACCTTGACCCGTCCGTGCGGGCCATCGAGGTGCGTGTACCTGCCCGCGCTCGCCTGCAAGACGAGCGTGTCTTGCGCCTCGTCCAGCGTCCAGACGCGGGCGAACGCGCCGCCCAGCCGTTCGACCAGGGTTTCCGCGCAACGGCCCAGGATGACCGGCAACGGTTCCGCGCCCGCCAGCAGGACGCTGATCTGCCCGCGCATGGCGGCCAGTTGCCGTGCCTCGGCGGTCTGCCGCCGGAGTTCCAGCATCGTCATGAGCTGGCGCGCGAGCGTGCGCAACGCCTGGAGTTGCGCGGTCCCCAGTTCGCGGGGCTGCTGGTCGATCACGCAGAGCGTGCCCAGGGCAAAGCCTTCCGGGGAACGCAGCACCGCACCCGCGTAGAAACGGACCTTGGGTCCGTCGGTACACAGTGGATTGTCGCGGAAGCGAGGGTCTTGCAGGGTGTCGGGGACCACCAGCATTTCCTCCTCGAAAAGCGCGTGTCGGCAGAGCGAGGTGTCCAGCGGCAACTCGCGCACGCCGCCTGCGCCGACCTCGCTTTTCACCCATTGACGCCCGGCGTCGATGAAGCTCACCAGCGCAATCGGGGCGTGGCAAAGCAGCGCCGCGAGTTGGCAAAGGTCGTCGAAATCCTGCTCGGCGGGGGTGTCGAGGATGCCGTAGCTTTTGAGCGCAGCCAGCCGCGGTTGTTCATCGCGGGCGAAGGTACAAGCATCCATGGACGGGATCGATGCTACCGACCTCCGCGCGGAAGACGAGACTTTCTTACGCGCTGGCAGTCCTCACAGCATCAAGGAAAAACAGCCTGACCGGCCTCGTTGAAGAATCCCCCCGAACCTTCAACTCTCCCCTCCGGTCAGGCTGCCCTTTAATGGTTTCCCCTCGTCCATGTATGCATGAACAGGTAAACAGATAGCAGGGGGCACGCCGACCAGCGCGCAAAAGTATAAATTTGTTCGCACTTTATAGAATAAATTGTCATAAGTAACTCGCTTATAAATATTTATCATCATTAGAATTTTTTATAACAGGCGATTCCAAAGTGGAAAGTAACCACTGACCGCCTGTCTTCTTTTGGCCAGTCTGTACGATCCGGCAATAAGGGGTGTAGATTTTCCAACTCGGACGCCCGCGCCGAAAGCCCCGCGACATCGGCGGGTGAGGCGTGGTTGCTCGCCGATGCCACGCGGTACCGCCGCCTGGGGATCAGACCTCGATCCGTCCAGGAAAATCCGGGCAGAGGGCCGAACGTTCCAACAGGCCCGCCGGTGCGTAAAACTCCATCGTGCCGTCCAGACCGCAAATCCAGACCTCGCGCGCGCCACTCTCGAAATAGAGCGCGCGTTTCTGGTCGATTTCGGCGGTTCGGTTGTTGGGCGAAAGCACTTCAACACAAAGGTCTGGAGCAACAGGCAAAGCAAACGCGTCGGCGTGCTGACGCATGAACTCATGCGGAGCCCAGATCACATCGGGCACTTTGACGTTGTCGGAGGTGATGACGGCGGATTCGACGCTGGGATTCCCCTCCGGGAGCAGACTGGCGAGCAAGCTGGCGATCTCGAACTGGTAACGGCCATGACGAAAATAAAGAGGCGACATGACGATTTGGTTCAGGCCGTTGAGTTCGATCCGGTACGGCAGGTCTTGGAGCGATTGGTCCGCGCACAACTCTTCCCAGGTAATGGAGTGGGGCACATCAGTCATGGATGGAAGAGTAAACGAAACGTCAACCACTGCCAATCCGGCTTTTCTTGTCACGCGTCGGCGTCGAGGGCGGTGCTCACGCGCACTTGCCGCAACGCCTCGAAGAGCACGATGCCCGCCGCCGTGGCAAGATTCAGGCTGCGGGCCGCCGGGGCCATCGGGATCGTGAGCAGGCGTTTGCGCCCGGCGCTGGCGAGCAAGCTTTCGGGCAGGCCGCGCGTTTCGCGTCCGAAGACGAGGTAATCGCCCGGCTCGAAGGCTTCTTCGTAGTACGGGCGATCCGTCTTGGTGGTCAGCAGGAAGTGACGGCTGGCGGCGAGATGGGCAGTATAAAGCGCGTCCCAATGCTCCCAGACCGTGACCTTGACCTGCGCCCAATAATCCATCCCCGCACGGCGCAGGTGCTTGTCGTCCAGCGAAAAGCCGAACGGACGCACCAAATGCAAATGCGCGTCCGCCGCGAGGCAAAGACGCGCAATGTTCCCGGTGTTGGGCGGGATTTCCGGTTCGACCAGGACGACGTTGAACACGCCGCCGTGGTGTTACGCGGCGACCGCAGCCGCCGGAGCGACGACGTTCACGCGCCGACCGTCGCGGTCGAACTTCACCACGCCGTCCACGAGCGCGAAGATCGTGTAATCCCGCCCGAGGCCGACGTTCAAGCCGGGGTGGAACTTCGTGCCGCGCTGGCGGATAATGATGTTACCGGCCACGACCTGCTCGCTGCCGAATTTTTTGACGCCGAGACGCTTGCTGACGCTGTCGCGACCGTTCTTGACGGAACCTTGACCTTTCTTATGTGCCATAAGAGTGAGAAATCGTTGAGGACTGGAAAAACCGGGGTTAACCGAGCGCAATGCTCTTGATGCGGACGCGCGTGAGCTTCTGGCGGTGGCCGACGGTGCGGTGGTAGCCTTTGCGGCGGCGGTACTTGAACGCGATGACTTTCTTGGCCTTGAATTGCTCGACGACCTCGCCGACCACCGACGCGCCGCTCACCAGCGGGCTGCCGTGGGTGAGCTTGTCGCCGTCCGCGTGGAAAAGCACGTCCGAGAACGTGGTTTCCGCCCCCGCTTCCAGGTCCAGCAGGTCCACGTCAATGATGTCGCCTTCGGCCACTCTGAATTGTTTGCCGCCGGCTTTGAGGATCGCGTATGCCATAAAACTCTGTCTTTGCTCCGATGAAAAGGAAGCGGAAAGTATGCCGGTCGATTCTCCTTGGCAAGCGCGAAATTTCGTTTTTCCGCCGTCCGCGCCGAAACCCGGGCTTGCAGGTCGGTTTGGAGGGGTCCACCTTGCTCCTCATGCGTTGCGCCCTGCCGACCCTGGTTCTCGCCGTCTGTCTGGCCTGTGGTCAGGCGGCGAGTGCGCCCGTCGCGCCTGCCACGCCGCACCACAGTTCCGACGCCTTGAAAAAAGAACTCACCGCCGTCATCGAAGGGCAGCTTGCTGCGTTTCGCGCCAACGATTATCCGAAGGCCTACACCTTCGCCGCCGCCGAGATCAGGAGCCTGTTCCCGGTGGAGGATTTCGAGAAGATGGTGCGGACCAATTACGCGGTGATCGCGCGGTCCACGCACACCGAGTACGGCATGGCGTTCGACACGGGGGAGGAGGCCGTGGTGAACGTGCGCATCCAGAACGCCGAGAAAAAGAGCGTGGAATATCAATACCTGCTCAAAAAGGAAGACGCGGGCTGGAAGATCAGCGGCGTGTCGGAGGTGAAGGCCGAAGGGTTGAGCGTGTGAGCGTGGTAGCAGGTAAGGATGGTGGTCCGGGTCGGGCTTTGATGTTTTGCAGCGGATTTCGGAAGGATTGAGCAAGTGAGCAGCAAGAAGGCACCCTCGCCGCGCAACGGCAAAACCGGAGGTTGTTTTTCATCCAGGCCCCACGGGCAGATGGAAAACGCTCAATTTTGTTGCTCCACGGCAACTTTCAAGAGCGTCCGGTCGAGCAGTTCCAACAGGCTTTCCAGCTTGAAGGGCTTGGAAATATAATCGTTCGCGCCACCGGCCAGCAACCGCTCGCGGCTGAGCACGGTGGCGTCCGCGCTGAGCAGAACGACCGGGATGTGCTGCGTGCGCGGGTCGTGCCGCAGCTCGGCCAGCACCGCGTCGCCTTTCATCCCGGGGAGTTGCAAATCCAGGAGGATCAGGTCCGGCAAACCCTCGCGCGCCTGGGCCAAGCCCTCCTTGCCGTTCTGCGCCGACAGGAATTGCCAGCGCGGCCGGCAGTTGGCGAGCAACGCCTTGATGACTTGCAGGTTGGAAACGTTGTCCTCGATGTAGAGCAGCCTGGCGGTCGCGGTCGGCAGCAAGGCGCACACCGGCGGCGGGTTGGCGGCCTTGGCGGCGGCGGGCGGCGCGGCCGGGCGGGTGTTCAGTGGGAGTTCGATCCAGAACGTGCTGCCCTTGCCGACCTCGCTCTCCACGCCCAGCGTGCCGCCCATCGCCTCGGCGATCCGCCGCGAGATGACCAGCCCCAGACCCGTCCCCTCCGCCTCGGTGAACTCCTGCTCCAACCGCTCGAACGGCACGAACAGGCGCGTCCTCCCCTCGGCGGAGATGCCCGGGCCGGTGTCCGTGACCTTGAGCCGGAGCTGGCCCGACGCGGTCACCTCGCTGCTCACGAGCACGTCGCCGCCCTCGCGGTTGTATTTGATCGCGTTGGACAACAAGTTGAGCAACATCTGGCGCAGGCGTTGTTCGTCCACCCACAGCGACACGTCCCGGGGCACCTTCACCCGGCAGGTGATGCCCCGGACCTGCGCCAGCCGGGCCACGAGCCCCGCGCACTCCCGGGCGAGCGACTCGACGTTCACGTCGGCGAGCAGCAGGTGCAGGTCGCCGGTTTCCGCGCGGGACAGGTCGAGCACCTCGTCGATGAGCGCGAGCAGGTGGCGGCCTCCCTTGAGGATGTACTGGAGGCTCAGGGCTTCCTGCGTGCCGAGCGGGCTGAGTTCGAGCAATTGGCCGAAGCCGAGGATGGCGTTGAGCGGCGTGCGCAGTTCGTGGCTCATGCGCGAGAGGAACACGCTCTTGGCGAGGTTGGCGCGTTCGGCTTCCTCCTTGGCGGCGCGCATGGCTTCGTCGGCGCGGTGGCGTTCGGTGACATCGACGGTGGCGGTGAGGTGCAGCCAGCGGCCGTCGGGCAGGCGGCCCAGGTTGGCGCAGGTGAAATCCCAGCGGCGTTCGCTGCCGTCCGCGCACCGGATGCGCTCGCCCGGGTACTCGACGCCGTCGGCCTGGTCGGGCAACCCGGCCATGTGGGCACGCATCGCCGCCCGCGCCTCCCCGGAGGGATAGGCCCGCGCCAGCCAGTCTTCGAGGGTCGCCATTTCCTCCGCGCGGTAGCCGGTCAGGTGCGTCCAGGCGTGGTTGACCTTGATGATCCCGCCGTCGCTGGCGTGCAGCATGATGGGGAAGGGCGAGTGCAGGATCGCCAGCCGGAAGCGTTCCTCGCTCTCGCGGAGGTCCTGCTGGTGCTGCTTCTGCTCGGTCACGTCGATGAGGATGCCGTCGCAGATGACGCTGCCGTCGGGCAGCCGCTCGGGCCGGGAATCAATGTGGACCCAGCGCACCTCACCGCCGGGCAGCAGGTAGCGGCCCTGCCAGTAGAGCGGGGTCAGCGTCTGCTTGGTGGTCTGGATACCTGCGTCCAATCCTGCCCGGTCCTCGGGATGCACGCCGTCCAACAGGAGGTGCGGCTGGTCCTGGATCTCCTGCGGCTCCCGGCCGTAGAGCCCCCGGCAGCTCTCGCTGATGAAGGGGACCGCGACGGTGCCGTCCGGGCGCAGCAGGTATTGGTAGACGACGCCCGGGGTGTTCTGGGCGATGCGCTGGTAGCGGGCCTCGACGAGGCGCAGGTCGTCCTCGTTGCGCCGCCGCACGATGGCCGCCGCGAGGACGTTGGCCACGGACTGCACGAAAAACACGTCGTCCTCGGTGAACGGGCGCCGGTGGCGGCTCGCCGCGCTGAGGAGGCCGAAACGCGCGCCGCCCGGGTCGGCCCCGCCGATGAGCACGCCGACCGCGCTCGCGGGCCCCTGCTTCTGCAACGCCTCCGGGATGGTGAAGCGCGTCTCCAGGGCGAAGTCCGCGATGACGACGGGCTGCGCCGTTTGCAACACGTAGCCCGCATAGCCGGCCGGGTCGTCCGAGCAGACGACCGTGCCCACGTCCTGCCCGGAGGGGTCCAGGCTGGCGCGCACCACGAAATGACCCGGGATCGGCAGGTGCTCGTCCACGCGGCTGATCTCCACCTCCAGCGTGTCCGCGACCAGGGCGACGGCTTCCCGCAGCAGTTCGTCCACGCTGCCGCCGCTGAGCGCACGGGTCCCGAACCGCGTGACGGCCTCCTGTTCGCAGACCCGGGTGCGCAGGAGTTTTTCGGTGCTCTTGCGCGCGGTGATGTCGCGGATCAACGCCATCAGGCGGCGGCCTTCCACGGTTTCGAGCACGCTGACGTGGATCTCGACGGGGAACGTGCTGCCGTCCTTGCGCCGGTGGCAGCCCTCGAACCGTTCCACGCCGCCCGCGGGCAGTTCCCGCCAGAACCGGAAGCCCTCGGCGGGGTCGTGCGTCATTTCGATGTCGGGGATGCCCATCGTGAGCAGTTCGGCGCGGGTGTACCCCAGCGAGGCGCAGGCGGCGGCGTTGACATCGACCACGCGGCCGTCCGTGTCGTGGACGAAGGCGGCGTCGCTGGCCTGGTTGAAAAGGTGGCGGAAGCGGTGTTCGCTGTGGCGGCGTTCCTGGTCGGCGAGCCTGCGCCGGCGAATTTCTTCGTGGAGGGCGCGGTTGAGTTCGATCATCTCGACCGCGCGCACCGCGGCGTGCGTCTCGCCGGGATCGTGTGCCTCCTCACCGGCCTGGCGCGCGGCCTCGGCCTGCTGGCGGGCGATGATTTCTCCGCGCAGGGAAAGTTCGTCCACGACCAGCGCGGCCAGGTCGGACAGGATGTGGCGCTGGCGGGCGTCCAGTTGGCGCGGCTGGTAGTCGAGCACGCACAACGTGCCCAGCGGCTGTCCGTTCGGGGTCTGGAGGGGCGCCCCCGCGTAGAAGCGGATGCCCGGTTCGCCCGTGACGTAGGGATTGTCGGCGAAACGCGGGTCGGCGGTGGTGTCCGGCACGACGAGCACGCCGTCGGCGAGGATGGCGTGCGCGCAGAACCAGGCCGGGCGCGCTATTTCTCTGATCGGCGCGCCGACGATGGCCTTGTGCCACTGGCGGTTCCGGTCCACGAAGGACACGGCGGCGATGGGCATGTCCAGGACCTGCGCCGCGAGGCTGGCGAGACGCTCGAAAGCCGGTTCGGGCGGGGTGTCGAGGATCTGGCAGGCGCGCAGGGCGATGAGGCGCGCGGCTTCGTCGTCAGGGAGAGGAGCGGGCATGGGAAAAACGTCTCGAACGGCAAGCGGGTGACGAGCGGAGCACGATCCGCACCAGGGCTGAAAAGAGACGGACGGCTGGCATTTCGCTTTGGCGCGTCTCGCCGGAATCACGGACCACGGCGTCTGGTCATCCGGGGTAAACGTCGGAAACGTCGTGTAATTTCCCGTTGCGTCCAACGCTCTTTTGGCGATGATAGCGCGCGTCATGCTTGCCCCCCGCTTTCGCTCGCTTCCGGCAGTCTGGCTGGCGTGCTGCCTGCCCGCCTTTCCGCTGGCTCTCCGCGCGCAGCAGGCCGCGCCCGTCCCGGCCTGCGACGCCACGGACCGCGCCCAGGTCGTCAGCCTGTACCAGAAGCATTACCTGCCCTCGGTCAACCTCGACCCGGGTTGGACCGGCAGCCTCGCCACGGGCGACCCCGGCACGCTCAGCGACACGTTCCGGCAGGGCATCCTGCGGCGCATCAATTATTTCCGCTCCATGACCGGGGTGGGCAGCAACATCACCTTCGACGCAGGTAAAAACGCCATGTGCCAGCAGGCTGCGCTGATGATGTCCGCCGCGCAGAACATCTCTCATACCCCGCCGTCCTCCTGGCCGTTTTACACCGCCGACGCCGCCACCGCTTGCGGCAGCTCCGACATCCGCCTCGACTGGCAGGGCGACGAGGGAGCGGCGTCCATCGACCGTTTCATCGCCGACGACGAGGCCAACAACACCTACGTCGGTCACCGCCGCTGGCTGCTCTACGCGGGCGAGAGCGTCATGGCCAGCGGCGCGATCCCGGGCGACGGCTGGACGTTTCCCGGCACCAACGCCACCTGGGTGCTCGCGGTCGTGCCGCGCCCGGCGGACGCCCCGGTCTCGACGAGTTGGCCGCCCGCCGGGTTCGTGCCCGCGCCGCTGGTTTTCAGACGCTGGTCGTTCTCGTCCCTCAACGCGGATTTCAGCGCGGCGACCGTCAAGGTCACCAAGAACGGCGTGCAGATGGACGTGCAGCAGGAAACCGTCGAGTACCAGACCAACGCCGACGGTAGCGGCACGTTCGAGGGCGACAACACGCTGGTCTGGGAGTTGCCGGGCAACGTGGTTGACCCTGGCGCGGACGAGGTCTACGCGGTGAAGATTTCCAACGTGCTTGTGGACGGTACGCCGCGTCAGTTCAGTTACCGCGTGACGAGCATCGACCCGGCGGGGCCGGTGGTGATGCTCTCGGCGCTCCGGCCCGTCGCGCACGTCGGCGGCAAGAAGGGACGGTTCCTGTTCACCCGCACGGGCGACGTTTCCGCGCCGTTGACGGTGGATTATGCGGTGAGCGGCACGGCGTCGGCGGGTTCGGCGTACCAAGCGTTGAGCGGCAGCGTGACGATCCCGGCGGGCAGCGCCACGGCCAAGGTGGTGGTCCGGGCGTTGGCCGGGGAGGAGACCGACGGCGAGACGGTGGTCGCCGCCCTGCGACCAGGGAACGGCTATCTGGCGGACGCGGCGGCGACGGCGACGGTGACGCTCTCGGAAAATTAAGCAGGTCGGGATGGCCCTCCGAGCCAGTCCATATTTTCTCCTCGTTCTCCTCGTTCTCCTCGTTCCCAAGCGCAACTCGGGAACGAGGGGACGAGGGGAATCTTACGCGAACAGCCAGAAGAAATAGGGACTGGCTCGGAAGGCCATCCCGACCTGGGCCCGCAAAAATGGTGCGAGCGAAGCAGCGCGTTTCTGCTACGTTACCGATAGTGCCCAACGCGCGCATGAGCAAATTCCTCGCCCAACTGGAAGTCGGCAACGCCGCCGCCGACAGCCTGTCCGGCAACGGCAAAGGCCTGCTCGGGGTCGGCCTCGGCTGCGGGCTGCTCGGCGCGCTGGCGCTAGGGCTGCGCTACGCGATCCGCCCGCCGACCAAGGAACGCATCCCCGAAACGTTGACGCCCGCCCGGTTTACCCCGCGCTCGTTTCAATCCAGCTACGGCCAGATGATCTACCACGAAGGCGGCACGCCGGGCGCGGGTCCGACGCTGGTGTTCATCCACAACGTCGGGGTGGGGGCCTCGTCCTACGAATGGTCGAAGGTGTACCCGGCGCTGGCGGAGCAACACCGCATCCTCGCGGTCGATCTGCTCGGTTTCGGCGAGAGCGAGCGGCCCAAGGCCAAGCTCACCGCCGCCGATTACGCCGCGGCGCTGGCGGAGTTCGTCGGCACGCTCTGCGGCGAGGAAACGCCGCGCCCGGTGATCGTGGCGCGGGGGCTGGGGGCCGGGTTCGCCGCGCTCATGGCCGCGCAAAACCCGGAAATCGCGGGCCGTCTCATCTTGTGGATGCCCTCGGGCGAGGCGCACGTCCCGGCCTTGCTGAACCTGGCCAGCCGGGTGCCGACGCTCAACAGTTTCATCTACCGCAACCGGCTGGCCCGCCGCGCGACGATCCGGGCGCGGTTCGCCGCGAAAGGGGCGTTCGTGGACCCCGCCGCCGTCACCCACGAAGCCGTCGAGATGCACGCGATCTGCGCGCAGCAGTACCAGGCGGACTACGCCATCTTCCGCCTGATGCAGGGCAAGATGAGCTTCGATCTCGACGCCCGCTGGCGCGAACTGCAAACCCCGGTGACGCTGCTTTGCCCGGAGCAGGCCTCGGCCCAATCGACCGCCGACGCGAAGCGGCTGCAAACGCTCAACCGGCTGTGCGCGTTGCGCATGGTGCCGGGCGCGGGGCCGTTCGCGCCGCTGGAAGCCCCGGCGGCGGTGGTGGAGGTGTTACGCAGCGAGTTGCCGGGCGAATTGCGTCTGCTGAAGGCAAGCTGACTGTTTGTAAGCAGGCCATGGCCAAGGCATCCAGCGGCGCGTTCGTTTGCGTGGGGACGGCGTTGGCCGCGCTGCTGCTCTGGACGGCGACCGCCCGGGCATCCGGGGACATGGAAGATTGGCGCGCGTTGGTGGCCGGTGGCCAACTGGTGGAAATCAAGAAGTACGACCGCAGCATCGTGGTCGAAACCCGTTACGCCACGCCGCGCAACTGCATGGGCGCGGCGGTCTACCCGGCGGATTTCCCGTGCCTGACGCGCCCCGAAACCGCCGCGCGCCTGCACGCGGTTCAGGAGAGGTTGCACAACTGGGGCTACCGCTTGAAAATCTGGGACGCCTACCGCCCTCAATCCGTCCAGACCGCGCTCTGGCAACGCTGGGCCAAGCTCGGGTTCGTGGCCAACCCGGACGACGGACCCGGTTCCCTGCACACCTGGGGGTTGGCGGTGGACGCGACGATGGTCGATCTGATTGGCCGGGAGGTGTCGATGCCGAGCGGGTTCGACGTGTTCACCGCCGACGCCAGCGCGACGTATCAGGGTCACGACGAGAAGGCGGCGTTTCATCTGCACCTGCTCCAGTCGGCGATGGGTGCGGCGGGTTTCGAGGGGTTGTCCTCGGAATGGTGGCATTTCGTGGTGAAGGATTGGGCCACGCGCCAGCCGCTGGTCACCTCCACCGGCGAAAACGGAAAACCGCCGCCGAAGCCCGCCGACGCGCCCGATTTCGTGACCACGCCGGGCGGCAGGCGCAAAACCACGACCACGAGCCGTTAAACGACGCGCCATCTAAAAACCTCTGTCATCCTTCGACTGCGTTACCTTCCGCTCAGGAATGACAGAAGCGTCGAGAGAGCGACAGGCCGTTACCGCGCCGCCACCCGCTCAAAAATCCGCCCGATGGGATACACGTTCAGCCGTTCGTCGAAATACGGCGTGCGCTGATAAAAAAATTCCAGCCGCGCCGCCGCGCTCCCGGCAAAAACCGGGTCGGTTTGCACCTTCTTGAGAAACTCCTCCCTGAGCTTCGGGTCCCGCGCCATCATCGCGCGCGCCATCGGCTCCATCACGTATTCTTCCGCGTACTCCTTCTGCTCGAAAATCGCGTCCAGATAACCCCAGTGCAACAGCGAATCCGGCGCGTCCGGTTCCAGCAGACCCACGACCACCTTCGCCGCCCGCTGGTCGAGGTAAACCACCGCCGACCCGGCGGGAAACGTCATCGTCCGCCGCACGGGATGAAACGTCATCTCCTTGATCGCATGGTGATTCTCGAACGGTCTGCCTTCCCATTCCACGTGGTCGAACTGGTACGTCTCGACTTCCTGCGTCAGCGGTTGGGTCAGGGTGGTGAACGCGATCCCGTGCGCGCGCAGCCGGTCGATCACCACGGTCCACGCCGCCGGGACGAGGTAACCCAGTGGCGGAACCACTTCCTTCGTCGTCAGCACCTCGTTGAAGAACGGCACCGTGAACGTCACCGGCTTGCCCGCGTCGTATTGCACCCATGGCATCGCCGAAACTCCGCTCAGTTCGTGCTGGTATTCCACGCCCAGGAATTCGAACGGCACGCTGCCCGGACCGTTCTTGAAATCGAGCGGCACCTGGCGCGCCGGATCGTATTTCTGTCCGGCGGCGATGGTTTCACGGTCGGCTGTTTCCGTGGCGCGGCGCAAGGCTCCCGGAGCGCGTTGGATCTCCGCGAGGATGCCTTTGAGTAGATCGTAGGTGGCCACCACGCGGTTGTGGTAATCCTTGAGCATGTGCGTCTCCACGAGCAACGCCGAGCGGTTCCACAGCGCGCCGTAGCCGGTGGAAAAACGCGGTTTCGCCGCGCCGTCGTTGAACCCGGCTCGGGGTTCTATCGGATTGTTGAGCGTGATGTACGGCGCGATCTTGTGACCCTGCGTTGTCAGGGCGGGGAAGATGTGCCCGTCGAACGCCTCTTTCTGCCACGCGACGACCGCCGGATGCTGGTTGGCGAATTTCTCCAGCGAATAGGTCAGGTCGTACTGGTAATCCGCGCCGTCGGTGGTGTGGGTGTCGATGAGCAGATCGGGCAGCCAGCGGTGGAAGAGATCCAGCTCGGCGCGCATCTCGGGCGCGTCGGCTTTCAGCCAGTCGCGGTTGAGGTTGTAGTTCTGCGCGCTGGTTCGCCAGCCCATCTCGACGGGGCCGTTCTGATTGATGCGGTTGTACGGGCCGAACCGCTCGTGGCCATCGACGCCGTGGATGGGCACGACGAGCAGGATGACGTGGTCCAGCAGGCCGGACGTTTGCGCTTCCCCGCTGATGAGCAGATCACGCAGCAACGCCAGGCAGGCGTCCTTGCCCTCGCTCTCGCCGGGGTGGATACAGCAGTTGACCAGGATGATTTCCTTGCCGGTGGCGCGCGCAGCCTCGGGCGTGAACGCCTTGTCCAGCGAGACGACGACGGCCAGGATGTCGCGTCCCTCGGGGCTGCGTCCGATGGTTTCCAGGTGAATGAACTCCGACGCGTCGGCCAGCCGGTGACAGTACGCCCTCGTTTCCTCGTAGCGCGGGGTTTCCTTGTAGCCGGTGATTTCGGTTTTGGTGCGCCAATCTTCGGCGGGCGGGTTGGCGGCTGGGACGGTCGGCATGGCACACCACAGGTAGCCGCAGAGCAGGAGCAGCGCGAGCGGGATTCGGGCGTTCACGGGATAAGATGGGTGTTGATCTAAACAGCCCCGGCAAGGGCGGCAAACCAATTATTTGGCGCCCGCCTCCAGCGAATAATCCTGAAACCGCCGCCATCCGAGCAAATTATCCACCCAGCCATGGACGACGGGCTGCACGAGGTAATTCTGATTCTGGTGGTACAGGGGGATGATCGGAAACTGCTCCAGCAACAGCGCATCCATCGCTTGCAGGTGCGTATCACGCTCGGCGTCGCTGCCCGCCGCCCCGGCAGCGGCGAACTCCCGGTCATAATCCGCCGAGACCCATTGCGTGTCGTTGTTCGGCGACGTGCTCAGCATCAACTGGAGCAAATCCACGGGGTCGTTGATGCCCGTCCAACCGTCCATGAGCATCTGGAAGTTCCGCGTGCGCAAGGTATCCAGCCACACTTTTTCCTCTTGCGTGACCAGATCGACATGCACGCCCAGTTCCCGCTGCCACATGGATTGGAGCGCCTCGACCAGATTTTGCTCGCCCTGGTGCGCGGTGGTGAAGTTGAACGCCATCGGCGGGAAACCCCGGCCGCCCGGAAAACCCGCCCCGGCCAGCAGCGCGCGAGCCTTTTCCGGGTCACGCGGCAGCCGGGTGCGCGCGGTGTACGGCGCGCTGATGCCCGTGCCCGGCACCGTGAGGCTGTCGGCGGCGCGGCTGCCGTCGCGCAGCACGTCGTTGACCAGCGCCTCACGGTCCACCGCCAGCGCGAATGCCCGGCGCACGCGCGGGTCGTCGAACGGTGCCCGGGCCACGTTGAAAGCGATGTATTTCGCCTGCGCCAGCGGGTCGGCATGAACCAGTTCCGGGTGCTCCCGGTGGTAACCGGCGAGCTTGAGCGGCGCCAGGAAGCGGGTGACGTGGAGCAGCCCGCCGCGAAACGCCCGTTCCTCGGTGTCCGTGTTGTCGATGGGATGAAAAACGACCGCGTTGAGCCGCACGCGCGGGGCGTCCCAATACCGCGGATTCTTTTTCGCCGCGAGGAACTCGTTGATCCGCCACTCCGCCAACACGAACGGCCCGTTGCCCACCAGCACGCCGGGCCGGGTCCAGGCGCCGTCGCGGCGCAGGTAGGCATCGTACTTTTCCAAGGTGGGACGATGCACCGGGAAGAACGGCGTCTGGGCCAGCAACGCCAGCCAGAACGGCGCGCGCTCCTTGAGCGTGGTGACGAACGTCAGCGGGTCCGGCGCGCTGAAACCCACGGCGTCGAGATCGTGCGTTTTGCCGGTCCGGTAATCCTGCGATCCCACGACCCAGTCGGCGTACACGGAAAACTCGGCGGCCAGCGTCGGCTCGATGATCCGCCGGAACGACCACAGGAAATCAGCCGAAGTCAGCGGGTCGCCGTTGCTCCATTGCAAGCCGGGCCGCAGGTGGAAAGTGTAGACGCGTCCGTCCGGCGAAACGTCCCAGCGTTCCGCCGCGCCGGGGACGATGCGGTGGCCGTCGGGCGAGTTGTTGACCAACCCTTCAAAGAGTGCGCAAAGGATGTTCGATTCCGTGACGCTGGAGGAGATATGCGGATCGAGGTCGCGCGGCTCCGAACCGTTGCCGAGGTGAAGAATCTGTTCGCGGTTGCCGATCTCGACGGGCGTTTCGCGCCGGTGGCAGCCGCCGAGGACCAGGGCGACCAGGAACAGAGTAGCGAGCGTGCGCATGGATGGTCCGCACTTTACGCGGATTGGGAGCGGAGAAAAGTGAGGTTTTGTCAGCGTCCGTTGCGGCGGGTGGACGCGATGTAGTGCTCGCAAAGCTGCCGCAGCACCGGGCGCACCAGCCGGGCGAGCGTTTCGTTGGCGTAACCCATCCAGGCGACGGGCGTCGTCGTGTCCAACGGCACGTCGAGCGGTTGGCCGTCGGGCGTTTCGAGCACGCCACCGGCTTCCGTGAGCAGGAACCCCGTGCAAATATCGTAGGGATGGCACGTCATCGCGCCGTGGTAACCCAGCGCCGGGAGCACCAGCGGACGCAGGTCGCCGACCATGCGGTCGCGGCCCGTGAGCAGTTCGTAAATCTGCCCACCAGTGGCAAGGTATTGATCGTCGAACACCACCGGCGACGCCGAACGGCCCCGGCCATGGAGCCGGTCCCAGAGCGCCTCTTCGATCTGCGCCGTGAGCGCCTTGCCGTCGGGAAAAAACTTCACCAGCGACGCGAACCCGTGCTGGAAATCCACCGCCCGCGAAGGCCGCACCGTCAGCGGGCCGCGCGCGCCGGTGAGCACGTTGACGCTTTCCGCCACGATCCCGCCCGGCCCCGCACCGCGCACCGCGCTGAGCTGGTCCGCGCGCCACTGCTTGCTGGTGGGCAACTCCGTCATGGCGGCCACCAGGAGGTCCGCCACGCTCGTGCCCGGCCCGCGCTGCGGCGCGGCGGCGGCGAGCACCCAGCCGGGGCGTTTGTCGTACATCAGGCAGCGCGTGCCGTCGATGGGATCGACGATGAGCTTCAGCTTCGTTTGCGCGACGGGCGTGCCCCGGGGAAACGTCAGCGGCGCGTCCTCGCCCACGCCTTCCATCACCAACTCGACCGGCCAGCGCGTCGGCCAGTTCGCGCCCAGCCAACCCAGCACCGTTCCCTCGCTGACCTTGTCGATGTGGTAGATCGTGTCCGCCGTCGTCACCGCCGCGACCGCCGCCAATTCTTCCGTCGCCGTGCTGCCGCGCGCCGCGATCACCGCCGTGCGGATATCGTCGCCCAACCGGCACAACAGCCCGCGCACGGTTTCCCAATCCTCCCGGGTGAACGGCGTCTGGCTCATGCGGTTCGGGTTGGCAGCTTCAAAGCAAAATCTTGAGCAGCGGCGCGGCCTTGGGCGGCAGGTCGATGGCCTTGCCTTCCACGAACTCGCGCAGCACCACTTCCAGCCATTCGCGCGACGCGGCGACCCGGGCGATCCGCAGGGTCGGCTTGTCCGCGCTGCCGCTGATTTCGTAGCCACTGAGCGTCAGTTTGATGGGCGACGATTCGCCCTTGAGCAGAATCTCCGCGTCGATGGTTTTCGTTTCGGGTTGGACGGAAAAGTGGAGCATGGAACCGTATTTTTGCAGGTAGGACTGAAGAAGTTGCCGGGCGGCCATCGAAACGGCCTGCCCCTTGAGACGATCAAAGAAAGACATGGAAAATCAGCCTCGTGCGATGAGCCGGGTGATTTCGATGGCCACTTCCAGCGCCGCCGCCGCCTGCTGGCCGCTGACCTTGGGCTGCGAACCGGCGCGCGCGCACTCGACGAACGATTGCAGCTCCCGCCGCAACGGCTCGTCCTTTTCGATTTCCACGGCTTCGCGGGCAATGCCGCCCGGGCCGCGCCGGTACACCTCGCCGGTCTGGCTCTGGTAATCGAGCGACAGGTAGGCATCCTCCTGGAACACGCGGATTTTGCGCATCTTCTCGGGCGAGATGCGGCTGGCGGTGACGTTGGCCACGCAGCCGT
>CAXUGY010000013.1:0-71733 GCA_964250695.1 uncultured Chthoniobacterales bacterium | reverse complement strand
CGCTGGCCCGTCGTGCCGAGCGTCGATGAGGCCGTGCGCGTGTTGGCTGAACTGTGAACCTTCCGACTGCCGGTAGGCGAGGGTGCGGTGTCTGCCGACGGCCGGAAGGTCCTTCGGCTCCGTGACACTCCGCTCAGGATGACAGCGTTTTGCGAGGACCACGCGGCTGATCTACAGCGGTGGCCAAGTTCATGGAGCGAAGGTGGCTGGCGACCTCCGGGCGCCATGGAGAGACGCGCGCCCTTCCCATGGCACCCGGAAGTCGCCAGCCACCTCGGAAGGTCTTTCGCGCTTCGCTCAATCCCTTTGAAAACCGCTGTAAAAAGTGCGGGCGTTCGCACTCGTTGCGTCGGCATCCCGCGTGCGATTTTTCGCTATCTGCTCACGCTCTGTAGCAGAATGTGAGCAAGTGTTCGGCAACTGAAGGGCGCCAAAGCGCGCCAAAGAAAAACCGTTACTCTGAAGCTCCCTCTTTTAGTCGTTTTTGATCACTGAAAACCATGCTCACGAGAGGACTCGAACCTCCACGGGTTACCCCATACGGTCCTGAGCCGTACGCGTCTGCCAATTCCGCCACGAGAGCGAGGGAGTCAGCACATTATGAAGGACGCGTCGTTTGTAAAGCCCAAACCGGAAACTTCGCAAAATAACCGGCGGGATGGACGGAATCATCACGGAATACAAAAGACCTCTTTCACAGTTCCTGAAATCTCACGCCGAGCCGCAAAGCCGCCAAGGAAAAGGCAAAAAGGAGAAGGACAAAGAAGGGCGGTCAAAAGCGTATGACGAAAAAGGTCTAAAATAACACTGCCTTTGACACTGATGTTCCGCGCGAGAGGTGTATGCTTTGGAAAGATAAGAAAAATTTTGACACTAACAATGTCAGTGGATAAAACGCCAACATGGCTTCGGAATCGCTGGTATCCATCGAGCAACTGGCGGATTCGACCAACCGCTGGTGCGCCGAGCATGGCATCATGCCGACCAACGGACAGACCGGCGAGCGCATCACCGAGCGCAACATCCGCTACTACCGGGCGCGTGGACTGCTCGACGCGCCGGGTTCAGGCACGGGCGAGCAACGGCGGGGTTTCTCGGAAAAACACGCCGCGCAGTTGCGAGGCATCCGGCTCTTGCAGGCCCGCTCGCTGCCATTGGAGCAAATCCAAGATCAACTGCGCGGAAAAACACTCGAAGAATTGCAGGAACTCGAACGCCAGGAACTGCGCAAACTCAACGGCGTGGGCGCGGCCATCATGAGCGGCGCGGCGCAGGAGAATTGGCAGGTGACCGTCGTGGGCGGGGAATACCTGGTGGTCTCACGCCGGGGCCGCTCCCTGACCGACGAGCAACGCCGACAGGTCGCCGCTGCCCTCGGGGTCGCCCCGGCAGGCGGGTAGGCGCAACTACCTCGGCGGACCGGAAATCCGCACCAGCGCCTTCTTGGTCATTTCCACGCCGGTTTTGCGGTAGTGGCCGCTTTCCTCTATCATCTCCGCGTAGGGCTGAAGCAGTTCCTGGTATTGACGGAACGCGCTGCTCTGCCGGAAGCCAATCAGGTGGCCGTCAGGTGAGTCCCAGTAAACGATCATCAGGTAGCGATGCCGGTCGCGGGTGGCGCGCGTCAGGGTGAACCCCAGACAATGCGAGGAAGCTTCCAACAGCACCGCCGCCTTGCGGAAAGCATCCTCCAAGGCGGTTTCGTCCCCCGGGCGAACGGCGTAGCGGATCACTTCGATAACCAAAATGAGTTCTCCTTAAGGGACACGGACATGGGACGGATCTGGTTTAACGAGCGCGGGATGCGCCCGCCGCGGCTGGGACCACCGCAGGTGAACGCCCCGGCGGTTGCTTCCAGGTACGGCGTCGCAGAAAGATGTCTATTGGCAGTAATAATACAGCGGCGGCAAGGAAATAATTCGTCAAATCCAGTCGGCGCGTCGAAAAATGCTCCGGCGGCGCGAAAACATCGGCGGCAGTCGGCCCGTACCTCCCGTGCCCGGCGACCGCCAGCGCGCGCAGGAAATCCTCGTTGAGATCGGTGCGCAGGAACTCGCGCGGAAAAGAACGCGTGTGCGCGAAAACGTAAGGCCGGGCGAGCAGTTCGGGCGAACTGACCGAAAACATCGTCGTCGCGGCCCCCGGCGCGGGGGCGTCACTCGCGGGAGGAAGATCGAACTCCGCGCGGTAGCTGCCGGGGCCGGTCTGTTCGGCGCGGGCGGTGCGCGTCAGGCCGGACGCGGCGTCGAGCGCGGCCACGTCGATGGGCAACCGGTCGCGGAAACCGCCCTCCGGGGTGAGGGCGTCGATGTCCAGGCGCAAGCGGGTGCCGTCGCCCAGTTCGGTCCGGCAGACCTGGAAGGTCCCCTGTTCGGATGGGCGCAGCAGGCCACGCATGACCTGCGCCCAGAACTTGCCGTAGCCGTCCCAGGTGAGCCATTCGCCCGCCCAGCGCGCGGTGGCGTCGCTCGTGAACGCGGCGGTTTGCCCGAGTCCGTAGCGCCAGGTCGCCAGCAGCGGCTCGCCGAGCTCGGTCGCCAGGGCGATGTCAGCGGTGGGCTTGGGCTTGGTCGAATTGTACCCGAGGAGCGGCGGACAGTTTTTCCAGTCGATGCCCGCCGTCAGCGGCGACGGCGCGGCAGGCACGGGCACGAACGGTTCTTCGACCAGACTGGACTGCGCGACTTTCATCGTCTCCGTGCTGAAAATCTGCGGCAGGTTGCGCGCGTCGTCCGTCTGGTAGAAACGCCCGTTGCCCCGCTCGGCGAGCGCGCGCAGGAAAGGCACGTCCTTGTCGTGCTCGCCGCCCAGGCCCACCACGCTCACCGTGATCTTCTCGGCCAGCATCGCGCCGGCGAGATCGAGCGACGAGCCGCCGTCCTTCGCGCCGTCGGGCTGCTCGCCCGCAACCTTTTCCTCGGCGTCGGCGGAATCGGAAAAAACGAGGACGTGCTTGATCTTGGCGTTGGCGGCGCGGATCACGCGGAACGCATCGGCCAGGCCGGTGTAAATGTAGATGCCGCCGCCGCCCGCCGTGACGGCCAGGATTTTCTGCTCGGAGGCCGACTTCGCTCCCGCCGGGCCGAGCGGGACCACGGCATGCACCACCGTATCGACCGCCGTCAGCCCGAAGAGGTCCTTGCCGCCGAGGACGTTCAGGGCGAGCACCGCGCCCTGGTCCGCCAGCCCGATCTTCGTCGCGTTGCCGACGGACGCGGTCATCGAACCGGAGCTGTCGAGTACGACGTACATGGCGACGGTGGGGGTTTCCTGGCGGTCGTCGTGGTCGGTGCGCACGGGCAGCATCGTTTCAATCGGGGTGCGGAAATACCCGCCGACGCCGAAGCTGTTTTCGCCGCCGATCATGAGGAAGCCGCCGCCGAACTGCTGGACCCAGGTGCGGTAAAGCTCCATCTGGTCGTGGGTCATTTGCAGCGCGGAAACGTCGCCGAGCGCGAACAGGTCGAAGCGTTGCAGGTCGGTCAGCGAGCGCGGCAGCCCGGCGGGACCGCGCGTTTCCACGTCGATCCTGGCGTCGCGCAAGGCCCCGGCCAGCGGCGCGGCTTTCTCCTCGTCGCCCGCCACGAGCAGGACGCGCGGACGCCCGCCCAGGGCGACGGTGGTCCCGGCGCGGTTGTTTTCCAGCCGGGTGTCGGCGGCGGGCAGGATTTCGACCTCGTAACTGGTGAAGCCGTCGGCGGCCCGCCGGTTGGAGAAGCGCGCCTCGTTGCGTCCGGGCTTGAGGGCGAGGTCCTGTTGTCCGGCGAGGAATTGGTTCTGGTACAGGTTGACCCTGGTCGTCGTGGCGACGTTGCTTTCGATTTCAGCGCGCAACTCGAACGGTTCGCCCGATTTCAGACCGCCGGGCACCTCGACGGCGGCGACGAGCACCTCGGGCTTCGCCGGGTTGCGCAGGGCGACGGTATCCACCCGGACGCCTTGGGCGGCGAGGCGGGCGGCGGTAGCGGTCCCGGCGTCGGCGGTGTCGTTGCCGTCGCTGAGCAGCACGATCCGGCGGGCCGTCTGCGGGGGCAGGACGGCGGCGGCGAACGCCAGGGCGCGACCCACGTCGGTGCCGGTCCGGGCGGCGTCCGGGGTGTCCGGCCAGTGGGCGGCCAGTTGATTGCTTTCCACCGGAGCTTGCCAGACGGCGGCGTTTTGCGCGAAGCCGAGCACGCCGACGGCATCGTGCGGGCGGCGATGTTTGACGCTGTCCTCGACCCAACGGCGCGCGGCGATCCGGGCCTCGGGCGAAATGCTGGCGGAATCATCGACGAGGAAAACGACCGCCAGATCGTCCCCGTGCCACTGCCAACGCATCCCCGCCAGCGCGAGGAGGATGCACCCTAAGAGCAGCGTGCGCACGAGGACGCAGGCGCGGCGTTGGGCCGGGGTCAGGTCGGCCAGCGAACGCCGCATCGCCAAGGCGAGCAACGGCGCAACGACGACGGCAAGTGCCAGGAACCAGGGATGAGTGAGTTCGACGGGCAACGCTCTTGAACTTGCGTCGGGGGCGCGGCGGGGTCAAGGGCCTCGGCGAGTCACGGCGAGCAGAAGTTGTCCGCCGATTGCGCAGCTTGTCGCAGATGCAGAGAGGAGGCCGTTGGCGGCTGTCCTTTTCTCGATCTGCGGAATCCGCGGACGAGTCCTCATTCGGTACGGCGGCGGTGGAAGCTCCACCACTCCAGCGCGCACAAGGCAAAGGCCGCCAGCGCGAGGTAGACCCAGGGAGGCCAGGGGGGGACCGTTTTCCAGTAACCCGGCTCCAACGTTGCGACGGGCGTCGCCGGAGCGGTCCCGCCGGGGAAAGCGTTCAACGCGGACATGGCGCGCTCGCCGGTGTTCACCGCGACCCAGCGCGTCGAACCATCCCGGTCCGTCCGTAGATAAAAACCGTTGCGCCTGGGTTGGAACACCCCGGGGCCGCTGATCTTTTCAGCAGCAGGGATGTTGTCCACTGGCTGAAAAGTGCGCTGGGGCCGGGTCCAGAGCGTTTCGCCGGGCGCGAGCACGATGGAGTCTCCGGCGCGAACGGCGTCGGGCGTGGCGGCGGCGTGGTCCCGTCCGGCCAGCCAGCCGACGGCATCGTGGATGAACAACGGAAACGCCACCCGCAAAGGCAGGTCGGAATCCGCCGCGCCGAAGGCCAGCGCCACGAAACGTTGCGCGCCACGCTCACCCGTCACCACGAGCGGGTGTTCCAGCGAACGCACCGGGGCGGTGAACCTCCAACCCCCGGGATCGTGCGAGGGTTCCGGCAACGTCCACGGCTGCGCACGCAACACGGTCACGTCCCGCAGGTTGACCAGCCGCAGCAACGGGCTGGCGGCGTCGAGATCGGTGACGGGTGGATGCGGCAGTTCCGCGCCTTCCGTGGGCAACGGCGCGCGGCGCAGAAAGAGGAAGTTGCCGCCGGGCAGCGAGGACAGGTCGGTGAGAGCAGGCGGCAGAAAATCGTCGAGGACCACCGCATCAAATCCGGCGGCTTGCGCGGGTTGAAAGACGTCCGGGGTGAGTTGATCGAAGGCGATTTGCTCGTCGGCTTTGAACAGGCTTTCCAGAAACCAGTTTCCGCGCGTGACCAGCAGCACCCGCGCCGGGCGGGGCGGGGGAACCGTGGCATAGGCGTCGTCGTCCAGGGCAAAGGCGTCGGCGGTTTTGTCGGCGGGGTCGAGGTGGGCCGTCAGCCAGCCGCGGGCGTTGGCGACGCCGGTGCGGGTGGCCAGCGCGGGGTAAACATCGGCCCGGCGTTCACCCGGCGCGAGGTCGTAGGGTTTCACGTCGAGCAGGCGGCCCTCGAAGGTGAGTTCGACGCGGCCCGTTTGCCGGTGGGGGCCGAAGTTTTCGATTTCTACGAACACCTCGTCCGTCTCGGGACTGCCCGGCAGCGCGCGGGCGGAGAGCCGCGTGAAGCCGACGTTCTCGCGCGGGGTGTCCGGTTCGCCGACGAGGTGGGTTTCGAGTTCGGCGGGCGGCACGCCGGGAGGGAGGGCGGGCGCGTGGTCCGTCACGAGGACGATCCGGTGTGCGCCTGGTCGAGCGGCGAGCAACTCACCCGCCAGGGTCACGGCGTCTTCGAGGCGTCCGCCCGCGTCGGTGGGTCGGGCGGCGCCGAGCGCGGCGAGGAGGGATTTTTCGTCGTCGCTCAGACCGGCAGGGACGTGCGGCGCGGCGTCGGCGACCAGGAGCGCCACCGGCTGCCGGACCGTCGCGCGGCGCAGGTAGCTCGCGGCGACGCGGCGCGCCTCGTCAAAACGGGTTTCGTTCCCGGCGCGGGCCTGCATCCGGGCGCGGGCGTCGAGGATCACGACCGTCGATAAACCCGCCTCGCCGCCCCGGAACGCGCGGGGCTCGGGCCGGGCCAGCGCGAACACCAGCAGCGCGAAAATCAAAAGGTGCAGCAGCAGCGAAAGAATCTGCCGCAACCGCTGGAACAAGGCCCGCCGCCGGTTGTCCGCCGTGACGCGCTGCCAGAACATCAGCGTCGAGACCTGCGCGGGCTGCCGCCGCAGCTTGAGCAGGTAGAGAACGACGATCAGCGGCAGCAGCGCGGCAAAGGCGAGCGCCAGCGGGTTGAGCAGGGTCAAGAGTTAGGGATAGGCTGCCGCACCGACGGACACGAGTCAGGGGAATCGACCATGGGAGAACATGAGGCGGCGGGAAAGGGCGTCAAGCGGTGAGTAGAGGCGTTTTCCGAGGGGCCTAGCAGCAGCGGCGTAGAACTTTTTGTAGGGTAGACAAGTTTTTAGTTGTCAACCGCTCGCTCATCGATAGGATAGCGCCGTTTGAAAAAATCATCGGCTTTGGGATAGTCCGCACGCAGGGATCGTCTAGCGGCGTTGTTTTGAGAAATATGAAAAAACATTTATTAGGATTTCTTTGCTTGGCTTTGCTGGGTCTGACCGGGCAGCAAGCAGGCGCGGCGGTTGTCGTCAGCAATCTCGATCCCGACAATCCAGCGTTCGGGGAGAATGCCACTCGGATCGGCCAAGCGTTGTTGACCGGCAACCGACCGATTTCGCTGACCAGCGTGATGTTCCTGCAAACCGGCGGTCTGGGTACCGGTGAGAGCGTCGCGGTGTACAGCCGCAATGCCGACGGCACCTTGGGCGCCTCGCTCTTCACCGGCTTTTCCGTGGGCTTCAACAGCGCGTCCACTGTCACCACGGCCACGGTCAGCGGGGCGTTTACCTTGCAGGCCAACAGCGGGTATTATTTTGTGCTGACCAGCGGTGGCGGCAGCACCGTCGAATGGAGCTACACCAGTTCCACGGATTACGCTTCTGCTTTCGGGGCGAGCCTCCCGGCGACCAGCGCCTCCTTTTTCGTGACGGGTAACACCACGGTTTATCGGAGTCTGGCGGCCGGTCCGCAGGAATTCCAGGTGAACGGCTCGGCGCTGCCCGCTGTGCCCGAGCCCTCGGCGTCCGTTCTGCTCGGTCTGGCATTGACCGGCGGCGCGGCTTTGCTCGTGCGCCGCCGTTCGGCGCAGGCTTGATTTACTTTACCAGCCCCGCGCCGCCACGCAGCATTTTGAGGATAATCTCCTCGAACGGTGCATCGGTGATGGCGCGACGGTAACCGATCTGCCGCCGCTGGCAGAACGTCTCCAGCCCGGCGAGAAATGTGCGGATTTCCCGCTCGTAGGCGCGGACCAGCGTGTCGTTGGCCGTCACCTCGTACACCGCGCTGGTTTCCGAGTCGGTCAGGCGCAGGTCGCCCAGCAGACGCGGGGTGAGTTCGGCAGGGTCGAGCGTTTGGATGAGTTGGATCTCGAACCGCTGATGCCGCAGGAAATTGAGCGCGTTCTCGTAACCCAGCGGATCGAAAAAATCACTCAGAATAAGCACGAGGCCGCGACGACGGGCGCGTTGATCAAAGCCTCGCAGGGTGCGCATTAAATCGGTCTGCCCGGCGGCGTCGGGGACACGTTCCAGAAAGGCGAGCACGCGGTGGAAATGGCTCTTGCCCCGGCCCGTGCCGAGATCGTCGCCCAGCCCTTCCGAGAAGTAATGGAGGTTGACGCGGTCCAGATTGGCCAGCCCGATGTAGGCCAGCGTCCCGGCGAGCCGCCGCGCGAGGTCCAGTTTAGAAGGGCGGAGCGGCGCGTCGGTGCGGGCGTCGCGGGCGGTCCAGCGCATGGAGGCACTGGTATCCACCAGCAGATCGATGTGCAGGTCTTCCTCTTCCTCGAAGAGTTTGAGGAACAATTTCTCCGAACGCCCGTAGATGTTCCAGTCGATGGAGCGCAGATCGTCGCCGGGGACGTAGGGGCGGTAATCGGCGAATTCGAGGCTGGAGCCGAGTTTGTGCGAACGGCGTTCGGCGCGGGCCTGACCCCCGAAAGTACGGCGCGAGAGCAGGTGCAGCCGTTCGAGCTTGGCGAGGAAGGCGGAATCGAACACGGTCCGCCAGCCTACGGCGGATGACGCCTGACTTGCAATTTAGAAGAACGATGGAAGTTTGACGTTAGTTCTTTGCTACGCTCAATCGTCGGACAAAACTCCGGCGAACGGGGGACCCAAAAATTCCCGCCAGCCGATGGCGGCGGCGGGATCGGGGCTTGCGGCGCTGCTTGCAAACGCCGGGGAGGCTCGATGCTCCCAGCCCGACAGCTAACCTCGTCAGCATCCACATCAAGAGACCGGCCGGAGCAGGTTTCTTCAGGCAGAGAGCAGAAGGCTGCCTCCGTAAGCAGGGAGAACAGCCGCCGACCCAAGAATCAAAAACGACATCCAGACGACCGGCAAACGCCTCAGCGGCGGGAGCGAGGTCGATGTCATCGCTCCGGCAACGCTGCCGGGGCATCCGCCGCATTTTCGTCCGGCCAACGGTCCGCCGTGGCATGGGCCGGAGAACGCTTTACATTCGGGCTACCCCATGAACTTCTTCGATGCCGCCAGCGATCCGTTCACCCGTCCGCTCGATCCTTCGCTGGCGACCGCCTGCGCCGACGCCCGCTCGTTGGTCGAGTTGCTCAACGTCGATTCCTACGCCAAGATGGGCCATCTTTCGCCCGAGCAGGAAACGACCCTGCACGCGCTCGAAAGCCGTCTGCAAACGGCGCTCGCCCGACCGCCGGCGCTCGCCAGCGAAACCCCGTGGACCTCGGCGGATCGAAACGCCGCCCTGGCCTTCGCGCAGGCTTACCGGCTGACCATCCTGTACCCGGACACCGTCGGTGCCGAGGGCGAGATCATCGCCACCCTGCCCACGCCGAGTTTCTCGGTGGTCCGGCCACCGCACGAGGACCCCGGGACGCACGCCGCCGTGTTCGCCCAGCTCTGCGAACGCACGGGATTAAATGCCGCCGACCGCGACCTCATCGAAGCGCAGGCCCGGACCGCCGCCGCCAAACTCGCCCGCCGCCGCCAGCTCGTTTCGCTGCTGCGCACGGAACTGCGGCCCGCTCCGGCTCGTCCGCCGGACTCCGCCGCCGCGCACCGCTTCTTCAGCGCGTTGTTTCCCGACCACCCGCTGCAACCCGGCGAGGTGGAAGTGCTCGCCACGGAAAGCTGCATTTATTTTTGCATCCTTTCCAACGATGCCTTTGCGAAGACCGCAGGTTTCCTCGCCCGCGACGAGGCGGCGCGCAAAATCACGCTCGATTACCTGGAGCGGCTGCGGAAGTTCAACTTCTACAACTTCTCGCACTTCCCGGCGTTCACCTCGTTCGAGGCGCGCGAAATGGACCCGGCGCATCTCGACCGGCTCGCGTCGGCGATGGACCTGGACCGCGCCGGGTTGATCGTGCTGCTCAACACGGCGGTGTTCGTCGAAGAACGCGACAACCTGGAGAAATACCTCGTCCACGATAGCTGGGGCCATTACTGGCAGGCGGACCTGACCGGCCTCGGCACGCTCTACGACCGCATGGCGTCGCTCCAACTGCCGCTCGCGCCGAGCGACACCGCGCGCGTGGGCGAAAAACTCTGCACGTTCCTCGACCTCGTTTACCTGCGGCGCGACGGCACTCTCCTCTTCGACGAAACGCTCGCCCGCCAGTTCGCGGCAGCCTGGATGCACGAGCGGTTTCAACCGTTGCTCGCGCCGATCATCGCGGAACTCGCCGCCGACATGATCGAGTACCGCGCGCGGGCCGCCTGCCGGGTGGCGGGGCTGGATTTGCCCTCCTCGTCGCTCTTCTCCCAGCACCCGGCAAAGATCGACTTCGCCTGGGCGGACCTGTCGTTCTTCGTCAAGTCGCTCAAACGCGTCAACACGCTCTACGCCAAGGACGAGGAACTCAAAGCCGGGTTCGTCGAGCGGGCGCGGCTGTTGTTCCGGCTCAAATACCGGCGCAACTTCGCCGCCGTGGCGTCGGTGGAAACGCTCGACACAGAACTCAAAATCGTCCTCGAACGCCTGCTGGCCATCTTCAGCGAAGTGCAGGAAACCCACCTCGGCATCAAGCTGGAAATCGCTGTTGACCCGGAAGGCCGCCCACGCATCAACGCGTTTTTCCAGGTGTTCCTCAACCTGCTGCAAATCGGCATGACCCTCAACGGGATCATCCACGAACAACTGGAAAAAGAGCGTCCGCACCTCGCGGCGCATTTCCAGACGCTGATCATCTTCGTGGTCAAATATTTCGAGCGCGACCCTCTCCAGAGTTTCTGGACGCTCGACGAAACCCTGGCCAAGCACGCCGTGCCGCTGCTCGAAGCGTTGGCGGCCTCCGCAGCTTCCGTCAACCACCCACCATCCAAATCATGAAACGTTCCTTGCTTGCGGCGGCAGTTTGTTCCTGTCTCGGACTGGCGTCCACCTCGGCGCAGACGCCCGCCGGGGTGCGTTACGTCGAACCGGCCAAACCATACGGCGCGTCTCTGTTCCTCAAGACAACCCGCAAGGGGGTCGTCAGCGCGCAGGGTGCGTTGCAAATTCCGCTCCTCACTTGGGCGGCGGACGGCGTGACCGTCAGCGCGAACGGCGGCCTGGAGCCGAATCCCAACTCGCCGCTGGCCCGCGCGCTCGGGCGTCCGGTGAAGCTGGAGGTGATCGACGATTTCGACCAGCAGGTACAGAATTACGTCTCCGGGAAATCGCCGTTCCTGCGCGGCACGGCGGACATGATCGCGCTGGTGGCGCAAGCGTTGAAAACCGTCGATCCCAACCTGGAACCGGTGGTCGTGCTGCAACTCTCCACTTCGACCGGCGCGGACGGTTTCGTGGCCAAGAATCTCGGGACGCTGGCCGACCTGAAAGGCAAGACCCTCGTCACGCAGCTCAACGGGCCGCACCTGTCGTTGATCGGCAACCTGCTCAAAGACGCCGGACTCCAACCCGGCGATGTCCAGATCAAGTTCGTCAAGCAGATCACCGCCGACCCCGGCTCCAAGCCGTCCGCTCCCGCCGAGGACCCGGCCAACGCCTTCCGCCGTGACCCGTCGCTCACCGGGGCGGCGTGCATTTCGCCGGACATCCTGGCCCTGACTGCCGGTGGCACGACCGGCACCGGCCTCGAAGGCACGGTCAAAGGCGCTCGCCCGATTTTCACCACGAAAACGGCGTCGAGCATCATCTTCGACACCTACGCCGTGCGGCGCGATTTCCTGGGCGAACACCCCGAACTGGTCGAGGCGTTCCGCGAGGCGCACCTCCGCCAGCAAGAGATGTTCATGGACGAACTCGCCAACGTCAAGAAGGGCCGCGACGCCGACAAGAAGCGCGTCAACAACTTCAAAACGTTGTGCAAACCGCTGGCAAAAATCTTCAACCAGGATGAGAACGCCGTCAGCGATTACATCATCTGGGTCGGCAGCGATTCGCAGCTCGCGGGCCGGGCGGGCAACGCGCGGTTTTTCGACGACGCCAGCCCGGTCGGCTTCCGGGCGACGACGGCGCGCATCCAGGAATTCTTTCAAGGGTTGGGCCTGATCGAAAGCCCGGTGACCATCGCCTACAACCGGCCCGCGCCCGGTGTGACCCCCGGCGGGTTTGACAAAGGAAAAGGTGTCACCCTGGAAACGCCGAAGCCCGCGTTCGCCTCGACCCAGGCGGTGCGCAAGGCCGCCGACAGCGCGGGTGCGAACATCATGTACCGCTACACGTTCAAATTCCCGGCGCAGGTCAGCGAGATCAAGTGGAGCGATTACCCGGACGTGTTTAGCAAGATCAACGAGACGGTCAGCCGTTACGGCGGCGCGGTGGTGCAACTGCGCGGTAACGCGGATAATTTCTTCTACAATTTTGTGCAGGCCAAGCAGGCGCAAGGCCAGACGACCTACCAGCGCCGCGTCGCGGGCACGGATAAATTCGAGACCCTGCCGCTGCCCAAACCGGAGGAACTTCTCAACGACGCCAACGCGCTGTCGTATTCGCGCGCCTTCGCGGTCAAGCGGGCCTACGCGGCCTACGTGCGCGAGAACTTGCACCTCGGCCCGGACGAGGTGGACCTGTCGCGCTTCGACGTGAAGGGTATGGGTCTCGGCAATCCCGTCGTCAAGAACCCGCAAACGCCCGAACAGCGCGCCGAAAACATGCGCGGGGAAATGGTCATCATCGCCGCCGAGAGCGAAATTCCGGCGGAGATCGGCGCGGACGATTTGAAGTGAGCTTTCAACTTATTGACGCCATGATCACAAAAAACCGCCGCATAAAAAGCTCTGTCATCCTGAGCGGAGCGAGTCTGCGAGCGCGGTCGAAGGACCTTCCGACCACCGGTAGGCAGGGCCGCCACTTGAATAGGGTGATGTGCTTGCGATCACGCTTCGCTGCCGCTGGCCGGAAGGTCCTTCGACCGCGCTCCTTCGTCGTTCCGCTCAGGGTGACAGAGGTTGTATGGTGCGCGGCGGTTTTGTTGACGATGCGGCCTCTGGTGGGTGCCCAACCACCGGCATCCTCCAGCGACGCAGCCTGGACCGCCCGCATGGCCGCGCTCGACGAGGAACGCAACGCCCAGGCTGGCGTGGCGGTTTCCATCGTCTTCGACGACTCCGGTTCCATGAACGACAACCGAAAACTCGGCATGGCCAAAGAGGCCTTTCACGCGTGGCTGGAACGCGCGCCGGACAACGACCGCTTCGGACTGACCGCGCTCAACGCGGGTCCGCTCGTCCAGTTGGCGCGCAACGACAAGCGGCAGGTGCTCGCCGCCGTGGACCGCCTCCGCGCCGGGGGCGGCACGCCGCTGGCGGACACGGTCGCGGCGGTGGGCAAGATCATTCGCCAACGCCGCGCGTCCGGCGCGCCCTACGAGCGGCAGGTCATGGTGATCCTGACCGACGGCGAGGACACCAGCAACCGGGGCGTCGCCGGGGTGCAGCAGGAAATCCGGCGTCTGCGGGCGGACGGCGTGGAGGTGATCGCGTTCGGCTACCAGGGCGAGGGGGATTACATGAAAGGGAGCGCCACGCATTTTTTCTCGCCCGAAAACGGGGAAGACATCGCCAAGGGGTTGAACGTGATCGGCTCGGAGATCGGCGACCCGACCGACGTGGTCGTGGATGCGGCGACCCGCGCCGCCATGACCCAGGCCGCGCTGCCGGCGGCGATGACCAAGATCGCCTTCGCCGCACCGGTTGATGATTCCAACCCGGTCGGCGCGCCGACCCCGGTGGAAACGGCGCGGCCTTTCTCGCCGTTCGGATCGCCTTCGCCTTTGCCCGTTCCGAGCAACCAATCGACCCCCAGCCAGAGACACAACCGGACCACCTCCGCGTGGAAACTCGTCCTGCTCGTCGGGGTGTTCGTCCTGGTGCGGTTGATCTGGCGGCGGCGGTAGCACGCGCTCAACCGATGAAAAAAACGCTCTCCATCCTGTTGGTCCTCGCCACCGTGGCGATGATCGGCTGGGGTCTGACCCGTTCGTGGCGCGAGGCGCGGCGGCGCGACCACCTGTTCGCGCGCACCAGCGACACGCGCCACTTCGACCGCACGATCACGGTCTGGGGCGACGACTGGCTGGGCTACCTCGTGCTGCGCTCGCCGCGTTTCGCCCGCGCGCTGGCGGACCAGGGGGTCGGCGTGCGCTGGGCGATGGAGCCGGATTTCGCCAAACGCCTGGCCGGTCTGCGCGATGGAAAGTGCGATTTCGCCGCCGTGACGCTCGACAGCTACCTGGCCAACGGCGAGGCGACGGGCTGGCCGGGCGTGGTGGCGTTCGTCATCGACGAGAGCTTCGGCGGCGACGCCGTGCTGGCGAAAGACCCGGGCGTCAAGAGCCTGGACGACCTCAACAAACCCGGCACGCGCGGCGCGTTCGTCGGGTTGTCGCCGTCCGAGTTTTTGCTGCGTTCGGAGATCAGCCATTTTCATCTGGACCGGCTGCGCCCCGGGCTGGAGGCGTCGCGCGTGGACAGCGTCGATGCCGCGTACAACGCCCTGCGTGACGGGCGGGTGCAGTTCGCCGTGCTCTGGGAACCGCTGGTGAGCCGCGCGAAGGCCGAGATCCCGGGCGCGCGCGTCCTCATCGACACGCAGCAGGCGCAGGGCCTGGTCATCGACATCGCCTTGGCCAGCCGCCGTCTCATCGCGGATGACCCCAAGCTCGCCGAGATCGTGACGCACGCTTATTTCGAGGCGTTGCACGATTACCTCAACCACGCCGCCGCCTTCACCGACGCCGCCGCGCACGACAGCAGTAAACTGCCCGGGGACGCCGAGACCATGCTGCGCGGCATCCGGTTCGCCACGCTGCCCGACAACACGAGCGACTGGCTGCTCCAGAGCCGCGACCAGGACGCGCGCCTCGTCGGCAGCGTCCGGCAGATCCAGACGATCCTGCGCGACCATCAGCAGCGCATCGACCTGCAGAACGACGACCCGTATTCGATCCTCTACCGGGGCACGGTCCAAGCCGTCGCCGCGCATCCCGGCAACATCCCCGCGCTCGCTGGCGGTGTGGCGGCGGACAACCCGAACGCGGGTAGCCACCGGCTGGGCGCGTATTACCCGCCGCTGACTCCGGCGCAATGGGACGATCTGAGCAAGCAGGTGCGCGGCACGTTGATCGACGAACCCATCGTGTTCGCGCCGGGCCGGGCGGAGATTCCCGAGGATTTTCAGGGGTCGATCCGCGACGCCGCGCCGAAGCTGGCGAACTATCCGGGCTTCCGGGTGGTGGTCGAGGCGCACGTCAGCCCGGGGGATTCGCCCGAAGCGGACCAGACGCTTTCCGATGAACGCGCGCTGGAGGTGAAGCGGTTCCTCGCCACGGAATGTCAGGTGCCCGAAGACCGGGTCCTCGCGCGGGGCAAGGGATCGACGGAAACGCCGCAACGTTACCCCAACGAGAGC
Source organism: uncultured Chthoniobacterales bacterium (assembly GCA_964250695.1). GTDB lineage: Bacteria > Verrucomicrobiota > Verrucomicrobiia > Chthoniobacterales > SZAS-18 > CAHJWO01. The sequence goes on along the minus strand of CAXUGY010000013.1, from coordinate 56,493 downwards.
GACGCCGAGTGGAACCGCAGCGCCCGCCGCGCCCGGATTTTTCTGGTCGGCCCATGAGCGAAATCCGTTAAGATTCCCTTCGATGAGCGCCCCCGATCAGATGGACGTGGCCCGCCACGCCCTGCACCGGATCATCACCGATCCGGTGACGTGGCTGCCCTTTGCCGTGCTGGCGGCGTTGTATGCTTTCGTCGGCCTCCCTGCGCTGGTGTTTCTGGCGTTGCTGGTGGCGGCTTTCGCGGTGGTCGCCAAGCTCTGGGAAAAGCGGTGGCCGCGTCTCACCGGGAAGGTGCGCACCACGCTGCTCAACGAATACCGGCTGGCGGAAAACGCCGATCTTTACCAGCGGTTGACCCGGCTGGCGGGGCAGCTCTCGCACCTGCCGACGAAACGGCTGATTTACGAACTGCGCGAGGTGATGGAAATCAAGGTCGCCATCGAAAAGCGGCTGTTTGCGGATGGGGTCATCACGCCGCATGAAGAAGAGGTGAACGAGATGGTCGCGGATCTGGTCCGCACGATGGTCGCCGAGGCGGAACGCGCGCCGCTCTGCGAGAATGATCAGCTACCCAGGGCTGCCGCCGCGAAGTTCGACAAAGCTGCCGAAACCCTGCGCCGGGTCTTCGAGGACATCGACGTGGTGCTCGATCCCGTGCCGGAAGCCATGCGCCTGCCCGAGCAGAACGACGCGCTTTCCCGCGCCAGCGAACGCCTCGGCGAACGTCTGGAACAGGCGCGGGGAGTCCGCCGACACATGGAGCAGGGGCTGGGCGGCCCTGGTTCCCACCCGGCAAACGAACCGGCGGCCCCCACGGCTTCATCTCGCCCCGGCCGGATAGCAGAGAGTTAAACCATTCGTCTCCGTAACAAACTTCCGCGGAGTTGCAGTTCGCCGACTACGAAGCTTTCGCTCCGATGGCATTCAACCCGGCCACTGCTTGCGATGGCAGTGACAACCCGGCGGCCTTCAAATTCTCGTGCAAATGTCCCACCGACGACGTGCCGGGAATGAGCAGGATGTTCGGTGAACGCTGCAACAGCCACGCGAGGGCGACCTGCATCGTCGTCGCGCCGAGCGATTTGGCGGTGTCCTCCAGCGTGGAAGATTGCAACGGGGTGAACCCGCCCAGCGGAAAGAACGGCACGTAGGCAATCTCCTGCCAGGCGAGGTCGTCGATAAAAGCGTCATCCTCCCGGTGCGCCACGTTGTACATGTTCTGGACGCAGACGACCGGGGCGATGGTCTGTGCTTCCTTCACCTGCGCAGGCGTGACGTTGCTCAGACCCAGGTGACGGATCAGCCCCTGTTCCTTGAGTTCGGCCAGAACCGTCAGCGGTTCCACGAGCGAACCTTCCGCCGGTCCATGACCGTTGCCCCACGACCGGAAGTTGACCACGTCGAGCGCGTCGAGTCCGAGGTTGCGCAGGTTGTCGTATATGGCATCGACGAGTTCCCGACGGGAGACCGCCGGGTGCCATGATTTATCCGGGCCGCGCCGCCCACCCACTTTGGTGACGATGACCAACCCATCCGCGTAAGGGTGCAACGCTTCCTTGATGATCTGGTTGGTGACGTGCGGGCCGTAAAAGTCGCTCGTGTCGATGTGGTTGACGCCGGCCTCCAACGCCGCGCGCAAGACGGCCACGGCAGCCGCGGGATCGCGCGGCGGTCCGTACACGCCCGGCCCGGCGAGCTGCATGGCGCCGTAGCCCATCCGATTCACCGTCAAAAGGGTTCCGGGCAACGTGAAATCGCCGCCCGGTTCTGTTGGTTGGACCGCCGTGGAATTTTCGCTGGTTCGCATGACCTGGAAAAGTTTGCGCAGAATCGAAGGCAACGCCAATGACATTTACCCGGCCCTGATGATCCTGGAGCCGTTGCCCACCGGAGCAGCAGCGCCCGCCGTGCTCGACCTGCGGCTGGCGGGACGGCGCGCGGGCGTGGTCCGAGCAAATTCTTCCTCTGTCCGCCGCGTCGGTTTGCGGCTATGCTGGCCGTCCGCTCCGATGATCGCCCTCCGCGAAGATTTTGACCCCGAAGACGGCCTCCCGGGCCGCGCGAAAGAAATGTTCGCCGCCGGTGGCCTGTTGGGCCGGGCGCGCAACTTCGAGTTCCGCCCCGAGCAGCAGCAACTCGCCGTCGCCGTGGCGCGCTCGCTGCACGACCGCCGCCACCTCGTCGCCGAGGCGGGCACGGGCGTCGGCAAGTCGCTGGCGTACCTCGCCCCGGCGGTCATGCACGCGTTGGAACACAAGCAGAAGGCCATCGTTTCCACCCACACGATCAACCTCCAGGAACAACTCATCTACAAGGACATCCCGATCCTGCAAAAGCTGCTGCCCGAGGCGTTCGAGGCCGCGCTTTTCAAGGGGCGGCAAAATTACCTCTGCCCGCGCCGCCTCCAGCGCGCCCGGCAGCAGGCGGGCGATCTTTTTACCGGTCCCGAGCAAAGCGCGCTCGAACAAATCCACTATTGGAGCCTGCGCACCGCCGACGGCTCGCTCAGCGACCTGCCGCGCGAACCCGAGCACAACGTCTGGTCCCAGGTGTGCAGCGAAGCCCACATCTGCACGCCGAAATCCTGCGGCCCCGACAGCGGCTGTTTTTATCAGGCCGCGCGCCGTCAGGTCGCCGCTGCGAACATCGTCGTGCTCAACCACGCGCTGTTTTTCGTCCTGCTGGGCGCGGCGATGGCCGAGCAACAGGCCAACGCCGCCGCCGACGTGGAAAACGAACAGGCCGACGCCGACGACCAAGCCCACGGCGGCTACCTCTTCGACGACGATTTCGTGATCTTCGACGAGGCGCACACCGTCGAAGCCGTGGCCGCGAAACAGATCGGTCTCGGCGTTTCGCAGTACGGCCTGCGCGCCGCCCTGCAACGGCTTTACCATCCGCGCACCCGCAAAGGGCTGTGGACCGTGCTGCGCCACGCCGAAGGCGTCCGCCTGACCACCGAACTGCTCGAAGACCTCGAAGCGTTTTTCGACGGCGTGGGCCGCCGGGTCGATTTCGGGCGCGGCGGGCGCGAATGCCGCATCCGCGAGCCGGGCCTGGTCCACGATACCCTCGGCACGGGTCTGGATACCCTGTGCGGAGTCATCGGCGACGCCGCCCTGCGCGTGCAGGACGACGAGATCACCCGCGCCGAACTCGCCGACATCGGCCGCCGCCTGACCGCCGCCCGCGACGGCATCACCACCTTCATCGACCAGAGCGCCGGCAACCAGGTCTACTGGGTCGAGCGCACCGGCAAGACCGAGAGCAACCTCGGCCTGCACGCCGCGCCCATCGACCTGTCCGAAATCCTCGGCCAGATGCTTTTCCGCGAGGACCGCAGCGTCGTCATGACCAGCGCGACGCTTTCCGTCGGCAGCGCCGAGATGGGCTATTTCCGCAACCGGATCGGCGCGCACGGCCCCGGCATCGACGCCGTGCAGATCGGCAGCCCGTTCGATTACGAGCAGCAGATGAAGCTCTACCTCACGCCGACGATGCCCGAATCCCCCCGCGCGCCCGGGTACGAGGACGCGCTCGCCAAGTGGATCGAGCATTTCGTCGGCGAATCGCAGGGCCGGGCGTTCGTGCTGTTCACGAATTACCGGCTCATGACGGCGATGGCGCAACGCACCCGCGACTTTTACGAGCGCAACGGCTGGCCGTTGCTGGTGCAGGGCGAGGGGATTTCGCGCCGCAAGATGCTCGAATCCTTCAAGGCGGAAATCGGCAGCGTGCTCTACGGCACCGAGAGTTTCTGGAGCGGCGTCGATGTGCCCGGCGAGGCGCTCAGCAACGTCATCATCACCCAGTTGCCCTTCGCGCCGCCGGACAGCCCGGCGACCGAAGCGCGCTGCGAACTCATCAAGGAGCGCGGCGGCGACCCCTTCAGCGAATATTCGCTGCCCGAAGCCATCCTCAAATTGCGGCAGGGCGTCGGGCGGCTCATCCGCACCAAAGGCGACCGCGGCACCGTGGCCATCCTCGACAGCCGACTCGTGCGCAAACCCTACGGACGGGCGTTTTTGAACGCGCTGCCCCGGTGTCCGGTGCAGAAGATTACTTAGTCGTCCCGCCCCCCACGTACTTGGGGTCAGGCGGCGGCGGCGTCACGTGGATTTCAGCGGCCACGTCCGGGTTCATGCCCGCGCCAATCCGAATCTGCTGGCCCGGGACCAGACCGGCGAGCGTGCCGGGTTGGCCGTTCACCGTGATCTTGGTCAGCGGGCTGAACTTGTAGGTCCTGGTGCCCGTCGCCGTGCTGTTCTTCGGCTCGACGGTGATCGTCATCGCCGTCGTGTCTACCGAGACGATCCCCGTGTACGGAACTTTGGCCGGTTTGGGTTTGCCTTTGGCTTGGGAAACGTCCGCCAGGGAAAAAAATACCCAGGCAACGACGAGGATGCTGACGGACCAGCGGAGGATGGGTTTCATGGATGGGAACTCCGAACTTGCGACGGTCGTGATTTTTCTTGGTGGACCCGTTGGCGTCAAGACGAAAAGCAGCGGGCGCGACTCCACCGCTGCCCGACGTTGAATTTCCATCCGGGCCGTTCCGTCCGTGCTTGCCAGCCGCAGCCCCCAACGGTTTGCTGGACGCCAACGCATGAAACCACGCAACGCAGGCACCGTCTTCCTCGGCAGCGGTTTCGCGGCCAAGTACCGGCTCGGAGGCGGGAACTTTTCCGTGCCGCTGCAATGGGCGCTCGGGTTGCAAAAACTGGGCGTCGATTTCGTCTGGCTGGAACTGCTCCCGGCCAGCCAGGACCCCGCCCAGGACCGCGCCTGCATCCGCTCGTTCCGCGAACGCCTCGCGCAGCATGGCCTCGAAAACCACTACTGCCTGCTTTACCAGGACCCGGCCGGCGACGCACACGACCTCCCGGTGATGCGCGCCTACGGCCTGAGCAAGGCCGAACTGGAAAACCGCCTCGCCGGTCCGAACACCCTCCTCAACCTGAGTTATTCGATCCACCCGCCGTTCCTGCTGCGCTTCGAGCGGCGGCTCTTTTGCGACCTGGACCCCGGCGAGATTTCCTTCTGGATGACCCGCGTCGAGATGGGCCAGTCGTTCCACCACGAGTTCTGGACCATCGGCCTCAACCACCACGCCCCTGACTGCCTGTTGCCCGACAACGGTCTCCGCTGGCAAACCTTTTTCCCGTTGGTGGACACCACGCTCAACCGCCCGGCCCCGCGCCCGCCGCAAGGGCGGTTCACGACCATCGGCCAGTGGTATTGGGCGAACAACATCGAGGTGGACGGCGCGTTCCCCGACCTGTCCAAGCGCGCCCGGTTCGAGCCGTTTTTGACCCTGCCCTCCCTGGTGCCCGCCGCCCGGATGGAACTGGCCATGAACCTCGGCCCCGGCAACCCGGAGCGCGTGCGGTTGGAAGCGCACGGCTGGCATTGCGTCGAGCCGCACGAGGTGGCGTCCTCGCCCGCCGTGTACCGCCGGTATCTGCGCGGCGCGCTGGCGGAGTTCACGGCGATCAAGGGCGTGGACTGCCTGTGGCGCACCGGTTGGGTGAGCGACCGCGCGGCGGCGTTCCTGGCGACGGGCCGCCCGGTCATCACGGAGGATGCCGCCGTGGGCCGTTACCTCCCGCCGGAAAGCGGGTTCGTGGAAATCCGCACGCTGGAACAGGCGCGGGAAGCCGTCGAGCGCACGTTGCGTGACTGGCCGGTGCTGTCCCGGCAGGCGCGCGCCTGTGCGGAGGAGTGTTTCGAGGGCACGAAGACGTTGCGGAAGATGCTGTAAGAATGGTCCGCAGATTACGCAGATTTCCGCAGATTGAAGCAGGTACAAAGAAAGATTTCTTCTGTCCTCTCTTCTTTCATCTGCGGAAATCTGCGGACCATTCTTACAGGTCCACCGAATCCGGCGCCGCCCGGGCCCACTGGATCGCGCGCTGGATCAACTCGCTGCCGTCCTTGAGAGCGAGCTTGGTCTTGATGTGTTCGCGGTGGCTCTCGATGGTCTTGCGGCTGAGGTGCAGCGTTTCGGCGATGAGCCGGGTCCCCAGGCCGCGTCCGATGAGCCGGAACACCTGCAACTCCCGGTCGGTCAACCGCTGGACATACGTGTCGAGCGATTGCGTCGCTGCCGGAGCGCCGGCCGCCGTGCCGCTGTGGTTCCCGCCCACCGCCAGCCGCTGCACCGCGTGCGCTGCCACCTGGTCGCTGACGTAGATCGCTCCGGAAAGCACCCGGCTGATGGCCAGCAACAAGCGGTCAATCTTTTCCTGCTTCATCACGTACCCCCGCGCCCCAGCGCGCAACGCCCGCTCGGCGTAGAGCGCCTCGTCGTGCATCGAAAGCACCAGCGTGAGCATCCGGGGCTGCCGCACGCGCAGGTCCTTGAGCAGTTCGATGCCGTCGCCGCTCCGCAACGAAAGGTCCACCAGCGCCAGATCCGGCTGCAAGCGTTCGACCGCGCTCAGCGCCTCCGCCGGGTCACTCGCCTCGCCGCAAACGCAGAGCGTGGCCTGCTGGTTGAGCACGTTCGCCAAACCCTGCCGCATGATCGGGTGATCATCGATCAGGAAAACGCGCGTCTTAGGGACGGCATCGGAGGTGGAAGTCATGGATTGCACAGGAAAGGGAAGCATCGCCTGCGGTCAACAGCAGCCGGGCAGCCACGTGCGCGGCATGTCGGGGATCAGCACATGGATGGAAAACGCGCGGCGGCTGCATAATGACGCCTGCCGCGAAAGAAAAATGGCGAGCGCCTCTGGATGAGCGGGCATCGAGTCTCCAAGCCGATGGCGGGAACAAAAACCATCCATGCCGTAAACCCCGGTCTCCCGCAAGCTTCTTTCTTAGGAAGCAACCGGGGGTTTCCCCTATTGCCGGGTGAGGCAGCCATACTAGGGTAATTACAGCGCGCGGCCCGATAGCGCGGCCCTCCGAGGAATGATTTTATAAACGCACGTCTCTATCTACCTAGCAAATGACCCTCATCATGCAGACATCGTCAAACCAAACGGAAGAAACCGCGACCGGCGCACCCGAGGCCAGCGACGAAACGTTGATGCAGGACATCATCAACCGCGAGCAGAAGGCACTCGGCCAACTCTACGCCCGCTACCGTCCGCTGATCAGCAAGATCGTCATGGAAATCCTGCCGAACGAAGCGGACGCGGAGGAAGCCCTCCAGGACGTGTTCATGGAAATCTGGACCCGCGCGGCCAACTTCGATGTCCGCAAGGGCAAGCCGCTGGGTTGGATCATCTGCATGGCCCGCCGCCGCGCGATTGACCACTATCGCAAAATCCGCCGCCGGGCGGAAGCCAGCGAAAAACTACGCTTGGAAAGCGAGGAAGGCGAGGGGACCATGTCCAACGGCCTGACCGCCGTCGCCGCGAAGGACGATCAGGCCGTGAACCGTGACCTGCGGGATTTTCTTACCGGCATGATCGGCACGCTGCCCGTCGAACAGGGCCGGGTGATCCACCTGAGCTACTTCAAGGAAATGAGCCAGCGCGAGATCGCCTCCCGCACCGGGATTCCCTTGGGCACGATCAAGACGCGGCTCGACCTCGCGTTGCGCAAGCTCGCGCAGAAGTCGATGCAGTTCCGCGAGGAGATGTGTCACGCGCATTGAACGGGCCGGGCGCGCGACGGCGGTAACACGGGCAATGGATGGGTGAGGACTTTAGCCCCGAAAATTTTCCTTGGCTTGAGCCGTCTTCCCGCCCACCGGGGTCCGATAGTATAACGACGCCGGGTCGGACAACGATTGTCTGCACCGGCGGTTGTAAACTTCAAAACACTCTGTTTTTATGCTCTGGACCATCATTGTCGTCTTGCTCGTTCTCTGGCTGTTGGGCTTCACCCTCGGGAGCGTCGGCTGGCTGATTCACATTTTGCTGGTGGTCGCGCTCGTGGTGCTCGTCATTCAACTGGTGACCGGTCGGCGTCCCGGGATCTAGAGCGCATCCTGATGGGGCCAGCCGCGTGGTCCTTTCAAAACTTTGTCATCCTGAGCAAGCGCGTAAGCGCATCGAAGGATCTCCCGGTCGTCAGCAGACACCGGAAGGTCCTGCGACGGCGGCTGCCAGCCTCCGCTCAGGATGACAAAAAACGAAATGACGGCGTGGTTCACCCAATAAAGATAGAGCTGCGTTCCAGTTCGCGTCGGTTGCGCAGCGAATGGGAAGCGACACTTTGATCGTGCGCGCCCCACTTTCAGCCCCGCATTCCCGCCCGCTGCCTTATGGGGTGCTGGTGGGAATCGTGGCGGTCCTCTACTTCGCCAGAGAGGTTTTAATCCCTCTGGCGCTGGCGATTTTATTCAGTTTCTTGCTCGGTCCGGTAGTCCGCAGGATCGAACGAATCGGTCTCTGGCGGGTTCCGTCGGTTCTGGTGGTTACCGCCGCCTTCTTCGGAATTTTCGCGGCGGTGGGTTGGGTGACGGCGCATCAGGTCGTGGGCCTGGCGGAAAAACTGCCCGGCTATCAGGACAACATCCAACGCAAGCTCCAGGATTTGCGCGGACATGGCGGGGCCATCAAGACTGCCGCCACGGTGCTGGCCGACATCGAAAAAAAATCGGAGGCGCCCGCCGTCCCTTCCAGCCCGGGCGCGGTCTCGATTCCCGCGTTGCTTTCCGCGCGACCGGTGGCGGAGCCGGAAAAGCCGCCGCTGCCTGTGCGGATCGTCGTGCCGTCGGTGACCGCGCCGCAGTTTCTGCGCAACCTGTTCGGCACCCTGCTGACCCCGGTGGGCACGGCGTTCGTGGTCGTTATTTTTACGATCTTCATGTTGATCCAACGAGAAGACCTGCGCGACCGTTTGCTGCACCTGACGGGACCGGACCGCTTGCCGATCACCACGCAGGCGGTGGATGAGGCTGGCCAGCGTGTGAGCCGGTATCTGTTGATGCAGGTGACGGTCAACGTGACGTTCGGTGCGGGGATCGCGCTCGGTTTGTTTTTCATCGGGGTGCCCGCCGCGCCGTTGTGGGGAATCCTGGCGGCCTCGCTGCGGTTCGTGCCCTACGTGGGCGTGTGGATCAGCGCGGTGGGGCCGCTGGCGTTGGCGACGGGGGCTTTCGCGTCTTCCTGGCCCGTGGCGCTGACGCTCGGGCTGTTCGTGGCCCTTGAACTCGTGACGGGGAACGCGGTCGAACCGTGGCTTTACGGCACCAGCACCGGCCTGTCGCCGGTGGCGATTGTCGTGGCGGCGACGTTCTGGACGTGGCTCTGGGGCGGCATGGGGCTGCTGTTGTCCACGCCGCTGACGGTGTGCATCGTGGTGCTGGGACGCTACGTGCCGCAACTGGAATTTTTGCACACGCTGCTTGGTGACGAGCCGGTGCTGCCGCAGGACGCGCGCTTGTACCAACGCTTGCTCGCGGCGGACCAGGAGGAAATTTCCCAGTTGGTCGATGAATATCTGGCCGGACATCCGGTGGCCGAGTTTTACGACAGCGTGCTCATTCCCACGCTTAACCAGGCGCAGACCGATGCGCAACAGGGCAGCCTCGGGCTGGACCGGCAGGATTTCATTCTTCAGACCGCGCGCGTTTTGGTCGATGAATTACGGGAGCGCCCTTCGGCGGAGTTGATCCCCGAGTCCGCCGTTGAAGCCGCCGCCGACCGTGTGGAAACCACGCCGGATCAGGTCGCCTCCGCGCTGCCGGCGACCGTGGCGCACGCGGAGGATTTGCCTCTGCGCGTGCTGATCCTGCCCGTGAAAAACGCGGCGGACGAGTTGGCGGGCGAGATGCTCTCGCACTTGCTCACGCTCGGCGGGGTGGGCAGCAAAGTGCTCTCGCACAAGGCGCTGGCCAACGAGGCGCTCGACGCTTTTGCCGCGTGCGAGGCCGATGTCGTCTGCCTTTCGCTGGTGCGTCCGTTTGCCGTGATGCAGGCGCGTTACCTCGCCAAGCGGATGCGTGCGCGCTATCCGCAGTTGAAAATCTTGATCGGATTGTGGGACTTGAAACGCCCGGCGGTCGGTTCGCGCAAAAATTTGCAGACGGTCCATGCCGATTGGGTCGTCGAGTCGCTCGGAGCAGCGATTTCGCAAGTTTGCCCGTTCGTTCATTGCCTGCCGAACCCGGCGTTGGAAGCCACCCCTGCGGACGCGGTGCGCGCGGCGTCCGGGTAGTAAACAAGGTAGGGATCGCTCTCCGAGCCAGTCCCCATTTCCCACCGCCGCGGTGCGCGGTGGCGTCCGGGTTGTCAGGCCAAGCGGTCCGGTTACTATCGGATAGCTCTCCCACAGATTGTTCTTGCCAGAACGCGCGGAAAATACTACATTTACTACAAACCGATGCCCGCGCCTTTCTCCAGCCAATCGCACGTCTACGACGAGAGCAAGATCAAGACGCTCTCCTCGCTCGAACACATCCGCGCCCGCACCGGCATGTACATCGGGCGGATTGGCGACGGCAGCCATTACGACGATGGCGTCTACGTGCTGCTCAAGGAGGTGATCGACAACGCCATCGACGAGTTCATCATGGGCCACGGCAACGAGGTACACGTTTCCATCCAGGGCATGGATGTGGTCGTGCGTGACCACGGACGCGGTATCCCGCTGGGCAAAGTGGTCGAGTGCGTTTCGCGCATCAACACCGGCGCGAAGTACAATGATGACGTGTTCCAGTTCAGCGTCGGTCTGAACGGCGTGGGGACCAAGGCGGTCAACGCGCTGTCGAAGTCGTTCGCGGTGGCCAGTTTCCGCGACGGGCAGTTCGCCCGGGCCCATTTCGAGCGCGGCGTGCTGCTCGCGCAGAAGAAGGGCGCAGATAAAGCTGGCGAGCACAACGGCACGCTGATCGAGTTCTCGCCCGACCCGGAAATCTTCAAACGGTCCGAGTTCAAGGAAGAGCACGTCACGCGCCGGTTGCGGATGTACACCTACCTGAACGCCGGGCTGAAAATCCGCTACAACGGCACCCTCTACCACTCGAAGAACGGCCTCCTTGATTTGCTCGACGAGGACACCGACAACCAGCAGGACGCCCTCTACGCCCCGTTGCACCACCGGGAGAGAACCCTCGAATTGGCGTTGACCCACACGCAACGTTTCAACGAGACGCATTACTCGTTCGTCAACGGCCAGTTCACCAGCGACGGCGGCACGCATTTGAGTGCCTTCCGCGAGGGGATTCTCAAGGCGGTCAACGATTTCACCAAGAAGAAGTACGAGGGCGACGACGTGCGCGAGGGCCTGGTCGGGGCGTTCGCCATCCGGCTCAAGGACCCGGTGTTCGAGTCGCAAACCAAGAACAAACTGGGCAACACGGAAATTCGGGGCGATCTGGTCAAAAAAGTGCAGGACATCGTCAGTGACTTGCTCCACCGCAATCCCGAAGCGGCCGAAAAAATCGTCGCCAAGGTGGAAGACACCGCCCGGTTGCGCCGGGAGTTAGCCAGCGTGAAAAAACTGGCCCGCGAACGCAGCGGCGCGATCACCCTGCGCATCCCGCAACTCAAGGATTGCAAGATGCACCTCAACCAAAAAAAGGGCGGGGGCAACGGCTCGATGGTGTTCCTGACGGAAGGCCAATCGGCGGCGGGTTCGCTGGTGAGTTGCCGCGACGTGATGACGCAGGCAATTTTCGTGCTGAAAGGTAAACCGCTCAACGTCAACGACCTAAAACGCGCGGCTCTCTACAAGAACGACGAGCTTTACAACCTGATGCGTGCTCTCAACGTCGAGGAGAGCATCGAAGGCTTGCGCTACGAGAAAGTCATCCTGGCCACCGACGCCGACGTGGACGGCCTGCACATCCGCAACCTGCTCATCACGTTCTTCCTGCGGTTTTTCCCGGACCTGATCACGCGCGGCCACCTCTACATTCTGGAAACGCCGCTGTTCCGGGTGCGCAACAAGAAAAAGACGGTGTATTGCTACGACGAGGCTGAACGGGTGGCGGCGCTCAAAGCCATTGCGGGGCCGGAGATCACGCGCTTCAAAGGTCTCGGGGAAATCTCGCCGGGCGAGTTCAAGGCGTTCGTCGGGCCGGAAATGCGGATCACCCCGGTGGCGGTCGAAAATCTCCCGGCCACGCCGCACATCCTCGACTTCTACATGGGCAAGAACACCCCCGAGCGGCGGACATACATCATGGACCGGCTCGTGGTGGAACTGGAGGAAGCCGTCGCTTGATCCCAGCCGTCAAAAAATCAACGCTCCGCCAGGAAACCCGTGGGCACGTCCGAAGGACGCGCGACGACGATCCCCGCGTCGTCGCGTTTCGACGCCAGATAAACGGACAAACGGTCATCGACCAACACGCGCCCCTGTTTGGACGACGCGTGCAGAAAACGCAGCACGCCGCTCGGATCGCGGTAGGCCAGCCCGACGTGCGAGGTGTACCCGCCGGTATCGCGGCTGGTGATGGCGATGATGTCGCCGTCGCGCAGGTCGCGCTCGATGGCAGGGACCCGCTGCTTGGGAACGTGGTACACGGGCAGGTCGGAAACGTATTCCTGGATGCGCGCCATTCCCGGCAGCAACGACGGGTTGTTGCGCAGGTAGCGGTAATGCCGCCACATCACGGTCATCTCGCGGATGTCGCGGTGTTCCATGCGTTCGGCCCCGTCGAGACGGCGGGTGATGTTCGTCAGGAGGCCGCGTTTTTCGTTGTCGTAGAAAAGCTCTTCCAGGAAATGGATGCGCGAGAGGTATTGCCCGGTGCATTGGCCGTGGCGGTAGCGATCCAGCTCGACCATGCGCAACAAATCTTCCGGCGCGTAGGGCGGCCCTTTGGCGTGGAGCATCCGGGCGAAGCCGAGCGAGGTCTCGAAAAACGTCCAGCAATCCAGACCGGCGAAATCGACCGAGGGCGCTTCGATGCGGTTGTCGATTTCCAGCGTATAACCCGCATACGGGGTGCCAGCCAGCGCGAGTCCGACGCGCACGGTGCGCTCGCCGATGGGCAACGCCCGCCAGTTTTCGCGTTCGGCGCGGGCTACGAGCCGGTCGAAGGTCGCGCGGCCCCGGAAGACCGTGTCCATCGGCAGTCCGAGGCTGGCGTGGGCCGTCGGCGCGGGAACCAGGGCTCCCGTGAACAAGCAACCGCTGGCAAACAGGAGGCGGACGGTGCGGCCAAGGGGCGCAAAATGCTGGCGGAACGTGGAAATCATCTCAAACGTAGGGAGCAGTAGTGATGCCAAGGCATGAACCTACAAGATTGCTCCCCCTCCGAAAGTCGAAATTCCGGCTTTTTTAGCCGATTTTCACGAGGAGAAGGCCCCCGGCTGACCTATTTTCGAAAATTCGCTGCATCGCTCTAAATAAAGATTGTTTCCGGGCGTAGGTAGTTTTTAATCCCCCTTGCTTATGGCCACTACCAAAAAACCTACTACCAAGTCCGAGCCGAAAAAGGCCAACGCCGCCTTTCTGAAGCCTGTCACCCCAGACGACAAACTGGCCGCCGTGGTTGGCGCTAGTCCGTTGCCCCGCACCGAGTTGACCAGCAAACTGTGGGCTTACATCAAGGAGCACAAACTCCAGGATGAAAAGAAAAAGACCCTCATCAACGCGGACGCCAAGCTCAAGGCGGTGTTCGACGGCAAAGCCCAGGTCACCATGTTCGAGATGAACAAGCTGGTGTCCGGCCACGTTAAATAAAGGGTTCGACCGTCGGGGTGGCGGTCCCTGCACAGCGCGGAAAGCTTGTCACGAAAGGCGGTCAGGAATGGCTCGGCATCGCGCTGGAAGGAGTGATTCTCCGGCGAGATGTCGAGCCGTTCCCGTTCTACCCCGTACCGGAGCGATTTCAGACCTGTTGCCTTGACCGATCCAGTCGCCGCCCACGCGGAAGAACGGCGGCGAAGGACGAGCGCCTTCCGGCGGGACGTGTCCGGCCTGGCGTTGCTGGCGGCAGCATCGCTGTGTATCGGGCTGCTGGCCAACGTCTTGCGCCCGCACCGGCTGCCGCTCGTTTACGCGTCACCGCAAGAGAGGTTACGAGAGACGGTCACGCGCATGGCGGCGGCCTCACCGACGGTCCATCCACCAGAGCCCGTTTCCGGTCATTGGCAGTCTATCGAATTGGACGAGTTTCAGGGGTGGGTGGCGACCCGCAAGGCCCTTTGCATCGACGCCCGCGCTCCGGCCTTCTACCGGGCGGGTCACGTCCCGGGTGCGGTCAACTTGCCACGCGAGGATTTTGACCGGGGCTACACCGGGCTCCGAGCCGTGTTGGAACCGGCAAAAGAGAGGCCGGTGGTGGTTTATTGTTCCGAAGCAGACTGCCAGGACAGCGAACTCGTGGCTGGCGCGTTGAGCCGTCTGGGGTACCGGCAGCTTTTCGTTTACAAGGCAGGCTGGGAAGAGTGGACGCGCGCGGGATTGCCCCGGGAGGAGGGATTTCCGTTTTGAACCGGGTGTGGCGTGGCGGGGCTGTTTTCGGGCTGCGCGTGGGTGCGGCGTTGGTTTTCGGTTACGCCGGATGGATCAAGTTCCAGTCGCCGCAGGCGTTCGCGGACAGCATCGCCACGTTTCAACTGCTCCCTGCGCGGTTGGTCAATCTGCTGGCTCTCGGACTGCCGCCTTTTGAACTCGGTCTGGGTGTTTTGCTTCTCAGCGGATGGAAGACGCGCACCGCCGCTTTCTGTGGTCTGGTTGCCTGCGGAGTTTTTCTGTTCGCCCTCGCCTCGGCGATGGCCCGGGGTCTGCCGGTGGAATGCGGTTGTTTCGGCGACGCCCGCTCTTCCCTGGCACCCACACTACGATCATGGCTGGTGATCGGCCGCGACCTGCTCCTGAGTGGTTCCGTCGCGCTCGTTTATCTTGACGCTTGCCGAAAGCATTAGCGCACCTTCGATCAAAGCGTCACCGTGGACGCGCCGGGGAACAAGTCGTTGAAACGGCTAAGCGGACCCGGACCCCTCGGCACCGGGCTGAAGCCCGGTATGTGAGGTTTCAGGAAGGGTGAAAGAGGTCTAATGCTTCTTGAAACGCTCCGGCTACCGGGCACCGCTCTCCGCGCCCAAAAGGGCATTCGCCTCCCCAGCAGCCGGTGTCTGGCTGCCGGAGAGGCGCTTTACTCGGGGGGGAAACCGGTTACGCCGACGCGGGCTTCGTGCCGACGCCGCGCCATGCACGGTAAGACTTGAGGGCGTTCATCAGCGCCATGTCTTCCACGCTGGTCGGGCCGTTGACTTCTTTCTTGGGCATCCAGTCGGTCTCGTACCAGTGAACCTGCTGCGGCGTGAGTTCCGAGAGCATCAATCCGCGATTCTTGCCGAAATGAACGCGCGTCTCGCGGAAATCGTTGCCCACCGGCTCAATGAAATCGTCACCGGCGTCCGCCGAAACTTCTTCACGGTCGGAAAGGTGCGTGGCAGGCGCGGCGGCCACCGGCCTGGGCGCGACCGTTTCCACGACCACCGGCACAGGCACCGGGGCGTTGGCCGCGAGGTTGGCGGTAATGTCTTCCAAGTCTTGCGTGAAGATGTCGCTGGCGGCAGTCGCGGTCAACACGGCGTCCACGAGGGCGCGCTTCTTGGCCATCTTGAGCACCGTGTTGTAATGATCCGCCGGATTGTCGTGCTCGACCTTCTCGCCGCCCTTGGCGATCATCCAGCCTTTGCCTTCGACCTTCTTGACGGCGAACCCCTTGCCGCCGATCAACTCCTGCGCTTTGGCGGGGTCTTCCTGACGCACGTCCCAATAAGCACGGGGCACGGGTTTGTCGGTCGGCTCGGCGTTGCCCTGACGGAAACGATATCTCGCTTCCATGGTCGAGCAGATGCCTACCCCCTGGCCGATAAAAGCATTGGTCAAAATCGACGAAAGCGTGCATTGCACCCGGTACTCCCGATGGCCCCGGTCCACGGTGCGCTCGTCCACGTCGTAGGTCGGCGCGAGACGAAACGTCAGACACAGTTTCTCGGCACCCGGCTTCAAAAGGGTGGGCTTATCGCCGCAGCCGGGGATCTTGCCGTAATGCTCACCGTCCTTCATGGCAGCGCCCATGATCTGCTGGATCAACGCGACCTGCCCGAGCACCTGCTGCACGGTCATCGCCGAGGCCGCCGGATCGACGGTCATGGTCACTAGCTTGTCATCACGGAGGGGGGTAACCGCAGTGGTGTTTTTCATTAAAAACACTGTACTGGACCTGTGGTGAATAAGCAACAAAAAATCGCGTTTTTTCTCGGGTTGCAAGCCACTGGAGGGCAAAGGGTTATCCGATCAAATTTTCGCGTTGTTCACCGCCGGTGAATTTCTTTCGTATAATTGGGAATTTTGCTCTAAATCCTTGACCACGGTGCAGAGGTAAACCGGCTCCGGGTGCAAACGCCGGTATTTGGTGATTTCCATGCGGTTCAGCACGCGGAAACCGTACCGTTTGAACACCTTCTCACCCCGGCGGTCGGCGACGCTGACCATCTGCCCGTACACACGTTTTTCGCCCTTGCCGTGGAGGTATTGCAAGAACGCGTCGATCAGGGCGCGCGAACGGGTGAGGCCCCGGGCATCCAGCATCAGGTTGACGTGAAAATGCGCCGTGCGGCGGGGGGAAGCCGGCACCTCGCGCCACCCGTTGAGCAAGATCCACGAGATGAACCGGCGGCTGGCGGCATGGTAACGGCGGTAGCGGGCCGCGACGGCAGCAAACAGGCGCAGGTTCTGGAAGAAATTGTGGAACTGATTCCGCAACGGGAACCGGCAACCCAGCAGATAGCCGCGCACCTCGCCGTCGAGTTCGAGGACGAAGGCGGATTCCGGCTCTTTTTCGAGGTAGTAGTTCGTCAGAAAGTTGGCGAAAAGTTCGCGGTCCTCGAACACAGGGTCGATGGGTTGGCCGAGAAAGCCGGTTTCGCAGCACAGCCAGCGCACGCGTTCGCGGTCATCGGGGCGGTATTTTCGGACGACGCAAGTCGTCGGAGGGACACTGTCGGCAGGGGCTTGGATCATGGCGCAATGGCTCGGGCGGCACGGGCCATACCCGGCGCAAACCATAGCAGCGTCTCGCCTCGGCAGCGAGGGGAACACGCGGGCTGCCGATGGGTTTTCCGGGAGGAAGGCAGTCAATCAACTCCGCTCGAAACCGGCTACCACCTCCCGGTAAATACCGAAAAGCCGGTCGAACACGCGCCGCCAGTTGTACCGTTCCGCCACCAGCGCACTGCTGCGCTGGCCGATGGCGCGCAGGTCCTGACGGCTCATCGTCTCAATGGCGTTTGCCAGCGATCCGGGGTCGTTCCCGGCGGCCCAATGGCCGAGGTCGCTGAAAACGATGCGGTCCATGTAGCTGCCGCGAATCCCGACCACCGGCGTGCCGCACGCCTGGCTTTCCAGCGTGACGAGGCCGAACGTTTCCTGCACGCCGGGATGCACGAACAGATCCGCCGCACGGTACCACCGGGCGAGCTGGAGGCGGTCGCTGCAATAGGGCAACCAGGTGACGACGCCGGTTTTCTTCTGCAACGCCGTCACCAATTTCCGCTGCTGCCCGTCGCCGATGATCATCAGATGGTAGCGTCCCGGCTGGCGGCGATGCAGGCGGTGGAAACCGGCGAAAAGGGTCTGGGTGTTCTTCTCGGGGGAGAGGCGTCCGACGTAGAGGAGGAGCTTTACGCCCGGCGGCAGCTTCAACTCGGCGCGGGCGGAGTCGGCGGGGGTTGTGCCCGGATGAAAGACCGCCGGGTCAACCCCCAAGTCCACGGCGACCACGTTGGACACCCCCCAGTCCGTCAGCACCGCCCCCAACGGCGCGCTGGGCACGAGCGTGCGCGCGAATTGGCAATACAGCGCCCGGACGTACCGTTTGGCGATGTCCATCACCATCTGCTCGGCGGTCTGGCCGAAATGTTTGGCCGCGCTGCGTAAAAACGCCTCGGGAAAGTGCGAATGGTAAAACCCGACCACCGGAATCCCCAGCGCCGCGCCGGACGCCAGCGCCTTCCACGCCACCTGGTAGGGGTCGCCGGATTCGATGATGTCCGGCTGCTCTTTTTCGAGGATGCGCTCGACGGCCTGGAGGTTGATCAGGACGCGGTAGCGGGCTTTGCGCGACACCAGCGGCGAGCGGATCGTATAAACGCGGGTCGGTCCATCTTCGTGGTTTTCCGTCTCGGCGCCGGGAATAATCAGGATGTGCCGGTCGCCGGTGTGTTTCCGTAGATAATCGGTTTTTTCGGCGAGGTAACGCTTCACCCCGCCGCTGACCGGAGAGTAAAACTGGGTCAGGTCGCAGATTTTCAAGCGGCCACCAGTTCGCTCGGCGCGGCGGGATGGGCGGCCGACGGCGGGGCTTCGGCGGGTTCCTGGACGTGTTCGGTCAGATAACGTTCCGCGTCGAGGGCGGCGGCGCAACCGTCTCCCGAGGCCCAGATGGCCTGCCGGTAAACCTTGTCGGAAACGTCGCCGGCGGCGAAAACACCCGGGACGCCGGTCGCCGTGCCGCGCGTTTTGAGGAGGTAACCGTCTTCGTCCATCGACAGCTTGCCGACGAAAGGTTTGGTGTTCGGCTCGTGGCCGATGGCGACGAACACGCAACGCACTTCGAGTTCGCTTTCGTTGCCGGTGTGGAGGTTTTGCAGACGGACGGCGCGCATTTCGCCCTCCGAATCGGTCAAATACCCGGTGAGGGTTGTATTCCAGACCGGCTCGATCTTCGGGTGTGCGAGCACCCGGGCGGTCATGATCCGGGAGGCGCGCAGGGTGTCGCGACGGTGGATGAGGTACACCTTCGAGGCGAACCGGGTCAAGAAAAGGGCTTCCTCGGCGGCGGAATCGCCCCCGCCGACCACGCAAATCGGCACGTTGCGGTAGAACGCGCCGTCGCAGGTGGCGCAACTCGTCAGCCCGTGGCCGATGAGTTTTTGCTCGTTCGGCAACCCGAGCCAACGGGCTGCGGCTCCGCTGGCGACGATCAGCGTGCGGGTGTCGAGCCATTCTTCGTCGTCCAGATGGAGCGAGAGATGGCCGTCCCTCGGCTCGAAATTGGTCAGTTCCGCCCACTTGAAGCGCGCGCCGAATCCCTCGGCCTGGGTTTTCATGCGGATGATCAGGTCGGGACCGTCCACGCCTTCGGGGAAACCCGGGAAATTTTCCACCAGGGTGGTGGTCGAAAGCTGGCCACCGGGCTGGCGGCCTTCGAGCACGAGCGGTTGCAAGCCTCCACGCGCCGCGTAGATGGCGGCGGTCAGCCCGGCGCAACCGGTGCCGACAATCACAAGTTTTTCCATAGGATACACATCCTACATCGCGGACTTTCGGCAACTCCGCCGTGGGATTTGGCCTGCTTCGGGAAGGGAAAGCGATCTTTTGCGCTCCGGTTTCGCTTTTGGTGGAAGTCGCGCCGCTTCGCGTCGTATATTACCGTTCCCATGTTCACCGGCATCATCGAAGAAATCGGCCACGTCACGTGGCTGCGGCGCAGCAGCCAGAGCGGTCTGCAAATCCAAATTTCGGCCCCGGGCATCATGCGCGGGCTGCACCGGGGCGACAGCGTGGCGTTGAACGGGTGCTGCCTGACGGTCTCGGCCCACCGGGGCGAACTGATCACCTTCGACCTGCTGCAAGAAACGCTCGACCGCACGAACCTGCACCGGCTGCGGCCCGGGATGGGGGTGAACGTGGAGCGCGCGCTGGCGGCGGATGGCCGGTTGGGCGGGCATTTCGTCCAGGGGCACGTCGATTGCACCAGCGAGGTCGTCGGCATGACGAAAAAGGCCGACGATTACCGGTTGGAAATCGCGCTGCCGGCGGAATTTGCGCAACTCGTGGTGTTCAAGGGGTCCATCGCCATCAACGGCATCAGCCTGACCGTGGCGGAAGTCACGGCGGACAGTCTGGTGGCCTGGATCATCCCGACCACCCGGGAACACACCAACTTGCAGACGGTGCAAGCGGGTGACCTGGTCAACCTGGAGTTCGACGTGTTGGCGAAGTACGTCGAGCGTATCCTCGGACATGCCCAGTTGCCGCCTCCTCATTTCACGGACCGGGATTTGTCTTGATAGAAAGTCAGGGACTGGCTCGGAGAGCCATCCCTACCTTGGTGACGAGGATGAGACCCCCGCACATTTGAGATTTTCAACTCAAATTTGTGGAAATGGCGATGTCGCTTGTCAGCCTGACCGACCGCTTATAAGCTAGCGGCTTCACAAGTTTCACGCCGAGAAATTCACCAGCGACCATGGCTAAAGCGAAGCGGAAAATATCTCACTCCAAGGCGGTTATGCAGCGTTGCCTGCCCTTCAGCCACGAGGGGCAGTATTTCGATTTGCGGGCGATTTTCGACAAGATCAACGAGCAGTATTTCCAGGCTAAGCCTCTGCGCCGGTACACCATCACCTGGGGCCGTCTGCGTAAGCTCCCGCCCAAGGAATATTTCGTTTTTGGGACGATCCAGGAGGAGGACCGGCTCATCCGCATCCACCCCCGGCTCGACGCACCGTTCGTGCCGACGTGGTTCCTCGAATACGTCGTCTATCACGAGATGCTGCACTCGGTGGTGCGGGACGAATGGACGCCGCAGGGCCGCCGGAAAGTTCACACCGAGGAATTCGCCCGCCGCGAGCAGGAATTCGTCCATTACCGCCGCGCCCGGCGGTGGGAAGATGAAAACCTGGAACGGTTCCTACGCTGACGGGTGCTTCCGCCGTGTCGTCCAAGATCAGAAAAGCGTTTGTCCTGGCGGCAGGACTTGGCACCCGGCTGCGCCCGCTGACCGACCAGTTGCCCAAGCCACTCATCCCGGTCGGGCACAAACCGCTCATCACGTTCGCGTTCGACCATTTGATCGCCGACGCGGGCGTGGAAGAGTTCATCGTCAACACGCACCACCGGGCGGAAGCGTTTTCCGGGGCGTTTCCCGACGCCCGGTACCGGGGGTGCCCGCTGCATTTCCGCCACGAACCGGTCCTGCTCGACACGGGCGGCGGGATCAAGAACATCGCTGATCTGCTCGGTCCGCAGCCGGAAACGTTTCTCGTTTACAACGGGGACATCCTGACGGACCTGCCCATCGGTCCGGCCATCGAGCATCACCGGGCGGCGGGCAACGAGGTCACGCTGGTCTTGCGCTCGCAGGACGGGCCGAAACACCTCGCCTGGGACGCGGCGAGCGGGCGGGTGCTCGACATTCGCAACCGGCTGGGCACGGGGTTGCCGGAAGCGTTTGCGTTCAGTTGCGTGTACCTGGTCGAACCGGCTTTCCTGGAGCGGATTCCGGCGGGGCAGGCGGTCTCGGTCATCCCGATCTTCCAGGAGATGATCCGGCGCGGCGAGGGCCTGGGCGGCATTCTCATCGACGACGGCATCTGGCGGGACCTCGGCTCGCGGCGCGAATATCTACAGGCTCACCGCGACCTGCACGGCGGTGCGCTGCCGGGGTTTCCGCGTTACGGCGCGCCGGACCCGGGCTGGCTGGACTGGATCGCCCCCGGCGCCACGCTGGCCCCGGACGCCCGGGTGCTCGGGGCGAGCGTCGTCGGCGCGGGTGCGCGGGTGGGGGCCGGGGCGGTCATTGACGATACCATTCTGTGGCCGGGCGCGGAAATCGCTTCTGGTTCGTCGCTGAAAGGTTGTATCGTCCGGTCGTCGCAGGTGGCCGCGGGCACGGCGAAAAACCAGGATTTTTGATGTTCTCGCAGGATTCTCTCATCGACCAGACCCGGACGCGGTTCGCCTTGCCGGGCGACGACATCAGCATCGCGCCCATCGAGAAAGGCGGGTCGGGCCGGAGCTTCTACCGCGTGCGCATGGGCAGCCGTTCGCTCGTGTTGGTCAAGTACAACGACCAGCGGGAAGAAAACCGGCATTACGTGCGGATCGCCGAAGTGCTCGACGCGCTGGGCGTGCGGACGCCGAAAATCTATTTCCACGACGAGTCGCAGGGTCTGATCTGGATGGAAGACCTCGGCGAGCGCGACCTGTGGAGTTTCCGCGAGGAACCCTGGCCGGTGCGGCGGGCGGCTTATCAATCGGCGTTGGAAGAGGTCTGCCGCCTGCACGAGCGCGGCTGGGAAGGACTCTCCCGGTTTCCGTTCACGCTGCAAATCGAGTTCGACGCCGCGCTCTACCGCTGGGAGCAAAAGTATTTCTTCGACCACCTGATCGGCCGCTACTTCGACCATCTGGGCGACTTGGCGAAGATCGAGGCGTTGGCGTCGTCGCCGGTATGGGAGGCCATCGCGGAGAAACTGGCCGCGTGGCCGCGCGTGCTGGTCCACCGGGATTTCCAGTCGCAAAACATCCTGATGCACGACGGGCACGCGCACCTCATTGATTTTCAGGGGTTGCGCCCGGGGTTGGCCCACTACGATCTGGCGTCGCTATTGTATGATCCTTACGTGAGCCTGAGCGGGCCGGAACGCACGGAATTGCTGGATTTCTACCTCTCGCTGGGCCGACGGAACGACCTGGGGAAAACGCGGGCGGAGTTCGACGAGATTTATCGCCTGTGCGCGTTGCAGCGGTTGATGCAGGCGCTGGGCGCGTATGGATATTTGGGGTTGGTGCGGGAAAGGCCGGAATTTCTGGCGCACATCCCCGTGGCATTGGCGTCGTTGCGCGAGGTGGCTGCCGGGATCGCCGGGCTGGATGCATTCCACGCGCTGTTGGCGGGATTACCGGCGTGAGCCGACCAAAAGCGTTTCAGTGCTTGAGGTACGGCAGGAAAATCAGCGCCGTCACCGTGAAGTAAATGATCAACCCGGTCACATCGACCAACGTCGCCACGAACGGGGCGGAGCTCGTGGCCGGATCGAACCGGCAAAGCCGCAGCAAAAACGGCAGCATCGACCCCGCCAAGCTCCCCCAGGCGACGATGCCCACCAGCGCCATCCCGACCGCCACCGCCAGGATGTAAGGGTGCGTGCTGTAAAGGCCGTGGTCCCAGCCGAGATAAGTCCACAGGGAAATCCGCAGGAAACCCGCCGCTCCCAACAGCGCCCCGAGCGACAGGCCACTGACGATCTCCCGGCCCGCCACGCGCCACCAATCCCGCAGCGAAACCTCGCCCAGCGCCATCGCCCGGATCACCAGCGTCGAAGCCTGCGAACCCGAATTTCCGCCGCTGCTCATGACCAGCGGGATGAACAACGACAACGACAGAGCCCTGCTCATTTCGTCCGCGTACGACTGCATGGCGTTCGCCGTGAGCAACTCACTGGCGAACAGGATGATCAGGCACGAGCCGCGCTTGCGGAACATTTCCCACAGGCCGCTGCTCATGTACGGCAAGTCCAGCGGGGCTTCCAGACCGCCGAACTTGTGCGCGTCGGCGGTGGCGGCTTCCTCGGCCACGTCGAGCACGTCGTCCACGGTGACCACGCCCACCAGCCGCCCGCCCTTGTCCACGACGGGCAGAACCGTGCGGTCATACTTGCGGAACAACGCGACCGCGCTCTCCTGCGTGTCGGCGACCGAGAGGGTGACGAACTGGTCGTTCATCAGGTCGCTGATCCGGGTGTCCAGCGGCCGGGTCAAAAACTCGCGGATGCGCAGGTCGTCGATGAGCTTGCCGTGGTCGTCGAGCACGTAGAGCACGTTGAGCGTCTCGCTGTCGCGGCCCCGGGTGCGGACATCGTCGAGCACCTGCTGGACGGTCCAATCCGAGCGGATGGCGATGAAATCCGGCGTCATCAACCGCCCGACGCTGCCCTCGGGGTAACCGAGCAAATGCTGCGCGACGGCCCGTTCGGACGGCGACAGCGACGCCACGAGGCTGCGCACCGCTTCGGCGGGCAGTTCTTCGAGCAACGCGGTCCGGTCGTCGGGCGACATCTCGTTGAGGATGCGCACCGAGTCCTCGCGGCCCATGCTGTGGATGAGTTCGGCCTGCTCGTCGGAATCGAGATATTCAAAGACCGCCGCCGCCTGCGCCTGCGGCATCACCCGGAAAACCACGACCTTATCTTTTTCGGGCAGATCGGCGACCACGTCCGCCAGGTCCGCCGGGACCCATTCCGCAAAGATTTCCCGCAGCCGGGTGAAATCACGGGCGGCAATCAGGCTTTGCACTTCGGGCTGGAGGAGCTTGCCAAGCATGGGAAAGGGAGGGCAAAAGGTCAGTGGAGGGGCGGCAGCGAGGGCGGAAACAGCACCGGACAGTGACGCTCCGCCGCGCCGGGCGGTCTTGCCGCCAAAGGTAAACATTTCGTGACGTTCGGCAAGCGTTCCGGGGTGGTTTGTTTGGAGCGCGAAATCCGCCGCCTCGCAAAGGGAGCTTGAGAGTCCCGGGGCCGCGTGGGATAAATCCGGTAATCTCCCCATCGCTTGTCTGCGGTCCCGGCCTTACACTGGCTGGTTGGCGCGGGCACGAGGTTTATTAGAACCGACCATGTTTTCGGCCTGGAAAATCCGCTGGGATGCGGCCTTGGATCGTTTCATGCCGGCGCAAGTGGACGCCGAGGTGCGGAGGCGCGCCCTGTTTTTCATCGCGTTCAGCTTGCAGGGGGTGGTGTTCGGACTGCTCTTCGCCGGTTTTTACCTTGCCATCGGCCACGTGTGGGGCGCGCTGATCGTGCTCGTTTGCACGCTGGCGTTGGCGGGCGCGCCGTGGATCGTGCGGGCGGCGGGGTTGGAAGTGGCGGGGAACGTTTACGCTTTCGTGCTCGTGGCGGGGTTCGCCGCGCTGACCGCCATCGAGGGCGGAATCTACGGGCACGCGGTGGCGTGGCTGGCGGTGGTGCCCCTGTGCGCGTGCATCCTCGTCGGACAGCAGATGGGCCGGTTGTGGTGCGGGATTTGCCTGGCGGTGATGGGCATTTTCTGCGCGCTGGAATTTGCCGGGGTGCGGTTGCCCCGGCTGTATCCGCACCAGTGGGAAAACACGATCACGGCGGCGGGTTACCTCAGCCTGGCGCTGTTCATGTCCACGGTGGGCATTTTTTTCGAGCGGGGCCGCCGGGTGTCGCTGCAAAAACTCAACCACGCGCTGGATGCTCTTTCCGACGCCAACGGGCGGCTCAACGAACTCGACCGCGAACGCCGCGCGTTCCTGGGCATGGCCGCGCACGACCTGCGCAGCCCGTTGAATTCCATCATGGGGTTCGCCCGGTTGTTGCAGGATTTCGGCGCGCCGGGGGACGAAATGCAGCGCGATTCGCTGGCGCGCATCCACTCATCGGGTGCGCAGATGCGCGATTTGCTGGACCGGTTGTTGAGCGTGCAGGCCATCGAAGACGGCAAGTTGCGCCTGAAGCTCGAAGAATGTGACCTCGTCGCGCTCGCGGGCACCATCCTCGAAAACCACCGTCCGACCGCTTCCGCCAAGAGCATCGTCCTGGTGTTCAAGCCTTGCGACGGGCCGGTCACCGTCGAAGCCGACGCCAACGCCACGATCCAGATCCTGGACAACCTGCTCTCGAACGCGATCAAGTTTTCGCCGTTGGGCCGGCCCGTGACGCTGCGGGTGGTGTCGAGCAACGGCAGCGCGGACCACGCCTCGGTCGAAGTGCAGGACGCGGGACCGGGGCTGAGCGCGGAGGATCAACGCAACCTGTACGGCAAATTCGTGCGTCTGAGCGCGCGCCCGACGGGGGGCGAATCGTCGAGCGGCCTGGGATTGTCCATCGTCAAGCGGCTGGCGGAGGCGATGAACGGCCGGTTGGAATGCCGCAGCAAGCTGGGCGAGGGAGCGACCTTTGCCCTGACGCTCAAACGGTTGGCCGTCGCAAGAAATTGACCGCCAGCCGGATGGGCCGGGAAAGGGCAGCGACCGAAAATCGGCTTTGCGCGGCACGCCGTTTTCTGCTCTCATCCTTGCGTCCCTTTCTATTCCAACTCCCAAGCATGAAGCCCCGTTTCCTTTCGCTCCTCGCCCTCGTCGCCACGGCGGGCGCGCTGACTTTTCTGACCGGCTGCGAGACCTCCACCGGCGTCGGCGGCGGCAGTACGTCCTACAACCCGGTCGCCTACAAACCGCACAACCCGAACGCCGTGCGCGTCAAAGTCTCGCTCAGCAAACAGGTGGTCTACGTGTTTGAAGGCAGCAAGCCGTTGCTGGTGGCGGCGACGAACGTCGGCATTCCAGGCCACGTCACTCCGTCGGGCAATTTCACGATCTATCGAAAAGAGCGCAAGAAACGCAGCGGAACTTACGGTTTCTACCGCAAAAACGGCGTGGTGACAGCGGCGGAAAACGGACATGGTTCCGGTGAGTACATTGGCTATCCGATGGCGTTCTGGTGCGAATTCAAGTCGCAGTTCGGCTTTCACCAAGGTTACGTCTGGCCGGTGCCGCGCTCGCACGGCTGCCTGCGCCTCCACCACAACGTCGCCCCGAAGTTTTTTGCGCTCGTCCACGAGGGGACACCGGTCAACATTGCCCAGACACAACCCGAAGACGCCACCATCGGCGCCAACGTGCAACGCCCGACCGATTACAACGACCCTGATCCGGCTCCTTCGTATTCGGCATCCGACCGGGTATTCGACTCGCCTCCCGGCGGTGGGCTGACCCCTTATTGACCAGCTTCCAAGCAGAGGAATTTGCAAAGGACCGGGGACGCCCCGGTCCTTTGTTGTTCAACGAGGCCGGTTTTCGTGCTAGGCTGCGGGCAAGTTTTATTTGCATGAGCACTCCCAGCCCCGTCGAAACGCCCGCCAAACCCGCCGCCGCACCGGAGGCCCGCAAGCGCATCAACCTGCGCACGCCGGACATCATGGCGTCCGTGCAGGCGCAGGTGGAAAGCCATTACCGCAGCGAACTGGTCGAGAAAATGCGCGCCCGGGGCGGGATCATCTCGGCGGCGGGATTGACCGTGCGGCTGGCGAAACAATTCGGATTTTGCTACGGGGTGGAACGCGCCATCGACTTGGCCTACGCGGCGCGGACGAGCAAGGAATTCGAGGGCAAACGGCTCTTTATCCTCGGGGAGATCATCCACAATCCCGAGGTCAACGCGCAGATCGCGGCGCTGGGCATCAAGAATCTCATCGGACCGCGGCGCGAGGCGGAAATCGACGACCTGACGGCGGAAGACGTGGTCATCGTCCCGGCTTTCGGGGCGGAAGTCGGCATCGTGGACAAGATCAAGTCGCTGGGCTGCTACATCGTCGATACGACCTGCGGCGACGTGATGAGCGTCTGGCGGCGGGTGCGGTCCTACGCGGCGGACGAGGTCACGAGCATCATCCACGGCAAGGCGACGCACGAGGAAACCAAAGCGACGGCGTCGCAGGCGCGCTCCAAGGCCGGACGCGGACATTACCTGATCGTCCTCACGCTGGAAGAAACCGACTACGTCTGCAACTACATCCGGCAGGGCGGCGACCGCGAGGCGTTCCTGCAAAAGTTCGGGCACGATGCCCATTCGGATGGTTTCGACCCCGAGTTGCACCTGCGGACGGTCGGCGTGGCCAACCAGACGACCATGCTGCGCGGCGAAACCGAGGAAGTGCAACGGCGCATCCGGCAGGCGATTCTCGACCGCGACGGCCCGGTGGAAGGCGTCAAAAACTTCCGGTTTTTCGACACGATCTGCGGGGCGACGCAGGAGCGGCAGGATGCGCTGCGCGAGATGCTGCTGTTGCCGATGAATCTCTTGCTGGTCGTCGGCGGGTATAACAGCTCGAACACGTCGCACCTCGCGGAAATGGGCAACGCGCAGTTGCCGACTTACTTTATCCGCGATGCCAGCCGCCTGGAGGACGACCGCCGCATCACGCATTTTGACCTGCACGTGGGCCAGGAAGTCTCGACCGATGGCTGGCTGCCCGGCGGTGACATCGTGGTCGGCGTGACGGCGGGCGCGTCCTGTCCGAACCACCTCATCGAAGAGACGATCAAGCGGCTGTTTGCGTTCCGGGGCGTGAACGCGGCGGAGTTGGTGTGAGACCTGTTCTGGTTCGCTGAATGGTTTCTGTCACCTCTCCGGGGTGAGAAGCACCGCTTCAACGAAGCAGCCCGCGCAGGTAGAGCGCGCCTTGCCGGACGGCCTCGATGGCGTGGCCGCCTTCGTATTCGAGGACGACCGGCCAGTCGTGGGCCGAGCAGAGCGGCACGAGCGCGGGGAAATCCACGTCACCCTGTCCGGCAGGCACGTCTTCGCGGTCGCGTTTGCGCAGGTCCTTGGCGTGAATCTGGGCGACCCGGGCGGCGTGCTGCCGGACGAACGCCACGGCGTCGTGGCCCACGAATTCGAGCCAGAAAGTGTCGAATTCGAAGTGGACGATCGCCGGGTCGGTTTCCGCCAGCAACAGGTCCATCCCGCAGACGGCGGCGTCCGTCTCGGAGAGGAGGTCGAACTCGTAGGAATGGTGATGGTAAACGAGGCGGAAACCTTCGGCTGCCAGGCGGCGTCCGGCGGCGTTGAGGCGGCGCGCCCCGTCGTGGTAGCGGGCCAGGGATTGCGGCGCTCTCGGCAGGGCGGTCACGACGAGCCGCCGGGCGCCGAGCGCGCGGTAAAACGCCACGGTTGCCCCGAGGTCGGTCTCCAGGGTTTCCAGGCCGACGTGGGCGGCGATCACCGACAAACCCGTTTCGGCGAGCCGCGCGCGCCACTCGTCCACCGGCCACCCGTAGGTTCCGACGAGTTCGACGCCGTCGAAACCCAGGCCGGGCACCCGCAGCAACGTGCCTTCCGCGTCGGCGGCGGCTTCGTGGCGCAGACTGTGGAGCTGGAGATACAGCTTGGACGTGGCCATGCTCGCGGGTGGTCTATTGTCTATTGGATGACGACCAGGGTTCCCTTCGGCACGATCTCGTAAAACTTGCGGGCGATTTCCGCCGGGAGCCGGACGCAACCGTGCGACGCCGGATGATCCACGACGACCCCGGCGTGCAGGCCGACCGGCGAACACGACAGCCGCAGGAAAAACGGCATCGAGGCGTTGTGATAGAGCGACGAGTGCCACTCGGGGTACTTCTGGGTCACGACGTATTTGCCGGGCGGCGTGGGTTTTTCCTTCTTGCCGCTGGAAACCCTGGTTGCGAGCACGGGTTGCCCGTCCCGCGAGAGCGTGGCGCGCTGGGTGGCGAGATCGACCGAAATCGAGAGGTGGGCGGCCTCGCTGGCCGGGGTGACGCCGAGCAGGAGCTGCATCGTCCCGGTGTCGCTGCGTTCGGCGGCGATGTCGAGCGGGCGGATGCCCGATTTCGTGCGGGCTTCGCGGTTGGCCCTGGCGTCGAGGAGCGCGGTGATGGCCTCAGTGCGGCCGACAGCCGTGGCCAGCATCAACGCCGTGGCGCCGGGATCGTTGAGCAGTAACCCGCCGCGCGAACGGGGGGTGAAGAGGGCCGCCATTTCCGGCGGCAGGGGAACGGGCACCGGGGCGTCCACAGAGATCCCTTCGTCCAGGGATCGTTGCAGTTGGACGAGGTTACCCGTGACGGCAGCGGCGAAGAATTCCGGCGTGGGGGCAGCGAAACGCGCCGGTTGCTCCAGATCGCAGACGGTGACTTCCGCACGCAGACCGGCAATGCCTGAAACGCAGAGCAGGGCGAGCAGAACCGGAAAGCTCCGGCGGGTCAGGCGAGACATGGGATGGGGATTGATGCGTGTTCTAGCAGCATTTCGTGTGCAAAGTCAACGCTCGACGCGGGAAAGAGGGCGCGGAATTTTAACGCAGAGAACGCAGGGAGGGGAGGAGGTACGCAGAGAAGAGGAGGGTGGAATAGGAGCCGCTTTCCCTCATCAGCGCGCTACTCCTTCGCCAGCGCCAGATCCTTGCAGCCTTTGAGGTCCAGCTTGCCGGAGCCGAGCACGGGTAGGGTATCGACGCGTCTGATGGTGCGCGGCACCCAGAGGTTCGCCACGCCCAGCGCGCAAAGCTTGGCCCGCAGGTCGCTCTGGACCATGTCCACCGTGGACAGGAGGACGAGGGCCTCGCCTTTCGCTTCGTCGGGCACGCCGACGACCATGAAGAGCCGTTCGCCCGGCGGCAATGCCAACGCCTCGGAGATTTTCGCCTCGACGGTTTCGTGCGGCACCATCTCGCCCGCGATCTTGGAAAACCGCGAGAGACGGCCTTCGATGTAGAGGAAACCGTCCTCGTCGAAACGCCCCAGGTCGCCCGTGCGGAACCAGCCGTCGTGCAGCACTTCCGCCGTCAGGTCCGGCTCGCCGAGATAACCCCGGAAGACGTTCGCGCCGCGCACCCAGAGCATGCCGGTGTCGTGCAGGCTCAGGTGCGCGCCGGTGTCGGGGTCGCGAATCTGCGCGGCGATGCCCGGGGCGAGCTTGCCGACCGACCCCGCGCGGTACGCGTGCTGGACGGTGTGGCCCGCGTCGTTGAGGCTCACGTCGGGCAGGTTGCAACTCAGCACGGGGGCGGTTTCCGTCAGCCCGTAGCCTTCGAGGACCTGTTTGCCGAACTTCTCCTGCACGGCGTCGGCGATGGCGCGGGGCAGTTTTTCCGCGCCGGTGATCATCAGGCGCAGGCTGGCGAGTTGTTCCTTGTCGGCCTTGCGCAGGTAGGCGCGCAGGAAGGTCGGGGTCGCCAGGAACATCGAGCAGCCGTACTTCTGGACGAGTTCGGCGTTCTTGACCACGTCGAGCGGGTTCGGGTACGTGACGGCGCGCAAACCCTCGATCAGCGGGAACCAGAGCGTGACCGTGCAGCCGAAGCTGTGGAAAAAGGGCAGCGAGGCGAGGATCGCGTCGTCCGGTTCGAGGTTCACCATCAGCCGGAATTGCGAGATGTTCGCCAGGATGTTGCGGTGGCTGAGGACGACGCCCTTCGGCTCGCCCGAACTCCCGCTGGTGAAGAGGAGGACCGCTTCGTCGTGCTCGCCACGTTTGGGGAGGCCGAGGAGGCGCGTCAGGGCGAACCAGGGCAGCACGGCCACCGCCGCCCGCCAGAGACCAACGGTTTTTTTCATCGGCGGCAGGATTTCGTTCAGGCGCAGGATGTTCGCGGGCCAGGGGAACGTCTCCATCTTGCGCTCGACGACCGTGGCGGTGATGACCGTCGTGATCCCGGCCTTGCGCATGGCGGATTCGAGCGCGTCGCGTCCGGCGGTAAAATTCAGGCTGACCGGCACCTTGCCCGCGAGCAGCACGGCCAGGTTGGCGAGCACGGCCCCTTTGCTCGGCGGCAGGACGATGCCGACCCGCTGGCCGGGGATTTCCTTTTTGAGCCGCCGGGAAAGGGCGGCGGCGGCGGCCAGGAGCATGCCCCGGGTGAGCGTCGAGTGGTCGGTGCCGTCGATGACCGCGAGGTGGGACGGGTGCTTTTTGAGTCCCCGGATACAGGCTTCGCCGAGGTGGCGGCGGAGCATGGGACGGTCCTCGTAGCATTTCTCGCCGAGTTCGAGCATCTTCTCGCGGACGGTGGCCACGTCGGCCTGCTCGGGGGTGAGCGGCGTGCCGAACGCGACGGTCACGGGGTAGGGAACGCGCCGGGGCAGCTTGCTGAAATATCGGCCGCCCTCGAACGAGAAGATGGAACCCCAGAGTTGGTCCAACCACACGGGCACCACCGGCACGCCGCCGCGCCGGGCGATGAGTTCGTAGCCCTTCTTGATGCGCAGGAGCGTCCCGGTGCGGCTGAGTTCGCCCTCGGGGAAGATGCAGACGATTTCCCCGGCGCGCAGCCGTTCGCTGGCGGCGTGGAGACCTTCCTTCGCGCGGCCCGGGGCGATGGGGATCGCGCCGACCAGCCGGAACCAGGGGTTGAGCAGCGGGTGGCGGTAGATGGCCTCGTAGATGAGGAAGCGGACCGGGCGCGGGCAGACGAGTTGGAGCAGCACGGCGTCCACCCAGGTGATGTGGTTGGGCAGGAGCAGCACGCCGCCGGTCGCCGGGAGGTTTTGGCCGTCGAGCACCTTGACCCGGTAAATGCACCGGACGACCGCGCCGAAGACGACGCGCAGGAACTTGGCCACGCCTTCGCGCAAGCGATGGGTCGTGGGGGCGGGGGAGTGGTCGTCGTTCATGGCGGGGGATGAGAATCTAGCAGATGGCATGAGAACATGATCCCTGATTCTAGATCAATTCGTGCATTGATAAAACAAAGTGGATTATCAATGATGCCGTTTGACGGTTCCCCCGATGCCCACCCACGTTCTTCGCCGATACTCCCGAGGGTTGGCGTGTGCCGTCCTGACCATGGCCTGGCTGGCGCCGTGGATGCTCACCCGGGCGTCCGCCGCGCCGCCGTTTCATGGCAGCCTCTTCACGCCGGTCGGCGACCAGACCGCCATCGGACCGCCTAGCAAGGAACCGACGGCCTATTATCCCTACGAGCCGAGGGAGCTGAAAGCCTGGACCGACGTGTCGAGCGAGGCGCGTGAGACCGTGGCCGCGCATTTGAAGGCGCGCCTAGGCGAGGAATTTTATGACCGGCTGAAGTTCGCCGGGGGCGAAGCGGTGAACCTCGCCGAGTTGCACCGGGTGTTGCCCGCCTCGCGGAAATTCCGGCCGGAGGTGCCGACTTATTTGTTGTGGTTCGAGTTCGAGATGCCGGAGGTGGGCATCCGGGTTTACACGGCGTCGATAGCGGCGCGGCGCGACGGCAGCGTCGTGCGGGAGATCGATCTGCCGCCGTTTGCCGCCGAGCCGGGGAAACTCAAAATCGCGCCGCTGGCCGGGGTGACGGCAGGGCTGATTTCCAGAGGGATGATCGACGCCAGGGCGACCACGGTGAACATCGCCTACGACGAGAAACATGCGCGGATCGTCTGGCATTTCGAGCAGGCGCTGCCGGGGGACGGGCCGGTCGTCCAAGTCAGGAACATCGACGTGAACGCGCACACCGGGGCGGTGGTGCGGCGGTACACGGACCACGGGAGCGGTTAGTCTGTCCGCGCCGCAACCGGGCCTTGCGGCGCCGGAAGGGCGCGGATAATCTGACGGCTTGTCTTCCGGCCCTCCAGACGAATTGCCCGCCGCGACCACGCCGATGATGCGCCAATACCAGCGCATCCGGGCGAGCCTGCCCGCCGACGTGCTGCTGTTTTTCCGGTTGGGTGATTTCTACGAGTTGTTCAACGAGGACGCCAAGACCGCCAGCCCGATCCTCAACGTCACGCTCACGCGCCGTCAGGAGACGCCGATGTGCGGCGTGCCTTTTCACGCGGCGGAACTGTACATCTCCAAGCTCATCAAGGCGGGCAAGCGCGTCGCCATCTGCGAGCAAAAGGGCGACGTGCTGCCCGGCAAACTGGTCGAGCGGGAAGTGACGCAAGTGCTCAGCGCGGGCACGGTCAACAACACACAACTCCTCGACGCCGGGCGCAATCATTACCTCGCCGCCGCGTGTTTCCGCAAGGGGGGTTACGGGTTCGCCTACCTCGATCTGACGACGGGGAGTTTCCGCGTCACGGAACTGCCGGACGGCGCGGCGTTGCTCGACGAACTGGCGCGGGTGTCCCCGGCGGAGTTCATCGTCAGCGACGAACCGGCGCAGGCGCAGGCGTTCCAGGATTTCACCGGGACGCAGCCTTACGACGCCCACGCGTTCATCTTCGAGCAGGCGGATTTCACGCTGCGGGAGCATTTTCGCGTGCAGTCGCTCGACGGTTTCGGCTGCGCGAACCTGCCCCGGGGGGTGAGCGCGGCGGGAGCGATTTTTCATTATCTCCAACACCAGATGCGCCGGTCGCTGGACCACGTGCTGACGCTGCGGAGCTACCGGGCGGAGGCGTTTCTGGTGCTGGACCAGGTTTCGCAGGCGCACCTGGAAATCGTCAAGCCGCGCGCGGAGGGCGGCACGAGTTTGCTGGCGGCGTTGGACCGCACGGTGACGCCGCTCGGCGCGCGGCAGTTGCGGCAGTGGCTGCTCTATCCGTTGCGCGACGTGGCGGCGTTGGAAGCCCGGCAGCAATTCATCGCCGACCTGCTGGCCGCGCCGGATTGCTTGCGGCAGGCGCGGGAAACCTTGCGCGAGGTGCGCGATCTCGAACGCACCGTCGGGCGGCTCAGCCAGGCCAACGGCAACGCGCGCGACCTGTCGGCGTTGGGCGCGTCGCTGGCGGTGGTGCCCGAATTGAAGCGGATTTTGCAATCGTTGGTCGCCGCCGGTGCGCCGGGGGACGGCCTGCCCGCGCGGGTCGAACGCCAGATGCACCCGCTACCGCTTCTCGCCGCCCGGCTGGAACAGGCGCTCGCCCCCGAACCGCCCGCCGGGGTGAAGGAAGGCGGCATGTTCCGCGACGGCTACCACGCGGAACTGGACGCACTGCGCCGCGCCACGACCGAGGGCCGTGACTGGATCGCCGCCTTGCAGGAACGCGAGATCGAGACCACCGGGATCAAGTCGCTCAAGATCCGGTACAACTCGGTGTTCGGCTACTACATCGAAATCACCAAGAGCAACCTCGGCAGCGTGCCGGAGCGTTACCAGCGTAAACAGACGACGGCGGGCGGCGAACGGTTCGTCACGCCCGAATTGAAAGAAATGGAAAGCCGGATTCTCGGGGCGGAGGAACGCGCGCACCAGTTGGAGACGCAACTTTTCATCGAGCTGCGGCAGGAGGTTTTGCAGGAAACCGCGTCGTTGCAAAAAACGGCGGCGGCGATAGCGGCGTTCGACGCGTTGGCCGGGCTGGCGGAAACGGCGCGGCAGTTCAACTACTGCCGGCCCCGGCTGGCGGAGCCCGGAGCGATCCGCATCCGGGACGGACGGCACCCGGTGTTGGACCAGCAGTTGGCCGGGGAGAAATTCGTGCCCAACGACGTGGCGCTCGACCGGGCGGAGAATCGGCTCATCGTGTTGACCGGGCCGAACATGGCGGGCAAATCGACCTACCTGCGCCAGACGGCGTTGCTCGTGCTGATGGCGCAGACCGGGAGTTACGTCCCGGCCGCGGAGGCGGAGATCGGGTTGGTGGATCGCATCTTTACCCGCGTCGGGGCCAACGACGACTTGTCGAAGGGCCAGAGCACGTTTCTCGTGGAGATGAACGAGACGGCGAACATCATCCATCACGCGACGGCGCAGAGCCTCGTGATCCTCGACGAAATCGGGCGCGGAACCTCGACCTACGACGGCCTCTCCATCGCCTGGAGCGTGGCCGAACACCTGCACGACCGGACGGGCGCGCTGACGCTCTTCGCCACGCATTACCACGAGTTGACCGAGCTGGCCGTCACGCACCCGGCGGCAAAAAACTTCACGGTGGCCGTGCGCGAGTGGAACGACGAGATCGTGTTTTTGCACCGGATCATCCCCGGCGCGGCGGACCGTTCCTACGGGATTCAGGTCGCGCGGCTGGCCGGGTTACCGGCGGAAATCATCGACCGGGCGAAGGAAATCCTGGGACGGTTGGAAACGGGCGGCACGAAGGCGGAAGTCTTCGACGTGCCGTCCACGACCGCGCACGCGCGCAAAGGCAAGCCCCGCACCCGGGAGGACGAATCGACGCCGAGCTTCGGCTGGTTTTCCGAAGGAGGCTCGCCGTGACCGGCCGGCCGGGCGTTTCGTGCGCGTGGTGCCCGGCGGCATCGACAAAGGGCGGATGACAGGGTAGTTTGTTGCGATGAATCAGGTTCAGCTTGGGCTGTCAAACCATCATGACCGAACGTCCTCTTACTCGCGGTGAAGAACTGGCCAACACCCTGAGCCACGGCGTGGGTTTTCTGCTGGCGGGCCTCGTGGCCTTGCCGTTGCTGATCGGTTCGGCCTTGCGCCGGCACGATCACTGGCAACTGGTCGGCGGGATCGTTTTCGGCGTCTCGCTGGTCCTGCTCTACGGAGCTTCGACGCTTTACCACCTGCTGCCTGCCGGGCGGGCCAAGGTGTTTTGCCGTCTGCTCGACCACGCGGCGATTTATTTGTTGATCGCGGGCACGTACACGCCGTTTGCGCTGGGGGCGTTGCGCGGCCCGTGGGGCTGGAGCCTGCTGGTGGCCGTGTGGACGCTGGCGGCGATGGGGGTGACGTTGAAGCTGAAAGTCGGCTTTCGCTACCCGCGCCTTTCGACGACGGTTTACCTGCTGATGGGTTGGATGGTGTTGATCGTCATCCGTCCGTTGGTGGCGCAGATCGGTCTGGGCGGTTTCTTTTGGGTGCTCGCGGGCGGGCTGTGCTACAGCGTGGGCGTGATCTTCTTCGCGTGGGAACGGCTGCATTATTCCCACTGTTATTGGCACGGTTTCGTGTTGGCCGGGAGCGCGTGTCACCTCGTGGCGGTGCTCGGGTATGCCGGGCGGCTCACGTGAGCCTGCGGTTGGCTGGGACAGCCGTTTGCCATGGCGGCGGCGTGGAAACGGAGAATCGGCGCGGCGGGTTTCAGCCTGAAATGGTGGTGGAGTTTGCCGGGAGCGTTCCTTTTTTTCACGCCTCGGCTTGCGGGGAAGGCCGTGGCGTCAGGAACGCCAGATAGTCGCCCGGCTCGATCCGTGTGAGGTGGGCCGTCGGCCGGTTGTAGAGGTAAATCTGGGCGGCGACGAGCCGGGAGTCGGTGTCCAACCGGATCGCGGCGGCGGCGCGGACATATTCGTGCGGCGCGGGCTCGTCGGGCGAGCAGCCTTCGTAACGGTCCAGCGCGGCGAGGGTTGCGGCGGGTGCGTGCAGCAGGTAAACCTCGCCGTGGACCGTGTCGGCGGGGTCGGCGGAAGCAACGGCGGCGGGGTAACGGCCCAGATCGTAGAGCTTGCCCTGGAATCGGCCCGGACCGACGAACGCCGCCGGGAGGAGCAGGCGGTGCATCGGGTGGGCGGCCGACCGTCGCAAGGTGCCGTAAACGAAGAGGTGCATGGCAAAGGTTGGCGGCGGGGAGACCGGGCTTCAAGGGACTTGAACCTTCGTCGGCGCGGACTAGAGTGCGCCACGATGAATCTGAGTCTTCTGAAAGCTTTTCTCGACCGGCTGAGCGTGCGCACCAAGCTGATCGGCACGGCGGTGATCGCCTTTTTGATCGGGACTTATTTCGGTGGCCGGGGCACGAGCGAGGTCAACGGGCGGTACGTTCCCTGGGGCGCGGGCGGCTCCCTGCTCGACACCCGGAGCGGCAAAACCTACGTGCTGGACAACGACTCGCAGACCTTCAAGCACGGCCCGTCCCTGCCTTATTGGTAGGCCGGTTTTCAACGGGCAGGTTCGAGCGCCCGTTGCATGATGGCCAGCGGGGCCGGGCGCGCAAACCAACGCTCGAAGGCCAGCGCGCCCTGGTGCAGGAGCATGGACATCCCGCCGACCGCGCTGGCGCCGTCGGCACGCGCGGCAGCGACGAGCGGCGTCGAACGGCCATCCGCCCGGTACACCGTGTCGAACACCAGCAGCCGGGGCGGGACGGGGACCCCGGCCAACGGCGACGCGTCACCGGGTCTCAAGCCGACGGAAGACGCGTTGACCACGAGGTCTGTTTCCTGCAAAGCCGTTGACAGGACGGCTGTTTCCCAGGCGAGGGTCGAGATTTCCGTGCCGGTCGCCCGCAGGTCCCGCAAGGATTCGGCCAGCGCGCGGATTTTTTCGGGGGTGCGGTTCACGAGCGCCAGACGCGGGCAACCGGCCAGTGCGCACTGGGTCGCCAATGCGCGGCCCGCTCCGCCGCCCGCGCCGAGGATCAACACGCGCAAATCGCGCAGGTCCACGCCGAAGTCCGCGCGGATGGCCTGGACGAATCCCGGGCCGTCCGTGTTGAACCCGTGCAGCCGACCGTCCCCGTGCAGGCGCACCGTGTTGACCGCGCCCAGGGCGGCGGCGTGCGGGTCCACCTCGTCGAGCAGCGACAACGCCGCGACCTTGTGCGGGAGAGTCAGGTTGACGCCGATGAACCCGGCGCGGACAACCAGCCGGAGGGCTTCCGGGAGTTCGTCGGCCCGGATGTGCAGGCGTGTGTAGCGCGCGTCGATGCCGCCGGCCGCCAGCGCGGCGTTGTGCATCGGGGGCGACGCGGAATGCGCCACCGGGTCGCCCAGCACCGCGAGCCGCAGGGGCGTTTTTACCTGCGCGGTGGCGTGCGGCCAGTCGCGCAGGTCGGCCAGCGTGTAGACTGCCCGCCCGGCGTTTTCCTCGTCGGCGGCCACGGGTTCGTCAGTGCGGGCGGGCCGCGCTTTGCAACCGGGCGACGACCTTTTCTTTCCCCAACAGCGCGAGCAGGTGGTACAAACTCGGACCGACCGCGCGACCGCTGGCGGCCACGCGCGCCGGGTGGATGAACGCCGCCGTCTTGACGCCCGCCTCCGCCGCCAGCGTCTTGAACGCTGCTTCCAGATCGTCGTGCGTCCACGCTGCCGGGGAAAGCGTTTCCAACCGCGCCGCCAGTTGTTCCAGGCGTTCAGTCGCGCCGGGCGCGCGCAACGTTTTCGTCACGGCCTCCTCGTCGAACGCGAAATCGTCGGTGAAGAAATACGCCGACCACGCGGGCACGTCCTTGAGCAGCTTGATCTTCTCCTTGACCGACGCCAGCACGCCGTCCACGTAGGCGTTGGAAAATTGCCCGACCGGCAAACCGGCGTCCAGCAATACCGGCAGGCACAACTCGCGGAACCGCTCCAGGCTCATCTGCGCGATGTATTGCCCGTTGAGCCAGAAGCATTTGTCGGGATCGAACGCGGCGTTGCGGCGGTTGACCTTGTCCAACTCGAACAATCCGGCGACCTCGTCGAGCGAGAGTTTCTC
Organism: uncultured Chthoniobacterales bacterium; assembly: GCA_964250695.1. Lineage (GTDB taxonomy): Bacteria > Verrucomicrobiota > Verrucomicrobiia > Chthoniobacterales > SZAS-18 > CAHJWO01. Next base: position 18,056 of record CAXUGY010000013.1, on the reverse strand, counting down.
CCGGTTGTCCTTGGGCGACCAACCGAGCAGGCACAGGTAATTGGCGACCGCCTCGGGGACGTAGCCCTGGTCGATGTAGCTCTGCACGCTGGCACCCTGGTCGCGCTTGCTCATCTTGCCGCCCTCGCGGTTGAGGATCAGCGGGATGTGCGCGAACTGCGGCGGGGTCACGCCCAACGCCTGATAAAGCTCGATGTGCTTGGGCGTGTTGGAAAGATGGTCCTCGCCGCGGATGACGTGCGTGATGCCCATCTCGATGTCATCCACGACGTTCACGAAGTGGAAGATCCACGAGCCGTCGGGGCGGCGAATGGTCATGTCCGGCTCCAGGTCGCCGAGCGGATTGATCGGCTTGGCGCGGTCCACCTCGACGTGTCCGCACACGAGGTCGTCCATGACGATCAACTGGCGCGGCAGTTTGAAACGCGTGGCCCCCTTGTCGTCGATGTAAACGGCTCCGGCGGCTTGCAGCTTGCCGAGGTAAGTCTCGTAGATGGCGTCGCGCTCGCTCTGGAAGTAGGGACCGTGGCCGCCGCCCTTGCCGGGGCCTTCGTCCCAGTCCAGGCCGAGCCACTTCAGGCCGTCGTAGATGACCTGCACGGCCTCGACCGTGTTGCGCGCCTTGTCGGTGTCCTCGATGCGCAGGACGAACCGGCCGCCGGTGTGCCTGGCGTACAGCCAGTTGAACAACGCGGTGCGCGCCCCGCCGACGTGCAGAAAGCCGGTGGGCGAGGGGGCGAAACGGACGCGGACGGGAGTGCTCATAGTGCGGAAACCGGGGTCATCGGGAGGATCATCTTGGAACAGAAACCGGCCCCGCGCAATTCCGTCTTTGTGGCGGCGGCGCTTGCTCTGGGGGCCGCCTGCCTTATTTTCACGTTTCGATGTCCCCCCGTCCGCACTTTCTTTTGACCTGGCAAACGCTGCTGGCCGGTGCGTTGGGGGTCGGCGCGGGCCTGGCGTTGGCACGGCCCGGCGCGGGACCGCTCGCGTTGGCGGGCAGGGAGGTCTGCGCGCTGACGGGCGCGGTGTTCACGGCGTGGATGCGCGCGCTCGCGGTGGTGTCGGTGGTGTCGGGGATCGTGCTCGGCCTGGGCGGGCTGGAAACGATGCGCGGTCTCAAACGCCTGCTCGGCAAAACCGCCGCGTGGATGGCGGCGAGCACTTTGCTGGCGGTGGTCGTGGCCATGTGGGTGGCGCTCGGGGTCAGCACGCGTTTCCCGGCGGAGGTGTTCACGCGGGCGGCGGATTTCAGCGGCGTGGCGCGCGACGCCCGGCTCGCGGCGGTGTTGAACTGGGGCTGGCTGGGCCTCGTCGGGCTGTGCCTGGGGATCGGTTACTACCGCAACCAGATCGAGGAGGGCCACGCCCGGCTGCTGGGACGCTTCTGCCAAGGACTGGAGGAAACGCTCGAGCCCATGCTGGCCCGGACGCGGCGGGTTCTGCCGCTCGGCGTCTTCGCGCTGCTGGCTTCGGAAACCACCTCGCAGGCGTTGTTCGCCTGGCAATCCACCGTCGGCACGTACTGGCGGTTGCTCGCCGCGCCGTTGGTCGGCTGGGCCGTTTACGGCCTGGTGTTCCTGCCGGGGGTGCTGTGGGGGCTCACGCGGATCAACCCGCTGACGTTCCTGGGCACGATGGTTCCGGCGATGCTCACGGCGCTGGCCGGTCGTTCGGTGGAAGGAGCGTTGCCCTTGACGCTCGACGCCGTCCGGCGGCAGGGCGGCGTGCCCAACCGGATCGCCAGCGTGACGCTGCCGCTCTGCGCCGCGCTGCACCGCGACGGCCTCGCGCTGGGGTGGGCGGCGGTGGCGGTGTCGCTCAGCCGGCACGCGGGCACGAGCATCGATCTGGCAACGCTCGCGGGCATCCTGGCGACCGCCTGGCTCGCGGGCTGCGGCGCGGGCGCGCTGACCCTGGGTGCGCCGGGGCTGACGGCCACCGCGTTCCTCGGATTGTCCGGCTGGTCGGGCGGCGAAGGGATGGCGCTCGGGTTGATCCTGGAACGGCTGCTGGCGATGGGCGGGGGCGCGGTCAGCGTGTTCAGCCAGACGTGCGCGGCGGCGGTCATCGCGCATTCCGAGGGCGAGCGCGCCTTGCTTTCGCTGCCGGTGCCCGCTGCCGCGCTGGCGCTCGACGGGGAGCCGGAATTTTAACGCGGAGGACGCGGAGAAAAGACAGGAGGAACGCAGAGAGGACGGAGGAGGACTGATTTTATGGAGATGGCGAGTTTGCTAAATGACGAGGCGGCGCGGCGGTGGGCGTTCCCGATTTGCGAGCGGAAGACTTTTCTGGCTCACGCGGCGGTCTGCCCCCTGCCGCGCGTGGCGGCGGATACGCTGAAGACCCACGCCGAGGAGGCGATGTTCAGCGGGCCGGATGATTACGTGCGCGCGCTCAAACAGATTCGCGCTGCCCGGGAAACGTGTGCCCGGCTCATCGACGCCACGCCGGAGGAAATCGCGCTGCTCGGCCCGACCTCGCTGGGATTGAGCCTGTTCGCGGGCGGGTTGGACTGGGCGCCCGGCGACGAGGTCGTTTACCACGAGGACGATTATCCGGCGAACGTTTATCCGTGGCTCGACCTCGCCCGGCGCGGCGTGATCCCGCGTGCCTTGCAGCCCGGACGGCCCGGCGAAATCACGCCCGAAGTCGTCGCCGCCGCCCTCACGCCGCGCACCCGGCTCGTCGCGTTGGCGTCGGCGTATTTCCTGACCGGGTATCGCATCGACGTGGACGCCATCGGCCAGATGCTGCACGCGCGGGGCGTGTTGTTTTCCGTGGACGCCATCCAGACGCTGGGCGCGTTTCCGCTGTCGGTGCGGCACGTCGATTTTCTGGCGGCGGACGCGCACAAGTGGATGCTGGGTCCGCTGGCGGCGGGCATCGTTTACGTGAAAAAAGAGCATTTCGCGCGGCTGCGGCCGATTCTGCTCGGCGCGTCGAACGTGCGCTCGCCCGATTTCATCTCGCAGGGAGAAATCGTCTTTACCGACACGGCGGCCCGCTACGAGCCGGGCGTGCTGAACCTCGGACCGACCCTGGCGATGGCCGCGTCGCTGGAGCTGCTTCTGGAGGTGGGCAAGGAGCAGGTGGCCGGGCGGATCGCGTCGTTGGTGCGGAGCCTGGCGGGGTCGCTCGTGGCCCTGGGGTTCGAGCCAGCGGGGCCGGTGGAGGGCGCGAATGCCAGCGGCATCTTGGCGGTGACCCATCCGCGGGCAGACATGACGGCGTTGTTCCAGAAATTACAGGACGAAAAGATCACGGCGTCGATCCGGCTCGACCGCCAGAGGCGTGCGCATCTGCGCTGGTCGCCGCACTTTTACAACACGGAGGAAGACCTGGCCCGGGCGGTGGCGGTGGTGCGCGGGTGCATTTAATCCCGCCGGGGCAGGCGTTGGTTTAAACGGCGCACGAAAAGTTCGCCGACGGGGCGCGCAAAAGCTTCGACGCCGACCTGCCGCCGGCATTCCGTTTCCACGGCGGTCATCTCGACCCCGGCCAGTCCGCAGGGCGTGATGGCCCGGAACGGCGCGAGGGCCTCGCCGCCCACGACGTTGATCGCAAAACCGTGCAGGCTCACCCAACGCCGGACCCCCACGCCGATGGACGCGATCTTGCGCGGACCCACCCACACGCCGGTCAGGCCGTCGCGGCTTTGCCCGGCGATGCCGAAGGCGGCGAGGGCTTCGATGAGAATTTCCTCGATGGTTCGCAGGTAGAGGTGCAAATCCCGCCCGCGCCGACCCAGGTCGAGGATCGGATACCCGACCAGTTGCCCCGGGCCGTGGAACGTGGCCTGCCCGCCGCGCCCGACCGTTTCGACCGGGTAGGGAAGCGCGGAAGCCCCCTGCAAACTGGACCGGTCGCGCGAGCGGCCCATCGTGTAAACGGCATCGTGTTCCAGCAACAGGAGGGTATCGGGCACCGTCTCGGGCGCGGCGATTTTTCCTTCGACCAGGAATTCCTGCCGGGCGAGGGCGTGACCGTAGGCGAGGCGTCCGAGCCACTCGACGCGCAGCTCGGAACCGGCGGCGTTCATATCCGCGAGAGCGCCGTGACTTTGCGCAGAGGGCTCGCCAGTTCGCGCAGGTGGGTCAGGCCGATGGCGAGCGCGTCAGCGGCATCGGGGGTAGGCGTTTCGGTAAGACCGAGCAACGCACGGACCATGAAGGCGACCTGCGTTTTTTCCGCGCTGCCCCGACCGACGACCGCCTGCTTGACCTCGCGCGGCGAATACTCAAACACGGGGATGCCTCGCTCGGCGGCAGCCAGGATCGCCGCGCCCCGGGCCGCTCCGAGCGTGATGGCCGTGCGATGGCTCTGGACGAAGATCACCCCTTCGATGGCGCAGCAATCCGGCTCGTGCTGGTGAATGATTTCCGCCAACCGGTCGTGGATGGCGACGAGGCAGGAACTCGGCAGCAGGTCCGCCTTGTTTTTGATCGTGCCGTACTCGCACGCACGGGCTTTGAGCGGCATGGACCCCAGGGCGGAAGAGCGTCCGTTCGCCGCCGGGGAGGCGGCTTCGAGCACGGCAAACCCGGTGCCACGGAGAGAGGGGTCAACGGCGAGGACGCGCATGAGAGCCAGCAACGTAAGAGCGCGGGTGGGAAAGTAAACTCCCGGGCGTGTTTTGCCCGGTCCTGCCTGTGTAAGGTAGGACCATGGGCTTCGTAAAGGAATCTCGGACAGATTGATACTACAAATAAAGATTGCACCTCCGGCCGTTCTGCTGGTACCATGCGCGCACAAAACACAATCGCATGAAAATATCCACTTCTATTTTGGGTTATCTGTCCCGATTTAGCATGAACAACACCAAGGCAGTCGCGGGAATGGCAGCCGCCTGGATTGCTCTGCAAGGCGGGACATCACCGTCCAGCGCCACGGCGGCCACGGTGGCGGCGACCTACGACTTCAACGGCGGGTTCATCGCCAACGAAGCCGGCGCCCCGGCCTTGACGCCGGTTGACCCACAAAGCTCCAGCGCCTTCCAGACGGATTCCGTCTTCGGCCAAACGCGGACGGTCTGGGCCTTCAACGGAGCCAACGTGCCCACGGATCAGCAAGCGGGGCTGACGCTCAATACAACGAACCTGATTGCGCCCGAAGACTATTCGCTGGACCTGGTCTGCAAATTTACCATGAGGGACGGCGCTTGGCGGCGGATCGTTGACGTGCAGAACCGACAATCCGACAACGGGTTCTACGTTGACCCTTCCAACAACCTCGACATCTACCCGGTCAGTGGGTCCACCGCTGCCTGGACCAACAACGTTTATCACCACGTGGTGCTCACCGATGACGGCACCCAGGTCGTGGTTTATCTGGACGGCATTTCACAGTTCACCAGCCTCACGTCGGAAATGAATCTGGACTTCGATCCGACCAGCAATCCTGACCGTTTGCTCGGACTCTTCGTCGATAACGTCGTGGCTGGTGGACAGGGGGAATGGTCCGCTGGGTCGGTGGCTCTGGCGCGCGTGTGGAATGGCGTGCTCACCCCTGACCAAGCGCAGGCTATCGCGGCGAATCCGTTCGCGGTGCCCGAGCCAACGACCACCGCATGGCTGTCGATCTCACTGCTGGGCGCGGGTGTGTTGGTATGGCGGCGGCGGTTTCGCGCTCAACCGGTCGCTTGATCCCGCGCGCTCAGGCGGTGGGAAACGGGTTGCGCTGGGCAAAGCCGACCTGATGCCAGTAGGGGTAGGTTTTCGTCTGCGCGCTGGCCGCGTCGAGCTTGGCGACCTGCGCAGGCGTGAGGTTCCAGCCGACCGCGCCCAGGTTTTGTTTCAATTGTTCTTCGTTGCGCGCCCCGATGATCACGTTAGCCACCGTGGGACGCTGCAAAAGCCAGTTGATCGAAATTTGCGGGACCGTCTTGCCGGTTTCGGCGGCCACCTCGTCGAGCGCATCGACCACCTTGTAAAGATAATCGTCTTGCACGGGTGGGCCGTTTTCCGTGACCATGCTCGATTGCAGGCGGCTGTTCTCGGGCAGCGGTTGGCCCCGGCGGATTTTGCCGGTCAGCCGCCCCCAGCCGAGCGGACTCCACACCACCGCGCCGACCTTCTGGTCCAGACCGAGCGGCATGAGTTCCCACTCGTACTCGCGCCCGATCAGGGAATAATACGCCTGATGCGCCACGAAACGGGTCAGATTGAATTTCTCGGCGTAAGCAAGGAACTTCATCAGATGCCAGCCGGAATAATTCGAGCACCCGAGGTAACGGATCTTCCCGGCCCGCACGAGGTCGTCGAGCGTGGTCATGGTTTCCTCGACGGGCGTGACGGCGTCGAAACCGTGCGTCTGGAACAGGTCGATGTAATCGGTGCCTAGGCGGCGCAACGCGTTGTCCACGGCGAGCGTCAGGTGATGGCGCGAACTGCCCATGTCGTTTGGCTCGTCGCTCATGGGGAAAGTCGCCTTCGTGCTGATGATGACCTTGTCGCGGCGGCCTTTAATCGCTTTGCCGAGAATTTCTTCCGCGAGCCCTTTCGAGTAAACATCCGCCGAGTCGAACATGTTCAGCCCGGCATCCAGGCAGACATCGACGAGGCGCGCGGCCTCCTCGACCCCGCTGGCGCCCCAAGCCTTGAAAAACTCCCCGCTACCGCCGAAGGTGCCGGTGCCGAAGCTGAGAACCGGGACCTTGAAGCCCGAACCGCCGAGTTGTCTAAATTCCATGAGCGCAGATGATTTGAGTTTGAGAGACTGCATTGGAATCGTGGAGCAACGGGGGAGCGGTTCCTTGTGGATTGCAGTCGGCGATATTGCTTCCTGAACGAAAAATATGGCATCCATCGCAACCCGCACCGGCGACGACGGCACGACCGGACTGATTTTCGGACAGCGCGTCCCGAAGTGCCATCCGCGCGTCGAAGCGGTCGGACGCCTGGACGAACTCAACGCCGCGCTCGGGCAGGCGAAGGCGGTCAACGACGCCGCCGAAGTGCGCGCGCAGTTGCAGGCGATCCAGAAGGACCTCGTGATCATCATGGGCGAACTGGCGGCGGACGACTCCGACCAGGAGCGTTATCTCGCCAGCCGTTTCGGCGCGTTGGAACCCGGGGCGCTGGAGCGCATCGACGCGGCGGTGAGCGCGCTGGAAAACGGCGAGCCCCCGTTGCGGTTCGACGGCTGGGCCACCCCCGGCGGGACGGTCCCGGCGGCGGCGCTCGATCTGGCGCGGGTGGCGGCGCGGCGCGCGGAACGGCATCTGGTGGCGATGCGGGAAGGGGGGGGCGTCGTGCGGGAACTGTTGTTGCAATACGTCAACCGGGCGTCGGACCTGCTGTGGCTGCTGGCGCGGCAGGCGGAGCATCCGGGGACGGCGGCGGCGGGAGACCCAGCCGGGCGCGGGCCAGCGTGATCGCCGCCGGGGAAAGGTCGATGCCGACCCAGCGGCGGCCAAGTTTCTGCGCGGCGGCGAGCGTCGTGCCGCTGCCGCAGTACGCATCCAGCACGAGGTCGCCCTCGCGGCTGCTGGCCCGGACGAGGCGTTCGAGCAGGGCGGCAGGTTTTTGCGTGGGATAGCCGGTGCGCTCGGGGTCCCGCTGGTGCAGGTGGCTCACGTCGGTCCACACGTCGGATGGCACCACGCCTTCGTCTTCGTAATAGCGATAGGTCTTTCCGGCGGACGTGATCGACGTATAAGCACGGCCGTCGGCGTCCTGGCCGCGTTTCAGATGGTTGCGGCGCACCTGCGCGCGGGGCAGGAGGACTGCCGTCGCATCGAACGTCCAGGTCTTCGACTTGGCGTAACGCAGGATGGTGTCGTGTTTCCAAGCAAAATCCCGCCCGCCCCGCCCGCCGGTTTCGTAGCTCCAGATGATCTCGTTGCGGCACTCGCCTCCCCGGGGGCAGAACACGCTGTCGCACACCAGCTTGAGGTAATGCGACGCCGTGGGGTCGCCGTGCAGATAAAACGTCCCGGTCGGTTTGAGCACCCGCCAGAGCGCGGCGATGCGGCGGGCAAGGTGGACGAGGTACGCCAGCAGCGGTCCTTCTCCCAACGCGCCGTGCAAACCGCCGAACAAGGCTGCCGTCTGGGGGGTCGCGCCGACCTCGGAACCGGCGGTGATGACGCCGTAGTCGCTCGTGGCGGTGGCATCCCACGACCAGCGGTCGGTGAACGCCGGCGCACCCGCATGACGATAATCGCGCCGCGAAAAAAAGGGCGGGTCGATGCAGCACAGATCGACGCTATGCTCGGCGACGTGCGCCGCGAGCACGGCGAGATTATCGCCGCAATGCAGACTGTTTTCCACGGCGGGCGGCGTTCGGTGGCGACCGGGGTGTCAGTCCGGGTCGGAATAGTCGTAACCCGTGCCGTCCGGGCGGAGGTTATAACGCACGGTCATGCTGTGGCGGTCGAACGCGGCGAAGGTGCCGACGTGCCCGTCCGCGAAGACGAGGTTGACCTTCTTGCCGTGGAAGATGCGGGTCATCGGCGCGAACGCGGGGTTTTGCGTATAATCGTCTTTGTCGGCATCCGTCGCGGTAAACATCGTGCCGGAGGCGATGTCGCCGCCGAGGATGTACATGCTCGGCACGGCGACGAGCGAGAGCCGCAGGGGAGAAAAGCTGCCGTTGGCGACCAGGGCCGCGTGGCAGCCTTGAAAATAACTGTACTGCACGTTGCTGGGCACGATGGGGCCGCTGCTGGGACAGACAAAGATTTTGCGGTCGGTGCCGATGTAAGGCACGAGTTGTTCGGTCCAGCCGGGCAGGTTGGTGTCGGGCGAGATGGCCCCGTAGGAGATGTCCGCGCCCGAAGTGGGCAGCAGGCCGTTGTGATCCCCGGCGTGGCTGAGCAAAGCCGCGCCGATCTGCCGGAGGTTGCTCAGACACTTGGTGCTGCGCGACATGAGCGTGACTTTGAACAATACAGGGATGAGCACACCGGCCAGCACGGCCACGATGGCGATCACGACCAGGAGTTCCATCAGGGTGAAGGCGTTTTTCCGGGAGTGCATGGGAAGGTGGAACGGCAACGGCGACTGCGGTCCAGCGTGCCCGAAGACCGCGGGTGGCGCAAGTCATCCCGGCACCCGGCTTGCCCGCCCGGGGAAAATCGCTAGGGTGGTGGCGTCGATCCACCCATCTCGCCATGTCCGACAAGCCATCCAGACTGACCATCGCGGGACGCGAATTTTCCTCGCGCCTGCTGCTGGGCACGGGCAAATTTTCCTCGAACGAGTCCATGCGCGACTCGCTCGAAGCCAGCGGCACGAGCCTGGTCACGGTCGCGTTGCGGCGCGCGGACCTGAGCGGTAAGAAAGACCCTTTCGCCAACATTCTCGAATTTATCGACCCTGCCAGGTATCTGCTCCTGCCCAACACCAGCGGCGCGATGAACGCCGCCGAGGCGGTGCGCCTGGCGCGGCTGGCGCGTGCGGCCGGGCTGCCCAACTGGGTCAAACTCGAGATCCATCCCGATCCGCGTTATCTGTTGCCCGATCCGGTCGAGACGTTTCTCGCCGCCGAACAACTGGTAAAGGAAGGTTTCGTCGTCCTGCCCTACATCAACGCCGACCCCGTGCTGGCGAAGCGGCTCCAGGACATCGGCACGGCCACGGTGATGCCCCTCGGCGCACCCATCGGCAGCAACCGCGGTCTGGAAACCCGCGCGCAGATTGCCATCATCATCGAGCAAGCAACCGTGCCCGTCGTGGTGGACGCGGGCATCGGCGCGCCGAGCCAGGCCGCGTTTGCGTTGGAGATGGGCGCGGACGCCGTGCTCGTCAACACGGCCATCGCCGTGGCGGATGACCCGGTCCGCATGGCCCGCGCCTTCCGCCTGGCGGTCGAGGCCGGGCGCGATGCCTACGAAATCGGCCTCGGCGCGCGGCGGGAAACGGCCAGCGCGACCAGTCCCTTGACCGGCTTTTTGAACCGGAGTTGAAATGACAAACTCAACCAGCGATGACGGCGTGCTCCGAAAAATCAGCCGCCGAAAGCTTGAGGGCAGCACCCGCAAAGTTTGGAACGTTTTGGATTTCTACGGCAGCCTCGAAGCCATCGTTTGGCTGGTGGGCGGCGGCATTCTGGCGGTCAAAGGTGTGGTTCACTTCCTCTCGTGGCTCTTTTAGAAGTCCAGAATCTCGGCGTCGCCTTTCCGGTGGCGGGGAGTGCCATCCGGGCCGTAGACAACGCGAGCTTCGCGGTGGAAGAAGGGACGACCGTCGGCCTCGTCGGCGAAAGCGGCAGCGGCAAAACCACCATCGGCCGCGCGCTCCTCAAGCTGACCCCACCCACGGCGACGCTCACGGGCGAGGTCCGTTTCGCGGGCCAGGAAATCCTGGCGATGCCCGAGCGCGGATTTCGTCCGTTGCGCCGCGAAATCCAGATGATCTTCCAGGACCCGTTCAACTCGTTGAACCCGCGTCAGCGCGTGGAGTCGATCATCGCCGAGCCGCTGGAAATCCACTGCCGGGAAATGTCCCGCGCCGACCGCCGGGCGCGGGTCAGGGAACTCCTCGCCCAGGTGGGTCTGCCGCGCGAGTCTGCCGCGCGCTATCCCCACGAGTTCAGCGGCGGCCAGCGCCAGCGCATCGGCATCGCGCGGGCACTCGCGGCGCGGCCGAAGTTCATCGTGTGCGACGAGCCGGTCAGCGCGCTGGATGTCAGTGTCCAAGCGCAGATCGTCAATCTCCTCCAAGACCTTCAGGACCAGCTCGGCCTGACCTACCTTTTCATCGCGCACGATCTCGCCGTCGTGGAGCACGTCAGCGACTACGTGCTCGTCATGCACCACGGGGAAATCGTGGAATCCGCCAGCGCGGAATCCATCTACCAAAACCCGCAGCACGAGTACACGCGCCGACTGCTCGCGGCGGCGGTGGCCTGACGCCAAACCGGCGGGCGAATTGCGGAGCACGCGTTTCGCGGCTAAAATGTGCCGCCAAGCCGGGCTGACACCGTGAATCCCTACCTCCGCAAACTTTTCCGTTTCAACTGGGTGCTCGTCGCGCTCATGCTGACGCTGTGCGTCTTCAGCGTGGTCGCCATCTATTCCGCGACGTTCATGCGGGACCCGACCTCCTACTTGGCGCAGATGGCGCGCAAACAAACGATCTACATCGCCGCGAGTTTGGTCGTCTTTGCGGTCACCAGCCTGGTGGATTACCGCTGGATCAAGTGGGGGGCGTTGCCGGTGTACATCTGCGGCGTGGCCTTGCTGGTGGCTTGCAAGTTCATCGGCAAGACCCACTTCGGCGCCAAGAGTTGGATCGAGTTCGGCACTTCTTTCAGCTTGCAACCCTCTCAGTTGGCGATCCTGGGCGGCATCATGATCATCGCGCTGCTGCTGAGCGAGTACCGGAGCATGCACCCCATGCTCAAGCTGCTCCTCTGCGCGCTCATCGCCGGCCCGCCGGTGCTGCTGGTGGCCATCCAACCGCAGCTTGGCGGCGTCATCGTGTGGGGGCCGGTCATGATGGCGATGCTTTTCGTCGGCGGTCTGCCGATCCGCTACCTTCTGGCGATCACCCTCGCCGTGTCCGCCGTGATGCCCGTGGCCGCGCACTTCCTCAAGGATTTTCAATACAAACGGCTGACCACGTTCCTGGACCCAGACGCCGATCCGCTCAACGCGGGCTGGACGATCAACCAATCGCTCACGGCCATCGGCTCGGGCGGCTGGCCCGGCAAGGGGTGGAAGGCGCACGACACTCTCGTCGAACAAAACCTCCTGCCGCCGACCATCGCGCACACCGATTTTATCTTCTCGGTCATCGGCGAGGCTTACGGGTTCGTGGGCGGCGCCGTGCTGCTGGGAACGTTTGCGGCGTTGATCGTGGTCGGCCTCTACGTGGCGTACCAATCCCAGGATCAACTCGGCCTCTTGCTGGTGGTCGGCACCATGGCGCTGTTTTTCACCCATGTGTTCATGAATGCGGGCATGACGATTTCGCTCGTGCCGATTGCCGGTCTGCCGCTGCCAATCATCAGCTACGGCGGCACGTTCGTGATGATCATCATGTTCGCGCTCGGCATCGTGCAGAGCGTGTGGATTCACCGCAAGGCGTTGCCGGCCAGGATTTGATGTTTCGCTGGAACGATTTCAACCCCGCCGCGCGATCACGCTGAAACTCTGGCGGAACTTGGCGATGCTGTCCGCCGCCAGCACGCCGCGCCACTGCGCGCCGGGATAAACCACCGCCCGCCGCCCGATGATCGACCCGGGATTGAGCACCGCGTTGCAGCCGACCTCCGCGTGGTCGCCCAGGATCGCGCCGAACTTGCGCAGGCCGGTCCCGGTCTGGTTGCCATCCCCGGTTTCGACCGCGATTTCCCCGTGGTCGAGCCGCACGTTGGAAATGATCGCCCCCGCTCCCAGGTGACTCTTGTAGCCCAGGATCGAGTCGCCCACATAATTGAAATGCGGCACCTGCGCGCCGTCGAAAATCAGGCAATTCTTGAACTCGCACGAATTTCCCAACACCACGTCATCACCCACGATGACGTTCTCCCGGACGTAACACCCGTTGCGCACGTGGCAGTTCGCGCCGATCCACGCCGGGCCTTTGATCATGGCGCCGTGCTCGACGATGGTGCCTTCGCCGATGAAAACGTCCGGCCCGATGAACGGCTTGCCCACCAGTTCCCCGGCAAACCCCGGTTTCAGGCTGAACTGGAGATAAGTGGCGATTTTTTCCAGCGCGCCCCACACGTTCGCCGTGTTCTCGAAGAGCATCCGGTGGGCGGTATGATCCAGGTCGAGATAATCCTGCGGGGCAAACGAAGGCGTGTTCATGCGCGGATCAGTTTCTGTCCTTCTCTGGTGTCCTTGACCGTCCAACCCTGCGCGGCAATGGCGTCGCGCAATGCGTCGCTACGTTTGAAATCCTTGTCGCTGCGAGCCTGGGCGCGTTCGTCGAGCAACGTCCGCACTCCGGCGGGCACGGCGTCGGCGTCGGCGTCCGGCTCAATGGCCAGTGTCCGGTTGATCCGCGCCCACCATTCCAGCAGCCGCCGGGAGTGCGCGGGCGTGAGTTGACCTTTATCCAAGGCGAGGTTGCTTTCGCGGACCACCTCAAAAAGCTGCCCGAGCGCGCCGGAAATATTCAAGTCATCGTCGAGCGCCTGCTCGAAGCGTTCGTGGTCGGCGAGGGGGTGCGCCTCGCCTGTTAGAGCCGTGGCAGCGTGGTCAGTCAGGCGGGCGTACCAGGCATCAATGCGCCGCAACGACTGCCGGGCGTCGGCCATGCCGTCAAAGGTAAAATTCAGCGGCAATCCATAATTCACCCTCAAAAGGGCATACCTCACCTCGCGCCCGCTGAAGCCCTTGGCGAGCACGTCGCGCAGCGTGTAAAAGTTGCCCAGCGATTTGCTCATCTTCTGGCCGTCCACCATCAGATGTTTGCAGTGCATCCAATAGCGCACGAACTTCTTGCCGGTCACGGCTTCGCTCTGCGCGATCTCGGCCTCGTGGTGCGGGAAAATGTTGTCTTCGCCGCCGCAGTGGATGTCGATCTCATCACCCAAAAGCGCCCCGGCCATCGCGCTGCACTCGATGTGCCAGCCCGGTCGGCCCCGTCCCCAGGGGCTGTCCCAACCGACTTCGCCATCCGCCTCGTCCCACGCTTTCCAGAGCGCGAAATCGCCGATGTTTTCCTTCTCGTACTCGTCGCTGCTGATGCGCACGCCGGGGCGCAGTTGCTCCAGGTCCAGATGGGCCAGCTTGCCGTAATCGGGAAATTCCTTGATCCGGTAATAAACGCTGCCGTCGTCCGCCTGATACGCATAATTGCGTTCGACGAGCACGCCGATCATCTCGATCATGCGCGCGATGTATTCCGGCGCGGTCGCTTCGGGGAACGCCGCCGCCGGTTGGATGCGCAACGTGCGCAGGTCCTCGAAAAACGCCTGCTTGAACGGCGCGGTGAACTCCGCCAGTGGCACCTGGGCGTGTCGGCAGCCCTTGATGGTTTTATCGTCCACGTCGGTGAGGTTCATCACGCGATGCACCGGAAAGCCGCGCGCTTCGAGGTGTCGCTGGAGCAAATCCTCAAATATATACGCGCGGAAATTACCGATGTGGGCGTAACTGTAAACGGTCGGCCCGCACGTGTAGAGCTTGACCGTGCGGGTCTCGGCGTCGAGCGGCGTGAACTCTTCGAGTTGGCGCGAGTAAGTGTTGAAAAGGCGCGGGGGCATGGCTCAAAAATTTGTCACAGCCCGACCGCCGGCAGCGGCGGCGCGGTTTCCGGGTCGATCTCGTCCTCTTCCATCGACACGCTGGCCACGGCCATCGCCGCGATCCCCTCGGCCCGCCCCAGGAAACCGAGGCCCTCGTTGGTGGTCGCCTTGATGCTGACCCGCGAGACCGGCAAGCGCAACGCCGCCGCGAGGCATTGTCTCATCGCGGGCAGGTGCGGCGCGATTTTCGGGGCTTCGGCGATCAGCGTCGCATCGACGTTGATGATGCGCGCATCGCGTCCCGCCAGCAGTTCGACGACCCGCGTGAGGATTTCCGTGCTGCGAATCCCCCGGATGGATTCGTCGGTGTTGGGGAAATGGTGCCCGATGTCGCCCGCGCCAATCGTGCCGAGCAGCGCGTCGGCGATGGCGTGGATGAGCACGTCGGCGTCCGAGTGCCCGAGCAATCCTTTCGAATGCGGAATTTCCACCCCGCCCAGCACGAGCGGTCGGCCTTCCGTCAAAGCGTGTACGTCGTAACCGATCCCGGAGAAAACCATCTTGGCCATAGAGAGAAGCAGAGAAGCGAAAAGATAAACGATCACCACCGATTCGCTATTCCGCGAGCCGCTGGCCGCTTTCGGCGATTTCGGCGAGGCGTCCGCTGGAAGCGACCACCGTGATTTTCTCGGGTGCGTCGGGCCGTGGCGTCATCACCACGGTTCCGCCCGCGTTGGCGACCATCAACACCCCGGCGGCCACGTCCCAGATGCGTACCCCCGCTTCGATGTAAGCATCGAGCCGCCCGTTGGCGACATACGCAAGATCGAGCGCGGCGCTGCCCATCATACGGCATTTCCGCACGCGATGGATCAGGTCCTGCATCACGGGCAACCCGAGGTTGATCGTCTGCGCGACCTTCGCCAGCCCGACGGAAACCATCGCTTCGGAAAGCTGGCCGCGTGTGCTCACCGCCATCGGTTTGCCGTTGAGCAACGCCGGGCCGCCGCGCTCGGCGGTGAAGAGTTCCTCGCGCATCGGGTCATAAATGACGCCGACCAGAATCTCCTCTTTCCGCCGCAGCGCGACCGAAACGCAGAAGTGCGGGATGCCGTAGAAATAATTCACCGTGCCGTCGAGCGGATCGACCACCCATTGAAATTCGCTGTCCTGATTTCCGCCGATGCCCTCCTCGCCGTAGATGGCATGATCCGGGTGCCCCTGGAGGATGATCTGCGTGATGAGTTCCTGCGCTTTCTCGTCGAGTTCGAGCTTGATGTCGTGCGCCGCGAAAGCGTTGACGTTGAGTTCGCCGCCGAAGTGTTCGCGCAAAAGATTGCCCGCCGCGCGCGCGGCAGCGACGGCGGTTTCGAGGAAAGTGGACATGGCAATCATTGTAGCCGGTAAACGGATTTCGTCGCGCGCGTTTTGCTCAACGAAACACTCGTGGCGGGAACGGGAAACCAGGAAAAAATCAGGGAGAGAAAACCAGAGGTCTTCTCTCCCTGAGCGGTTGAAGGTGGTAGTTGGAACGAACAAAAAACCCGCGAGGGTTACTTCTTTTTCGCGGGAGCTTTCTTCGCAGGGGCCGCCGCCGCTTTGGTGGCTTTCGGAGCCGGAGCCGCTTTGGCCGGGGCCTTTTTCGCCGCCAGTTTCTTGGCCGGGGCTTTCTTCACAGGGGCCGCCGCTTTCGGGGCAACGGGCACCTTTTTGGTGGTCGCTTTTTTAGTAGGCATCAATGTTCACCTCTTTCCTGCCGCGAGTCGCGGTCACTAGATGTTGTAGTAGAGCAATGCTCGCTCCACATGTTGTAGCAGTTAGCGACCCACATGACTCCCGTCAACTAATATTTGAATAAATCGCCAAAAATATTCACTAATTTCACCGCGAGCACTTCTTTTCCGGCGCGTTCGAGCACGCGTTCTTCACCCGTGGAAAATAAAAGGGTCAGTTCGTTCGCGTCATTCTCAAATCCGATGTCGGTGCGACTCACGTCGTTGACGACGAGCAGCGCGCAGCCCTTCTCGCGTAGCTTGCGCCGCGCGTTTTCGAGCACGGCGTCCGTCTCCGCCGCGAACCCGACAACGATGGGTCGGTGCCCGTTCTCTGCCGCCGGGAGGTCGCGCAACGAGCGCAGGATGTCGCGCGTGGCGACGAGTGCGAGCGTGAGGGTTTCGCGCCCGCCTTTTTTGATCTTCAGCGGGGCCATCGACGCCGGTTTGAAATCCGACACCGCGGCGCAGAGCACGCAAACGTCCGCCCACGCGACCCGGGAATGTACCGCCTCGAACATCTCGTCGCTGGTGCCGACTTGGACGGTGCGTGCCGCCGGTGGCGGAGCGAGCGCGACGGGACCGCTGACGAGCACGACCTCGTGCCCGGCAGCGAGCGCGGCCCGGGCGATGGCATAGCCCATCTTGCCCGACGAGCGGTTGCTCAGAAAGCGCACCGGGTCGATGGGTTCCCGCGTGGGGCCAGCAGTGATCAGGATTTTCATGAGAGCGAGGCCACGGACGAAACCTCACGCCAAGCCGCCAAGCCGCAAAGGAAAAGAGGAGGAAGGCAAAGAAGATTCACCAACCGTTCCCTTCTCTGGACTTTGCGGCTTGGCGGCTTGGCGTGAGGTTGTTCTGCCCGGTCAGGCGAGGATTTTCCCGGCGGCTTCGACGATCCCATCGACCGGCCAGAGCCTGCCGACGCCCTCGTATCCGCACGCCAGCAATCCTTCCTCCGGCCCGATGAACTGCACCCCTCGCGCGCGCAGACGTTCGACGTTTTCACACGTTGCCGGGTGCTGCCACATCTTGCCGTTCATCGCCGGGGCGATGAGGATCGGCGCGCGCGTCGCCAACGCGATGGCCGCCAGCGCGCCCTGCGAAAATCCGTGCGCCAGTTCAGCCACGATCTGCGCGGTCGCTGGCGCGATGAGCAACAAATCCGCGCGGTCAGCCAGTGCGATGTGTCCCGGCTGCCAGCCCTCTTTCTCGTCGAACAGCTCGCTGACGACCGGATGTTTCGACATCACCTGCATCGTCAGCGGCGTGATGAACTCGCGCGCGCCGGCGGTCATCACGACGTTGACCACGTGCCCGAGTTTCGTGAGTCGGCTGGCGATGTCTGCCGCCTTGTAAGCGGCAATCGACCCGGTCACTCCGAGCACCACGGACTTCGCTTGCGTTGTCATCGCCAGGGAAAGCTGGGTCAGAACGTGAAATCCGCGAACCGTCGGCTCAGGTAGCGTTCGGCCCGCATGATCGCGCGGAACTTGGCGAGGTCCTCCTCCACCGATCCGCTGACAATCGTGTAACGATAATCCCGCCAGCGTGTCACCTCGCGCGCGGCGTCGGACAAGCGCCGCTCGATCTGTTCGGGCGTTTCGGTGCCGCGCTTGGTCAGCCGCCGCCTCAACTCGTCGCGGCTCGGCGGCATGATGAACACGTCGGCCAGCGCGTGTTGGATATCCTGGTTGCCGTCCGCCCGGATGGCTCCCGCGCCTTGCGTATCGATGTCGATCAGCACATCGACGCCGACCAGCAAATGCCCCAGCACGTTGTGCCGCAGCGTGCCGTAGAAATTCCCGTGGACGTTCGCGTGCTCCAAAAAATCCCCGGCCTCGACATGCGTGCGAAACCGTTCCACCGACAGAAAATGATAATCCTCGCCGTCGATCTCGCCGGGGCGCGGCGGGCGCGTCGTGCAGGACACCGAGTAAACGAAATCCCGCGTT
Organism: uncultured Chthoniobacterales bacterium; assembly: GCA_964250695.1. Lineage (GTDB taxonomy): Bacteria > Verrucomicrobiota > Verrucomicrobiia > Chthoniobacterales > SZAS-18 > CAHJWO01. The sequence goes on along the minus strand of CAXUGY010000013.1, from coordinate 181 downwards.
TGCCGCAACGCCGTACACAGGGTCGTCTTGCCGGAACCGGAAGGGGCGGAGATGACGAAGAGGATTCCGCCCCGGGAAATTTTTTTCGGTTCGGATTCGGTCGGGGTCATTCGATGTTCTGGACCTGTTCGCGGATTTTGTCCAACTCCGTCTTCGCGGCGAGCACGCTCTGGCCGATGGC
>CAXUGY010000012.1:0-77455 GCA_964250695.1 uncultured Chthoniobacterales bacterium | reverse complement strand
ACGTCATCGGCATGGACTCGGCGGTCGGCGCGGTGGTCAGCGTGTCGATGTGCCGGGAACTCGGGCCGGTGCTGACCGGGCTAATGCTGGCGGGGCGCGTCGGCGCGGCCATGTCGGCGGAGATCGGCACGATGAAAGTCACCGAGCAGATCGATGCCCTGCGCGCGCTGGCCGTGTACCCGGTCGATTACCTCGTGGTGCCGCGCTTCCTGGCGATGCTCGTTTCGGTGCCGCTGCTCTCTGCGGAATGCATTTTCTTCGGCATCGCCGCCGGGTACTTCGTCGGCGTCGAAATGCTCGGCATCCAGGGGCCGTACTACATCGAGAACACGATCAAATTCATGACGCCCCGGGACATCTCGATGGGGATCATCAAGGGTTTCGTGTTCGGGATATTGATCGTCTTCGTCGCGTGCTACGAGGGACTCCATGCGCGGGAAGGCGCGGTCGGCGTGGGCCGGGCGACGACGGAAGCCGTGGTCACCGGCTCGCTGGCGATCCTGGTGTCGAACTTCTTTTTGTCGTTGCTGCTGAACATCTTCTTCCCCGGCGGGGTCTAACGGCGGCGATGAGGACCGACACGGACGTGGCGACGGCAGCGGCGGCGGCGGGCCAGACCGCGCCCGCGTTTCTGCGTATCCACGACCTGCGCAAACACCTGGGCAGCCAGGAAATCCTGCGTGGCGTGAACCTGGAAATCACCACCGGGCAGACCATGGTCATCATCGGGCGCAGCGGCGGCGGCAAGAGCGTGTTGCTCAAGCACCTGATCGGTTTGCTGCGGCCGGATTCCGGCGAGATTTTTGTCGAGGGCGAGAACATCGCGCGTCTGGGCGAGCGGCAACTCGGGCCGATCCGGCGCAAGGTGGGCATTCTGTTCCAGCACGGCGCGCTGTTCGATTCGATGAGCGTCGAGGAAAACGTGGCGTTTCCGCTGCGGGAAAGCGGGGAACGCGACCTCAAAATCATCGCCGACAAAGTGGCGGAGGCGTTGGAAGTGGTCGATCTGGCCGGGCAACAAAAGAAGATGCCCGTCAACCTGAGCGGCGGCATGAAGAAGCGCGTCGCCCTGGCGCGGGCGGTGGTGAGCCGTCCCCGGTGCATCCTCTACGACGAGCCGACGGCGGGGCTGGACCCGGTCGTCAGCGACAGCATCAATTTGCTCATCCGGCGCTTGCAAAAACGGTTTGCGGTGACTTCGTTGGTGGTCACTCACGACATGAAGAGCGCGTTCGACATCGCCGACCGCATCGCGTACCTCAAGCACGGACGCATCTATTTCGAGGGTACCGCCACCGAATTGCAGGCGTCGGCAGACCAGGACATTCAGGATTTTATCGCCGGGCGCAGCCGCGCGCAGCTCGACGACGAGGGCGCGCAATTTTCAACGGAATCACTCTGATGGCCTCCTCCTCTGAAAGCAGCACCCTGGAATTCCGCGTTGGCCTGTTCATGCTCGTCGGGCTGTCGATCATCGGCTACCTGGTCGTGAGCGTGGGCCGGTTCAGCAACGGGTTCACGAAATATTACGCGCTGACGGTTGAACTGCCCAACGCCAGCGGCCTGCTGCGCAACTCGAAGGTCCTCCTGGCGGGCGCGGCCATCGGCACGGCGGGCGCGCCGGCAGTGCTCGCCAACGGCAAAGGCGTCCGCGTGCCGCTCCAGATCGACCAGCGCATCCACATCGCCAAGAACGCGCGCATCGTGGTCGGCAGCAGCGGGTTGATGGGCGACCGGTTCGTGGACGTGATCATGCCCAGCGTCGAGGAAGGCGGGTACTATCAGCCGGGCGAAACCATCCTGGGCTCGCGCGCTTCCGGCATGGACGACATCGAACGCGAGGGCGGCAAACTCGTCGGCGACCTGCGTGACACCGTGGCCAATCTCAACGGCACGATCACCCGCGTGAACACGGAGATGCTCACGCCCGCGATGTTCAAGAATCTCCAAGACAGCGTGGCCAACCTGAGCGTCACGACGAAAAATTTCCAGTCCGCCAGCGAGAAGCTCAACGGCGTGCTCGACGACGCCAAGGGTACGGTCGCCCAGGCCAAGGGCGCGATGGACGGAGCCAAAGAGACGCTGGCCAGCGCCAAGACGGCGGCGGACGACGTGCAAAAGGCTATCGGTGACGCGCGCGCGGCCATCGGCGACACGCGCAAGGTGCTCGCGGGCGTGCGCAACGCCACCGACGAGGCGGTCCACGGCCCCGGCCTGCTGGGAACCCTGGTTTCCAACAAGCAGCTTTCCGACAACCTCGCCGCGCTGATCTCCAATCTGCGCCGCAGCGGCGTGCTTTTCTACAAGAACCGCCCGGAACCAGCGGCGGAATCCACGCCCGCGCCGGAGGCGGCCCCGAGGCGGAAACGATGAGCGGCGAGGTCAACGGGTCGCCACGTCGTCCGCCGTCCACATCACTTTGTCAGGACCCGCGCTGCGCACTTCCATTTTGTCCCGGCTCAACTGGTGGAAAAAATAGGGCGTGCCCCACGGGTCCACCAGTTCTCCCCGGGCATTGAGCGGTATCCCCTCCGGAGGACCGAGAGTCGCCTGGTGGGAATTGCCGCCCATCATCTGTTGCATGATTTCGGCGTTGGTGCCGACGGGGTTCTCACCCATCAGCGTGTGATAATCGCTCACCATGTGGCGGACCCGTCCCACGTCGATCTGAGCGGCTTGATTCCCCGGGACCGACGACCCGGCCGCACCCGGCGCGGCGGCGACGGCCTGACCCGGCGTCACGCCGTTGGAAGCAGGCGAAGCGCCAGCCGGTAAGCTCCCGGTGGGCGCGTTCGCTGGCGGGGGAGTATTCCGCGTCGGCAACGACGCGTCGGAAAGTTCCGGCGGCGAAGCCTGCGCGGCGACGGGTGGAACCGGTCCGGCAGCGGGGGGTCGATTCGCCGAGCGCCAGGTCAGCCAGAGCGCCAGCACGGCCACGCCCAGCACGAGATACACAACGTAGGGTTTTGATTTCATCGCGGCGACCTCGTCTTGCCGGCGTGCCGTCTTTCCGTGGGTGCGGTCCCGGCGCGTATTCATGAACACGTAAGCCAAACTTCGGAACTGTCCAACGTCGAACCGTTTGACGGCCCTGGCAACCAACAGCCAGGGACGATGCCTGTGCATCCTCCCGCCGAAACGCTTGCTCTGGGGGCGACGATAAGCTCAAGTGTGCGCATGGCTCGCCGCTCTTTGCGCACGCTCGGCCTCTGGCTGCTCTGGGTGGGTTTCCCGTGGGTCTCCAACTCCGCCGAAGCCTCGCAGGTCCGCCTGCGCAGCGGCGAGACCTACACGGGCGTCACGATCCTCCGGCGTGATGCCGCCTCCATCGAGATCAAAGTGCGCTACGGCACTATGGTCCTGCCGCTGAACGTCGTGGATAGCGTGGATGGGGTCTCGGTCAACCCACCCCCGCCGCCCCGGCCTGCCGTCCCCGCGCGCCCGGTGACGGCAAGGACGCCGGAGCCGCTGGCCGCCACGCCCATGCCCACACCCACACCCGCGCCCGGTCCGCGCCCGGTGGCTGGAACGCCCCACGCTTCGACCCCGCCCCCGGTCGAAGGGCACGGGTTTCTGCCAGCTTCCCTGGAGGAAGCATTGGCGGCGAACTGGTCCGTCGTCTTGGGTGCGGTCGGCGTGCTCCTGCTATGGGGCTTCACCCTGCCGCGTTTCCGCCGCGACCTGCGTGACCGGGGAGTCGCGTCGCGCCCGTGGACCCTGCTCGTCTTCCTCCTGCCAGGGTTGGGTTACGTGCTCTATCGGCTCGGGCGCTGGTTTGAGCAGCGGTCCGCGCGGGAGCACGCGGAGGCCCAGGAAGCGCACCGTTTCGAGTTCCTAGACGCGGATCAACGTCCCATTGCCATCGACACCACCAGTCCGGTGTTTTCCGGGATCGAGAACGCCCGGACCATCATCGAAAACGCCCTGTTCAAACGCGCCAGCGACGTTCACATCGAGGCGGCGGCGCAGGAGTACCGTGTGCGCCTGCGGGTGGACGGCTCGATGAGCAACGACCGCACGTTCTCCACCAACGACGGTCTGCGGTTGGTATCCGCCCTCAAGACGCTCGCGCAGGTCGATATTTCCGAGCGGCGCAAAGCGCAGGACGGACGCTTCGGCGCCCGCCAGGGGCCGCGCGCGGTCGATTTCCGCTTGGCCACCGTGCCCTCGGTCCACGGGGAAAAAGTCGTGCTCCGCATCCTCGACCGCAAATCCGGCGTGCGCGGGCTCAACGACCTGGGCATGCCGCGGGAAATGATGGACCGCTTCGCGCAGATCGTCCATTCGCGCAGCGGCATGATCCTGGCCACCGGGCCGACCGGCTCCGGCAAAACGTCCACGCTGTACGCCGCGCTGGCGCAACTCGACGCCACCCAGCTCAACCTCGTGACCATCGAGGACCCCGTGGAATACGAACTCGCCGGGGCTACGCAAATCCCGGTCAACGCGCGGGCGGGCGTCACCTATGAATCCGGCCTCCGTTCGATCCTGCGGCAGGACCCCGACGTGATCCTCGTCGGCGAGATGCGCGACCTGGAATCCGCGCAGATCGCGTTGCGCGCGGCGCTGACCGGGCACCTCGTCTTTTCTTCGTTGCACACGCGAGACGCCATCGGAGCCGTCATGCGGCTGGAGGAAATGGGCATCGAACCGCATCTGGTGGCCTCGGCGTTGTTCGTGGTGCTCTCGCAACGCCTGGTGCGGGTCGTCTGCGACGCCTGCCGCCAGCCTTACTCCTGCGAGGGCAACGAGTTGTTGAGCATGGGCATCGAACTGAATCCGGGCGAAACCGTGTACCGCGCCGTCGGCTGCCGCAAGTGCGAGGGGACGGGTTACCTCGGGCGCACGGGGATCTTCGAGATGCTGGTGCTCGACGAGGAAATCCGCCAGCCCGTCAACAACGGCATCGAGGAGGACGACCTGCTCAAACTGGCGCGCCAGAAAGGTTTCTCCGGCTTTCGGGAAGACGGCGCGATGAAAGTGCTGCTCGGGATCACCACGGTGGACGAGGTGTTGCGGTCGAACTGACGGCGGGGAATTGCTCAGTGATTAGACCTCCGACAGAGTGCCGAGGTGAGACCAGAGTGGTCCGCAGATGACGCAGATTTCCGCAGATGACAGAGAGAAGAAGGGGTAGGAGCCCATCAACTCCCTCTCTGTCATCTGCGGAAATCTGCGTCATCTGCGGACCTTTCTACCTTTGCCGGAGGTCTATTGAGCAATGGTGGCGGGCGACCTCAGGGCGCGCGTCTCCTCCCTGGCGCCCGGAGGTCGCCAGTCACCTTCGCTCAATGAGCTTGGCCGCTGTTGTAAATACTCCTCGGCCCCGGTAAAGACTTTCCTGTCGGGATGCCAACGCCAAAAGCGAAAAAGGCGTTGCCCTTGCGAGCAACGCCTTTTCTAATCAGAGCCGTGCAGGCTCCTTCTTAATTACTGCACCGTCTGCGTGACGGCCGTCTGGGCGTTGACGAACCCGTAGCCGTCCTGCGTGGCCCAACCCGAACCGATGTTGTTGCGGATCACGCCGCTGAACGTGCCGCCATCAGCGGTCGTACCGCTGAAGGGCATGCCCTGCGAATTCACCGTGCCGCTCGGCAGGCTCACGCCACCGCCGAAGATATCGGCGCTGTAGAGAACCTGACCCGTCGTGGCGTTGGTCACCGCGTTGTAGGTGCTGCCCACCGAGTTGGCACGCGCCAGACCGCGGCCCACCGTGAAACGGAGGGCGTTGGCGCTGGTGAAGTTGCCGGTCGGGATCGTGATGCCCAGCGTGTAGTACTGGGTAGCTGCCGTGTTCGACGGATTGCTGCCCAACGCAACCGCGCCTGTCACGCTGTTCGCGTGGGCACTGTTGATCGTGCCGGCGTTGGTCGTCGGATTCAACGTGAACGCCTTGGTGGTCGGCGCAAACATCACGCCGGGCAGGCTGTTTTCGAAGTAGGTGACCGTACCGCCAACCGTGGCATCCGGCGCGTTGTACGTCACGCCGTTGTTGCCGCCGCTGACGCCGCCGTTCGCATTCGTGCCACCCTGGTTGAACACGAGGCTGGTGATCGAGCTGCTACCCACGTAGGAAACGGTGAACGCGTTGGTGTCGTTGCCGCCGGTGGAGGTCAAGCCCGTCGCGTTGCCCGTGCTGCCGTCGCTGCTGATCGTGATCGCCACCTTGCCGCCAGAGCCACCCACGATGCGGGCGGAGCCGGAGGAGAAGTTCGGATCGAGGTCATGCGGGAACGTGGAACGCTCCAGCAAGCTCGTCATCTGCGTTGGGGTGACGCTGCGCCGTCCACCCTTGTTCTGGAGAACGAGGGCGGCGATGGCGGCGGCGTGAGGACCGGCGGCACTGGTGCCGAAGAACTGACCTTGGGTGGTATCCGGGTCTTCCGCGTCGTCGGAGGCGAAGACCGCGCTCAGGTTGGCCGAGACGTTCGCGCCGTCAGCCGTCGCGATGCGAGGCTGGAGCCGTACTTCGGGCGTGGCGAGGCGTTGGTCCTGCTTGTTGTAGTAGATCGTCACCGGGCCGGGCGAGGAGAAGGTCTCCGGCAGGCTGGGGCGGAACACGCTGTAGGCAGCGCAGCCGTTGCAGCCTTGCGCCATCGCGTGGCCACCGGTGGTCACCGTGTTGTAGGTGAAATACTCCGCCGGCCCGTAGCCCGCACGACCGTTGCCGGGCAGCAGGTAACGGACGTGCGTCGGGAAGTTGAACCCGGCGGCAGGCACCACGGTGCGGGCGATGACGTACTGAATCTGGGGTACCGCCGCCGAAGTGCGGTTGGTGTAACCGAGCTGGATCGGTTCGTTGGTGGCCGTGGCGTCAGCCGTCAGCGAACTGGAGGCAACGTAAGCACCCGTGGTCACGTTGAACGCGAGGATGCTCAGGCTGGTCGTCGGCCCGGGAGTCGTGAAGCCCGAGAAGGACACCGCCGAAAGCGAAAACGTGCCCGTCGTGGTGCTGTAATGACCGATCTTGATCACGAAGCCTGTGTCGTTGGCGGTGGCGGTAAAGCGCACCTGTTCGTCCGTGCCCGTGTCCTGCGGCCCGGCGATGACCGTCACGCCGTCCGATTTGTACACGGTGACAATGCCGTCGAAGCCACTGCCACCAGTGGCAATTTCAGACACCTGATAATTGGTGCCCGCCGTCACCGTCCCCGTGGCCGTGAAGGTGAGGTCCGCCGTGGTGTAGGTGCCGCTGGTTTGGAGCAGCGTGCTGGTCACGTTGACCGACGTGTTCTGATCGTACACGTCGTTCCACTGCATCGTGGTCGTCACCGTGTTGTTGGCGGCGATGTTGACGGTCTGCGCCACGTCCAACCCGTTCGGGTTGAAGTTATGGAAGCCGCCCGCGTACAGGTTGGCTGGGACGCCGGTCAGGTTGATGTTCGTGCCCGCGAGCGCGGTGTTGCCGGCGGCGGCGGTCAGGCCGGTGCCGTTGGCGACCCAGCGGGTGTCGCTGTCGTAGCCGTTGGTGCCGATATCGTTGGCGGCGCTGGAGAAGTAGCTCACGCCCACGGCCGCGGCGTCGTCGATGCCGTTGCCGATGATGCCGTCCTGGAAGAACGGCTCGTCGAAGTAGCCCACGTCGTCGCAGATCGTGTCGGCGGCGAAGGTCTGGCCAGCGATCGTATAGCCAGAGATGCCCGCCAGTCCACGGATGTAATTGGCGAAGGCAACCTCCCCATCGTCTGCCGTGGCGAAACCGAGCTTCGCGTAAGGCGCCATCTTGTAGACGATCTGGAGCATGCCCCGGCCTTCGTCGTCGCTGGCGGAACTGGTCAAGTCATCCTTCAGGGTGAACACCGGGGTCGTGTTGGTCGCGCTGGCCGAGCCGGGCAGGTCGTTGTTGGTCACGTCCACCGACGCGGGCGAAGAGGTGTTTGCCGCGAAGCTGTTGGAAATGCAGGCGATCTGCATGCCCTGACCCGCGAGGTTGAGCGGGGCAGATGGGTTGAAGAAAGAGCTGATCTGATCGACGCGGTGCTGCGTGACGCCCTGGTCGAACGTCGTGCCGACCTTCGTGAGGGTCTCACCTACGGTGGCGTTCGGGCCTGTCTCGGAGATCAACTTATCCGACAGGACCTTGTGGGTCTGCGGCTTCCACTCCAGGATGACCGAGGTAACGCCTTTCACGTTGGCCAACGCGGGCACTTCGGAGGCGTCGATAAAAGCGTTCAACACGCCCGCGCCCTTGTACTGCTTGTCCACCGCCGTGATGGTCAGCGTCGAGGCGCTGGCCTTCATGGCCTTCTTGATCTCCTTGAAAGTGGCGTCGTTGTTGAGGTTGACCCGCACGAGCACGCGGCCCTGGCCGTCGGAGATCGAGTGGGTGGCAATCGCGGCGGTGGTCGCGTCCGTGTAGGTTTGGCCGTTGGCTGCCGTGACGGCACCAGCCAGCTTGGCGCCCGACGAGGCGGCTTGGGACACGGCGAGGCTGCTCGCGACGAGTTTGTCCAAGCCGTTGCCGAGCTTGTCAGGAATGGGCTTGGCTTGCAGGGTCCCGGTCAGGAGGACCGCCGTAGCGGACGCCGAGACGACGGCGCTCGTTTGGCGCAGCCAGCGGTGGGTTCGAATAAATCGTGAAGGAATCATGGATGAACGCTGTGTGGAGTTAAAATCTGATTGGCAGAGTTAAGATGGTTTTCAGACGCGGCTGGAGCGACGGCGCAGGAAGGTGAAACCCGCCGCGATGCTGCCCAGAGCGAGCGCGGCCCAGGTGGACGGCTCGGGCACGGCCGTAGCGGCACCGGTCAGTGTGACGGTGTAATCACCCGTTTCGGCAAAGTAGGTGGCGCCGTTGAAGGTGGCCAGAGTGGTCGGGTTCAATCCCGAAGCGATTCCGCGCACGTTGGTCGTGGGCTGGTCAACCGTGAAGAGTTGCTGGTTGTTGAGGTTCACCGCTTCGTTGCCCGAAAGGCTGATCCCCAGATAATAGGTGCCAGCCGAAAGGGAAGTCAGCAGCGTGTTGCCAGCGGGCAAGGACGCTTGGTAGCTGGTGTTGCTCGAATCATCGTTGGCGATGATCGGCACGCCGCCCGAGGTGAAAAGAAAGAGCGAAGTGTCGATCCCCGCGGTGCTGCTGGCAACCGCCGAAAAAGTCGACGGGCTGGTGATCGTGATCAGGAACAGGTCGGCGTCGATGGAAGTGCCGATAGTGCCCGTGATGGCGGTCAACGCGGTGGTAGCGTTGGTGCCCGTCGGAGTCGCCGTTAGCAGCGTCTGCCCGGCGTCGCCAATCTCGGCATACGTGACGGCACGTGAATTGCTTACCAACGTGGTGAGTGAGGCCGCTGCAAACAGCGAAGCGGCCAACGGAGTTTTTCTAAGTTTCATAGTGAGATCCTAGCGGCTAAAAACTGAACAATTTGTTGCTGCAACCCTGGTATTTCTGACCGACTGCCGTTGCAGGGTTCGGATTTGTGAGAAACTTTCTCACAAATGCGAGCTAACCCGCATCGGCTGGAAACAAATAGTGTTCCTGACGGCGCATGAATTATCAGCGTGATAGGTCTTTGGCAAGTATTTAATCGAGGTTTTTTCCCAAACGCGACCCGGCCCGGAAGCTGCCCGTCGGCCGAAAAATTTCCATGTGCTTCATTTTCAGTAATTTGCGACTTTCGTCATTTCGCTGGCGCGTACCCCGAAGCCGAAACCAGGAGGCTAGGCTAGGGGTCCAGTGATTTTGAGCGCAGACTTACAGTGGTTTTCAAAGTGATTGAACGAAGCACGAAGGACCTGCCGAGGTGGCTGGCGGCCTCCAGGTGCCAGACCGTCACTCAATGAACTCGGCCACCGCTGTAGAGCCGATCCGAAAAATCCACACGGGCCCTCTTGCGCCCCTGCCGGAACTGGCTTCGGGGACGTTTTCCCGGGACTCGCGCCCCGGGCTGAGGTCTACCGCCCCTGCCGGGGCTGGAAACAGGAGCTCTCGGAGAGGCGCTTATGGCCATGCACGGCTACCATGCCGCACAGGCTGTGTTGCCATTGTGGGGGAGCGCGATATCGAACGTAACGTTGGGCGTTCGCTCACGCTCTTCGTTGACCGGGACTGTTCGAGTGGCTACCCTTTTGCCATGTCCACCCAGCAAACCATTGCCGAGGCGATGGCGCTTCCACTTGCCGAGCGCGTTTCGCTCGCACAGGCGCTCTGGCAAAGCATTGATGTTGGTCTGGCCGACACCGACGAGCGCGGCGTGGTCCGTGAGGCCATTCGACGCGACGAAGAGCTTTCGTCCGGCGCGGCGGTCGGCCGTACCCACGAAGAGGTCATGCAGGCCGCACGACGCGCCATCGGATGCGTCTGATTTACCACCCGGAGGCTGAAACGGAACTCACCGAAGCAGCCCGGTTCTACGAGCAGCGCGTTCCCGCCCTCGGCGCGCAGTTCCTCAATACCATCGACCGCGCCATCGGCGTGATTCAAGATGCTCCCGAGCGGTGGCGCATCATTGAATCAAATGTCCGGCATTCCCTCGTGCCACGCTTTCCATACGCGATCTACTACCGTGTGCTGCCGGACCAGATCCGAGTTCTCGCCCTCAAGCATCACAGCCGTCACCCGGATTACTGGCATTACCGTCTCGCCGATTGGTCAAAAACGCCCAACAAGGCGCGGCGGCGAACGGCGGGGTTGATGGTTGCTTTTCTCCCCGCCGTCACTGAGCCCGGGTCGTTAGACTGATTGTTCCTTCTTCAGCCCGAGCCAATCGGGATTTTGGGCGGTGCTGTCGAAATGCCACGAGGTTTTATACAACTCGTGCTCGCCTTTGTTCGCGGCCACCCGCGTCCGCTCCAGTAAAGCGGCCACGGCGGCTTTGTCCATCGGCTTGTAGGTCTTCACGGCTTCCAGGGCCTGATCGAGAACCTCCTGTTTGTCGATGCCTGTAACGACCACGGCCACCGGCAGACTCATGGAAAAGTGTAGCATGTCGATGGGCGATACGCCCGCCGACTTGACGGCATCGAGAACAAAATGATCGCCGAAGGTTTTCATCGCCAGCGGCGCGATTTTCTCGCGTAAGAGCACCGGCAGCACCTGCGCGCTAAAGGAGCGGAAGTGCGCGTCCACGACGTTGATGGGCATCTGCACCGTGTCGAAGTGGAAATCGTTCTCCCTGGCCACCTGGAGCATCCGCAGGTGGATGAGCGGGTCCTTGTGCCCGGTGAAACCGATAAGGCGCAGTTTGCCCTGCTTTTTGGCCTCCGTGAGGGCTTCCATCGCGCCGTCCTCCTTGAAGATGCTGTCCGGGTCTTCCATGCGGATGATTTCGTGGTGCTGCACGAGATCGAGATGGTCGGTTTGCAAACGGGCCAACGATTCTTCGACCTGCCGCATCGCCGCTTTCTTCGTGCGGCCGTCGATCTTGGTCATCTGGAAAACTTTATCGCGACAGTTTCCTTGTTTGTACGCCTTCCCCGCGCGGAGCTCACTCGTGCCCAGGTTGTAGTCCCAGGAATTGTCCATGAAGTTGATCCCGTGGTCGATAGCGGCGTGGATGAGCCGGATACATTCGGCCTCCGTGGACGTTTTGCCCAGGTGGAAGCCGCCCATGCCGATGAGGGAAACCAGCTCGCCCGTGCCGCCGAGGGGGCGGTAGACCATGTCGCCCTTGCGGACTTCTCCATGCATGGGGCCTGTGAGCAGCGGGAGGTCGGCCGGGGCGGATTGCTCGGTGTTGATGGGTTCAACTTTCTTGACGGTATCGGTGTCCGCACCGGCGGCGCGAACGAGACCTCGGGTGGCGGCGAGAGCAACAGACGCGGCGGCAGAGGTCTTCAAAAAGGAGCGGCGGGAATGGTTCATGGGATGAGGAAGATTTGAGAACGTTCCTAGGATTCGTGGGAGACAACGTCTGGAGATGTATGCTCGGACACTTGGCAAGGAGATAGGAAATGATTTGCGACTCCGTGTTTTGATGCCCGGGCCACGCCTCTTCGTCGGCATTTGCTTGCACGAACCGCGCGGACGCGATATCGATCAATTTCTCCCCCATGAAAAATCTTCCGTTGGTTCTCACGTGTGCGCTTGTCGTCATGATCTGCCCGGCTCTGCTCCCCGCCCAGGATGCCGGGGGTCGCAACCGCGTCCGCATCGACGACGGCTGGAAGTTCCACCTCGTCGATGACACTGTCGGGGAACCGGCAGGGATTTCCGCCAACAGCAAGCTCATCAAAGGCTGGCGCTGGCAAACGACCACCCACCCGGCGCGGGAAACGGCCGAGGTCACGCGCCTGGACTTCGACGCGGCCGCGTGGACGGAGATTTCTTCCGGGCACGAAGTGATCCACGAAGAGAAGGGCATGGGGTGGTTCCGCGCCACGCTGCCGCCCGCGCCCAACCGCAAGCCGTCCCTGCACTTCGACGGCGCGGACGACAAAGGGACCGTGTACCTCAACGGCCGGAAAGTCGGCGAGCATACCGATTACAGCGAAAGTTTCGACGTGCCGCTCGACGCCGCCTGGAACCCCGCCGGACCCAACGTGCTGGTCGTGCTGGTGGAGAACGACGGCGGTCCGGGGGGCCTCGACGACGTGTACCTGCGCACGGAACCCGCCCCGGAATCGCCGTCCGCCGAGACCGGTCCCGCCGCGCCGGGCTACGACGACGTGGCGTGGCGTGGCGTCCACCTGCCGCATGATTACGTGGTGGAAAGCCCCTTCGACCCCCAGGCCGAACTGGCGCACGGGTTCCATCCCAAGCAGACCGCCTGGTACCGCCGGAAATTCACCCTGCCCAAGGAAGCCGATGGCCAAGTGCTCTGGCTGGAGTTCGACGGCGTGTACCGCCACAGCATCGTGTGGCTCAACGGCCATCAACTCGGCCAGCACGCCAGCGGTTACACAAGTTTTTACTACGACATTTCCCGCGCGGCCCACTACGGCGGGGAGAACGTCATCAGCGTCTGGGTGGACCCCCGGCAGAACGAAGGCTGGTGGTACGAGGGCGGCGGTATTTACCGGCACGTTTGGTTGACCACGCTCGCGCCGGAACACATCGCGCACTGGGGCACTTACGTCACCGCGACGCCGAGCGCGGATTTCCAGACGGCGGAAGTCGCCGTCGAGGTGGACGTGGTCAACGACGGGCGCGAGCCCAGCGTCGAAGGTGAACTGGAGAGCCGACTGCTCGGGCCGGACGGCGGCACCGTCGCCAGCGTGCGGACCGCTTGCCCGCCAAACCTCGCGCCGGGCCAGCAGGTGACCGTGCCGCAGCGGTTGACGATTCAACACCCGGGGTTGTGGTCGCCGGATTCGCCGACGCTCTATCGGCTCGTCACCACCCTGCGGCGGGACGGGGCCGTGCTCGACGAGGTGAGCAACGCCGTCGGCGTGCGCAGCTTGCACTGGGACGTGAACACGGGATTTTTCCTCAACGGCAAGCCGTTCAAAATCCAGGGTACTTGCAACCACCAGGATTTTGCCGGGATCGGCATCGCGCTGCCCGACGCGGTCAGCGCATACAAGGTCAAACTTCTCAAGGAGACGGGCAGCAACGCGTTCCGCTTTTCGCATCAACCGATGGCCCCCGAACTGCTCGACGCCTGCGACCGGCTAGGAATGCTGGTGATGGACGAGAACCGCAAGCTCGGCGACACGCCGGAAATCCTGGGCCAGGTGGAGAGCCTGATTCGCCGTGACCGCAACCACCCGTGCGTTTTCCTGTGGAGCATGTGCAACGAGGAGCGGGCGCAAGGCACGGAGAAAGGAGGCAAGCAGTTTGCCGCCATGAAGGAAGTGGCGCTTAAGTGGGACCACACCCGGCCCATCACCGCCGCGATGAACTATGGCTGGGGCGGTGGCATCACGCTGGTAACGGATTTGCAGGGCTTCAACTACAGCCCCAAGGAATACGACGGGTTCCACCAGGAGTTCCCGCAACTCCCCATGTACGGCAGCGAGACCGCCAGCGAGACGACCACGCGCGGCATCTACGCGGACGACAAGGCGAAGGGCTACGTTTCCGTGCTCAGGACCAAAGCGGAGGAGTCCTGGAAGCCTATCGCCGAGCGGCCCTGGATGGCCGGGGCGTTCGTGTGGACGGGCTTCGATTACCGCGGCGAACCCGATCCCTACGGCTGGCCGGTCATCAACTCTCCCATGGGTTTCATGGACACCTGCGGGTTCCCCAAAGACAAGTATTATTATTACCTGTCCGAATGGGGCGGCAAGCCGGTCGCGCACATCGCGCAGCAGTGGAACCGCGCCGGGCAGGAAGGCCATGATATCCCCGTGTGGGTGTACGGCAACGCGTCCAAGTACGAACTCTTCCTCAACGGCACGAGTTTGGGCGTCAAGGAGATGCCCGCGCACGAACACCTGGAATGGAAGGTCGCGTATGCGCCCGGCACGCTGGAGGCGCGGGGCTACGACGCGAGCGGGAACACCGTGGCCACCGACACACTGGCCACGACCGGTAAACCGGCAAAGCTGGAGATCGTGCCCAACCGCACCCGGTTCCTGGCGGACGGTGAGGACGTGGTCATGGTGCGCTGCAACGTGCTCGACTCGCAGGGACGGGTCGTGCCGGTGGCGGACGACGAAGTGACCTTCAGCGTGAGTGGTCCGGCGCAGGTCGCCGGGGTCGGCAACGGGAATCCGAGCGACCTGACACCGGATAAAGGCAGCAAGCGCCGGGCGTTCAACGGGCACTGCTTGGCGGTGGTGCAATCGGTGGATGGCGAACCGGGCGTTGTGACGTTGACGGCCACGGCCACCGGCCTGCCGACGGTCACGGTCACCCTGCAAGCGACCGCGGTAAAATGATCGACCGAGCGGTTAATTCCTTCTTACCTCTTTATGATTCCGCTTCCTACCCTGCTTTACAAACACGGTCTCGTGCGCTTCGCCGGTGCCGCCTGCTTGGCGCTGCTGCCACTGGTGGCATCGGCCCAGCAGCCATCGGCGGCCTACGGGCCGGTCCCCACTCCGGCCCCCGGGATGAATCCCGCCACCTTCGCGTCGCCGCGCAATCCGCCGAGCAATGATTGGATGGCGCATTTCCAGCGCAATGTGGACCGCACAAAACGCGGCAGCGTGGACCTCATCTTCGACGGCGACTCGATCACCGATTTCTGGACGGGCGCCGGCAAGGATGTCTGGGCGAAGAATTACGGCAGGCTCAATGCCGTGGACTACGGGATCAGCGGTGATCGCACCGAGAACGTGCTCTGGCGCCTGGATAAAGGACAGGTGGCGGGCCTCCGTCCCAAACTCGTCGTCGTGCTGATCGGCACCAACAACACGGGCGATTGCACCGACGCTCAAATCGCCGAGGGCATCACCGCCGTGGTGCGCTCGTACCAGAAGCTTTGTCCCACGGCGGTCATCCTGCTCCCGGCCGTTTTCCCCCGGGCGGAAAGCCCCACCGACCCGACCCGCCAGAAGATCAAGCGCATCAACCAGATCATCTCACGCCTCGGCGACGGCAACAAAGTCGTGTACCTGGATTTCGGCAACAAATTCCTCCAGCCCAACGGGACGATGAACCGCGACCTGATGCCTGACACCCTGCACCCCAGCGCCAAAGGCTACGAGGTCTGGGCCGACGCCATCCGGCCCGAGATCGTAAAAGTTTTTGGCTCGGTTGCCGCGGTGAGATGAGACTTTGGCGGAGCGCCACCGAACGATGCAAAAACCATTCCGATGAAATTTCGCACGGTCAAACGATCCGGGGCCGTCGCGATGCTGGCCGCGATTTGCCTGTTCCTGACGGGCGTGGCCGCGTCGGCTGCGACGCGCACCTGGACCGACGATCTCGCCCGCACCTGGCAGGGCGAATACGTGCGCGTGGACGGGCTTTCGGCGGTATTCCTGGTCAACGGCAAGGAATTTCCCTTTCCGCTGGCGCACCTGAGCACGGAGGACAAGCTGCTCATCTTTCAACTGCGCCGCGCGTCGTCCCCGGGCTCCACCGCCTCCCCCACTCCCGCCTCTTCTGCTGTCCCCTTCTTTGCGCAGGCTGCAGTCACGTCCAGTGCGGATGTCGCCTTCGACGCCTATAACGCGGCCTTCCTGATGAAGGCGGGCGGCAGGACATTTTACAAGAAAAGCACGGTCAAACCCGAATCCAACGGCACCTGGGTCCTGGCTTTGGAGATTCAACTCGCGGAAGACGTTTACGAACGCACCCACAGCGGAGCCCACCAGCAACTGGTCAGAGACCTGCTCACCAGTTTCGTGGCGAAAGAAGGGACCAACTGGTCGTATGACAGTTGGAACGACGACATCGCCTGGATGGTCATCATGTGCGTCCGCGGCTATGAGATCACCCGCAACCCCGTGTTGCTCAAAACGGCTGAGACCCAGTGGAAAATGGCTTACGACCGGGGTTGGGATGATACGTTCGGCGGGGGAATTTGGGAAGATAACAACTCAAAATTCTCGAAATGCGCCTTGAGCAACGATCCGATGATCGTCGCGGGCTGCTCCCTCTATCGCATCACGCACGACGCGACTTACCTGACCCGGTGCAAGGCGATTTATGCCTGGGTACACGACCACATTTTCGATCAGACGACCGGCCAGGTGAACGAAGCCATCGCCAAAGACGGCAAGCAGGTCTCCGACAACGTCTACAATTCAGGGTGCTTCATCCTCGCGGCCAACTGCCTGCACAACGTCACCGGAGCAGATAATTACTACCATGACGCGCTGCTGGCAGCGGACCATGTAGTCAAGAAGCACCCTATTCTTTCGCACAACGCCCGCGAGGACAACTGCTGGTCGGACCAGTTTGCCCGGGGCTTGGGCAATCTCTGCCGGGACAACAACCTCTGGGACCGCTACCGTTCCTGGATGGTGGCGAACGCAAAGTCCGCCTGGAGCTTCCGGCGCACCGACCTCAACGTGACGTGGAACGATTGGAAGAAACCTACCCCGAACGATTCTTGCTCATCCTTCGAGTGTCTGGGAGCGGTCGTTCTCCAGCAACTGGTGCCCACGGGTCCATAGTCACCGTGGGCGGCACCACGCGCTCCGGGGAGTGGCATCGATTCCATCAATAGACCTCTTTCACCATTCCCGAAACCTCACGCAAAGCCGCAAAGGAAAAGGCAAAGAGGAGAAGGACAAAAAGGGTGTTCAAAGGCGTATTATAAAAGAGGTCTAATGCTCGGATTCGCCGGGGTTTTCGGGAATGCCGGGGTCGTCCAGGATTTGCACGGCGGTGGCGGGCCCGAGGTTCTTCCAATCTTGGAGAACCCAGACGACCTTTTTATCCGGGGTGACTTCGACCAACTGGGGACCTTGGCCGTTTTCGCCGCGAGAGGTCAAGATCGTGTTGCCGTTGGCTAGGCGGGTGGCGGTCTGCGGGGGGGAGGCGAGCCGACAGTTCTCCGGCAGTTCACTGCTCTTGAATTCCCAGACAGTTTCGCTCTTTGGATTGACCTCACGCACCAGGCTGTCCGCCTCGTTGGTGATCAGGGTGTTGCCGTTCTTGAGCCGGATGGCGGCCCAGGGCCGGGCCATCTTGTAGCGCCAGATTTCGTTAAAGTCCTTGTCGTATTCCACCACAAATCCCATGCTGAAGACCGGCAAGAGATAGGTGCCTTGCGCCGTGTAACGCGCCCGCCGGTACTGCCCGTGAACGCCGTTAGGATCGGCAGGATTGGCCGCCGGGAGTTCGTGCTCGACCTCGACGGCGCCGGTCTTTATATTGACCACCATCACCTTGGGCGGCACGCCGTTGAGCACGAACATGACCTTGTCCAACCCGATGGGTTGGCAGGTGTGGATTTCCGTGTGGGAGCCGCCCGGACCCTTGGGGCAATCGTAGCGCCAAACCGTCTTTTTGTCGGGCGTGATCTCGGCGACATATTCCATCCGGGAAAAGAGGATGTTGCCGTTGGAGAGCATCCACACGTCGTCGTATTCATAGCTCGTGCCGGTGGAATACGTCCAGATGACCTTGCCGTCTTTGACGACGAACATTTTGTCGTAACCTTCGCCGACGTAGAGCATCGGATGTTGCGCCAGCCCGGCACCGGGCAAATTCGCAGGCGTGGCCGCATCCGTCCAACTGCCCGCCGGGGAAGCGGTCTCATCCGGGCCCATCGCCGGAACACCCGGAGCGGTGAAGCGGTCAAGAACGTCCATGCACGGCGTCGCCGAAGGCGCAGCCGCGACGAAAGGAACGGCCAGGCAAATGACCGAAAATGCGGCGAGGGAGGGAGGGAACTTTGTCTTCATGGTTTTGGATCACTGAGCGAACAGGAGGTTCACCGCGCGTTGACCGCGAGGAAATTGCACGGGACCGGCTTGCGGCCTTCCGTTGATCAGGACCTTGGTCCAGCCGGGCTGCACGGTCACGTTGAACCGGGTGCCCGCCAACTCCACGTCATGCAGCGAAAAGGCAATCGTCTTGAACGGCTTGAGGTAGAAATTCTGCGCGTCCATTTTCAACCCGAGGATGCACATGAGATACTCCCAACCCGATTTGTAACGCGGGTACGGCGGAAAGCGGGGCGTGTCCTTGCTCGGCTCTTCCGGCAGGGTGCGGCTCAGACCATCGGGACCGACCGATTTGTTCCATTCACCCACGAACAAATGGTCGTTGTGCAGGCTCCCTTCCAGCGAATTGAAAACGTCCAGCGACTTCGCTTCCTCGCCCACGTCCGCCAGCAACGAGGCCAGTTCTTCCTGCGGTCCAAACCAGCAGGTGCGGGAGTGATAGCCAGCTTGCATTTCCGGCTGATGCCCGGGCCGCATGCCGTTGGCCCAACCGCGAAAACCCTTCTCAGGGTCGTTCACCAGGTTGTTCGTGTAGATCGCCGAAAGCGCGGCGCGGACTTTCTCCGGGGGCAGCACGTTCTCGGACTGGGGGTCGATCAGCGCGAGCCATTTGCCGAAGAGCTGGTCGGAAAAAGTATCCTGCCCGTCCGTGCGCTGGAGCGCATCGGCACTTTCCGAGCGGTCGGTTGGAACGAAAAACGCGTTCCAATAATGGCCGTCCGCGTTCCAGAGCAATTTGTCCAGGCTCGTGCGCGCCTTGGCGAACATTTCCCCTGCGGGCAGGTGGTCGATGATGCTGGGCTGCCGCAGGGTTTGCGACATCCGGTCCAGACTGTAGAGTCCGTAGACCCACATCACGCTGACGTAGGCGTTCACGCCCGGCATCTTCCAGATGTCGTAGGACTGGTTGCCCACCGGGTTGTGGAGCAGGTAGTTGTAATTGTCCGCGTGATAGACGTGGTTGGCGGCCAGGGTGGCCAGAGGGAACCCTTTGGCCGTCCACGCCGCGTCGTTGAACCAGAGCGAATCCCGATAGACGCGGCCGATGAAGGTGGGCTCTTCGGCGTAATCCGAGCTGTCGTTCCACAGGGAGTGCCAGACCAGGCCGGCGTCCTTGCCGCTTCTCGGGATGGATTGGTAGAATTGGTCCATGTCCATCCGCTCGATCTCCGGCCAGTTGATCATGTAGAGCCAGTTATGATAAACGCTGACATCCATCGTATTCACCCAACCGTGGGGAACCTCCTGCTCGAAGAAATAGGGATTGTCGGTGAGGATGGTGGAAGTGCTGACCGAACTCAGCGCGGAGAACCACAACCGCTTGAACGCGGGCGGAACGTCGAAGGCCGCGTGCCAACGGTCGATGATCGACGACCATTCCCGGGCGGACTTCATCGCAAGGTCGATCACCTCTGCCGCATTGCGGAATCGTTTCGTATAATAGCGCTTGTAGGTCTGGCGCGCCGCCGAAGAAGTGGTGGTGACGCTGGGATAATTCCACGCGACGTAGAAACAGACCGTCTGACGGGTTCCGGGTGCGAGCTTCAGGGAACTGCTGACGCCGTGCGCGCTGGGGACGCCGCCATCCGCGCCAAAAGCCGTTTCGCCACCGGGCGCGGTAAGCACGGCCTGCCCGTTGCGGACTTTCAGAGGGTCGCGGTGTACGAGCGCCAGTTCGAGCGAGCGAGGACCACCGGCCTTGTTCTCCACCGTGATCTCGAAGACCTGCACCGGGATGGTGGAGTTGGCGAGGTCATGCGGGGCCAGGGGAGAAAACCCGGTCATGACGATGCCGAGGTTCGAGCCTGCCTTCTCAAAGGTGAAATGACCCTTGGGCAGGTCGGCGTAAGCTTTCACCTGATCGACCGGTTGGGCGTTTCCCAGCCACTCCACCGGGGTCTCCTGCAACACCGTGCTCTTGTTTCCTTCGGTGAGTTGGAAGGCGAAGGAAGGCTTTTCCTTCGGTGCCTGGTCGATGGGCCAATCGCCGCTGTCCAGATGCCGTCCGTCAAAGTACACGTCTACAAACCCATACTTGCCGAAAACCGAGAAGCCGGTGCCGATGCCGCCGAAGGGAACGCCGGGTCCGTGGCTGACATCCACCATGTCTGGGGACGGGGTCTTGAACGGTGCGGATTTTCCGCTTTCGTTCGCGGCGGCCCGGGCGGGATGTCCTGCGACCACCAAAAGGACCCATACCCTCAAGAGGGAGGAAAGGCTGAAGTCGTCCAATTTCATCATAGGATAGGCGTGAGCGGTTGTATCTTAGCACGAGCAATTCATCCGGGGATAGTCCCGGGTGTTGCCGCGCGGTTTCCGTCCATGAAAACCGCGATGCGCGCGCGCAAAGAGTCGGCGTCGAGCTGATGGTGGCGCAACACCTCGTCGTTGCGTCCACAGGCCGGGATCGACCCGACGCCGAGACGCAGCAGCGGCGGTGTGTCGGTGGCGAGTTCGGCCAGGGCGCGGCCGATCATTTCACCTTGGCCGCCGGTGAGAAAATGGTTATCGAGCGTCACGACGGCACGCATTCCGCGAACCTGCCCGGCCAGCCAATCCGCGTCGAGCCGGTTCAGCCACGGGAGATCGACCAACCGGGCGCGCAGTCCGTCGCGGCGCAACTGCTCGACGGCGTGCCAAGCCTGGGTCAACAGCACGGGCCCGTACCCGAAAATGACCAGATCATCGCCTTCCGCCAGCACACGACCCCGCCCGCAGCGCAACGGCTCCCCGGCCGGCAGGACAAAGGGAATTTCCACCGGGATGGACACCAGACGCAACGCGCAACTCTCGACCGTTTCCGATGACAGACAGAACTCCACGGCCTCGGCGGTCTCGGTTTCCGTCGCCGGTTCGAGCAGGATCAATCCCGGCACGGCCGCCAGGGCCGCAATGTCACGCACGGATTGATGCGAATGCCCCGGACCACCCGGCACCAGACCGGCCAGCGAGGCCACGTAGATCACCTTTGAATGCTCGGTGGCATTGTTATAAATCTGCTCGTTGGGACGGGTGGACAGGAAGCAGGCAAAAGAATGCACCACCGGCAGCCAGCCCGACAACGCCAGGGCGCCCGCCTGGCTGACCATGTCCTGTTCGGCGATGCCACACTCGATGAACCTCTCGGGATACTTTTCCACGAAAGGCCCCAGCCCGCAGTCGAGCATCAGGTCGGCGTCGAGCGCGAGGAGCCGCGGCAAACGTCCGGCGGCAGCGAGCAGCGCGCGGCCATAGGCCGGGACGAGCCGCTGCCCCACAGGCGCGGGGCGCGAAGGAAGCTCGCTGGTTTCCACCCGCACCGGCGGCAGCCCGGCGGCCCGCAAGGCGGCATCGATCTTCTCCCGCAACTCCCCGGCGGCGGCGGCGAAATTTTCCTCGCTCGGCGCGCCGCTGTGGAACCGGTAAAATTCGAACTCTCCGGCGGCGGAAGTTTGCTCCATGAAGGAAACCCCTTTGCCCTTGGTGGTATCGAGGAGGATCGCCCGTGGCCGCTCGCCCTCGCCCGCACCGGTCAACGCCGCGTCGAGCGCCTCGAAATCGTGCCCGTCGCAACGCCGCACGTCCCAGCCGAACGCAGCAAATTTCGCGGCCAGATCGCCCAGAGGGCTGACGGCTTCCACCCAGGTGTCGGATTGGATCTTGTTGTGATCGACCAGGACCGTGATCTCACCCAGCCGCCGGTTGGCCGCGCCGGAGAGAGACTCCCAAAATTGCCCCTCCTGCAACTCGCCGTCCCCCGTGAGCACGAACACCCGCCGCCGCCGTCCCTCCAGCCGGGCGGCCAGGGCAAATCCTTTGGCTTTCGAGACGCCCATGCCCAGTGAACCGGTGTTGCACACCATGCCCGGCGTCCCCACGTCCGGGTGTCCGGGCAGGCCGCCGAGTTGACGCAACCGATGGAGCAAATCGAATTCCAGCCGCTCCAATCCCACCAGGACGGCGTACAGACCGGGCGCGTCGTGGCCTTTGGAGGAAAAATAGAGATCGTCGCCGCCCAGGACCTCCAGGTGCAGCCAGGCCACGGCGTCCATCGCGCTGAAGCTGGAACCGAGGTGCCCCGATCCGGCGCGCATGATCATGCAGAGCGTGTTGAAGCGGCAGGCGTCGGCGAAGAGGCTGGCGCGGGCCGTGGGCGGCACGGACAGCCCGCGCAACCGCCGCAGTTCGTCGAGGGGCAGAAAGGAAAGGTGCATACGTCTCCCCCCATCAATCTTCGATGGCGGGCAATCGGGCCAGTCCTTTTTCCACCAGGGTTTCCGCCAGGTGCCAATCCTCCAGCCGGTTGATGTCGAAGCCCTCGCATCCTTCCGTGATGAAAGGCACGATGTTTTCCCCGGCGATGGTACCCATTTCCAAGGGCACCCGGCTCCAGGCGATTTCCAGGCTGGCGTTCTGCGCGTAAACGGGCGGGAGTCCCTGGTAGGCGGTGCTGTGCCAGGGGGGCCGCTGCCCGCCGTCGTCCAGCAGCGGACGCATGAATGGCCCGGCGCCGAGCGTCCACATCTTGCCCGGGTGCTGCCGACAGAGTTCCACGGCGCGCAACGAGTCCGCCCCGGCTGCCGCGTGAAACGCCGCGAAAGCCCGCTGGATGGTTTCCGGTTGCCGGAAGGGGCTGGTGGGCCGCAGCAAGGCGAAAATATCGGGGCGGCGGCCGAGAGCTTCCAGGCGGCCCAGGGTGTCGCGCAGCCAGTCGATATCCGGGGAAAGATCGCCCGCGAACTCCGCTGGCCGCAAGAAAGGGACCTCCGCGCCGTATTTCTGCGCGACGGCGGCGATCTCGGGTGCATCCGTGGACACGATCACCGCCTCGAACCGTCCGCACCGCCGCGCGGCGGCCACGGTGTAGGCGAGCAGCGGGTGGCCGGCGAGCGGCCGGATATTCTTGCTCGCCAGCCGTTTGGAACCGGCCCGGGCAGGGATCAGAGCGATGGTGGACGGCATAAGGCGGCGGTCAGAGGCCCGACGGATCGAGGTGCAGGTAAATGTCCTTCAACTCCGAATACACGTCGAGCGCCTCGGTGCCCGGTTCGCGGCTGCCGTTGCCGGATTGTTTGACCCCGCCGAAGGGCATGTGCGGCTCGCTGCCGTAAGTGCCGCCGTTGACCAGCGCCACGCCCGCCTGCACCTGCTCGCAGAAACGCATGGCCCGGTGGAAATTGCGCGTGTGGATGCACGCCGTCAACCCGTAGGGCGAGTCGTTGGCCATGGCCAGCGCGGCGGCGAAGTCGCGCACCGGAAACAGGGCGGCGATGGGTCCGAAAAGTTCTTCGCGGGCCAGCGGATCGGCGGGCGAGACATTTTCCAGAAACGTCGCTCCCAGGTAGAACCCCTCCGCGTGGCCGGGGCCGCGCAGGCGTTCGCCGCCGCAGAGCACGCGCGCGCCATGGTCGCGGGCACCGGCGAGGGCGGCGAGCATCTTTTCCAACTGCCGCCCGTTGATCACCGGGCCGAAATCGTCGCCGTCCTCCGGGCCGACCTTGAGCCGGGCCGCCGCGTCGAGCAACCGCGCGCGCACTTCCTCGTACACGGACTCGAAAATCAGGATTCGGCTGGCCGCTGCGCATCGCTGCCCGGCGTTGCTGAAAGCGGAGAGCAGCACCCACTTCACCGCGTTGTCCAAGTCCGCATCGTCGCAGATGACGAGCGGATTCTTACCGCCGAGTTCGAGCGAAATCCGCGCCAGGCGCGGCCCGGCGAGCGTCTGGATGCGCCGTCCGACGGTCGTGGAACCAGTGAAGCTGATGACGCCAACCTCCGGATGGGACACTAGCGGCTCACCGGCTTCCGGGCCGTCGCCCTGGACAACGTTCAGCACTCCCGCCGGTAACCCGGCCTCCCGGGCGATCTCCCCGAAAAGCCACGCGGTCGCGGGCGTGTCTTCCGCCATCTTGAGCACGGCCGCGTTGCCGCAGATCAGCGCGGGAAACACTTTCCAGGCGACGTTGGCAATCGGCGTGTTCGCTGCGGCGATCAGCCCCGCCACCCCGACGGGTTGCCGGATGGTCATCGCTTGCCGGTTCACCATGCCGCTGGTCGTCGTCCGGCCATAAAGCCTCTGTCCTTCCCCGGCGTAAAAACGCCCCAGGCTGGCTGCCCCGGCCGTTTCTGTGGCGGCGTCCTTGGGAGACTTGCCGGTCTCCGCGGACACGACACGCGCCATCTCTTCTTGCCGGGTGAGCAGGGCGTTGGCCATCGCGTGCAGGATTTCTCCGCGACGCACGGCGGGTGTCGCCGCCCAGGCGGGTTGGGCGGTCTGCGCGGCGGCGACGGCATCCGCGATGTCGGCGCTCTCCGAGCGGGCCACCTCGCAGAGTAACCGGCCATCGGTGGGTCGGAACTTGGAGAAGGTCAGGCCCGAACGCGCGGACCGGGCTTCACCGGCGATCTGGTTGGGAAGGAAGGAAGGCAGAGTCAGCATAACCAAAAGAACGGGGTCACCAAGCGGTATAACCGCCATCAAGGACGAGATTCGCGCCGGTCATGTAGCTCGACGCCTCGCTGGCCAAGAAGATCACGGCCCCGTTGTATTCGTCCGCGCGCGCCATGCGTCCGAGCGGCACTTTCGGGCAGTAGCCGCGCAGAAATTCGGGGTCCTGGTGGTTGAACACCCCGGCAAAAGTCAGGCTGTTGACGCGCACGCCGCGACCGGCCCAGTAGGTCGCCAAATAGCGCGTCAGGTTAAACAACCCGCTCTTGGACGCCGCGTAGGCCACGGGTTTGAAAAACGGCTCGCCGCCCTCGCGTTGACGGTACTCATAGATCCGCTGATCGGGCGAGACCAACCCATAAATAGACGCGATGCTGATGATTGACCCACGCCCGGCCCGGGCCATCGCGCCGCCGAAGACCTGCGCGCAAAGAAAACTCCCCTTCAAATTCACGTCGATGACCTGATCCCAACTTGCTTCCGGGTAAGTCTCGAAGGGGCCGTTTTCCGCCGCCGGTGAGCCTGGCGGTGAGTCGAGGGCGGCGTTGTTGATCAACACGTGCGGCGGCTGGCCGAATTGCCCGGCGACCTCGGCCAGCGCGGCCTCCAGCGAGTCGCGGCGCGTCACGTCGGCGCTCACCCCGCAGACCCGTGCGGGGTCATACGCGTCGCCGTAGACCTCCGCGAGCCGGGCCGCGTCGCAATGCACGTCCAGCACGGCCAGACGTGCTCCGTTGTCCAAGAACGTGCGGCCGAATTGCCGACCCAACTGGCCGAGGCCGCCGGTGAGCAGGACGATCTTTTCCGCCACGTCAAAGAGCGCCTGGATTTTCATGCGCAAATATCAGAGAGGACCGTCGGGACACAAGGGCGGAAATCGTGCGGCGCCATGGTTTTGGCCACTGCAAAAAAGGGTAGAATAAAGCAAAACTGCCTATCCGGCGTCGTCAGGTTTGCGGCCACTGACTCACAACTTGAGGGAGCGTCTGGAAGGAATGATTTACCCCTGATCACACCGGACGGCGTTGAGCGAGGCACTGGACTTTCTAGTTTGGAGGGATTGGGCAGAGAAGGATTCGAACCTTCGAAGGCGTAAGCCAGTGGATTTACAGTCCACCCCGTTTGGCCACTTCGGTATCTACCCGGCTGACAAATTGACCCCGGCAGGCAGCGTGCTCACCGCCACGAACGCCCGGTAGGCAATGGGAGCCCCTTGTATAGGGGAGACCCGGCGCGTTGGCAAGGTCCCAGGCGAAATATTTTCGCAACACCCGGACGTATTATTTGAGTTCGATCAACCGGATTGACACCGGCTCCAAGGGGTAGTCGTTCGTGTCGCGGCCCCGTCGGCTGATGGAATCCAGAAATTCCAGGCCGCCCGTCACCTGTCCGAAAACCGTGTAATCCTTGTCCAGATCGGGTTCCGGCCGCAGGACGATGTAGAATTGGCTGCCGCTCGAAGCACGCGAGGGGTTCAAAATCGGCGGCAGCGCGGCCATGGCCAACGCGCCCCGGACATGTTTGCGCCGGATCTCCGCCGGCAGCGTGTACCCGGGGCCGCCCGTGCCGGTCTTGCTGCGGTCGCTCTTGCGGCTGAGCGGGTCACCCATCTGAACCAGCGTTTCGGGGATGATCCGGTGTACCCCGGTGCCATGGTAGAATTTCTTGGTCACGAGCCGTTTGAAATTCTCGACCGTCACCGGCGCGTCCTGATCGAACAGCGTGATGGTCACGATCTGGTCTTCCGTGCTTCCCGTCCGAAAATGGATCACCGCCACCGACGCCACCGCACTTTGCGCCGCGAGCAGACACAGGCAAAGGGTGGCCAGCCTGAGGCCGGACGAGAAACGGCGAAGAATCGGGAACATGTTCATTGGAGGGGAAACGGCAGGGGGCAAACTTCCACGCGACAGGGGGGCGGGGTCTCCTCCGAGGAGGCATCCGCCGGAGAAATGGCGGCGAGCACGGCGCCGGACGGAGCAGACCCCCGCCGCAGGTAACCCAGGGCGATGAACGCCGCGCCACCATGGCCCGCCGACGGAGCCGCGCTGGTGATGCGCCCGATCTCCTTGCCGCCGGTGTCGTCGGCCGGAAACAGCCGCATGCCGACGTAAAGAGGGGAAGAATCCAGCGCGCGCAGGCCGCAGAGCTGGCGGTTGACGTGGCCGACGCTCCGAATCCGGGACACCACTTCCTGGCCGATGTAACAACCTTTGGAAAAACTGACCGCGCGCGCCTCGATCCCCGCTTCAGCGGGCAACGTATTCTCGTCGAGTTCGGCCCCCCACTTCGGCACCCCGAGCAGGATACGCAGGGATTCCAGCGCATCTTCGTTCAGCTCCGTGAAACCGGCGTCGGATACCCTGGCATGGGTTTCATGCGCCCGGGAAGCTTCGAAGTACATGTCCAGCCCGGCTGGTTGAAACCGGTTCGTGCGGACCACGCGCACCTCGTCTGCCCAGGCGGCCAGCGCGGGCGGCCCTTCCGAAAAACTCCCGGCCGAGGCGAAATTAACCAGATGGAGCAACCCGAGCGATTCGGTGACATCCTCGATCTGCACGTCGTCGGCGATGATGTAACGCTCCAGCCGCGCCGTGAGGGTTTCGCGGAGTTCGCCCGGGGCATCCAGCAGGAGGGCATCCCCCGCGTCATGCACGAAAGCGTCGGCGCACAGTTTGCCTTTGATCGTCATCACGCCCGTGTAGACGGAGCGATCCGCCGTCGCCAGCCGCATGTCGTTGCTGACCTGGCCGTTGAGGAAGCGCACGCGGTCCGCGCCGGTCAGCCGCAGTTTGGTGCGGTCGGACAAATCGAGGAAAAGATCCTCCGCCGGGAGAGAGAATTGCATCGCGTCGGCCCCGGCTCACGCGGGTTTGAAAAAGTCGCGGAGAATGCGCAACGTGCTCTTCTTTGGCTGGTTGGGATCGGAGCCACCGATGGGAGGCAACCCCGTTGGAGTGGACGCCGCCGCCGGGTGAGAATCGGTCACGGGTTCCTCCGCCGGTTCGGGTTCGGGAGCGGGAAGGGCGGCGTCCGGTTCATCCACCGGCGCCGGGGCGGGGCGCGGCGGCAGAAACTCGTCGTAGTTCCTGGTCACCACCGAGAAATCGAGGTCGCCCCACTGCTTTTCGATCCCCTCCGAAAACACCTGTTCCAGCGCGCTGGAAACCGGGGTCGGGATCTTTTTTTCTCCCGCCAGATCGAGCGCCAACCGCACGTCCTTGAGCATGTGCTTGAGCGAAAAGTTCGGGTCGAAATTTTCGGCCAGCATGGCGGGCAGTTTCATGTCCGACGTGCCCGAGCGTGAGCCGTTGAACTCCAGGGCGTCCACGAGACGTTGGCCGTCGATCCCCGCCGCGCGCACCAGGGCGAGCGATTCCGAGAGCGTTTGCACCGTGGCGGCGGTCAGCATGTTCGTGGCGATCTTGAGCACGCTGGCATCGCCGACGCCGCCGACGTGGAGCACCTTCCGGGCGGTCGCTTCCAGGATCGGGCGCGCCTCTTCCAACGCCTCCGCGGTGCCGCCGACATAATAATTGAGCTGTTTGTTCTGGGCCGCCATCTTGCTGCCGGTGAACGGCGCGTCGAGATAGCGCGCCCCCTGGCTCTCGACGATGGCGGCAGCCTGGCGCGCTGCCCTGGGCGAGACAGTGGCGTGGGCGGCGAGCAAGTGGCGCGGGGACAGGGCGGCGGCAATGGTGCGCACCACTTCCAGCAGCGCGGTGTCGTCACTGACGAACACCTGGATGATGTCGCACAAATCAGCGACCTCCACCACGCTGCCGAGAAAATTCGGCGCGGCGCGGGGCGAACGGCTCCACACGTAGACCTGGTGCCCGGCCCCCCGCAGGTTGGCGGCGACCCGGCTACCGATGATCCCCAGGCCGATGACCCCGACTTTGATTCTGGTTTTGCGCGCGGTGGTCATCGGAGAGGAATACGGTTCCGTGGAGAGCGCGCGTTGTAAACTGGAAAATCTGCGCGCGGTTTGCCGCCAACCGGCGGAGGCTACGGGAGGAAGATTTCGACTTTGGCCTTCTCTCTCAATGACTTGACGAGCGTGGCCACGGCATCCTTCCGTTTCTCTTCCTGGAGGAAGGACGTGATCTGGTCCCTGGCCTCGCTGAACGGGGCGTTGTGCGCCGGCGTGTGCCCGGTCACTCTGATCAGGTGATAGCCGAATTGCGTGCGCACCGGCGCGCTCACCTCGCCGATCTTGAGCTTGAAGGCGGCGTCGGCAAACTCGGGCATGATCCGGTCGCGGCTGAAAGCGCCCATGTCGCCGCCGTTCGTTTTCGCGCTGGGGTCATCGGAGGCTTCCTTGGCGACGGCCTCAAAGGATTCTCCTTTTTTGATGCGGTCGGCCAGCGCACTGATCTTTTTCTCGGCGGCCAGAGCGTCTTCCGGAGGAGCTTGCTTACTCACGCGGACGAGGATCTGGCTGGCACGCACCATTTCCGGCGAGTCGAATTTGTTGGGTGGACCTTCCTTGTAGAACTTCTCCACCTCGGCGGGCGTGACCTTGACCTGATCGGCAATCTGCCGCTCGATCCACTGTTTCTGGGCCAGTTGCAAGCGGATGCTGTGGCGGACCTGCTCGGGGGTCTGGCCGCTTTTTTTCAGCTCGGCGTCGAAGACTTCCGGGGTGGGGTATTGGCCGCGCAGCCCGTTGTAGCGAGTCTCGATCTCCAGGTCCGGGACGTTCTCCCCGGCGGAGTCACGGGTCAGGACGCGGTCAACGATCATGTCGTCCGCCACGGATTGCAACGCGCGGCGCTGGTCCGCCGGGTTGAGGTCTTTGAGAGAGCGGCCGTTGCTTTGTAAAAGGGTGTCGGTGACGCGTTCGAGTTCCTTTTTGCTGATCGGCTCGCCGTCAACGGTCGCAGCGGGGTCGGGGACCAGGTAAGGCGTGCTCGCCGGGGCCGGGCTGGAGGCCGGGGAAAGAGACGCGTTGGGCGTGGGGGAGGCGTTTTTCTTCGCCGTTTGCGCGGAGGCGATGCCAACGGCAAAGCCGCACGAGAGAACGGTTGGCAGACCGACGCAAAAACGGCGGAACACAGACATGGATCCAGACAGATGCATAAGGGAACGGGGAACGGTTGCGAGTAATTTCGTCGTGTCAACCAGGGATGCCAGCGGAATTTCCGCCGGGTGGCAGACGGCAAAACAGAGCGCCCCGGCGGACGGGGTCCACCGGGGCGCCTGAGCGAGCGGAAGAAGGTTCCGGGTGGCTGGCGACCCCGGGCGTCAGGAGGGTCCACTGGCACCGCCACCCCCTCGCTTTCTGAGGCCGCCAGGGGGCGAGTGGCGCTCCTGGCCATCCACCTAACCCCTGGCTACCGAGCTGTTTTCTCGCGCATTCTTGGATCACCCCGACCGTAGCGCGTAACGGCTAAGGCGCGGGGCTTTGGGCGGGCTTTCCAGCCTGCTTGGGCTGCTCCTGCCGAGCCTCTCGGGGAGGGTTGGCGCGTTGCGGCTGCGGTTGCGGCTGCGGCTGGCGGTCGGGTTGGGCCGCCCGTTCCTGTTGCCGGGCGGCGCGGCGGGCTGCCTGTTCCTGCTGCGCCTGGGCGTCGGGTTGTGCCTGCGGGGCCGCCGGTTGGTTGGCGCGCTCCTGTTGCCGGGCGGCGCGGCGGGCTGCCTGTTCCTGCTGCGCCTGGGCGTCGGGTTGTGCCTGCGGGGCCGCCGGTTGGTTGGCGCGCTCCTGCTGCCGGGCGGCGCGGCGGGCCGCCTGCTCCTGTTGAGCCTGGGCGTCGGGTGGCACTTGGGGCGCGGGCTGGTTGGCGCGCTCCTGCTGCCGGGCGGCGCGGCGGGCCGCCTGTTCCTGGTCCGCCTGAGGTTTCGCCTGAGGCTCGGCGGGTTTCACCTGTTGTCGTTCCTGTTGGCGGGCAGCTTGACGAGCGGCGCGTTCCTCTTCAGTCCGATTGTTGGAGGGCTGCGGCTGGGCGTTTTCCGACGGCTGCGCGGGTTGGCCGTTCGCCCGGGCGGCCTGCCGGGAGGCACGACGCGCTTCCTTTTCCTGTTCGGCGTTTGGCTGGTTCGCTCCGGCGGGAGTGGCCGGGGCAGCAGCGGGTGGGCCCCCGGCGCGCGCGGCTTGGCGTGCGGCGCGACGTGCTTCCTTATCCTGTTCCGCCGTTCCTTGGGTTGCCGGGTTGGGCGAGGCGGCTTCGGGGATAGGCTGGCCGTTGGCGCGCGCAGTCTGACGAGCGGCGCGACGAGCCTCTTTTTCCTGCTCGGCACCGGGCTGCTGGGCAGCGGCGGGCGCACCGGGAGCGGTGGCGGGCTGACCACCGGCGCGCTGTTCGCGTTCCTTTTGACGGGCGTCGCGGCGGGCGATCCGCTCCGCTTCCGTCAACGGCCCGCGCGGAGCACCGTTTGCTTGCGCGGGCGGCTGGGCACCGGGGACAAAGGGCTGCGCGCCGTTGGGCGCGGGGGGCGTGTTGCCGGGGGCGCGTTCGACGCGTTCGACGCGGTCACGCGCCGTCGCGGCGGGCGGGATCACCGGGTTCGCCGGGCGGGCCGGAGCGGCGGCGGCTTGCTGTTTGTACTGTTCGCGGATGCGCTGACCGGCGGCCTGGTCCCCGGCGGTATCCGTCCAACCCCGGGCGACTTGCGGCTGGGCGAGGGTTTGCTTGATACGGGCCGGCTTGAGCTGCGTGAAGTTCGTCGGGCGGCGGGCAATGGTCGGCGAGGCCACCTGGAGCACGCCGTTGCGCACCTGCGTCGGGTTGCCGCCGCCGCGCAAGCCGTCGCGCAGGAACGTCGGGTCGTCCCGGCGTTCGAGTTGCAGGCGGGGGATGGGGCGTTCGACGCGGCTGTTGATGAACGCGAAGTCCGGGCCGTTGTTGTAAACCACGGTGCGCTCGCGTTCGCGGCGGTAGTAGATGTTCGTCACGTTGCGGGTCCGCTCGATGAACACGAAATTCTGCTGAGGCGGCAGGAGCACCTCGCCCAGCACGGGCGCGCCGAAGTTGCGCGTTTCCACGAAGCAGTAGTTTGCCGGTCCGATGTCGTACTGCACGTCCACGTTGGTGCCGTAACCGGCTTCTTCGGGCTCCACGTCGTTGTAGTCGATCTGCTCGGCCCGCTGGCGGTGTGAATCCACGATGCGGCCTTCGTAGACGCCTTCCTCCACCTTCGGGGGGAGCGGCGCCCAGCCGACATAATCGTCGTTCGTGCGCCAGGAGACCCAGCCGGGGCCCCAGTCATACCCGGGCACCCAGACCCAGCCGGTGTCCTTCAGGCGCGTCCAGCGGCCGTAATGATAGGTGGCCCAGCCGAAGTTCTCGTAGGAAACCCAGGTCCAGCCGTCGTCGGTCTGCGCCCAGTAGCCGTCGGAATAAGGCCGCCACTTGTCGGTTTTATAGGCGACGAAGGGCTGCCAGACGTAGCCGTACTCGGGGGTGTTGTACCAGTCGCCGTCGTCGGCCAGGCTGTTGTAGAACACGTCGAAGTTCACCTCGTCGGCCCGGGCTTGATGCAGCGGCACGGCCGCGAGCAGCATGGCCAGGAGACAGGTCAATAATGCGGGGATTTTCATGGGTGGGTTTGCTTTCTGCTCTGGATAACAGACCATAGACCGCTACCAGCCAGGTTTATTCATACGGACACTCGAATCATCGCAGCCGCTTGCTTTTTGCGCGTGTGCTGATCTGACCCGACGAATGAGTTCCCACCGCAGCTTTCATTCCTGATTTCCGTGCAAACCATCGTGATCGGCCACCGCAACCCCGACATGGATTCCGTCTGCTCGGCGCTCGGGTACACTCGGCTCAAGCTGGCGCTCGGCTGGACCGACGTGGTCGCGGGCCGTGCGGGCAACCTGAACGCGCGCATCCAATTCGTGCTGGAGAAATTCGGGGTGGAGCCGCCGGTGTTTCTGAGCGACGTGACCCCGCAGGTGCGCGACGTGATGACCCGCGAGGTAGTGTCCGTGCGCGGCGACCAATCCGTGGCGCAGGCGTTGCGATCCATCGAGCAGCGCCACGTGCGCGGATTGCCCGTGGTGGACGAGAACAACCGCTGTCTGGGGCTGCTGAGCGCCGTTCAACTGGTGCAGCAATTGTTCCCCTCGGGACTCGAACTCGAACGCGCCCGGGAGGTGCGTGCCGCGCTGGGCGACATCGTGCAGACGTTCGAGGGGCTCGTCGCCGCCGGGCAGGCCGACATGGCGGTGCAGGATTACGTGCTGATGGTGGCGGCGGCCAGGACCGACACGATGATCCAACGGCTGCGCCACCAACCCGCCGGGAGGGTGGTGCTCATCGTGGGCGACCGTGACAACATCCAGGAAATCGCGATTGAGGCGAACGTCCGCGCGTTGATCATCACGGGCGGCGTCACGGTGCCGCGCGAGACCCTCGCCCGGGCGGAGGAGCGCGGGGTGACGGTGATCCGCTCCCGGCACGACACGGCCACGACCGTGCTGCTGGCGCGCGGGGCGGTGCGGGCGGGGCGGGTGATCGAGCGCGAGTTCGTCAGCTTCGAGGCCGATATTCCGCTGGAAGCCGCCCGGACCAAGGTCGCGGCGGCGGCGGATTCCATTTTCCCCGTGCTCGACGGCGAGCGGCGGCTGGTCGGCATCCTGTCCAAGAGCGATTTCCTCAAGCGCGTGCCGAGGCAGTTGATCCTCGTCGATCACAACGAACTCTCCCAGGCAGTTCACGGCGCGGACAAGCTCCCCATCATCGAGGTGATCGACCATCACCGGCTGGGCGGGTTTGCCACCGACGCGCCGATCCACTTCTGGAACAACCCGGTCGGTTCGACCTGCACCATCGTCGCGCTGCTGTACCAGCAGAACGCCGTGCCGATCCCGCCCGCCACCGCCGGACTGCTGATGGCCGGGCTGATCGCCGACACGCTCAACCTCTCGTCGCCCACCGCCACGCCGACCGACCGCACCGTGCTCGCGCGGCTCGCTGGGATCGCCGGGATCGACGCCGCCACGCTCGCGGCGGAAATCTTCGCGGTCGGCTCGCCGTTGCTGACGCTCCAGCCGCGCGAGGTCGTCACCACCGACAACAAGGAGTACACGGAGGCCGGGGTGCAGTTCAGCGTGGCGCAGATCGAGGAACTCGGCTTCGGCCCGTTCTACGAAAAGCACGCCGAACTGGCCGCCGCGCTGGACGATTTCTGCGAGGGGCACCGGCTCTTTTTTTCGGCGTTGCTGGTGACGGACATCAACACGCAAAATTCGATCCTCCTGGTCAGCGGCGCGGAGGAGTTCCGGCGGCAGATCGACTACCCGGCGGCGGGGCCGGGGCTGTGGCAGCTCGACGGGGTGGTGTCGCGCAAGAAGCAACTGCTGCCGTACCTGTTGCAACGGTTGCAGGAAACCCGGGCGTCGCACGCGCTGCCGACGGCGCTGGCGGGAGGTGGGAATTAGTTTCCGGGTTCGTCAGGTTACTGAGGGTGCGAGCGGGTGGGTTGCCCCGGGATGGGTTGATGGCACGGTACTTGACACGGCGGGGGTCCCGGCCAAAGTCCCGTTTGTCTATCGTTTTACTGTGAAAACACTTTTTTGCGCGCTGCTTGCCCTGATCGTGCTGCCCTTGTCCGGGCAGGCGGCCCCGGCTCCGGTGACGTTGCTCAACGTCTCCTACGACGTGACGCGCGGCTTTTATCGTGATTACAACGAACTGTTTACGAAAGACTGGAAGGCGAAGAACGCGCAGGACGTGACCGTCACCATGTCGCACGACGGGAGCAGCGTGCAGGCGCGCCGGGTGCTCGACGGCCTGGATGCCGACGTGGTGACGATGAACCAGGACACGGACATCGACATCCTCGCCGAGCGCGGCAAATTGGTCGCCAAAGACTGGCGCACGAAATTCCCCAACGGCAGCGTGCCGTATACCTCGACCATCCTGTTCATGGTGCGCGCGGGCAACCCAAAGGGCATCGCGGACTGGGATGACCTCGTGAAGCCGGGCGTCAAGGTGATCATTCCCAACCCGAAGACCAGCGGCAACGGGCGGTACAGTTATCTGGCCGCGTGGGGTTATGCGATGAAGAAAAGCGGCGGCAACGAGGCCGTGGCGAAGGATTTCGTCACCAAGCTCTTCAAGAACGTCGCGGTGCTCGACAAAGGCGGGCGCGCGGCCACCACCACCTTTGCCCAGCGCGGCATCGGCGACGTGCTGCTGACTTTCGAGAACGAGGTTTACGTCATCAAGAACGATCCCACGCTCGGCGGCGACAAGCTCCAGGCAGTGACGCCCTCGCTGAGCATCCGCGCCGACCCGCCGATGGCCCTGGTGGAGCCGAACGTCGAGAAGCACGGCACCCGGGCCGTGGCGGAGGCGTACCTGCGGTTCTTGTTCACCCCGGCGGCGCAGGAACTGGCGGCGAAGAATTTCTACCGGCCCATCGACCGGGAAGCACTGGCGCGGCACGCGGACGTGTTCCGGCCCGTCGAGCAAATCGATGTGCAGACGGCGTTCGGCGGGTGGGCGAAGGCGCAGAAGATTCATTTCGACGACGGCGGGATTTTTGACCAGATTTATCAGCCGTGATCGAAGTTCAAAAACTCAAGAAGACGTTTGGCCGCTACCCGGCGTTGCACGGCGTCGATCTGAAAGTCGAGACGGGGGAATTGATCGCCCTGCTCGGGCCGTCGGGTTCCGGCAAGACCACGCTGCTGCGGCTGATCGCCGGGCTGGAGTTCGCCGACCACCCGGACGGCGGCGAGATTTTGTTCGACGGCGAGCCGGTGGGCGACCGGGCGGTGGGGCAGCGCGGAGTGGGGTTCGTGTTCCAGCATTACGCGCTGTTCCGGCATCTGAGCGTGTTTGAAAACGTGGCGTTCGGGTTGCGGGTGCGCCCGTCGAAAACGCGGCCCAAGGACGCGGTGATCCGTGCCCGGGTGGACGAGTTGTTGCAACTGGTGCAGCTCGGCGACCTGGGGAAACGGTATCCGGCGCAGCTCTCGGGCGGGCAGCGTCAGCGGGTGGCATTGGCCCGGGCGCTGGCGATTGATCCGAGCGTGTTGTTGCTCGACGAGCCGTTCGGCGCGCTGGATGCCAAGGTGCGCCGGGACCTGCGCAAGTGGCTGCGTGAATTGCAGCACCGGCTCAAGGTCACGACGGTTTTCGTCACGCACGACCAGGAGGAGGCGCTCGAAATCGCGGACCGCGTGGTCATCATGAGCACCGGGAAGATCGAGCAGGTGGGCACTCCGATTGAAGTGTACGACCGGCCCGCGACGCCGTTCGTGATCGAATTTTTAGGGGACGTGAACCGCATGTCCGCCGCCGGGGAACAGACGGGTGTTTCGTCGCCAACTTACGTGCGCCCGCACGACATCGACATCGAGCGCGAACGGCGGGCTGACGGCACGCCTGCCCTGGAAGCGACCGTGCGCGCGGTGCTCATCCGGGGGCCGGTGGCGCGGATCGAGTTGGAACGCGCCGACAACCGCGAGCGCGTCGAGGCGCAAATCAGCCGGACGCGGCTGGACACGCTGGCCTTGCACGAGGGGGATCAAGTGTTCATCGAAACGCTGAAACCGCAGAGCGTCGCGGCGGATTATGCGATTTGAAATGAGAATGCCTCCGGGCGCTCCGACGGCCCGGGAGCAATCAGCGGTGTCTGCCGACGGTCGGAGGGTTCTTCGACTCCGACTCCGTTACACTCCGCTCGGGATGACAGAAGTTTTTGCGGCAGGATGTTCCGCATCAGACGTGAGGAGCATCCTACCAGGACAATCAGGGAATGGCTGACAACTCGCACAACAAGGGTTCTGAAATCCTTCCAGTCTCGCGCTGGGTGCGGTGGTTTTTTTATCCGGCGGAGGGTTCGACCGCTGGTCTGCCGCACCCGGTGCGGGTGATCAACTTTGCGGCGGCGTTGCTGCTGATCGCGTTGTTCATTTACGTGCCTTTCACCCGGCTAACGACCGGCTGGAACTGGGCGGCGGTGTACCCGTACCGCGAAAAGTTCTACCAGGGGTTCGTCCTGACGATCATCCTTTCGGCGGCGTCGCTGGTGATGAGCACGCTGTTCGGACTGCTTTCGGCGCTGGCCGGACGGTCGCGCTTTCTGCCGCTGCGGTACGCCAACCGGATTTACATCGACCTCGTGCGCGGCACGCCGCTGCTCGTGCAAATCCTGATCCTCTATTACGTCACCGCCAACGCTTTCGGGATCAATGACCGTAACGTTTGCGGCGTGCTGATCCTGTCGTTCTCCTACGCGGCGTACCTCAGCGAGGTGATCCGGGCCGGGATCGAGAGCGTGGGCAAGAGCCAGTTGGAATCGGCGAAGGCCATCGGGCTGACCACCGTGCAGACGTATCGTTACGTGATCTTTCCGCAGGCGTTGCGCCAAATGATGCCGTCGCTGGCGGGTCAGTTGGTGTCGCTCATCAAGGACAGTTCGCTGTTGTCGATTGTCTCGGTCAGCGAGTTCACCATGAACGCCCGCGAGACCAGCAACATCACGTTCAGCAGCTTCGAGTGCTACATCCCGCTGGCGGTGGGCTATCTGTTGCTGACGCTGCCGATTTCGTTCCTGACGCGCGCGCTGGAAACGCGCGGCAAATTCGAGACGTGACCCCTGCCATGAAGCTCCACGTCGATCACGTCTGCAAGACCTTCGCCGGGCACCGGGTGCTCGACGGGATTTCCCTGCGCTTCGAGGCGGTGCAAACCCTCGCGCTGATCGGGCCGTCGGGCGGCGGGAAATCGACGTTTTTGCGCATCCTCGCCGGGTTGGAATATCCCGATGGGCCGGAAAGCCGCGTGGTGATCGACGACGTGCCGGTCGTGTACCGCGAGGCCGATTTGGCCAAGCACCGGCGCACCATCGGCACGGTGTTCCAGGCGTATAATCTGTTCCCGCACCTGACGGCGTTGGAAAACGTCATGCTGCCGCTCGAAAAGGTCCACGGCCACCCGCACGCCGAGGCCGGGGAGATCGCGATGCAGGCGTTGAAACGCTTCCGGCTCGAACAGCACTCGCACAAACGACCGGCGGAACTGAGCGGCGGACAGCGGCAGCGCGTGGCCATCGCCCGGGCGATTGCGATCAAGCCCCGGCTGCTGTTTTTCGACGAGCCGACCAGCGCGCTCGACCCGGAAATGACCGGGGGCGTGTTGGAGGTGATCGAGGAGTTGCGCGACGAGGGGCGGGATTTCGTGCTGGTGACGCACGAGATGGGATTTGCGCGGCGGGTGGCGGATCAGGTGGCGCTGCTCGCGGAGGGGAGGATCGTGGAATCCGGGCCGGCGAGTCAGGTGTTCGACGCGCCCGAGCAGGAAATCACCCGGCAGTTTTTCGCCAAGGTGCTGCGGTATTGACGCGGTCGATGTTGGCGCGTGGATTTTCGATTTTGCCGCGCGTTGGTTGGCAGCATATTCTCAGGGGTGATGCCATGCCATTCGCATCCTGCGTAACGACATCGGGGTGATAGGCGCTCAACACCGTTAAATGGAACTGATTGCAGTGATCAGCGAGGTCTTGGCACCGGCGAGGAAGTTCGCGCTTTTCGGCGGGCTGCACCTTTTCATTTTGTTCGTCACGGTGGCGCTGCCCTGCGTGCTGAGCCGGTTGACGTACCGGCAGGACCGCCCGAAGCTGGCGCGCGCTCTGGCGGTCGGGTTGGCGGTGGTTCTCTTGCTCAACCGGGGGATGGCGTTGGCGTGGGGCTACCACGAAGGCCGGATCACGCGCTGGCCGGATGCGCTGCCGATGCACCTGTGCGACTGGGCGTCCTTCGCGGTGATCATCGCGCTGGTCCGGCGCGGACAGTTGGCGTATGAGTTAGCTTATCTTTGGGGGTTGAGCGGGACGTTCCAGGCGGTGCTGACGCCCGATCTGACCGAGACGTTTCCCAACCCGTTTTTCATCGGGTTCTTCGTCGATCACTGCGGGATCATCGTGTCCGTGCTGTTTTTGACGTGGGGGCTGGCCATGCGTCCGCAGCCGGGAGCCGTCTGGCGGGCCGTCGGCTGGAGCCAGGTTTATCTGGGGTGCGCGGGCGGGGTGAATGGGTTGTGCAAGACGAACTTCGGGTATTTGCGCGCGAAACCCGTCAATGGGTCGCTGCTGGATTATTTCGGACCCTGGCCCTGGTATATCCTGACGCTGGAATTGATGACGGTCGTGTTCTTCACGGTGTTCTACTCGCCGTTCTGGTTGGCGAATCGGCGCGACCGATCTGACCGAACGTTTTAACGGCGATTGCGCAGCAACTTCGCCAGCGCGGCGGGGTCGGTCGTCGGGAGCTGGCACGCGCCGTTTTTGCACACGTAGGCGGTGGCGTGTCCGTCGATCATGGCCATGGATTCCAGGAAGGGCAGCCGCCGGGCGAGTTCGCGTTGCCTGGGGCCGCCGTCGGCCAGCAGGAGCACTTCGCCGGGGAGGAATTGCGCGTGGACCGTGCGCAGCAACGCCCGCGTGTCGGGCTGCCCCGGGTGACCGGCGATGACGATCTGTCTCGGCTCCTCGGACAGGGTGTCGAGCGCGGCGAGCAGCAGCGGCATGGTTTGGGCGAGGCGTTCGGGCTGGGCGCTCGCGCCGAACGCCGCGACGGTGGCGGCAGCTTGCGCGCGGAGTTCGTCGCGGCCCGTCAGGGTTGCCAAGCGGGCGAGGTTGAGCGCGGAGACGCTGCTCGCGCTGGGTTCCGCGCCGTCGTGGTCCTCTTTCATGCGCAGGAGGACATTGGGGTCGTGCGCGCCCGACGAAAAGTAGCCGCCCGTTTCGCGGTCGAGGAAAAGCTCGTCCTGCCGGGCCTGGAGTTGTTCCGCCCAGCGCAGGTCCGCGAGGTCGAACCCGGCTGCGTAGAGGTCCAGCAGACCCTGGATTAAAAAGGCGTAGTCGTCCGCGAAACCCTCGACCGGCGCGGCACCCTGCCGGTACGAACGCAGGAGAACGCCTTCTTTTTCCCGGAAGAGACTTTGCCGGATGAACCCCGCCGCGTGTCGGGCGGTTGCCAGATGGGCGTCGTCGCCGAGCACCTGCGCGGCGCGGGCGAACGCGGAAATCATGAGGCCGTTCCAGGCGGTGATGATTTTGTCGTCGAGATGCGGGCGGGGACGGCGGTTGCGGACGGCGAGCAACTTGGCGCGCGCGCTGGCGAGGAGTTCCGCTTCGGCGCCCGGCGTGGACGGCGCGGGGTGAACGTAGAGGATGTTTTTGCCGGTAAATTCGCCCTGCGGATCGCTGCCGGGAGGGGCGTTGCCCTCGGGCTGCACGTCGAAGTGCTCGCAGACCGCTTTCGCCTCGTCCCTGGTGAGGATGGAATCGATTTCCGCGCGGGTCCAGACGTAGAAAGCGCCCTCGGCATGCTCGGGTTGACCCGCCGCGAGGAGGCTGTCCGCGTCTTCGGCGCAGAAAAAACCGCCTTCCGGCGAGGTGAGGTCGCGGCGCACGTAGTCCAGGATGTCCCGGGCGGTGTCCGCGTATTTGGCCGCGCCGCTGAGCTGGTGGGCTTCGAGGCAGGCCACGGCCAATTGCGCTTGGTCGTAGAGCATTTTCTCGAAGTGCGGCACGTGCCAGAAACGATCCACGGAATAGCGGTGGAAGCCGCCGCCGAGGTGGTCATGAATCCCGCCCGCCGTCAGGTGGTCGAGCGTGACGAGGAGCATGTTTCCGGCGTTTTGACCGTCGGCGTCGTCGGGGGCCAACCGCGCGCGGGCACGT
Organism: uncultured Chthoniobacterales bacterium; assembly: GCA_964250695.1. Classification (GTDB taxonomy): domain Bacteria; phylum Verrucomicrobiota; class Verrucomicrobiia; order Chthoniobacterales; family SZAS-18; genus CAHJWO01. The sequence goes on along the minus strand of CAXUGY010000012.1, from coordinate 37,161 downwards.
GCCAACAGCGCGAGCGTGACCGGGCGCGGAAATTTCGGCTCCGAGCCGAACCCGCCATGGTCGGGATCGAAGCTGGCGGCCAGCGGTTTCAGGGCGGCGCGCAGGACTTCTGCGATGGGCCGGGCTGCCCCGGTGGCCGTGGCCGCAGGCTGGGGGCGGACGTAATCGCGCAAGGCGGCCAGGAGGCGTTCGCCCTGCGCCTTGACCTTGTCGCGTTCGTCGTGCCAGGCGTGGGCGACCGATTGGCAGACCGACACGAAGCCACGCCTGCCGTAGCGGTCATCGGGCGGGAAATAGGTGCCGCCGACGATGGGCGTGAGGTCGGGTTGCAGCCAGACGCTCATGGGCCAGCCGCCGCTGCCGCTGGTCGCCTGGACGAAGGCCATGTAGACGCGGTCCACGTCGGGGCGTTCCTCGCGGTCCAGCTTGATGTTGACGAAGAGAGCGTTCATCACGGCGGCGGTCGGCGCGTTCTCGAACGACTCGTGCGCCATGACGTGGCACCAGTGGCACGTCGAATAACCGATGGACAAGAAGATCGGCTTATCTTCGCGGCGGGCCTGCGCAAACGCCTCCTCACCCCAGGGGAACCAATCGACCGGGTTGTGCGCGTGCTGGAGCAGGTAGGGGGATTTTTCGTGGATCAACCGGTTCGCCGGGAGGGTGGGGGAGGGAGTCGGGTCCATCTGGTAGAAGAATATCGCCGCTCGGTGACAACGCCGCCGGACGAAAGTACCGGCGCTCGAAGATTTCTCGACCCGCCTGATGCTTGGTCTAAGATGGGGCCGAAAGATGGACCTGGCGGCACCCAACCAGACGGAAACAGCGGATTATCAGGTCAGGCTCGACATTTTCGAGGGGCCGCTCGACCTGCTGCTCTACCTCGTGCGCAAGGAAGAGGTCGAGCTTTACGATTTGTCGCTCGAACGGCTCATCCAGCAGTACCTGGATTATCTCGCCGCCGTGCCCCAGCCGGACCTCGACCGCGCCGGGGACTTCATCGCCATGGCCGCGCACCTGATCTATCTGAAGAGCCGCCGCCTGCTCCCGCCGGACCAACAACCCCCGGGCGCGGAGGACGCGGAGGAGATCGACCCACGCTGGGAGTTGATTCGCCAATTGATCGAATACAAGAAATTCAAGGACGTGGCCGGACATTTGCAGAACGTGGAAACCGCGCGGCTGGACCGTTTTACGCGTGCGCCCGGCCTGCCGCCGGACCCCGACCGCGACGAGGAGATGCTTACCGGCGCGCTGGCGTTGGGGGACATCGGGGTGTTCGACCTGCTCAAGGCGTTTCAGAAAACGCTGCGGCGTTTCGAGGCGAAAACCGCCGACACGCGCACGGTCATCTTCGAGGAAAATTTCACGGTGGCCGACAAGATCGAGACGTTGCGCGGCTTGCTGGCGCAGTCGCGCGGGCAGGGGTTGGCGTTCACGGAGTTGTTCGCGCGGACCACGTCGCGGGTGGAAATGGTGGTGACGTTTTTGGCGTTGCTGGAACTGGTCCGGCTCAGGCAGTTGCGCGTGGAGCAGTCGGCGGCGTTCGAGGAAGTCACGATTTTCCAGCAGGAAGCCCCCGCGCTGCCGACCGGCGCGGCGGCATAAATCCGTCGCTTGCGGGCACGCCACCCTGTTTTATGGTGGGCATCTCTTTCACGCGAGGCCGTTTTTTCCCGCCGATCCGATGACGTTGCCGCAGGTGCTCGAAGCCCTGATCTTTGCCTCTCCCAAGCCGTTGACGGTCGCGGAGATGCGCGCCGTGCTCAAATCGGCGGCGGCGTTGAGCGAAGATCCGCCGGCCGCCACCCTGGCCCGTTGCGGCGAGCAGGACGTGCTGGATTCCCTGGGGGCGCTGTCTGCCGGATACCGGCAGGGAGACCGCAGCTTTGAACTGACCGAAACCGCCGCGGGCTGGACCCTCACGACCACGGCGGCGACCGCACCCTGGGTGCGCCAGCTTTTTCCCGAAAACCGGCCCGCCCGGCTCAGCGCGCCCGCGTTGGAAACCCTCGCCATCATCGCCTACCGCCAGCCGCTGCCGCGTTCGGAGGTGGAAGCGGTGCGCGGGGTGGATGCCGGGGGCGTCGTGCAAACGCTGCTCGACCGGGGACTCGTCCGAATCGCCGGTCGGGCCGAACTGCCGGGGCGCCCGCTGCTCTTCGCCACGACGCCGCTTTTCCTCGAACACTTCGGCCTGAAGGACGTGAAGGAACTGCCCGCGTTCGAGGAACTGCGTTTGACGCTGCTCGCCAGGGAGGAGCCTGCGCCTGCCACGTGAAGTCCGTGCTTCCAGGCTCGCTTTGGCTGCGTGGCGCGTGGTAATCTGTGCCGGCTCCCCGCCTTTGACCGATGGAACTCTCCGACTTGCGCATCAAAATCGACGGCCTCGACAACGAACTGATCCGGCTCTTGAACGAGCGGGCGGACCTCGTGCGCGACGTGGGCGAGGTCAAGCGGGCGACCGGTCAGGAAATCTACGCGCCCGAGCGCGAGGAACACGTGCTGAGCGCGCTCGTGGCCAAAAGCGCGGCCCAGGGCGGCAGGCTGCCGCCGGAAAGTCTGCGCGCCATTTACCGCGAGATCATGTCCGCCTCGCTGGCGCTGGAGAAGGACCTGGCCATCGCGTACTTCGGCCCGGAAGCCACTTGGACGCACCAGGCGGCGCGGGGAAAATTCGGCGCGAGCGTGCGCTACCTGTCGCAGGGGAGCATCAGCGACGTGTTCGACGCCGTGGCGCGGGGCCGGGCGGACTACGGGGTGGTGCCCATCGAAAATTCCACGGAGGGCGCTGTCAACCACACGTTGGACGAATTCATCGAGAGCGATTTGCGCATCTGCGCGCAGGTGGCGCTCAAGATCGAGCATCACCTCCTGGCCCGAGTGCCGCGCGAGGCCGTGCGGCGGGTGTTCAGCCATCCGCAGGTGTTCGGGCAATGCCGCCAGTGGCTGCGGATCAACCTGCCCACGGTCGATCTGATCGAGGTCGCCAGCACGTCGCGCGCGGGGGAAATGGCCGCGCAGGCGGACGACGCCGGGGCGTTGGCCGGGCGGATGGTGGGCGAGCGTTACGGGTTGGCGATTTTGGACGCCGGGATTCAGGATTTGCCGAACAACACGACGCGCTTTCTCGTGATCGGGCCGCGCGATTGTCCGCCGACCGGGCACGACCGCACCTCGCTGATGTTCGGCGTGCCGGATCGGGCGGGAGCCTTGTTCGCCGCGTTGGAACCGCTGCAAGGCGCGGGCATCAGCATGAGCAAGATCGAGAGCCGCCCGTCGAAGCGCAAACCGTGGGAATACGTGTTCTTCGTCGATGTCGAAGGGCACCGGCAGGACGACAATCTGGTCGGCGCGATGAGGGCGTTGGAGGAGCGGTGCAGCTTCCTCAAGGTGTTGGGCAGCTACCCGACCATGCCGAGCGCGGTGTGAGGTCGCTGGGGCGGGCTCTTTTCCCCCTCGTTCCCAAGTTGCACTTGGGAACGAGGGACGAACGAGGGAACGAAGAGATTCAGAACCCCCTTTCGATTTCCCATTTTTCCATCAGTTCTATGGGCACCTCACTCAAAAAACGCGAGGGCCGCTGGAACATGTCGCCATACCCGGCGTTGAGCTTCATGTAGGGATAAGTCAGATATAGCTCGTCGCAGGCGCGCGTGACCGCGACGTAGAACAGGCGACGTTCCTCCTCGATAGCCGCCGGGGATTCCAAAGAACGGTTGCTCGGGAAGGAGCCTTCCGTCAGGTGGATCACGAAGACCACCTTCCATTCCAACCCCTTGGCTTGGTGGATGCTCGAAAGCGTGACGCGTTCGATGTCGCGTTCCTCCTCGCCGGTATTCAGCGCCGCCTCCGTTTCCAGGGAACTGACCAGCGCCAACTGCGAAAGGAACTCCGCCGGGTCGGCGTACTGGCGGGCGTAGTTGGCCAGCACGTTGAGTTCCTCGCGGCGCACCTCGTAGTTGGGGAACTTCGTCTTGGCGTAATCGTCGTAAACCGCCTCCACCACACTCTCGATGGCGCTGGACGGCGCGATGAGTTTGCCGCCCGGCGCGATTTCTTCGAGCGTGTGGACGAACTGCTTCCACATCTTCTCGCTTTTCGCGCCGACCTTGGCCCCGAGGAACGCGTCGGCGAAGGAACCGACGGCCTCGCTCTCGGCCAGCGCCTTTTCGAAGTGCGCCCACAGCTTGTCCGCCGCCGCCCCGCCAACACCCGGCAGCAGGCGCACGATGCGCTTGAACGCCACCTCGTCGTGGTGATTGGCGGCGAACTTCAGAAACGACGCCACGTCCTTGATGTGCGCCTGCTCAAAGAAGCGCAGCCCGCTCGTGATCGTGAACGGGACACCGTGGCGGGTGAGTTCGATCTGGAGTTCCAGCGCGTGGAAGTGCGCCCGGTAGAGCACGGCGATCTCGTGGAGTTCGACCCCCTCGTCGCGCAGTTCGAGGATGCGCTGGGTCACGAACTGCGCCTGCACGTTGCTGTCGTTGAGTTCGAGCAGCGCGGGCTTGACCGAACGCGTCTCGCGCGCCGCCTGGAGTTCCTTGGGAAACTGCTCCACGTTGGCCTCGATGGCGGCGTTGGCGACGTGCAGGATTTCGGGCACGCTGCGGTAGTTGGTTTCGATCTTGTAGGTGCGCGCCGCCGGGTAGCGTTTCGTGAATTGCAGGATGTTGCGGAAATCCGCCCCGCGCCAGGAGTAGATCGACTGCGCGTCGTCGCCGACGACCATGATGTTCTGGTGTTGCGCGGCGAGCACGTCCACGAACTCGGCCTGGATGTGGTTGGTGTCCTGGTACTCATCGACGAGCACGAACTGGAACTGCCGCTGGTAGATGGACGCAATCTCCTCGTGCTCGGTCAGCAGCTTGAGCGACTTGGTGAGCAGGTCGTCGAAATCCATGGTGTTCGTGGACTTCTTCTTGCGCTCGTACAGGTCGTGAACCGTCTTGAGCTGCTCGACCTGATCGAGAAAGTACGGGTACTTGGTGTCCACGACGTGCCCGATGCCCCGGTTCGTGTTGACCGCCATGCTGAAGATGTCCGTGACGACCTCGGCCTTCGGGAAGCGTTTCTCCTTGGGGTCGATCCCGGCGGCGGCGATGACCGTCTTCATGAGGTCTTCCTGGTCCTCGCGGTCCATGATGGAAAACCCGCGCCGCCAACCCAACGTTTCGGCATGGCGGCGCAAAATCTTGTTGCCGATGGAATGGAACGTCCCGCCCCAGAGGCCCTCGGTGCTGTCGGGCAGCAGTGAGGAAACGCGGTCGAGCATCTCGCGTGACGCTTTGTTGGTGAACGTCAGGAGGAGGATGTTGGACGGGGCGACGCCGTTTTCCAGCAGGTAGGCCACGCGGTAGGTAAGTGTGCGCGTCTTGCCGCTGCCCGCCCCGGCGATCACGAGCATCGGTCCGGGACCGGCGGTGACGGCCTCGCACTGCTGGGCGTTGAGTTCGGCGGGGTAGTCGATGCGGCGACCGGACGGCGTCGGGGTGACCGTGCGGTTGAGCTTGAAGGTGCGGGCCATGAAAGGGAAGTTTTTTGAAGCTACACCGCAGGCAGAAACTTGTCCGCAGATTACGCAGATTTCCGCAGATTAGAAGAGGACGGAAGAGAAAGACTCCTTCCCTCCGCAATCTGCGGAAATCTGCGTAATCTGCGGACAAGTTTCTGAGAAGGCGTCTCCACGGTTGCAATCCGGCGGCGGAGCCATTAAAACACCCGCATGTCGATGTCCAAACCGTTCCTCCTCTATCTTCTAGCCAGTGCGGCGGCGATCCTCAGCGTGCCACTGGCGTCCGTCCGGGCGCAAGATATTCCGGTGGGTGAATACGCGTCTTTGACGGGCAGCGAGGCGACCTTCGGCATCAACTCGGACAACGGCGTGCAGCTCGCCGCCGAGGAAATCAACCTCGCGGGCGGCGTGCTCGGACGCAAAATCAGACTCATCGTGGAGGACGACCAGTCGAAGCCCGGCCAGCCTTCGTCCGCCGTCAAGAAGCTCATCGCCAACGACAAGGTGGTCGCCGTCATCGGCGAGATTGCCAGCAGCCGCTCGCTGGAAGCCGCGCCCATCTGCCAGGAAGCCAAGATTCCGATGGTCTCGCCCGGCTCCACGAACCCGACCGTCACCGAGAAAGGCGACTACATTTTCCGCGTCTGTTTCATCGATCCGTTCCAGGGCACCGTGATGGCGAAGTTCGCGCTCGACACGCTGCACGCGAAGAAGGTCGCCGTCCTCTCGGACGTGACCAGCGATTACTCCAAGGGCCTGTCGCAGTATTTCACGGAATACTACAAGAGCCACGGCGGCCAGATCGTGATCGAACGTTCCTACAGCGGCAGCGGCAAGGACAAGGATTTCCGCGCGCAGCTCACCGCCATCAAATCCACGCAGCCGGACGCGATTTTCGTGCCGGGTTATTACACGGAAGCGGGCCTGATCGGCAAACAGGCGCGCATCCTGGGCCTGAAGGTCCCGCTGCTCGGCGGCGACGGCTGGGACAGCCCGAAGCTGGCCGAGATCGCGGGCAGCGCGCTCGACGGCTGTTATTTCTCCACCCATTTTTCGCCCGCCGACCAGAATCCGAAGGTGCAGGATTTCGTCAAGAAATACACCGCGAAATTCAAGACGGCTCCCGACGGCATGGCCCCCCTGGGCTACGACGCCATGATGATCCTGGCCGACGCCATCAAGAAGGCAGGCACGACCGACGGCGACAAGGTGCGCGCGGCGTTGACCGGCGTGAAGGATTATGACGCCGTGACGGGCAAGATCAGCATCGACGAAAAGCGCAACGCCACCAAATCGGCGGTCGTGCTTCAAGTGCAGGGCAAGGACAACAAATTCGTCGCGTCGGTGGCGCCCTGATTCGGAGGCGGAGGGTGGTCAGAGGGACGCTAACGAACCCATGAGCGGCATCGAATTTCTCCAGCAACTCATCAACGGCCTGTCGCTCGGGGCGTTTTACGCGCTGATCGCGCTGGGTTACACGATGGTTTACGGGGTGCTGCGCTTCATCAATTTCGCGCATGGCGACGTGTTTATGATGGGGGCGTTTGCCGGGTATTGGCTGACGCCGAAAATCATGCCGCATTTCCCGGGGAACGCCGCGCCGCTCGGGGTCTGCATCGTGATGCTGGTGACGATGGCCGCGTGCGCGACGCTGGGCATCGTGATCGAAAAACTCGCGTATCGCCCGTTGCGCAGCCGTCCGAAACTGACGGTGCTCATCACCGCCATCGGCGTGTCGCTGCTGCTGGAATACGGCGGGCAATTCGTCTTCGGCCCCGACCCGAAATCGTTTCCCGATCTCATCACCGACCGCGCCCTCGAAGGCACCGGCGCGCTGACCATCACGCGCAGTCAGGTCATCGCGATCAGCGTGACCGTCGCGCTGCTGGGCGCGCTGTCGTTCATCGTCAAACGCACCAAGCTGGGTCTGGCGATGCGCGCGCTTTCCAACAATCCGACCGCCGCCGCGCTGATGGGCGTGAACCTCGACACGGTCATCTCGTTTACGTTCGGCCTGGGGTCCGCGCTGGCGGGCGCGGCGGGCATCCTGTGGTCGATCTCGAATCCGTCCATCGACCCTCTGATGGGCATCCTCCCGGGCATCAAGGCGTTCGTGGCGGCGGTGCTCGGCGGCATCGGCAACATCCCGGGTGCAGCCATCGGAGGGTTGGTCATCGGCATCGTCGAAACGTTCGTCGCCGGGTCGAAATTCTCTTCGTACCGCGACGCCATCGCTTTCGCCGTGCTGATTGTGATCCTCCTTTTCAAGCCCGCCGGACTGCTCGGCAAATCGCAGGTCGAAAAGGTTTAGCGCGTATTTGCCGTGAACCGTTCCCTGCGATCCAAGAAGGTGTGGCTGTTGGCGGCGGTGGTTGCCAGCCTGGTCGTTTCGCAGTTTGCCGGTTCGATCAACGGGTACTACCTGCAAGTCATCAAGTTTGTCGGCATCAACATCATCCTGGCCGTCAGCCTGAACCTCATCAACGGGTACACGGGTCAGTTTTCGCTCGGGCACGCGGGGTTCATGGCCATCGGAGCCTACGTTTCGGCCTATCTTTCCAAGGAACAAGGCGCGGGTCTGATGCACCTGCTCGGCGGGGGGAGTTTTGCGCTGGTGGTGTGGTTCGTTTTCGTGCTGCTCGCCGGTGGACTGGCGGCGGCGATTGCGGGGTTGGTGGTCGGCGTGCCGTCGCTGCGGTTGCGCGGCGATTACCTGGCCATCGTCACGCTGGGTTTCGGCGAGATCATCCGCGTCATCATCCAGAACACGGAAACCGTCGGCGGCGCGGCAGGGTACCCCGGCGTCCCCAACTACACGACGTTCTTCTGGGCTTACGCGTTGGCGGCGGTGACGATCTATGTCGTGGTGAGCCTGATCGACTCCACCTATGGCCGGGGCTTCCTTACCGTGCGCGACGACGAGGTCGCCGCCGAAGCCATGGGCATCAATACCACGAAGTATAAGGTGGTGGCGTTTGTGATGGGCGCGTTTTTCGCCGGGATCGCGGGCGGGCTTTTCGCGCACACGACGACCTACATCAACCCGGGCGGGTTCGATTTTCAGCGTTCCATCGAGATTGTCGTCATCGTCATTCTCGGCGGGATGGGGAACACGGCGGGCGTCGTCTTCGCGGCGATTTTGCTGACGGTGCTGGCGGAATACCTGCGCTTCGTGGCGGGTTACACGTTTCTGCCGGACTGGATGCGCAAGCTCGCCGCCAACCGCACGATCATCTACGCGCTGGTGCTCATCGCGCTGATGCTGCTGCGTCCGCAGGGGCTGTTCGGCGGCATCCGGGCGTTCGGCGGGCGGCCGACCCGCAAAGCCGTCCCGGCCACCACCTGATCCCGCCATGGCCGCCCTGCTCAACGTCAACCATTGCACCGTCCAGTTCGGCGGCCTGAAAGCCGTGTCCGAGCTGGACATGCAGATCGGCGACCGCGACCTGATCGGCCTGATCGGTCCCAACGGCGCGGGCAAGACGACCGTTTTCAACATTATCACCGGCGTCTACAAACCCACCACCGGGCAAATCACGTTCGCGGGCAAAAACATCGGGGGACTCAAGCCGAATAAAATTGCCCGGGCCGGAATCGCCCGCACGTTCCAGAACATCCGGCTCTTTCCCTCACTGAGCGTGTTCGACAACGTGCGGGCCTCGTTCAATCTGCGTCTGACGCACGGGTTTTCGCATTCGCTCTGGCGCACGCCCGCGTTCTACCGCGAGGAGGCCGAGATCGACCGGCAGGTGATGGAACTGCTCGATATTTTCGACCTCGGCAAACGTCGCGACGAACTCTGCACCAGCCTCGCTTACGGCGACCAGCGGCGGTTGGAAATCGTCCGCGCGCTGGCGACCCGGCCCAAGCTGCTGCTGCTCGACGAACCCGCCGCCGGGATGAATCCCACCGAGAAAGAGGAATTGACCCGGCTGATCCGCTTCATCAAGGACAAGTTCGAGATCGCCGTGCTGCTCGTCGAGCACGACATGAAAGTGGTGATGGGCATTTGCGAGCGCATTTTCGTGCTCGACCACGGCGTCAAGATTGCCGAGGGCAACCCGTCGGAAATCACGCGCAACCCGAAGGTGATCGAAGCTTACCTGGGCGAACAACCGCCGGAGGAAGGAGACGCCGCCCATGCTTGAACTCGAAAACGTTCGGGTCAGCTACGGGTCCATCGCCGCGCTGCACGGGATTTCGCTCAAGGTGGAGGCGGGCAGCATCGTGACGCTGATCGGCGCGAACGGCGCGGGCAAATCGACGACGCTGCGAGCCATCTCCGGGTTGGCGAAAGTCGGGGCGGGCGCGATCCGCTACCAGGGTGAGAACATCGCCAACCTGCCGCCGCACCAGATCGTCGCGCAGGGTCTCTCCCACGTGCCCGAAGGCCGGATGATTTTCTCCAACCTGACCGTGTTGGAAAACCTCAAAATGGGCGCGTACCGCCTCACGAAAAACGCGCGTTGGCAGAAAGATCTGGACTACGTTTTCAACGTGTTTCCCCGGCTAAAGGAGCGCGAGAAGCAAGCGGCGGGCACGCTCTCCGGCGGCGAACAACAGATGCTTGCCATCGGACGGGCCCTGACCGGCGCACCGGAATTCCTGATGCTCGACGAACCTTCGCTCGGCATCGCTCCTCTGTTGGTAAAAACGATTTTTGCGAAGATCGTCGAGATCAACAAGGAACTCGGCATGACGATCCTGCTCGTCGAGCAAAATGCCAACCTCGCGCTGGAGATTTCCAACCACGGTTACGTGCTGGAAACCGGTAAGATCATCCTGCAAGACACGTCCGCCGCGTTGAAGCGAAACCCGCAGGTGCGGGAGGCATATTTGGGGACGTAAGCGCACCTCCCGATTGGGTAAGCCGCGTGGTCCTTGCAAAGCCCTGTCATCCTGAGCGAGCGCTTGAGCGCGCCGAAGGACCTTCCGGCCGTCGGCACACACCGCTGCTTCTGCCTACCGGTGGTCGGAAGGTCCTTCGGCCCCGAAAACACTCCGCTCAGGATGACAGAATCTACGGGCTGCGAGGCTTACCCAATCGAGACACGCTCTAATCCGGCTGGCGGATGGTTGTCGGCGTGGCGTCGGCGTTGGGCGCGAAGATCGGTGGCGGGTTGCGGTTCACCAGCTCGTAGCCCGTCAACTGGAACTCCGGGTAAAGTCGGTTGCTCGGCGGCTCGTAAACGGTGTCTCCCGTGAAGCGGCCAAACAGGCGGTATTCAGAGTTGTTATCCTCGCCGATGTGATTGGCAGCGCGGTCCGGCGCGAGTTTCTGCTTCTCGTTGAGCATCACCAGCCGGGCGTCGCGCCACGGTTGGCCGGGCTTGCGCACGTAGCCCCAGAACTTATAAGTGTCGTTGTAATACCGCCGTCCGATGAAATAGTCGCCCGGCGGCTCTTGTAGAATCGCCTGTCGTTGAGCCAGCCGCGCCGCCGCGAGATTTCTGGCCTCGGGAGTTTGGCACCCAGCCAGCCCAAACAAAATCGCCGCTGAACAAAGAAGAAATTTACGCATCGCCGAGCAGATTAATCCGGCCGGTTGATAGTCGTCGGCGGCAATTCCGCGTCCGGCGCGAAAATCGACGCCGGATGGCGATCCACCAACTCGTAGCCGGTGAGCTGAAACTCCGGGTAGACGTGGTTGCTGGCCGGTTCATAAACCGTGTCCCCCGTGAAACGCCCGAATAGCCGGTACTGGCAATTATTGTCTTCGCCGGGACGATTTTCTTCCCGGTCCGGCGCCAGCTTCTGTTTCTCGTTGAACATCACGAGTTGGGCGTCGTGCCACGGCTGGCCGGGCTTGCGCACGTAGCCCCAGAACTTGTAATTCGGGTTGTAATAGCGGCGACCGATGAAGTAATCGCCCGGCGGCTCTTGCAGAATCGCCTGCCGCTGAGCCAACTGGGCCGCCCGGATGCCGCTGCGCTCGGGCGATTCGCAGCCCGCCAACAGGAGAAAAAACGAAGCCGAACAGAGAAGGAGTTTGCGCATGGCGAAGCAGTTTCTAATCGGTCGTGCCGCGAGAAACGAGCAAAAAGTGGCGGCCTGACGCCCGGGGTTCAGCGGCTGGCGGTCGCGGGTGCGGTGGTCGGTGCGGCGGGCAACGGCAGGATGGCGTAAGGCTTGAACGCCTCCTCCAATAAGTGCGGCGTCGGGTAGAGCGTGCCGTAGGCGTTGTGGAGCGCGTTCTCGAACAGGCTGCCGTGCGCAAGCAGGTCGAGCATGGTCTGAAACTTCGTCTTGTCGGCGGCGTTGAGAAACTGCACGAGCTTCTCGGACTCGATGTAAAAGGCGACCACTTCCCGGACCTGCGCCGGATAGGTCAGCGCGTTGGCCAGCCGGTCGAGCGGGACAAAGGTGGCGGCGGTGAGCGCGTTGCTGTGGGGGTGCGCGTCGTAACCCCTTGCGCGGTAGTAGCTGGCGTAGGCGACCTGCGAAATGTATTCGGCGTATCCCTCGTTGAGCCACAGCGGCACGTTGGAACCGTAGAACCGGTCAACGACCAGATGCGCCGTCTCGTGGCCGAGCGTGTTGCCCTTGAACTTGAGGTTCGGATCGCGCTGGATGAACAGCGAGCCGCCCTGGTGAATGCCGCCCGTCCAGGGGTCCAGGTTGGCCTTGGTCTGGAACGACCGCCAATCCTCCGGCTGCTCGAAGATGAAGATGTGGGCCTTGCGCTCCCAGTGGGAGGTGTCCTTACCCAGATCGCGGGCGACCACGCGATAATAAAACTCGGCTTCCACGGAAACCGGGGTCGCAATGAAGCTGTGAAAGTAGTGATAAACGAAGTTGTCCGTTTCCGCGTGTTTCCACTCGGTGGGCCGGATCGAAAGCGCGGCGGCGCCCAGCGGCGTGACGTAGGGATTCGACAACGCCGTGAAGGGCACCTCCTTCAAACTGTCCAACCCGACCGGCCCCCCGCCGCCGGCTGGTGGCAACGCTTGCGCATTGGCTGGCAGGATTCCGGCGATCCAGAACAAAACGGCGAAAAACGGCAAACGATGGGCGGACACGCCCGGATAAAGAGCACGAACGGGACCACCCTACACGCCGGGCCGTTTGTACCGGAGCGCCGGACGCGCCACGGCCTCCGCCGCCTGACCATTGCCTTGGCCTCCCTTGGAGTAGCTGACTTTCTTGCCGGGCCGTTTCTTCGGTTCGAGCTTGGAAATCCCGGTGCCGTTCTTGAGTTCCATGATCTGGTCGCGCAACAACGCCGCTTTTTCGTATTCCAGGCTCGCCGCCGCCGCCGCCATCTCGGCCTCCAGTTCGCGCAACACCTCGCTGACGCTGAAGTTGCCGCCCGCCTCGCGGATGACGCTTTCTTCCACGTCCTTCCCTTTGAGGATCATGTGCAAGCTCTCCTGCACTGCCCGCCGGACGCTCTGCGGGGTGATGCCGTGCTTGACGTTGTATTCCATCTGCCGGTTGCGCCGGTATTCGGACACGTCGATCAGCTTGCGCATGCTTTGGGTCACGGTGTCCGCGAAGAGGATGACGTGGCCGTTGACGTGCCGGGCCGCGCGTCCCGCCGTCTGGATGAGCGAGGTCTGGCTGCGCAGATAACCTTCCTTATCCGCGTCGAGGATGCACACCAGCGACACCTCCGGCAAATCGAGACCTTCACGCAAGAGATTGATCCCCACCAGGATATCGAACTCCGCCGCCCGCAGCCCGCGCAGGATTTCGACCCGCTCGATGGTGTCGATGTCGCTGTGGAGGTAACGCACTTTCAACCCCACGTCCTTCAAATAATCGGTGAGGTCTTCCGCCGTGCGTTTGGTCAGCGTGGTGACGAGAATCCGCTCGCCCGCCTCGATGCGCTGGCGGCAGGCTTCGATGGTTTCGTCGATCTGGTTCTTGAGCGGGCGCACCGTAATCTGCGGGTCGAGCAGTCCGGTGGGCCGGATGATCTGCTCGACTACCAGCGGCTGGCCGGGCACGAACACGTCGTAGCTGTCGGCAATGTCGCTCTTGGCGTGGCGGTCCTCGTAGCCGCTGCCGTCCGTTTTTGCCGGGGTTTCGCCGTTGGCTACCGGCGTGGCGTGCTGACGGATGATTTTGAGGTTCGGGCGGGGGATCGGCGGGGCCTGTTCGCGTTTCGGGATCGCGTGGTAGGCTCCGCGGTCCTCCGCCACCAGCGCCACGCCGGGCAGCCGGGCGGGGATGGTTTCGCCCTCGCCGATGGCCGCCGCCGCCTCGCGCGGGTGGGGGACGTAGGTTTTGTTGCCGACCACGCTGTTGTTCATTTCGAACTGCGCGGGCGTGGCGCTGATGTAAAGACACTGGCGCTGGTGGGCCATGAACTCCGGGAACTTCAGCGGCCGGTTGTCCATCGCGCTGGGCAGGCGGAACCCGTAATCGACCAGCACGCTCTTGCGCGAACGGTCGCCCTCGTACATGCCGCCGATCTGCGGGATCGAAGCGTGGCTCTCGTCTACGACGAGCAGGAAATCGTCCGGGAAAAAGTCGAGCAGGGTGTAGGGAGTGGAGTTCGCCGGACGGCCGCTCAGGTGCCGGGTGTAATTTTCGATGCCCGAGCAAAAACCCATCTCCTGGAGCATCTCCAGGTCGTACTCCGTGCGCATCTTCAACCGCTGGGCTTCGAGCAGCTTGCCCTCGGTCTCGAACTGCGCGATCCGCAAATCCAACTCCTCGCGGATCGTCTGTTGCGCGCGCCGCAGCTTGTCGTGCGGGGTGACGAACTGCTTGGCCGGGAAGATCGTCAGGCCCGGGACGCTTTTGTCCACCTTGCCGGTCAGCGGATCGAACAAGCTGATGCGGTCGATCTCGTCGCCGAAAAACTCCACCCGGATGCCCACCTCGTCCTCGTTGGCCGAGCAGACCTCGATCACATCGCCGCGCACCCGGAACTTGCCGCGCGTGAACGCGATGTCGTTGCGCTCGTAAAGCATGTCCACGAGCTTCGCCAGAAACGCCTCCCGGCTGAGCTGCTGCCCGACGGAAAGCGGCGTCAGCATGGCGCGGTAATCCTCCGGCGAGCCGAGGCCGTAGATGCAGCTCACGCTCGAAACCACGATCACGTCCTGGCGGGAGAGCAGCGCGCTGGTGGTGGAAAGCCGCAGCCGTTCGATCTCCTGGTTGATCGACGAATCCTTCTCGATGTAGGTGTCGGTGCGCGGGATGTACGCTTCCGGCTGGTAGTAATCGAAGTAGGAAACGAAATATTCGACCGCGTTCTGGGGGAAGAACTGCTTGAACTCGCTGTAAAGCTGCGCGGCGAGGGTCTTGTTATGCGAGATAACGAGGGTTGGCTTGCCGAGGTTGCGGATGACGTTGGCGGCGGTGAACGTCTTGCCCGAACCCGTCACGCCCAGGAGCGTCTGGTGGCGGTTGCCCGCCCGCAGGCTTTTGGTCAGCTTGGCAATCGCCTGCGCCTGGTCGCCGCACGGTTGGTAGTCGGAAGCGAGCTGGAAATCCATAGCCCGTAATCTACCACTTCGGACTCAGGTGAGCAACCGATGGACAAGGCGAAAGTGCCCGGATTCCGGGTTTATTTTGCCCTTGCCCGATCTGACGGGTGCGCTTCAGTACGAATCCGCTTCCTTGCGCTCGGCCTGCATGGATTTGGCGGCGGCGTGGGCGCGGTTCATGGCCTCTTTATACTGGCTGTGCGCCGTGGCGGGCGATGCGGCGGCGACCACGCCAGGAACCGCCGGGTCGGTCGGGATCACCTCCACCGTTGGCTGGGAGTGGAAAAACAGCAGGTAGCAGACGGCTACCGTCACGAGGAGCATGACGACACGGAGGGCTTGCATGTCAGCAGAACGCAGCAAACGGCACGCCAGCAGCGGCGCGCAAAACCATTTTCCTTTGAGCTTGCCATCTGCGCCGTCAGGGAGAGAGAACCAACGGGAACCAACGAAGCGATATTCTAAAAAATCTTCGTCGCACCGGAGACCTCGCGATCCCGCCTTTTTTCCCTGCTAATCCACCCATGAAGCTGCGCCACCTCTCCTACGACAGCGCCGAACTCGATTCGCTGCTGCACGCCACGCACGGCGACCCGTTTGCCTTCCTCGGGCCGCACCGGGTCCACGAAAACTGGGTGGTGCGGGTGTTTGCTCCTCACGCCCACGAAATCGCCGTGGTCGATGCCCAAACGCCCGCGACGATCCTGGCCGTCGCCGACAAGGTGGATGATCGCGGGTTCTACGAGACCATCTTGCCGGATGCCCCCGAACGGCCTGACTACCGCCTGCGTTTCACCGACGCCAACGGTCACGAAACCACCTTGGCCGACCCGTACTCCTTCGGCCCCCTCCTCGGCGAACTCGACCTGCACCTCTTCGCGGAAGGCAACCACCACCGGCTCTACGAACGGCTGGGCGCGCACCTGAAAGAGGTCGGCGGCGTGCGCGGCTGCACCTTCGCCGTCTGGGCGCCGAACGCCCGGCGGGTCAGCGTCGTCGGTGATTTCAACCGCTGGGATGGCCGGGTTTATCCGATGCGCAAGCTGCTCGGCAGCGGCGTGTGGGAGATTTTCCTGCCCGGGGTCGAGGAAGGCGCGCACTACAAGTTCGAGGTGCTCGGACCCCAGGGCGGCATCCAACTCAAGAGCGACCCGTTCGCGTTCTACAACCAGCACGGCATCAAGACGAGTTCCCTGGTCTGGGACCTCAGCCGCTACGCGTGGAGCGACCACGCCTGGATGCAAGCTCGCCGGGAGAAAAACTGGCAGCGCGCGCCGGTCAGCGTTTACGAGGTCCACCTCGGCAGTTGGAAACGCAAGCCGGAAGACGGCAACCGCTCCCTGAGTTACCGTGAACTGGCCGACGACCTCCTGGATTACGTGATCGAAATGGGCTTCACCCACCTCGAACTGATGCCCGTCGCCGAGCACCCGTTCGACGGAAGCTGGGGCTACCAGATCACGAATTACTTCGCGCCCACCAGCCGTTTCGGCAACCCGGACGAGTTTCGTTATTTCGTGGACCGCTGCCACCAGCGCGGCGTCGGCGTGATCCTGGACTGGGTGCCCGGCCACTTCCCCAAGGACGCCCACGGCCTCGCCGAATTCGACGGCACGGACCTCTACGAGCACAGCGACCCGCGCCAGGGCGAACACACTGACTGGGGCACGCTCATTTTCAACTACGGACGCAACGAGGTCCGCAACTTCCTCACGGCCAACGGGCTGTTCTGGTTCGACGCCTACCACATCGACGGCCTGCGCGTGGATGCCGTGGCGTCGATGCTCTACCTCGATTATTCCCGCAAGGCGGGCGAGTGGATTCCCAACCAGTTCGGCGGACGCGAAAACCTGGAGGCCGTTCAATTCCTCAAACGCTTCAACGAGGTAGCCTACGGTGAGTTTCCCGGGGTCATGACCATCGCCGAGGAATCGACCTCGTGGCCGTCCGTCAGCCGCCCGACTTACTTGGGCGGCCTGGGTTTCGGCTTCAAGTGGAACATGGGTTGGATGAACGACAGCCTGCGTTACATGGCGCTGGACCCCGCGTACCGGCGTTTCCACCAGGGGGAAATCACGTTTTCGCTGGTCTACGCGTTCACCGAGCATTTCGTGCTCGTGCTGAGCCACGACGAGGTGGTCCACGGCAAAGGTTCGCTCCTCAGCAAGATGCCCGGCGACGACTGGCAGAAGTTTGCCAACCTGCGCATGTTCCTGGCCTGGATGTGGGCGCATCCCGGCAAGAAACTGCTCTTCCAGGGGGGCGAGTTCGGCCAGTGGTCCGAGTGGAAATACGACCGGAGCCTCGACTGGCACCTGACCCAGTTCCCGCCGCACGACGGCCTGCGGCGGCTGGTGCAGCATTTGAACTCCCTGTACCGCCGGGAACCGGCGCTCTATGAGTTGGACGATACTCACGAAGGTTTTGAATGGATCGACTTCGGCGACGCCGACCACAGCGTGCTCTCCTTCGCGCGCAAGTCGCGCCACGGCGACGTGATCCTCTTCGTGGTCAACGCGACGCCGGTGGGCCGCGAGGGCTACCGGGTCGGCGCGCCCGGGGCGGGTTTTTACCAGGAAATCCTGAACACGGACGCGCAAACCTACGGCGGCAGCAACGCCGGGAATTGCGGCGGCATGGAAGCGGAGCGGACGTTCTGGCAGGGGCGGGATTTTTCGCTCAATCTCCGGCTGCCGCCGTTGAGCGTGATCGGGTTCAAGCGGCTCGAAAAACCGCCCGCCGCCCCCGCAAATGTTACCGAATTGTTACCACGAGGTTAATGTATCGCCCCGGGGGGAAAACCCTTTGACCTTCGCCCGTTGCGGAGCCTATTTTCCGGCGTTGTCAGTTCCATCCAAACACACCTCCCTATGATCAAAAAGAAGTCATTCACGGCGGCGTTCACGCTCATCGAGCTGCTCGTCGTCATCACCATCATCGGCATCCTGGCCAGCGTCGCCTTGCCGGTGTTCAACAGCGTGCAGGTCCGCGGCGCGCAGACCAAGGCGTTGGCCCAGGCCAAGCAGGTCGGTCTGGCCCTCAAGTTGTTCTCCGGCGACAACGACGGCGTTTACCCCAAGAACAAGGTCCCGGCGGAGTTGACGTCCACCGTCCATTCCAACGACTGTTTTGCGGCGCTGTTCCCGACGTACACCAATTCGGAGGCCATCTTCGGCAACAAACTGGCTTACAAGACCATCACGCCGGATGGGGTCATCGACAATCCCTACACGGGAAGCCCCGTCAACACGCTTGCAGCGGGTGAAAACGTCTACGGTTACATGATGGGGTTGAACGACGCCTCCAATCCGGCCTCACCGATTGTTTTCGACGGCCCGGCGGATAAGCAAGGCAACTACACCTCGACCCAGGCCGCCGTGGGTGGCACCTGGAGCGGGACCAAGGCCGTCGTCATCCATCTGGACAACAGCGGTACGGTGGAAACACTGGTCGGCAAGGACGCCGCTTGTCAGGTCAAAGGCTACGATCCGAGTCTGACCACCCCCACCAAAGTCAACCTCCTCGACCCGGCCTCGAACAAGAGCCTGACCGGTTGCGAACTCCTGCTCCCGACTCCGGGCACCTAAAAAACCTGCGGGGGTCGAGTTTTTTTACAAGCCGTACCTTCACCGGTACGGCTTGTTTATTTTCCGGGTGGGATCTCTGTCCCGGCCACCGTCGAGACCACCGTGCCGTCGTGCAGCCGGGTCACCAGCCGCTGCCCGGCGCGTGACAGGGCCGCCGAGCGCATGATTTCCCCGGCCTCGTCGGTGGTGATGCTGTAGCCGCGCTCCAGCGTCGCCTGGGGACCGAGGACGCGCAGCAGACTTTCCGAGGTACGCAGCCGAGCCTGGAGCCGCTCGCGCTGGCAGCAGAGTTGGTCGCCGAGTTTTTCGCGGAGCGATTGCACGATCTGCGCGCGCAGGGCGAGCGAACGTTGCGGTCCCGCCATCCGCAGGCAGCAATTCTTCTCGTCGAGCCGGGAGCGCAGTGCCTGCACCGTCGCCCTGGCCGCCCGGTCCAGGGATTCTTCGAGGTGGTCGAGCCGTTGGCGTTCGTCTTCGATCCGTCGGCGCGGCTCGCGGTGGAGCGCGCCACGAGCCGTCCCTTGCAGACGCTCGCGGGCGCCGGCCACGCGCTCGGTCAACTGGCGGTTCAGGAACTGGCCCGCCGCCGTCAACTGGCGCAGCAGTTCGGCGGTGTCCGGCACGATCAACTCGGCGGCGGCGCTGGGGGTGGGGGCACGCAGGTCCGCCGCGAAATCGGCGATGGTAAAATCGATCTCGTGCCCGATGGCCGAGACGATGGGCACTTCCGAGGCGTAGATCGCCCGTCCGACGCTCTCGTCGTTGAACTCGAAGAGGTCTTCCATGCTGCCGCCGCCCCGGGCGACGACGATCACGTCCACCGCCAGCCCGGAGCCCGCGAGCGACCAGCGGTTGAAATCCTCGATGGCCCGCACGACCTCTCCGGCGGCTCCGTTGCCCTGCACCCGCACGGGATGGACGACCACCCGGACCCAGGGCGCGCGCCGCTGGAGGATGTTGAGCATGTCCTGCAACGCCGCGCCGGTGGGCGAGGTGACCAGGCCGATGGTCTGCGGAAAGGCGGGCAGCGGTTTCTTGTGGTCGGCGTCGAAGAGTCCTTCCGCCTGGAGCTTGCGCTTGAGGGCTTCGAACCGCGCCTGCAACGCGCCCAATCCCCGGGGCTGGACGATCTGCACGACGAGCTGGTATTGCCCGCGCGCCTCGTAGACCGTCAGGTCGCCGCACACCTGCACCTGCACGCCGTCGGCCAACGCCGTCCCGCTCGGCAGCGACGGGGCGGTCCCGCGAAAGAGCACGCAGGAAAGCTGCGAGCGGTCGTCCTTGAGCGTGAAATACTGGTGGCCCGAGCTTTGGCGGCGGTGGTTGGAGATTTCGCCTTCGACCCACACCTGGCCGATCTCGCTTTCCAGAAACGAGCGGATCGAGCGGGTCAACTCCCAGACAGAAAGGATTTTCGTTTCGGCGGACAGGAGGTCGAGCACGGCTCAACTGAGCCGAAATCCGGCGGGCGGCAAGCGGTTGTTTACCGCAAAATCGACGGATTCTTGGACCCGTTGACCAGCCAGCATGCGATAAGGAAGAGTCGCCCATGCCTACTACGCTCATCAACGTTTCCAACCGCCTGCCCGTGACCGTGGGCGACGACAAAATCACTCGGAGTTCCGGTGGGTTGGTCGCCGCGTTGGAAGGGCTTTCCGCCGAGAAATACCAGCTCCAGTGGATCGGCTGGCCGGGCGGCGTCACGGCCCCCGAGCGGCAGGGAGAAGTCGAAAAACAACTGGTCGAGGAATACGGCTGCCTCCCCGTGTTCCTCCGCGCGGAGGAAGCGGAGGCGCACTACGAGGGATTCTCCAATTCGAGCGTCTGGCCGCTGCTGCACTACATGACGGATTACCTGTGTTACGAGCCGCCCTGGTGGGAGGCGTACCGCGAGGTCAACCAGCGTTTTGCCGACAAGGTCCTCGGCGTGGCCAGGGAAGGCGACCTCGTCTGGGTCCACGATTATCAATTGCTCCTGCTCCCGGCGATGCTGCGCCGGGCGTCGCCCACCTTACGCATCGGCTTTTTCCTGCACACGCCGTTTCCCGCCTACGAGGTTTTCCGCTGCCATCCGCGCCGCGCTGAATTGATCGAGGGGATGCTCGGGGCGGACCTGCTGGGATTCCACACGTTCGGCTACCTGCGCCATTTCCGCAGCGCGGCGGCCCGTCTGCTGGGCGTGGAGACCGAGACCACCCGCGTCCGTTGCGCCGACGGCCACGCGGCCTCGCTGGGCGTCTATCCCATCGGCATCAACGCCCGCAAATTCGAGGAAACCCTCGACCAGCCCGCGCATCGGGGGCTGCAGGAGAAATTCCGCCGGACGTTCCAGGGCAAGCGGATCGTGCTTTCCGTCGAGCGGATGGATTACACCAAGGGCATCCTGCACCGGTTGGACGCCGTCGATCGCTACCTGTCCGGGCACGAGAACCGCGACGACATCAAGTTCATCTTCGTGAGCGTGCCGTCGCGGGAGGGCGTCGAGGATTATCAGGAACTGCGCGCCGACGTGGAAGCGCGCGTCGGGCGGCTCAACGGCAAATACGCCACCCTGCACAATAGTCCCATTCATTTCATCCACGGCTCGGTCGAGTTCGCGGACCTGTGCGCACTGTATTCCATCGCCGACGCCGGGCTGGTGACGCCGCTCATCGACGGGATGAACCTCGTCGCCAAGGAATACCTCGCCTGCCAGCGCGACCACTCCGGGCCGCTGATCCTGAGCGAGTTCGCGGGCGCGGCGGAGGAGCTTTGCAACGCCCTGATCGTCAATCCTTACGATGCGCAGGCCGTGGCGGACAGCATCGCCCGCGCGCTGGCCATGCCGCCCGGGGAAAAACAGGCGCGCAACCAGCCGATGCGCGAGAGGATCAAACGACACGACGCTCAGCATTGGGCGGCCTCGTTCATCGACGAGCTGGCGGGGATGCCGCCGGTTGCTCCCGCCGCCCGGGAAACATCCGACCTGACGGCGGTGTCCGGGGAACTGGCGCGCCTTTTCGCGGCCGGGGCGGCGGTCGGCTTCTTTTTCGATTACGACGGCACGCTGCGCGAGATCGAGCGGGACGCCGCCGCCGCCACGCCGGGTGACGCGCTGCTGCGCCTGCTGGAATCCCTGCAAGCGCGCCCGGGAGTGGACGTGACGGTCATCAGCGGGCGGTCCGCCGACGACCTGCAAAAGCTGTTCGGCGACCGGCCCTTCGGCCTGATCGCCGAGCACGGCGCGACCGAGCGGCCCCCGGGCAGTCGGGAATGGCAGGCGTTGGACGGGCAGGCCACCTACGGCTGGATGGAACAGGTGCGCCCGCTCCTCCGGCTGACCGAAAACGCGACGCCGGGCAGCTTCGTGGAGGAAAAACGCACCTCCCTCGTCTGGCACTACCGGGGAGCCGAGCCGGAATTCGGAACCTGGAAGGCGAATCAGTTGGTCGAGGAACTGGGCGCGGTCACGGCCAACGACCCGGTGCAGGTGCGGCACGGCAAGAAAATCGTCGAAGTGGTCTCGACGCAGGTCAGCAAGGGGATCGCGGTGACGAGGATGCTCGTCGGGAAACGGTATCAGGCCGTCGTTTGCGTCGGTGATGACCTGACCGACGAGAGCATGTTCGCTCTGGAGACCGCCGGGATGGTGTCGATCAAGGTCGGCGAGGGAGCGACACGGGCACGGTATCGTTTGCCGGACCCGGCGGCGTTGCGGAAGTTTTTGACCGGACTGTAGGGGTGGGCGCTCCGTCTGCCGCGCCGGAGTGCTTTCCGTGGAATCCGTGCCCGCCGTGTCGTCCTCCCGCGAGGAAGCTTTTCGCAAAGCATGATCCCGGCAGCATCTTGCCACCAAAACGCGCTGTTTTGCGAGTTGGGCCAGAAACTTGCTCTATCCTCCCTGACGACTGCAGGTAGACAGGGCTCCCGGTGAGTGACGGGCCGCCTCCCTGCCAACTCACCGGACCAACGACCGCCCAAGTACGTAAACGAACGCAGGCAAAGCTATGAGCAATTCCGACAACAGTCCTCGCGGTGGATTCCTCGGCCGCCTTTTTGGACGGGGCACCCCGCCGCCGCCGCCCGCGCCCGAACCTGCCGTCGTCCCCACCCCCGCCAGAGCCTCGGGCGAAATTGCCATGACCTCGGTGGACCAACGCGGCGGGAAACGTCTCGCGCGGCCCAAGAGCGTGCTGCTCATCGCCGCCGACGACCCCGCCGCCCGCCGCTGGCGCAAGGAGATGGAAACCACCGGCTACGGGGTGGAAGCGGTCAACGACGGGCCGAAGGGCCTGGACATCCTGTACGGATTTTCCTTCGACGCGCTGCTCATCGACTTCCAGGGGCCGGGCATCGACGGGCTGGACCTGCTGCGCGACATCCGCAGCCACGACGAACTCAAGCCGCTCTTCATCATCGTGATGGCGGCGGACAGGGAGGGCAACTCCGAGCAGGAAATGGCCGCGCTCAACGCCGGGGCCAACCGGGTGTTCCAGCGCGCCGACGTGAAGCCGGACGAAATCCTCACCGCGCTCAAAACCGCGCTTTTCCCCCGCACGCTCCAGGCGCAGCCCCGCGCCAAGCAGCCCCCGCCGCCCTTCGCTCCGCCGAAATCGCCGGTCGGCCTGCCGATGCCGGAGGTCGCCGTGCCCATCGCCCCGCCGAAACCGCCCGAACCGGGCACCGTGTCAGGACCGGCCGCCCCGCCGCCGCGCCGCACGATCCGCATTCCCGGCGACCCGTCCAAGGGGACTCAATTCGGCGCGCCTGCCGTCAACAAGAAGATTCTCATCATCGACGCCGACGAGGCGGTCGCCGGGATTTACCGCACGCAGATCGAAGCGGCGGGGTACGACGTGGAGGTCGCGCTCGATGGCGAAACCGGGTTCCACGATCTCTACACGATCAACCCCGACGCGCTGCTGCTCGACCTGCTGCTGCCGGGCGGACTGTCCGGCTCGGAAATCCTCAAGAAGACCCGCGCGCAAAAGAAATTCGAGAAAATCCCGATCCTGGTTTTCACGAACATCTACACCCGCGACGTGGAAGAAGAAGCCAAGGCCGCCGGTGCCTTCCGCCTGTTCAACAAGGCCGCCGCCACGCCCAAGGACGTGATCGCCTCGCTCAACGAAATTTTCCTGCCCAGCGGCACGGTGCTCGGTGGCAAAGGCAACGGCGCCCCGGCCCAGCGGCCCGCCGCCAGGGTCGATTTGCCGCCGCTGGCCATCGGCATGCTGCCCCCAAAGGTCGTCGCTTCCAACGACAACGATTTCCAGACGGAAATCCGCGAGTCGCTCCTCCAGGGCGCGCCGGAGTTCGTCAAATCCCTGCGCGGCCTCTTGCAGGTGCTCCTGCGCAGCCAGGGCGACGCCGAGGCGCAGGGGGTCCAGTTGCTCGAACTCTACACCCGCGTTCACACCCTGACGGCCAACTCGGCCATCGCGGGATTCTCGAAGGTGGCGCGGCTCGCGGGCGCGTTGGAAGCGATGCTGCGCGAGTTCCAGGCCAAGCCGGAAGGTCTCAACGCCTCCACCAAACGCACGCTGACCCAGGCCGTCGATTTCCTCGCGCTGCTCTTTACCAGCGCCGCGACGCACGAGAGCGGCCAGCCGCTCAACGAACAAATCCTCGTGGTGGACGACGAGATCATCAGCCGCCGCGTCATCGGGCATTCCCTGGAAAAGGCCGGGCTGAAATCGACGGCGGTCGCCCATCCCGACGAAGCGATCAAGATGTTGCAGGACCAGCCGTTCGACCTCGTCTTCCTCGACGTGGAAATGCCGGGCATGAACGGCTTCGAGCTTTGCAAACGGCTGCGCGCCATGCCGCTGCACGCGAAAACGCCGGTCATCTTCGTCACCGCGCTCAGCGGGTTCGAGAGCCGCGCCAAATCGAGCCTGAGCGGCGGCGACGATTTCATCGGCAAGCCGTTTTCCTACATCGAACTGGCGGTGAAGGGGCTGATCTACGTGCTGCGCGGGGCCATCGGCGAGGACAAGGCGTCGCCGACGCGCCGGATGGCCGTGCCCGCGCCCGATCCGCTCGTTTTGTCCACCCGGTCATGATCGTCCCCCAGCCGCCTCTCAGCGAAAGCCAGCGTCTGGCCGCTCTGCACGCGCTGCACATCCTGGACACGCCGCCCGAGGAGCGTTTCGACCGGATCACGCGGCTGGCGACGGACCTGTTCGCGGTGCCGATTGCCTACATCAGCCTAGTGGACGGCCACCGGCTCTGGTTCAAATCGCGGCAGGGACTCGACCTGACCGAAACCTCGCGCGACGAGTCTTTCTGCACCCACACCATCCTCGACCCCCAGCGGTCGCTGGTGGTGACCGACTCCCACCGCGACGAGCGGTTCCACGACAGCCCGCACGTCACGGGCGAACTCGCGGCCCGTTTTTACGCCGGGCACCCGCTGCTCTCGCCGGAAGGATTGCCGCTCGGCACGCTCTGCATCATCGACCACGAGAGCCATTCCTTCGACGACCGGCAGCGCGGGGCTTTGCGGGACCTGGCCAAGATGGCGGAGGCCGAGATGAACACCGCCGAACTCAACCAGGCGCTCGGGGCCTTGCG
Source organism: uncultured Chthoniobacterales bacterium (assembly GCA_964250695.1). GTDB lineage: Bacteria > Verrucomicrobiota > Verrucomicrobiia > Chthoniobacterales > SZAS-18 > CAHJWO01. The sequence continues at coordinate 12,061 of CAXUGY010000012.1, read as the reverse complement.
CGAGGCGGAAGAAAACTACCGCAGCATCTTCGAGAACGTCGCCGAGGGCATCTTCCAGATCGACCCGGACGGCCGCTACACCAACGCCAACCCGGCGGCGGCACGCACCTACGGCTACGAGGTGACGGCGGAGTTCATCGAGGACGTGCGCGAGTTTGGCCGGTCCCAACAAACCGATCCCACGCGCCGGGGAGAAATGCTCAGCCAACTCCATCTGCACGGGCGGGTGACCAATTTCGAGAGCGAGATTTACCGCCGCGACGGCTCGACGGCCTGGATCAGCGAGAGCATTCACGCCGTGACCAATCCGGTCGGGGAATGTCTCTACTACGAGGGCACGGTCCACGACATCACCTCACAGAGATACGCGGCGGCGGCCCAGGCGCAGGCCCGCGACGAGGCGGTCCAGACCGCGCAGGTCAAGAGCGATTTCCTCTCGACGATGAGCCACGAGATCCGCACGCCGATGCACGGCATCATCGGCATGACGGGGTTGCTGCTCAACACGACGTTGCAGCCGGAGCAGGAAGAACTGGTGCGCCTGATCGCGTCCTGCGGCGACAACCTGCTGAGCCTCATCAACAACGCGCTCGATTTTTCCAAGATCGAAGCCGGGTGCCTGGAGTTGGACAACCAGCCGTTCGCGCTCCGCCCTTGTTTGAAGGAGGTCATCGACCTGCTCTCGGTCCAGGCCACCGGCAAGGGGGTGGAATTGGCGTGCGAGGTCGATCCGCGCATCCCCGAAGTGCTCGTCAGCGACGTGACGCGGGTGCGGCAGATTCTTTTCAACCTGATTTCCAACTCCCTGAAATTCACCCCGGGCGGCGGACGCGTCGATGTGGTCGTCACGGGCAACCGGCTCAGCGAGACGGTGGAAAACCACGGGCACATCGGCGCCATCGACCCGTGGATGTTTCACTTCACGGTGCGCGACACCGGGGAGGGGATTCCCGAGGAAAAGCTGCACCGGCTGTTCCGGGCGTTCAGCCAGGTCGATGCCTCCACCAGCCGCAAGCACGGCGGCACGGGGCTGGGACTGGCGATCTGCCACCGGCTCTGCGAGATGCTCGGCGGCGCGATCTGGCTGGAGAGCGAACCGGGGATCGGGTCCAATTTCGAGTTCACCATCAAGGCGGCGGCGGTGCCCAACGCCGTCGATCCGCTCAGCGCCGACCGCCCGCCCGCCCGGGGGATGGAACCCGCCGCGCCACCGCCGGAAGCACCGCCGGAAAAAATCAACGGCCATGGCAACGGCAACGGCGTCCACGCCGACGCGCTCCAGCTCAACGGCCACGGCCACGGAGCCGCCGCCACCGGACCGGCGACGCTGCGCATCCTGTTGGCCGAGGACAACATGGTCAACCAGCGGGTGGCCGTCGGGTTGTTGAAACAAATCGGCTACACCGCGGTCTTGACGAACAATGGCCGCGAAGCCGTCGATGCCCTGGAAGCCGGGGAGTACGACGTGGTGCTCATGGACATCCAGATGCCGGAAATGGACGGTCTGGAAGCCACCCGCGAGATTCGCCGCCGCTGGCCCGAGGGGCCGCGCCGCCCGTACATCATCGCCATGACGGCCAACGCCATGACCGGCGACCGCGAGAAATGCCTGGAGGCAGGCATGGACGATTACATCAGTAAACCCGTGAAAGCCAATCGTTTGAAAACCGCCCTCGAACAATGCTGCGAACTGCGTGCCGCCGTGGCGGCCGTGGCACACTCCTATCCTGTTATGACCACCATCGACCGACCCCTGCCGCCGGACGCCGCGATCCTGAACCGTGACAGCCTCGAAGCCCTCAAGAGCCTCCAATCGGAAGGGGACGACGGTTTTCTCAAGGAGATGATCGAACTTTTCCTGGCCGACACTCCGGCGCGGTTGGCCGACATGGACGCCGCCGTGGCGAACGGCGAGCAGCAGGAGTTCGTGCGCGCGGTCCACAGCATCAAAGGCGCGAGCGCGAATTTCGGTGCGGATGATCTGCACGCGATGTGCGCGGAAGTCGAGCAGATGGGCCGCGCGGGCGAGATGAACGTGTCCGGTCCGAAGGTGGCGGCATTGCGCACGGAGTTCGAGCGCGTGCGGGCGGCGCTGCTGGCAGAGGTGGCGTGATACTCAATGGGTCACTGTTCGAGTATTCCAATAGCTGTCGATTGCCCGGTCGAGGCCTCTGCCTCTTTCAGCCCATTGGTCGGGATTGTCGCGGACAAACATTAAGTAATCGCGGATGGCTGCCCGCTGTTCGGCTGAGAGCAGCGTGAATCGACTTCTTGCATATTCGGACGAGGAAGTGAGCGTAAAAACAGGGTCCAACGTGTTCAGTTGATCCTGAAGGTCCGCCAGGATGAACGCGGGGAGATGGAACCGCATTCCCTCCGCGTCGAAAAAGCTCAGGCTGCTGTAACACTGGTTGAGGTGTTCGGCTGGGATCGCTGACCAGTCCTGCTTTTCGTCCTTAGCGCGAGCAGCAGCTTGGACGGACTCAACTTCGTAGTCGTCGATGGCTTGGCCTTCAAACAAACCGACACCATTTCCCAGGGTGACGTTTTTGAACGCCGCACAGACGCGCGCAATCACTTCCTCGTTCGACAAAGCCATCGCTTATTTCTCCACTTTCTCCGGCACGACCGCTTTGCCGCTGAGGAGCGTTCTGGCCAAAGTCATCGTCGCGTCGCTCTGGCCGCCGAGCATCCGGGCGACCTCCTTCACGCGGGCCTTGGTTTTGACCTCGTTGAGCCGGGAATATGTGCGCTCCTCGGTGAACTCCTTCGTCACGACGAAATGCGTCCCGGCTGCCGCCGCGACCTGCGGCAGATGCGTGATGACCAGCACCTGATGGCGTTTGCCCAGCGTGCGCATCTTGGCGGCGACCGCGTGGGCGATCTCGCCGCCGACGTTGGCGTCGATCTCGTCGAACACCAGCAGCGGCACGGCGTCCTGGTCGGCCAGCGCGCTCTTGACCGCCAGCATCACCCGGCTGATCTCGCCGCTCGACGCAATCGAACGCAACGGCTTCGGCGGCTCGCCCGGATTCGGCGCGAAAAGAAACTCGACGGTCTCCAACCCGCTGGAACGCGGCGCGAACACGAACTCGATGGTCTCGAAACCCGTCGCGCCGGGCTTGTCGAGTTGCAGCAGGTGGATCTCGAACTCGCTCTTTTTGAAGCCCAGGTCGCGCAACTGCTCGCGCACCGCCCCGGACAGCAGCGGGGCGGCTTTGGTGCGTAGCTCGCTCAGTTCGCGTCCGACTTTGAGCAGTTCTGCCTGCGAGGTTTCGATCCCGGTTTGCAACCGGCTCAGTTCCGCGCCGCGATGCTCGATTTTTTGCAACCGGGCGGCGGCCTGCTCACCGGTGGCGATCACCTGTTCGACCGTCGGTCCGTACTTGCGTTTGAGCGACTGGAGCAGGTGGACGCGTTCCTCCATTTCGGCCAGTTGCGCCGGGTCGAGGTCCAGCTTTTCGGCGTAGGTGACCAGGCCGCGTGCCAACTCTTCGAGTTCCACGACCGCCGAGGTGTGCGCCTCGGCCATGGCTGCGGCGGCGGGGTCGATCTTCTCCAACTCGCGCAGCAAACGGGCGGTATCGGCCAGACGGCTGAGGATGGACGGCTCGCTTTCGGTGAGTTCCTGCGCGACGCCGGTCGCCAGTTCGATCAAGCGGCGGCTGTTCGCCGCCAGCGCGTAACGGGCCTGGAGACCCTCTTCCTCGTCGGGCAGCAGTTCGGCGGCTTGGATTTCCGAGACCTGATGACGCAAAAGCTCCAGTTCCCGGTCCAGCGCGGCCTCGTTGGAGGCGAGGTTGGCGTGTTCCTCGCGGAGCGCGCCCAGCCGCCGCCAGACTTCCTGGTATTTCTGCCGGGTGGATTCGGCTTTGCTGAAAGCGTCGAGCAGATCGAGCTGCCGCTCCGCGCTCAGGAGCGATTGGTGGTCGTGCGGCCCGTGCAGATCGACGAGCAGGTCGCCCAGTTGCTTGAGCACGGCGATGGTCGTCGGCGAGCCGTTGACGAACTGCCGGTTGCCGCCCGCCTGGGTGAACGTGCGCTTGACGATGAGCGATCCCTCGACGCAGCCTTCCAGGCCGTGCCCTTCGAGCTGCGTATCCAGCGCGTGGCAATCCTCCACGTCGAACGACGCCTCGACCGTGCAGGCGTCCGAGCCGGTGCGGATTTGTCCCTTGTCGGCGCGTTCGCCCAGCAGGAGCTTGAGCGCGCCGATGATGACGGATTTACCCGCGCCCGTTTCGCCGGTGACGGCGACGAAACCGGGGCCCAACTGCCAGTCGAGTTCTTCGACCAGCGCGAGGTTTTTGATGCGTAGCGAGGAGAGCGTTGCCAGCACGGGGCCAGAGTGTAAGCTGCCGGGCGGATTTTCTCAACACTCAACCGGGATTCTTTCAGGGCGCGCATGGCAGATTTTGAAATCACCTTCCTCGGCACGGGCACCAGCCAGGGCGTGCCGATGATCGCCTGTTCCTGTCCGGTCTGCACGTCCAGCGACCCGCGCGACCAGCGGACACGCTCCTCGGTTTTCATCCGCACGCCCGAAGCCGCGTTCGTCCTGGACACCGGGCCGGATTTCCGCGCCCAATGCCTGCGCGAGCGCATCGGCGGGCTGGACGCGGTGGTCTACACCCATGCGCACACCGACCACATCATGGGCTTCGACGACCTGCGCCGCTTCTGCGACCTGCACGCCGAAAACAAGATGCCGATCTACGCCTCGCCCGCGACGATGGCCGACCTCCAACGCTGTTTCCGGTTCGCGTTCGACGGCTCGGCGCGGTTTCCCGGTTACATCAACCCCGAGCCGCATCTGGTCGAGGGGCCGTTCACCATCGGCGAGACCGAGATCACGCCGCTGCCGGTGCCGCACGGCAGCATCCTGGTCAACGGCTACCTGTTCACGCGGCACGGGCGGCGGCTGTTCGCGTACCTGAGCGACTGCAAGGCCGTGTCGCCCGCGATCCGCGAGCAGATTGCCGGGGTGGAAATCCTCACGCTCGACGCCCTGCGCCACCGGCCGCACCCGACGCACATGAGCCTCGGCGAAGCGTTGGAAGTGGCCGCCGCCGTCCGGCCCGGGCAAACGTTCCTGACCCATCTTTGCCACGATCTCGGCCACGCCGAGACGGAGAAAACCCTGCCCGCGGGCGCGCACGTCGCCTACGACGGCTTGAAGGTCGCCCGATGAGCGCGGCCTGGGAAGGATACGAGGCGTTGCGGCGCGGCGGTCGGCGGCGTCGCAAATGGCGCGGACGTTTCGCGGCGGTCGCGGGCGCGCTGATCCTCGCCGCCGGGTGGTTCGGCCTGGCACGCTGTTCGCCGCAGAACATCTTCGGCAACGCCGCGCCGCGCGCCGTCGCTTCCGGCGACGCGGGCAACCCGGCGGACTACGCGGTCGTGGTCTACAACGCGAACGATCCGCTTTCCCGCGACCTGGCGGATTTCTACGCGGAGAAACGCGGGATCGACCGCTCCCGGGTCGTCGGCCTGAAGTGCTCCATCGAAGAGGAAATCAGCCGCGAGGATTACGACGCGACCATCGCCGGGCCGTTGCGCGCCGTGTTCGACGAACGCCGCTGGTGGACGCGCTCCCCGGACCGTCCGGCCAGCGAACCGGCGAGCGCCGTCGCTACCAACCGCATCCGGTTCCTCGCGTTGATCCGGGGCATCCCGCTCCGCATCAAACAGACCGCCGGTTACCCCGGGGATTTTTGCAAGCAGCCGTCGCCCCTCAGGGATCAGAACGCCGCCTGCGTGGATTCGGAACTCGCCGTGCTGGGCCTGTTCACGCACGGCATCTCGGGGCTCGTGCCGAACCCCGCGTATCGTTCCTACGTCCGGTATTCGGAGCCGATGCCCCCGACGCTGATGTTCACCGGACGGCTCGACGCGCCGACCGGGGCGATGGTGCGCCGGATGATCGACGATTCCCTGGCGGTGGAGAAAACGGGTCTCTGGGGCCGCTGCTACGTGGACGGACGCGGCATGGCGCCGGGCAGCGATTCGCTCGCGGAGGGCGACGAATGGATGAGGAAAATCGCCGTGGAAACCGCGCCGCGCGTGCTGCCGACCGTGTACGACAACCTGCCGGGGATGTTCGTGACCGGTTTCCCCATGAACGAGGCCGCGCTGTATTTCGGATGGTATTCCGAGCAACCGGCGGGGCCGTTCACGCGCGACGATTTCCATTTCCGGCCCGGGGCGGTGGCGTGCCACATCCATTCGTTCAGCGCGACCTCGGTCCGCGACCCGGCCCGCTGGTGGGTCGCCCCGCTGATCAACCGGGGGGCCGACGCCGTGCTGGGCAACGTGTACGAGCCGTACCTGGGCCTGACCACCCATCTGGACATTTTCGCCGCCCGCCTGCGCGACGGGTACACCCTGGCCGAGAGCGCGTGGGAGGCCACCCCGGGGTTGTCGTGGATGAACACCGTCGTCGGCGATCCGCTGTATCGTCCCGGCAAGTTCTGGAAGGATTTGGAATTCGATCTCAACGCCGGCGACCCACCGGCACCCGGCGAACCGGCGGTGGTCACGGAGGGAAAAGCCTACTGGCAGGCGGCGCAGACCTGGACCGCGCAGGGGCCGGAAAAAGGGGCGGCGGCGATGGAGAAAAGCGGCAACCGGCTGCGCAGCGGGCGGATTTTTGAAGGGCTGGCGCAACTGGAAACCAACGCCGGGCACCTCCCGCGCGCGCTGGCCGCCTACGAAAAGGCGGCGAGGTTCTACCAGGAGCCGTCGGAGGTGGCGCGAGTCATTTTCGACGAGGTGCGGCTGTTGGTGAAATCCGGCCAGAAGGTGCGGGCAGCCGAGGTCCTGGCGGCAGGGCGCAAGCGATCCGGGGGCCGTTCCGGGTCGGCGGGACTGGATGAACTGGCGGCGGAAATCGGGACGCCGACGCCGTGAACGGCTGCTCCCCCAAGCATGGAACTCGCCCATCGTTATGCCGCGTTGCTCACCGCCCCGGACGGCATGTTGCGCGAGGCCCCCGCCGAAGGGTTGGGCGGCGACAAGAGCGAACTCGAACTCCAGGCGCACTGGTTCGCGGGCGATTTCGGCTCGAATTTCCTGACCGCGACGAACGGCGAACGCGTGGAGATCGTGCAGTTCGGCGTGTGGAACTTTGAAGCGGGTCCTGATTTCTCGGATGCCGCCGTGCGTTTTCCCGACCGGCCCGGCGCGCCGGTGTGGCGCGGGGCCATCGAACTCGACACCAGCGCGGAAGACTGGGAACGCCACGGCCACGGCGGGAACCCGGCCTTCGACGGCGTCATCCTGCACCTCTACCTGCGCCAGGGCACGCGGCAAACGTTCACCCGGACTTCGCGGCACGAACAGGTCGCCCAGGTGCAGCTCGACCTCCGCCAGTTGGAACACCGCGCGACGCCGACCGGACTCCCGCTGGCCAAGGCGGGCCGCTGCCACGCGCCGCTACGCACCCGGGACCCCGCGCAAATCCGCACGCTGCTCTCCGCCGCCGCGCAGTACCGGCTGGAAACGAAGCACCGCCGCTGGCAACGTCTCGTGGCGGTGCGCGGCTACGATCAGGCGCTGTTCCAGTCGCTGGCCGTCACGCTCGGTTACAAGGAAAACAAGCTGCCGTTCGCGCTCTTGGCCCAACGGCTGCCGCTCAAGGTGTTGCGCGCCGAACCCCAGGCGGCGATGCCGTTGTTGCTCGGGCTAGCGGGTTTCCTCCAGACTCCCGAGCCGGGCGGCGGCGAAGGAGCGAGGGAAACGCGCGCCTACCTGCGTGGATGCTGGGAGCACTGGTGGCCGCAACGCAGCGCGCTCGAACGTCTTGCGCTGCCCGCCGGATCATGGAAACTCAGCGGGCTGCGTCCGGCCAACCATCCCCAGCGCCGTCTCGCCGCGCTGGCCCAACTCGCCCGGCAGTGGCCGGCGGTGCGCGCCTTGATCGAGCAAAGCGGGGGCGATTTTGCCAAGACGGCCACGCAATTCCTGACCGGCCTGCGCGACCCGTTCTGGGATCACCATTACACGCTGAGTTCCGCGCGGGCAGACCGTCCGCTCGCGCTCGTCGGCACCGCCCGGGCCACCGACATGCTGGCCAACGTGTTTTTCCCGCTCGCCATCGCCGCGCATCCCGAACGCTGGGCGGCCTACGAAAAACTTCCGGCGGCCATGACCAACCGGCGCGTGGAAACGGCGGCGGTCCGTTTGTTTGGCGGCGGATCGGAAGGCGCGGGGCAGGCCTGGACAAAAACCGCCGTCCAGCAACAAGGGCTGCTGCAAATCTACGAGGACTTTTGTCTGCAAGACGATTCCGACTGCGCGCGCTGCACGTTCCCCGAGCGGGTGCAGCGTTTCGAGTTCAACGTGTATTGAACGGGACACCGAATCATCTTGCCGGTCATGGACTCCGTGACCGTATTCTGCATGTTCCCAACACCATGAATGCGGAGCAACAACGGCTGGAACAAGAGCGTTTGCGGCAATCCTACTGGCGCAAGTGGGGACCGTACCTGAGCGAACGCCAGTGGGGCACCGTGCGCGAAGATTACAGCGCCACCGGCGAAGCGTGGGATTATTTCCCTCACGATCACGCCCGTTCCCGCGCCTACCGTTGGGGCGAGGACGGCATCCTCGGCCTCTCGGACAACCACCAGCGGCTCTGCTTCGCCCTGACGCTCTGGAACGGAAAAGACCCCATCCTCAAAGAGCGCATGTTCGGCCTCACCGGCACCGAGGGCAACCACGGCGAGGACGTGAAGGAATATTACTTCTACCTCGATTCCACGCCGACCCATTCCTACCTCAAGGGTCTCTACAAATACCCGCAGGCGGCGTTTCCCTACGAAAACCTGATCTCCGAGAACCGCCGCCGGGGCCGTCTCGCGCCGGAATACGAGTTGCTCGACACCGGCGTTTTCGACGAAAACCGGTATTTCGACGTGTTCGTCGAATACGCCAAAGCCGGTCCCGAGGACGTGCTGATCAAAATTAGCGCGACCAACCACGGCCCGGACCCCGCGCCGCTGCACCTCTTGCCGACGCTCTGGTATCGCAACACCTGGGCTTTCGGCGACAAAAACCCCCGCCCGAGCCTGACCTTGGACCCCGGCGACGCCCGCCCGCGCATCCTGGGCGAACACCATTCGCTCGGCAAAACCGTGCTGCTTGCCGAGTCGGCGGAAAACGTGCTCTTCACCGGCAACGACACCAATTTGCAACGCGTTTTCGGCGCGCCGAACTCCACGCCCTTCCAGAAAGACGGGATCGGGCGCGCCCTGATCCACGGCGAGACGGGCGCGGTCAACCCGGCGCAGACCGGCACGAAGGCCGCCGTGCATTACCGGCGCATCCTGGCTCCCGGCGAGACGTGGACGGTCAAATTGCGCCTCACCAACGCCCCCGCCACCAACGATGACCTCGGCGGTTCCACGCTCGGCGAAAAGTTCGACCAAGTCTTCGCGCAGCGTCAAAGCGAGGCCGACGAATTTTACCTCGCGCTGGCCCCGGCTTCGCTCGACGACGACGCCCGCAGCGTGCAGCGGCAGGCGTTCGCCGGGATGCTCTGGAACAAGCAGTTTTATAACTACGAGGTGGGACGTTGGCTCGACGGCGACCCCGGTGAGCCCACGCCGCCGCCGCAGCGCAAACGAGGCCGCAATCAGGACTGGCGGCACCTCTTCAACGACGACATCCTCAGCCTGCCCGACACCTGGGAATTCCCCTGGTTCGCCTCGTGGGACCTGGCTTTCCACACGTTGCCGCTCGCGCTGCTGGACCCCGAATTCGCCAAACGCCAGCTCATGCTGCTGACCCGCGAATGGTACATGCATCCTAACGGCCAGTTGCCCGCCTACGAGTGGGCGTTCGGCGACGTGAACCCGCCGGTCCACGCCTGGGCCGCGTGGCGGGTCTACACCATCGAGCGCAAGGCCAAAGGCGGGGACCCCGACGCCGGGGACCGCCAGTTCCTCGAACGCGTGTTCCAGAAGTTGCTCATGAACTTCACCTGGTGGGTCAACCGCAAGGACGAGAACGACCGCAACATCTTCCAGGGCGGTTTCCTCGGGTTGGACAACATCGGGGTCTTTGACCGCAGCCAGCCATTGCCGACCGGGGGCTACCTGGAGCAGTCCGACGCGACGAGTTGGATGGCCATGTACGCGCTCAACCTGCTCAAGATCGCGCTCGAACTCGCGCAGCACAATCCGGTCTACGAGGACATCGCCAGTAAGTTCTTCGAGCATTTCCTCTCCATCGCCTTCGCCATGAACGCGACCGGCGAGGGCCGCACACCGCTCTGGAACGAGGAGGACGGGCTTTTCTACGACAGCATCCACCTGCCCGACGGCTCGGACGTGCCCCTCAAAATCCATTCGATGGTCAGTCTCATTCCGCTGTTCGCCGTGGAGGTCATCGAGGTCGAGCTGGTGGACAAGCTGCCGGGTTTCGCGCGGCGTTTCCAGTGGTTCATGGAAAACCGGCCCGAACTGACCGCCAACGTCAGCCAGCATTGCCACGAGGAGCGCGGCGGCAAGCGGATGCTCTCCATCGTCAACGAGGACAAGCTGCGGCGCATCCTGCAAAAGCTCCTCGACGAAAACGAGTTCCTGGGTCCCTACGGCGTGCGCTCGGTCTCGAAATATCACGAGGCGCACCCCTACGAATTGCCCGTCGATGGCGACGTTCACCGCGTGGACTATAACCCGGGAGAGTCCATGAGCGGCCTGTTCGGCGGCAACTCGAACTGGCGCGGCCCCGTCTGGATGCCGGTCAACTACCTGCTGATCGAAAGCTTGCAGAAGTTCCATTATTACTTCGGCGACGACTTCAAGGTGGAGTGCCCGGTGGGTTCCGGGCAGAGGATGACCTTGTGGGAGGTGGCCGCCGAAATCTCGCGGCGGCTGGCGGCGATTTTCCGGCGCGACCCCGACACGGGACGGCGCGCGGTGTTCGGCCCGTACCGCAAATTCCAGGAGGACCCGGGGTGGAACGCCTTCCCGTTTTTCCACGAGTATTTCCACGCCGACGAGGGCCGGGGCTGCGGCGCGAGCCATCAGACCGGCTGGACGGGTCTGATCGCCAAGTTGCTGCAACAAACCGGCGAGTACGACCAGCTCGACCGGGAGTGAGGGCATTGCCCGCCGCAAAACTCACACGTTCTTTCCCTGGGCCATTGACGATTCCAGGGCTCGCCCGTAAAAGTCGCTGCTCGCATCGTCATGACCCGCATTCTTCGATCCTTTCTCTGGTTGGCTGGCTCGCCCCTGGTGGCATGGACCCTGGCGGGTTGCGGCGCTTTTCCTGGCGGCGGACTGCGGCCCGGCGGTTTCACGACGGTCGTCATCGACGCCGGCCACGGCGGCAAGGACACCGGCGAATCGCCCAACCAGTTCCTCAAGGAAAAAGAGGTCGCCCTGGACACGGCCAAGCGCCTGGAGCGTCTGCTCTCCGACTCCGGCCTGCGCACCGTGATGACCCGCCGTAGTGACGTGTTCGTGGAACTCGACGACCGCGTGCGCATCGCCGACCGCTACTACCCCGACGCCATCCTCGTCAGCATCCATTACAACGCATCGCCGAGCAGCGGCCCGCGCGGTGTCGAGACCTTTTTCTGGCGGTCCGACAGCTACGGTCTGGCGACCCGGGTGCAACGCCATCTGGTCGGCGAGACCGGCCTGGACAACCGCGGAGTCACCCGCCGGGTCCTGCGCCTGACGCACAACCCGCACGTTCCGGCGATCCTCTGCGAATGCGGCTTCCTCACGAACCGGGCCGAGGCCAACCTCGCCAGCACGGAGAGCTTCCGTCAGCGCGCCGCGCAGGGCATCGCCGACGGCGTGCTTGAAGAACAGGAAAACGGCGACGTGAACATCGGTTCGCTGCCGCCCCTGGATCGCCCGGTCTACACGCGCCCGTCCCGCCGGCATCACACCGGGACCAGCCATCGTAAAAAGATGACCAAAGTCAACAAGGCGAAAGCGAAGGCGCGCGCCAAAAAGGCGAGCAAACGCCACCGGCACCGCAACGACAGCTAAGGCCTGTTCACGCTAATTGATTTTGCCTGTGTCTACTGGCAGGATGGGCG
>CAXUGY010000011.1:0-78055 GCA_964250695.1 uncultured Chthoniobacterales bacterium | reverse complement strand
TGGCGCAGCAGACCGCCGCCATCCTGACGACCTTCAACGAATGCGACATGAGCGGCGTCATGGCCCTGCGCTCGAAGATGCAGGACGCGTTCACCAAAAAACACGGCGTCAAGCTGGGGTTCATGTCGTTTTTCATCAAGGCGGCCGTCGAGGCGTTGCGGAGCGTGCCCTCGCTCAACGGCCAGATGGACGGCGACGAGTTCATCCAGAACCACTTTTACGACATCGGCGTGGCGGTCGGCACGGAGAAGGGACTCATCGTGCCGGTGTTGCGGGATTGCGACACGAAGAGCTTCGCGCAGTTGGAGCAGGACATCGCGGGGTACGCGGTGAAGTCGCGCGAGGGCAAGATCGGCATCGACGACCTGACGGGCGGCGTGTTCACCATTTCCAACGGCGGCACCTACGGCTCGCTGCTGAGCACGCCCATCCTCAACCCGCCGCAGAGCGGCATCCTGGGGATGCACAACATCGTGCAACGCCCGGTGGCCGTGGACGGGCAGGTGGTCATCCGCCCGATGATGTACCTCGCGTTGAGCTACGACCACCGCGTGGTGGACGGCAAGGAGGCCGTCACGGCGCTGGTGCGCATCAAGGATTGCGTGGAAGACCCGACCCGGTTGCTGCTGGAAATATGAGACCGGTTGCGGCCTCTCCTGGAACCACAAGAAAGGACGATGATCGCCCGGATTGCCGTGATTCAATCAGATAATCCCACGATGCAAACATTGCCCGCGAGTCTGGATAGCATCGTGCCTGCAGACAACAAAACGGTTTCCGTAAAACTCCTCGGTTCGGACATTCGGAGGGCCTTCGTCTTTAAGGCGAAGCATCCTCCGGTGGTCCCATTGGCAAACGGGCAAGTTCGTGCGCAGGTGGTTGCAGCCTAGCCGCTTCCCATTTCCGTCAAAATTCATCACGGGGAACTGCCATTCTTCCCCCCTTCACAAAAAGAGGTTTCGGGGCTAGGTTTCCGGCATCCCCATGTTGGAATTTGATCTCATCGTCATCGGAAGCGGTCCGGGCGGTTACGTCGCGGCGATTCGCGCGGCGCAACTGGGCCTGAAAACCGCCCTCATCGAAAAAACCAGGACCCTCGGCGGCACGTGCCTGAACATCGGCTGCATCCCGAGCAAGGCGCTGCTCAATTCCAGCCATCACTTTTCGTTTGCCAAGAAGGAGGCTGCCGGGCACGGCGTGGTCATCGGCGACGTGCGGCTCGACCTGCCGACGATGCTCAAGCGCAAGGACAAGACCGTGGCGCAACTCACCGGCGGCGTGGCGTTTTTGATGAAAAAGAACGGCGTGACCGTTTACCAGGGCGAGGGGCGGATCACGGCGGTGGGCAGGGTGAGCGTCAGCGGCGCGAAAGCGGAGGAGTTGAGCGCCCGGCACATCATCCTGGCAACGGGCAGCGTGCCCATCGACCTGCCCAACATGCCGGTGGACGGCGTGACCACCGTGACCAGCACCGAGGCGCTGGCTTTCGACCGGGTGCCGGAAAAATTGATCGTCATCGGCGGCGGCGCGATTGGCCTGGAACTCGGTTCGGTCTGGGCGCGGCTCGGGGCGCAGGTGGCGGTGGTCGAGTTTCTGCCGCGCATCGCGCCGGGGTTCGATCTCGAACTGGCCAAGGAACTCCAGAAATCACTGGAAAAGGAGGGGCTCAAATTCCACCTCGAAACCAAGGTCAACGCCATCGAAATCAAAGACGGCCGGGCGACCGTGCGGGCGACGGGCAAGGACGGCAAGGAGATCGGCCTCGAAGCGGACAAGGTGCTCGTCGCCGTGGGCCGCAAGGCGGCGCTGGGCAACGCGGTCGCCCCCGAACTGGGGCTCGCGCTGGACGAGCGTAAACGCGTCAAGGTGGACGCGCATTTCCTGACCAACGTGCCGGGCGTTTACGCCATCGGCGACGTGATCGCCGGACCCATGCTCGCGCACAAGGCCGAAGAGGAGGGAATCGCGTGCGTCGAGCGGATCGCCGGGAAGGCCGGGCACGTCAACTACGACGTGATCCCCGGCGTGATTTACACGCACCCGGAAGTGGCCAGCGTGGGGTTGGGCGAGGATCTGGCGAAAGAAAAGGGGATCGACGTGACCGTGGGGAAATTTCCGTTCCGCGCCAACGGACGTGCCCTGGCCAGCGACAGCGCGGAGGGGTTCGTCAAGCTGGTGGCCGACGCCAAGACCGACCGGCTGCTCGGCGCGCACATCATTTGCCCCGCCGCCAGCGAGTTGATCCAGGAGGCGGTGTCGGTGATGGAATTCGGCGGGAGTTCCGAAGACCTCGCCCGCACGGTTCACGCGCACCCGACGCTGAGCGAGGCCGTCAAGGAAGCCGCGCTGGCGGTCGAGAAGCGGGCGATCCACGCTTGAGGTGCTTCCCTTTGGAAACGACTGCCGCCATCCTGTTGCGTAAGATCAAGCTGACCGAGAGCAGTCTGATCGTCACGTGGTTCACCGAGGCTCACGGCAAACTCAAGACCGTGGCCAAAGGCGCGCGCCGACCCAAGAGTCCGTTCGCGGGGCGGCTGGATTTGTTCTTCGCGGCGGAGATCACCTACTCGCGCAGCAGCAAGAGCGAATTGCACGGTCTGCGCGAGGTGGCCGTGCGGGACTCCCGGGAGGGGCTGCGGATGCAGTACGAGCGGATGCAGATGGCGGCGTATTTCGTCGAACTGGCGGAAATGACCACGGAGTTCGAACACGCCGTGCCGGAAGTCTACGATCTGCTGCGCCGGGCGCTGGATTACCTGGATGGAGGCGAACCGAACCGCCGGGCGATGCTGCACTTTGAATCCCAACTCAGCCGGTTGCTCGGCCTGACCGGCGAGAACAACGCGGACGCCGATCCTGCCCAGGCCATCGTGCGGCTCTCGGGAGGGTTGCCGAGGGATCGCGCGAAGATCTTGAAGAGCTTGCCGCACGGGCTGGGAGCGGTGGCGAAGGTCGGCGGGTAAGTGCCGGTGCGCGGCGGGCGATTGGGGCGTCTTTCGCCCTGAGAACCCGCCATCTTTGGACGGTCTGCCGCGCGCACGTAGCGGTCGGCATTACATCCACGTCAGGCGGAACCCGGAAAACCGACAAATCGTTGGCGGCAATGGAATACCGGCTTGGTGAACGGGCGGAGATCATTTATACATTGTCTCCTCCCGTTCCCCGTTGCGATCCCCCCGCTCAAACATGAAAAAGTTCCCCTCCCGCCTCCTTCTCGCCCTCGGCATCGTCGCCGGTGGCGGGTACGCCTTTGCCGGTACCCTGACCTTCGATGCCAACACCACCCCTCCGGCGACGGACGGCCCGGGCACCTGGAACACCACGACTACGAACTGGTACAACGGCACCGCCGACGTGGCGTGGCCGAACACCACGGACACGGCGGCGTTCGGTGCGGGGGTCGCCGGGACCTACGCGGTCACGGTCGGGACGGTGAACGCAGGCGCGCTCACTTTCAACCAAGGCGGTTATACTCTGAACGGCGGGACCATCACCATGAACCCGGTCAACGCGGCTACCGGTTTCACGCTGGCAACGACCGGGGGCACGACGACCCTCAACAGCCCGTTGGGTGGCGCGGCCAACTCGAAAATCACGAAGACGGGTCCGGGCACGCTGGTCCTCAGCAGCGTGACTGCCGCCACCGCCGCAGCGACGATCACCGGGGGCACGCTCAACGCGACGACCAGGCTTTTCGACAGCATCCTCCAGGTGGGGTACGGAAATGCGATTGGCACCCTGCCGGCCAGTGCGACCGTGCAGTACATCCTCGACGCGGGCACACTCACGTTCACCGGCGGCAACGCCATCGCGCTCGCCACCAATCGGACGGTCCAGATCAACACCGCGGGCGGGTCGATCAACGACTCGGTCGGCAACAACAGCTTTTATGGACAGATCGTGGATAACGCGGGGTCCGGCTCGTCGCTTTATTTTTCAAACCCCGTCGGCACGACCAGCACCCTTGCGAACACGGCGGTCATCAGCGGAACGGGCAGCTTTACCTTCAGCGGCGCGGGCACGGCCATCTTGCAGGCCGTCAACACCAATTCCGGCGGGGCCACGGTCAACGGCGGAACGCTCACGCTGGCAGCGGGCGGCGGCGCGGGCGGCGTGCGCGGGCCGGTGACGGTCAACCCGGGCGCGACGCTGAGCCTGACCGCCACTGACGCCCTGGGGTATACCGCGGGCACGCAGGTCACGACCCTGAACGTCAACGGCGGCACGGTGGACAACGCGGCGCTCTCGGCCAGCGGGAACCGGAACCAGGGCTATCGCACGAGTTTCAACCTGACCGGCGGCACGATGATCAATTCCGGCGGCGGTAATTACCTCATCGCCGCAGGCGATGCCACCGCGCCCGGCCTCACGTCCAACGCCAGCGCGACGACCTCCGCGATCACCGCCAATCTCTCCATTTCCGGTGGCACCCTGAGCGCCAACGTCGCCAGCGGGTCCACGCCCAGCGGCATCGACCTGCAGACCGCCGGTTTTTTCGGCTCGGGCGCACTGACCAAAAACGGCAATGGGGCTCTCGCTCTCAACGGCGGCAGCACTTACGCGGGGGCAACCGTGATCAATGCGGGCAGCGTGGTGCTCAACCCGTTCAACACCATGGTCTCGGGGGGAACGGGCAAGGCCATGCAGTTGAAATCCTCGTTGATCGGGCAGGGGGCTTCGTTGTCCAACAGCGCCATCACCCTGGCTCCGGCCGCGTCGCTCCGGTTGGTCGCCGGGGATCTGCCCGTGACTCTCGGTGCGACTCCGGGCGCGGTGGCACCCCTGAGCGGCAACATCACCGCGACCGGGGTGAACAACCTGCGCCTCTTCACCGGGGCGACGATCTCGCCCGGCGCTTACGACGTTCTTACGACCAATCAGGCCGGTTTGGGGTCGGGGACCTTCCAACTCGACGGCGCCACGACGCTGTCGGTTCCTGCCGTCAGCCTGATCAAACAGTTTGGCGGGACCACCAACACCGGCGGCACCACCGGGGGGACTTTTTATCGCCTGACGGTGCAAAACACCGGGACCGCCGCGCAGGTGGTCGTCAGCCCCGCCCCGGCCAACGTCATCAACATCATGCCCATGGGCTCTTCGACCACCGAGGGCGTGAGTTCCCAACCCGACGGCTACAGCGGGGGAGGCTACCGCAGCCAGTTGTACCAGTCGCTCGTCAACGACGGCCGGTTCAGCCCGAACTTCGTCGGCAGCAACACCGTGCTGGACCAGGCGGGCTCCGGGGCGTACAACGTTTTGTCCGCCGCCAATCAGTTGCACCACGAGGGTCATGGCGGCTACACCTCCTCGCAGGTGCTCACCAGCCTGAACTACGGCGCCGGTTGGCTGGCCACCAACGCCGCGGGACAACCCACCAACGGAGTGGTTCCCGATTACATCCCCCTCGCCATCGGTGGAAATGATCTCTCGATTTCCGCCAAGAGCACCTCTCCCCATCCCATTCCCGCGGCCGATCTCGTCGCGCCCATCAACCGGACCGATGCGAGCGTCACCTACATCGCCACGGCGTTGCGGCCCAACGCCCACGTGATCGTCGGAACCTTGTTCTACCGCGTGGAAACGAACTCGGGCGACATCGAGGTGGTGGGCGATTTGCAAAATACGTACTACAACGCCCTCGTTCCCCCGATGGTCTACAACCATGTGCTGGCTGGCCACCACGTCTCGATGGCCGACCTCTACAACGCGGTCACTCCCAACAATGCCTTCGGCCAGGTTGGACCCGACGGCATCCATGCGCTGACGACCGGCTACAACCTGATGGCGACCTGCTGGTACAACGCGCTCGCGTTCGGGTCCGCTTACTGGACGGGCAGCCAGGACAACCAGTGGAGCACCGTCAACGCCGGGGCCACGAACTTCGCGCAGAATTACCAGCTCACCACCCCCCGCCAAACCGCGCTCACGGCCACGGCGGACGTTCACTTCAACCGCAACACGGCCGCCCTGCCGACCACGCTCGGGCAGGACATCGCCGTGCGCTCGGTGAACTTCGCGGCGGGCGCGACGGGACCGGTCACGGTTGACGGCGCCAACACCCTGACCCTCGGCATGGGCGGCATCACCGTGCAGGCCGGCACCGGCGCTCACGCCATTCTCTCCAAAGTCGTTCTGGGCACGGACCAGACCTGGGGCAACGTTTCCAGCCAGCCGTTTACCGTCAGCGGGATCGTCAGCGGCAACTCCGGTCTGACGCTGACGGCGACTTACACCATCCAGGATCAGGTCAACGCCGCCAACAACAGCGATGCCGTCGTCGCCCGGTCCTTTACCGGTGCGGGTTCGTTCGTCCTTTCCGGCGCGAACACCTACACCGGCGGCACCACCCTGAACAGCGGTACCCTGGTGGTCAATAATCCCGGTGGATCGGCCACCGGCACGGGCGGCGTGACGGTTGGCAGCGGGGCCCTCCTCACCGACAACGGCGTCATCGGCGGCAGCGTATTCGTGAACGGCACGACCAACGGCAGCGGCGTTTTCAACGGGGCGGTGACGATCAACAACGGCGGCGTTTTCGGCACGACGGGCACGGTCAACGGCCCGCTGACCGTCGGGGGCGGCGGCTTGCTGATGCTCTCCGGCGGCGCGCTCAACGCCAACGGCGGAGTCATCAACGGCGGCACGATTCGCCTGGAGCGCGGCGCTGCGCTGACGGTCGGCAACGGCGCCACGTTCGTCAACAACGGGGTCCTGGACATCATCACCGGCACGTTCACCGCCCCCGGCGGGTTCACCAACAACGGGGCGATCATCGATTCGTCCGTGGTCAAGATCAATAGCGCCACGCTGACCAACGGCGCGTTCACCGTGACCGTGAACGGCTACAGCGGCCACACCTACCAACTCCAGAGCCGTGCCTCCCTGACGGACGGCTCGTTTACCAACCTCGGCTCGCCGCAGAGCGGTACGACCGGCAACCTGCTGACCTTCACGGATAACAGTTCTTCCGGCGCGCAGAAGTTTTATCGCGTGCAAATCGATCCGTAAATTTTCTGGAGTTTGCGTTGGGTTGTCGCCGCCCACAGGACCCGGGAACCAGAAGGGTGCGATTTGGCGGGTGAATCCCTTCCGTCGTGCTCCATCTTTTGAAGACGCGATCGTTGGTTCAATTTCTCAACACATCCTCGATTTGAGAGAGCTCCTCCGGGGAGAATTCCAAGTGGTCCAGGGTTTTGATGTTGTCCTCCAATTGCTGCACCGAACTGGCCCCGATGAGCGCCGACGTGACCACCGGCAGCCGCAGCACCCAGGCCAACGCCATCTGCGCCAGAGATTGCCCGCGGGCCTGAGCGAGGGCATGCAAAGCCCGCGTCTTCGGCAGCGTCTTCTCGACCTGCGCCGATTTCAAGAAACGTTCGCGGGTGACGCGGGAACCCTCCGGCACGCCCTGCAAATAACGGTCGGTGAGTTGGCCTTGCGCCAGAGGCGAGAAGACGATGCAGCCGATCTTCTCGTCTTCCAATACTTCCGTCAATCCTGCCTCGATCCGGCGGTCGAGGAGGTTGTAGGCAACCTGATGGATGAGGCAAGGGGCGCCCAATTCGCGCAAGAGTTGGGCCGCCCTCCGGGTTTGCTCGGGAGGATAGTTGGAAATCCCGGCGTAGAGGGCTTTACCCTGCCGGACCGCGTGCGCCAGGGACCCGACGGTTTCCTCCAGCGGCGTGTCGGGATCGGGACGGTGCGAGTAAAAAATATCGACGTATTCCAGCCCCATCCGCCGCAGGCTCTGATCGAGGCTGGCAAGCATGGATTTACGCGAGCCGAAGTTGCCGTAGGGACCGGGCCACATCTCGTAGCCCGACTTGGTGGAAATGATCAGCTCGTCGCGGTACGGAGCCAAATCCGCGCGCAGGGCTCCGGCGAAGGTTTCCTCGGCCGAACCGGGCGGCGGACCGTAATTGTTCGCCAGATCGAAATGCGTGACCCCCAGATCGAAAGCCCGGCGCAGGATCGAGCGGCCATTTTCAAAGCGGTCCTGGCCGCCGAAATTCTGCCATAAACCCAGCGAGATGCGCGGCAACAGAACGCCGCTGCGTCCACAACGCTGGTATTTCATCGTTTCGTAGCGACCGGGATCAGGGAGGTAGTTCATACAGATCACAACAAGCCGCCATGCCCGGCATTTGCAAGCCCCGAAAACCCCGGGTCCCGCCAGACTATTTCCCCGTGGGCGGAGGATGCGGCGGCCGCTGAGCCGGATCAGGAAGATGGTAGTGATGCACGCCACCGTTCCTGACGATGTCTGGATCGTCTCCATGGTCGGTCCGTTCCGCCGAGACCGTGCGCCGCCGCAGGTCGATGACCCCGCACTCGCTGAACATCCGGGCGACGAACCGGCCCAGCAGTCGGTGGCCATCGACCCACGT
Source organism: uncultured Chthoniobacterales bacterium (assembly GCA_964250695.1). Taxonomy (GTDB): domain Bacteria; phylum Verrucomicrobiota; class Verrucomicrobiia; order Chthoniobacterales; family SZAS-18; genus CAHJWO01. Next base: position 69,668 of record CAXUGY010000011.1, on the reverse strand, counting down.
CAACATCCCATGGGCGTCCAGGCTGTCTTTGAGCGGGAAGCGGTCGATGGGCCGACGCGTTTTCGTGTCGAGGGTTTCCACGTGGTAGAGATCATCGTCCAACCGCGTCCACTCGAACGCGATGACTCCTTTTCGGGCGAGATGGGTGACGCTTTCGATTTCCCATACGTCCTTGGGTTTGGGGTAGAACAGGGTGGCTCCCTTGGGCGGGGTGAAAAAGAGACGGTTTTCGTCGTCCACGAACACGCTGCCCAGCCGGGTCCGAGACAAGTCGCCATCGTACCGGGCTTCCCCTGCCTCGTCGAGGTGAACCGAGAACGTGGCCTCGTGGCGCCAGCACACGTCTTCCAACTCGCTGCGGTCGTCCTGGGTGGATTGCCAACTGGTGTCGTCACCGGGTTTGGCAGGAGGAGGCAGATACGGGTTGGTCAGGGCGCTGATGTCCCAGGACGAGATTTTGAGAGTGCCGCTCGCCGCCCGGTCGAACACTTCGAGATGGTCGTACTGCGCGCTGACCTGGCGTCTGACCGGCGGCGGCAAACCGGGCAGAAGGATCTCCGCGCCCGCCACCTCCATGATGCCCGTTTTTCGGATGAGGCGGTAGAGAGTGACCGGTTTCGAGCGGGCAATTTTGAGGGTCCGATCATTGGTAGGCACGTCGGGCGCGGTGAAATACGTGGAGGTGCCGTCGGTCCGGTAGGGAGGAGCCCCCGCCTGATTCGGGGGCATCCCCAGCGCTCCTTCCAGCCCGCAGAAGAGGACGACGAGACAGGCAAATCTTGTCATTTGTTTTCGCGCAACAAGGCGTGGGCCGTGGGTTCGTCCACGATCAACTCGCGCATCAGTTTTCCTTGCAAGGCGGCGCGCAGTCCGTTGACCTTGCCCAGCCCGGAGACGATGCACAGCGCGTGCTTGGCCCGCTGGAACAAGGAGAGATCGGGTCCGCTGGCCCGGTCGTTGAGCGCAATGTTGTCGAAAGTGCCGTCCGCCCGGAAAAACACCGTGGCGATGTCTCCCACCAACTGCTGACGACCGATTTCGCGGAAATCTTCGGGTTCCAGATAGCCGCCGACGTACACATAGCTGGGTAGGCTGCCGTGGGCCGCCCCGATGCTGTAAACGAGCAGGTCGGCCTGGCGCATCTTCCGCACCAGCCGCTGGACCGAACGCTCCTTCCACATGGCTTGTTTCGTGGCGGGATAATCGAAAAACGCGGGCACCGGGAACAAGTGCGTCCGTGCCCCGTAGTTCTCGCCGAATCGACCGTAAATATCGCTGGTGTAGTAATTATTCACGGCCTGGGTGGAACTGGAGCCATTGAGTTGAACGATGTCCACCTGAGCGCAATGCTTGGGCGAGAGCAGGCGCGAAACGGCGTTGAGCGTGTTCCCCCAGGCGACGCCGACCGTCATGTCGGAATGGATCAGGCCGTTGAGATGGTTCGCCGCAAAACTGGCCACGCGTTGCAGCCATTCATCTTCGCGCGAGTTCAGCGGCACGCGCACCACCTTGACGGCCTTGACCTTGAACCGGTCACGGATCTCGTGCTCCAACTGCTGCGGCTGGCTTTCGGGATCGTGCACGCGGATTTCCACCAGCCCGCTCTGCCGGGCAAGCTTCAGCAGCCGCGACACCGCGGGCCGCGACAAGCCGAGTTCCCGCGCCACGGCCTCGGTCGTCATTTCCTGGTAATAGTACAAACGGGCCACCTGGACGGCCAGCGTGCTGTGGTCTTTGGGAAGGGATTTTTCGTGCGCACGGGCCATGACAGAAAACGTATCCCATTCCCTCGAAAATAAAACGTGAACAAACGTTCATTTCGTTTGACGAAGTGTTCAGAGGTGGTTAGAAACACTCTATCGCAGTCACCTTCGTCCCCCCGGACGTGACACGAAACTCCCTGCTCAGGGCGCCGTTTCGTGTCCGGGTGGAACCGGGCACGACTTCTTCCCCCCAACCCCCAACAGGTCCCCCATCATGAAGTTCAGCAAATTTCAGGAGTTCACCGCCGAGTTTTTCGGCACCATGGTCCTCATTCTCTTCGGCTGTGGCAGCGTCGCCATGGTCGTCCTCTTCGCCAGCAACCCGGCGGTGCCCGGTGAGGTGGTCAAAGGCGGCTACACGAACATCGTGATCGGCTGGGGTCTGGCGGTGACGATGGGCATCTACATCTCCGGCACGATCAGCGGCGCGCACCTCAACCCGGCGGTCACGCTCGCGCTGGCAGCCACGGGTCGGTTCCCGTGGCACAAGTGCCTGCATTACATCGTGGCGCAGTTCGCGGGGGCGTTTGCCGGGGCGGCGCTGGTCTTCGGCGTCTATTATGCCAAGTGGCTCAACGTTGACCCGCTGCTGGACCACACGACCGGGATTTTTTCCACGTTCCCACCCGCCGATGTCCACGGTTTTTTCCCCGGCTTCTTCGATCAGGTGGTCGGCACGGCGCTGCTGCTGGGCATGATCCTGGCCATCGGGGACAAGTTCAACGCCCCTCCCGGCGCGAACCTCGCCCCGTTGATGGTCGGCCTGATCGTGGTGGCCATCGGTATCTCGTTCGGCGGCATGTACGGCTACGCCATCAACCCGGCGCGCGACCTCGGGCCGCGTCTCTTCGCGGTGGTGATGGGCTTCAAAAACAACGGCCTGACCGACGGCACCGGCGCGTGGCTGCCGCCCGTCGTCGGCCCGCTCGTCGGCGGCGTGCTCGGCACCCTCGCTTATGACCTCCTCATCGGTCGCCCGCTGATGCGCGCCAACGTGCTGCCCGCGCCCACCAGCGGCATGGACCCGTCGTACATCGAACCCAAGGCCAAGGCCACGGCGGCGGCGGAAGTCTAACCCTCCGGCGTCCCGTTCCCCCCCCCCTTTCCCAACCAACCCCCTCTGTTTCTCCCCATGTCCAAATACATCCTCGCCCTCGATCAGGGCACCACCAGCAGCCGCGCCATCGTCTTCGACCGGGAGGGCAGCATGCTCTCCGTCTCCCAACGGGAATTCGAGCAGATCTTTCCACAACCGGGTTGGGTCGAACACGACGCCAACGAAATCTGGTCCTCGCAGGTGGGTGTGGCGAGCGAGGCGATTGCCCGTCTGGGGATTGCGCCGAGCGACATCGCGGCCATCGGCATCACCAACCAGCGTGAAACCACGGTCGTGTGGAACCGCAAGACCAGCCTGCCCGTTCACCACGCCATCGTCTGGCAAGACCGGCGCACGGCGGGCTTCTGCGACCAACTGCGCGAGAAGGGACACGTCAAGACGTTCCAGGAGAAGACGGGCCTGGTCATCGACGCTTATTTCAGCGGCACGAAGGTGCGCTGGATTCTGGACAACGTCCCCGGCGCCCGCGAAGCCGCCGACCGGGGCGAACTGGCGTTCGGCACCATCGACGCGTGGCTGATGTGGAAGCTCACCAACGGCAAGCTGCACGTCACCGACGTGACCAACGCGTCGCGCACGCTGCTCTTCAACATCCATACCCTGCAATGGGACGATGAACTCCTGGGCATCCTCGGCATCCCGCGCAACATGCTGCCGGAAGTGCGCAGTTCGTCGGAAATTTATGGGCACACGGACGAAGCCATGCTCGGCACCGCGATCCCCATCGCGGGCATCGCCGGTGATCAGCACGCGGCCACGTTCGGGCAAGCCGCCATCGAGCGCGGCATGGCCAAGAACACTTACGGGACGGGCTGCTTCATGTTGCTCAATCTCGGGCAGGAAGCTCTCCCCTCAAAAAACAAGCTGCTGACGACGGTCGCCTGGAAGATCGGCGACCGGGTGGATTACGCGTTCGAGGGCAGCGTGTTCGTCGGCGGCGCGGTGATCCAGTGGCTGCGCGACGGCCTGCAGTTCTTCCGCACGGCGGAGGAGAGCGAGGCGTTGGCGCTCACCGTGAAAGACAGCGCGGGCGTGTTCCTCGTGCCGGCCTTCGTCGGCCTGGGCGCGCCGTACTGGGACAGTTACGCGCGCGGCACGATGGTCGGGCTGACGCGTGGCACGAGCCGCGCGCACATCACCCGCGCCGCCCTGGAATCCATCTGCTACCAGAGCGCGGAATTGCTCGAAGCCATGCAGAAGGATTCCCAGCTCGAACTCAAGGAACTGCGCGTGGACGGCGGCGCGTGCAAGAACAACCTGCTCATGCAGACGCAGGCGGACATCCTGGGCGTGCGGGTCGTGCGACCGAAGGTCACCGAGACCACGGCGTTGGGCGCGGCGTACCTCGCGGGGTTGGCCGTCGGTTATTGGGACAGCATCGAACAAATCGCCAAGCAGTGGAAGGCGGATCGCACCTTCGAGCCGACCATCAGCGCCGACGAACGCCAGGGCAAACTCGCGCGCTGGAAAGAAGCCGTCGAACGCTCCCGCCGCTGGGAAGCCGCCTGAGAAACAACGTCTAGATTTTATGACTACCATCACTCCGAACACCTCGCGCTCGCGCGACGAACTCCTGGCCGCTTTGCGCCGACCGGAACCCTGGGACCTCGTCGTCATCGGCGGCGGGGCCACCGGTCTGGGCACGGCGTTGGACGCCGCTGCCCGCGGCTACCGCACGCTGCTGCTCGAAGGCGCGGATTTCGCCAAGGGCACGTCCTCGCGTTCGACCAAGCTGGTCCACGGTGGGGTCCGTTATCTCGCGCAGGGCAACATCAAACTGGTGCGGGAGGCGTTGCGCGAGCGCGGCTTGCTCAAGCGCAACGCGCCGCACCTGGTTCACGACATGGGTTTCGTCATCCCGGCGTACAAGTGGTGGTGGAAACCGTTCTACGGGATCGGGTTGTCCATGTATGACCTGCTCGCGGGCAAGCTGGGTTTCGGCCGTTGCCAGGTGCTCAACAAAGCGCAGGCGCTCGAACACACGCCGACCCTCAAGCCGGAGGGATTGTACGGTGGAATCCTTTATCACGACGGACAATTCGACGACGCGCGGCTGGCGGTGACGCTGCTGCAAACGTTCTTCGACCAGGGCGGCACGGCGGTGAACTACGTGCCCGTGACCGGCTTGATCAAGGAAGACGACAAGGTGGCCGGCGTCACGGCGCGCGACGAGGAAACCCGCGAGGAATTCCGCCTGCGGGCCAAGGTGGTGGTGAATGCGACCGGCGTCTTCGTGGACTCCGTCCGGCGCATGGACGAACCCGGCCTCAAGGACATGCTCTCGCCCAGCCAGGGCGTGCATGTCGTGGTGGAGCGGAAGTTCAACCCGGGGCAATCCGCCGTGATGATCCCCAAGACGGATGACGGCCGGGTATTGTTCGCGGTGCCGTGGCACGACAAGGTGGTCATCGGCACGACGGATACGGCCGTGGAGAAGGTCACGCTGGAGCCGCGCGCGTTGGACGAGGAAATCGAGTTCATCCTGCGCACGGCCAAGGAATACTTCGCCAACCCGCCCACGCGCAAGGACGTGCTGAGCGTTTACGTCGGCCAGCGTCCGCTGGTGAAAAACCAGAACACGGACGGCGTCGGCTCTACGGCGGCGATCTCGCGCGACCACATCATCCGCATCTCCAAGGGCGGGCTGATCACCATCACCGGCGGCAAGTGGACGACTTACCGTAAAATGGGTGAGGACGGCGTGGATCAGGCGATCAAGATCGGCGCGTTGCCGAAGCGGCCCACGCGCACGCCGAACCTGCGGTTGCACGGCTACTCGGAGGCCGTCACCGGCGCGTTCAGCGATGTGTACGGCAGCGACCTCGCGGAGATCCGCCGGTTGCCCGGCGCCGGGACGAAGCTGCACGCCTCGCTCGATGTCACGGAGGCCGAGGTGCGCTGGGCGGCGCGTCACGAACTGGCCCGCACCGTGGAGGACATGCTGTCCCGCCGCTCCCGCTCGTTGCTGCTGGACGCGCGCGCCAGCATCGAAGCCTCCCCGAAGGTCGCCGCCATCCTCGCCGAAGAACTCGGCAAGGACGCAGGTTGGGCCCAGTCGCAGGTGCGTGCCTACGACGAACTCGCCTCCGGTTACCTCCTGCACTGATCCACCGTCCTCCTCCTAACCTCCAACTAACTCCCCCCTCATCATGCCGTCCCGATTCCCCGTTGTTTCCCGTTATCGTTCGTCGTCCCGCCGTTTGTTCGCCACGCTGGGCTTGACCGCCGCGCTGGCTGGCTTCGCCCGGGCCGATCCACCCTCCGCCACCGGGCCGCTCCCCGGCGAGATGCAGGCGAACCCGGCCACGCCGACCGACCTGCTCAACCGGCCTTACCTGACGGGCGACCCGGGCAATTACCGCTCGAACCTGGCGGCGCGCGGCGTGACGTTCGACCTGCAAAACATCAACGACTACTTCGGCGTTGCAAAGGGCGACACCCGCAACGGCCATGACGATGATTGGAACCGCGTCCGCTTGACGATTGACATCGACTTCGACAAGCTCGCCCACATCCCCGGCCTGACCTTCCACGTCACCGGCCTTAACCAGACGGGCGGCAACGCCGGGCAGAACATTTTCAGCTTGTCGAACCCGAGCAGCCTCGTCAGTGCGCAGACCACGCGCCTCGATTCCTACTGGTTGCAGGAAAAACTGTTCAACGGCGCACTCATCTTGCGCGTCGGCCAGTTTGCCCAGCAGGATTTCTACGGGGTGCAGGAATACGGCGGCACCTACCTGCTGGAACCGCTCGGTTATGCCTACGGCAATCTGTTTTCGAGCGTCAACGCCACGTTCGACCCGGCGGCCAAGCCCGGCGTGGAAATCCAGGTCCACCCCTACGGTGGGTTCTACGGCAAGGTCATGTTCCAGAACGGCCAGAGTAACCCTTACGGCAACCAGGACCAACACGGCTTCGGGTTTGACACGGGTGGACCCGGCGTGCTCGCCTCGGAGATCGGCTACCGCCAGGACGATCCCTCGCAGTGGCCCGTCTACCAGCCCGAGACCGCGGCCAAGGACGGCAAAGACGGCAAGGCGGTCGCCGCCAACAGCACGTACCATCCCGGGCGGCGCTGGTTCTGGGAGGGCACGCTGCCGGCGGTTTACAAAGTGGGCATGTACAACAACTTCGGCAATTTCGTCGATCTGCGCAACGGCTACCGCATCCATCAGAACTACCTGGTCTACGCTTCGATCAATCAGGCGATCATGCGGGAGAGCCACTATGGGCCGGGATTCTTCCGGGGGTTGGATGCTTTCATCGGCGGCGATTATTCGCCCGACAACGTAGACGTGCTGCCGTGGCAGATCACCGCCGGGTTGCGTTACACCGGCCTCTTCCCGACGAGGGATAAGGACATCCTGTCGTTCGGCGTCGTGAACTCGCACCGCTCCGACGCACTGCAAAATGCCGCCGATGTTTCTTTTAACGGCCGCAACGAGGACGAGACGGCTCTGGAACTGAACTACGCGGCCCAGATCACGGGTTGGCTGCTGGTGCAACCGGCGGTCCAGTATTACTTCAACCCGGGCGGTACGAACCGCCGCGAGGATGCGGTGTTGCTCGGGGTGCGCACCAAGGTCGTGTTCTAAATCCCGGCTTCACTCTATCCTCCCATGAAGAAGCTGATCAACGATCCACAGAACGTCGTCATCGAAGCCTTGCGCGGCATCGAGGCTGCGCACGGTGACCTGCTCAAGGTCCACTACAAGCCGAACTTCATCACGCGGCGCGATGCGCCCGTGCCGGACAAGGTCGGCGTGCTGTCCGGGGGCGGCAGCGGACACGAACCGCTGCACGGCGGATTCGTGGGGCGCGGGATGCTCGACGCGGCCTGTCCGGGCGCGACGTTCACCAGTCCGACACCCGACCAGATGCTCGCCGCGACCCAGGCGGTCAACGGCGGCAAGGGCGTGCTGCACATCGTCAAAAACTACACGGGCGACGTGATGAACTTCGAGTTGGCCGCCGAACTGGCCCGCGACGAAGGCATCGAGGTCGAGAGCGTGGTGATCAACGACGACGTGGCGGTCAAGGACAGCCTCTACACCGCCGGACGCCGGGGGGTCGGCGGCACGGTGCTGGCGGAGAAGATCGCCGGTGCCGCCGCCGAGGCGGGCCGGTCGCTCGCGGAGATCAAGGCGCTCTGCGAACGCGTCAACGCCAACGCCCGCAGCATGGGCCTGGCGCTGACCAGTTGCACCGTCCCGCACGCGGGCAAGCCGACGTTCGTGCTGCCGGAAAACGAGATGGAATTCGGGGTCGGCATCCACGGCGAACCGGGCCGCCAGCGGGTGCCGCTCGTGTCGGCGGACGAAGCGACGGAAATGCTGATGCAGCCGATTCTCCACGACCTGCCGTTTGCCGCGGGCGACGAGGTGTTGATTCTCGTCAACGGCCTGGGCGGCACGCCGCTGTTGGAGCTTTACATCGTCTACCGCAAGGCCGAGGAAATCGCCCGCGCGCACGGCCTGAAGGTCGTGCGCCGGTTGGTCGGCCCCTATATCACCAGCCTCGAAATGGCCGGGGTTTCCATCACGCTGCTCAAGCTCGACCGGGACATGACCCAAATGTGGGACGCGCCCGTCGTGACGCCCGCGTTGCGCTGGGGAGCTTGAATTTCACACCAGCAGGTCCAAGCTGAACGATGATTTCCGCCCTGACCACCTCCATCCTCCTCGGTTGGCTGCAACGCGCGGCTGGCGTCTTTGCCGAGCAGCGGGCGTTCCTGACCCAGCTCGACTCCGACATCGGCGACGGCGACCACGGGGAGAACCTCGCGCGTGGCTTCAACGCCGTGTCCGGGAAGTTGTCCGGCTGGGCGGGTAACGATCCGGCCACGCTGTTCAAGAACGTCGCCATGACGCTTATCGGCACGGTGGGCGGCGCGAGCGGCCCGCTCTACGGAAGTTTCTTTTTGGAGGCGTCGAAAGTCGCCGCCGGACGGGCCGAACTGACCTTGGCGGATTGGGGAGAGGTCTTCGCAGCCGGGGTGCGCGGGGTGCAGAATCGCGGCAAGGCCAACCTCGGCGACAAGACGATGCTCGACGCGCTGACGCCCGCGTTGGAAGCGTTGCAACACGCGCCCACGGACGGCGCCCTGGTGGCCGCCCTGCGGCGGAGCGCGGATGCCGCCGGGCGTGGCGCGGACTCCACCACGCCGATGTTAGCGCGCAAAGGCCGCGCCAGTTACCTCGGCGAGCGCAGCGCAGGTCACCCTGACCCGGGTGCGGTGTCGAGCCATCTGCTGTTGGCGGCGCTGGCGGATGCAGCCGAAGCGGGCGGCAACGCCTGACCACGGCGGAGGAACGATCATGGTTGCGCTGGTGCTCGTTTCCCACAGCCGGGCGCTGGCGCTGGCGTTGAAGGAAACCCTCGAAAGATTGTACGCCGGTAAGATGCCGCCGGTCGCGGTCGCCGCCGGGGCGGGGGACGACGGCGAGGAATTGGGAACGGATGCGACCGCGATCATGGCGGCCATCGAAGAAGTTGGCGCGGTGGCCGACGGGGTCCTGGTGTTGCTGGATCTGGGCAGCGCCGTGTTGAGCGCGGAAATGGCGCTCGAATTGCTCGACGAGACCGTGCGCGGGAAAGTGATGCTTTGTCCCGCGCCGCTCGTCGAGGGAGCCATCGCCGCCGCCGCCCAGAGCAGCATCGGAGCGTCGCTCGCGGAGGTGCGCGCCGAGGCGGAAAATGCGTTGCGGCAAAAGATCGAGCATCTCGGCGCGCCCTTGCCAACCGACACGGCAGGTTCTGCGCCGCCTGCCGAAAATTCTTCCGCCGAACCGTCGGTTGTCACGACCTTGCGCGTCGAAAATCCTCACGGGCTGCACGCGCGGCCCGCGATGCGCATCGTGCAAACCGTCGCGCCTTTTACAAGCGCGGTACAAATCGAAAACCTGCGCACCGGCCAGCCGCCCGCCTCCGCGCGCAGTCTGGTGGCGATCACCTGCCTGGACGCACGCGCGGGCGACACGATCCGCGTGACCGCTCGCGGCCCGGATGCCGCCGAGGCGATGCGCGCCCTGGAAACCTTGCACGCGTCGCGATTCGGCGACGGGCCGGACACCGCCGCGCAGGTTACCCAAGAAAGGAACGCACCCGAACCTCCGACCGTTGCAAGCTCGGCGGCGGCCGCCCGCGACCGCTTTCCGCACGGCAAACCGTTGAGCGAAGGGGTGGCGCTGGGAACCCTCTTCTTCGTTCCCCGCGAAACACCGGCGTTGCCACCACCGGTCACGGTCGTCGATGTTCGCGCCGAACTTGCCCGGCTGGACGGCGCGCTGGCTTCCGTGCGGCGGCAACTGGAAGAAAGCGCGGGGGCTCTGGGCGCGCGGTTCGGTCGGGAGAATGCCGCGATCCTGCAATCCCACCGGATGCTCGCCGACGATCCGACGCTCATCGAACATGCCATCGCCTGCATCCGCGACGAGCGGCTTCCGGCAGCGCACGCCTGGCAGAAGGCCAGCCGGGCAACGGCGCAAGCCTACCAGCGTTTGGAGCAACCGCTGCTGCGCGAACGGGCGCGAGACGTGGAGGACTTGAATCTGCGGGTGTTGCGGGAACTCGGGGTCGTCGCTTCGCTACGCCTGGATTTACCCGACACGCCCTGTCTCCTCGCCGTGCCAACTTTATTGCCCAGTGAAGTGGTCGCGCTCGACTTGCGAAAGGTGAGCGGGATCATCGCGGAAGCGATTGGCCCGACGAGCCACGCAGCCATCCTCCTGCGCGCGGCGGGGGTGCCAGCGGTGGACGGCGTGGACCTGACGCGACTGCGCGAAGCGGCCGGGACGACTGCCGATCCGGTGGCGGCGCTCGACGGCGGCACGGGCGAAATCTGGTTGGCGCCGGACGAAGCGACGAGGCACGCCATCGCGGCGCGGCGGCAGGAATCGGAGGCGGCTGTTTCTCGTCCGTTAGGCGATGGAGAACCCACGCCGCTGCACACGCGCGACGGTCGGCGCGTGGAACTGGCGGCCAACGTCACCTCGGCTGCCGACGCCATCGCGGCGGCTCGCGCCGGGGCGGAAGCGATTGGCTTGCTGCGCACGGAATTCCTGTTTTTCGACCGCACGGAGTCACCGACCGAAGACGAACAAACCGGAGCCTTGCAGCGCATCGCCGCCGCCATGCCGCCGGACGCGCCGGTGACGGTGCGCACGTTCGACATCGGTGGTGATAAGCCCGTGCCCTATCTACCGGTGCTTCCCGAGTCCAATCCATTCCTGGGTGTGCGTGGTCTACGGCTCGCGTTGATGAATCGCCCCATCTTCCTTGCCCATCTCCAAGCCATCCTCCGGGCGGCGGATGGCCGGCGTTTTCGCCTCATGTTTCCGATGGTCACCGAGGTCGAGGAAGTTCGCCGCGCGCGCGTTTTGCTGTTACAGGCGCACGAAGAACTCCGCCGCACCGGCACGCCGCACGCCTGGCCGCTGGAAGTCGGGATGATGGTGGAAGTACCCGCCGCCGCGCTGAACGCGCACAGCTTCGTACAGGAAGTCGATTTTTTCAGCATCGGCACCAATGATTTGACGCAATACACCTTGGCCGCCGAGCGTGGGCACGCGCAACTGGCGGGGTTTGCCGATGCGCTGCATCCCGCCGTCCTGCGGTTGGTGTGGCGGGTAAGTGCCATCGCGGCAAAGCATCACAAATGGGTGGGTGTCTGTGGTGAAGCCGCCGCGGACCCGGTAGCGGCGGGAGTGTTTATCGGCTTGGGTGTGCAGGAACTGAGCGTGGGAGCCACGGCCTTGCGACGACTGCGGCCAAGCGTGACGGCATCCGATTACGAACAAAATCGAAGGAAGGCTCGCCGCTGCCTCAAAGCAGCATCCAGCGAGGAAGTACGCCGTCTATGGTCGGAGTGATAGGTAACGGATCATCACTTCGCGGAAAGGAATTTGCCCTGACATCTCAGGCGGGTGGCGGGTCCGCGCCGAGGGTTTGCCGGAGCGCGTTGAGCAACGCGGACGCCGTGTAAGGTTTCGGGAGAAAATGCTTGATCCCCAGCCGGGTCACCTGCGCGATGTGGCTCTCCGCCGCCAGACCGCTGGCCGCGATGACGCGGACGCCGGGATCAATCTTGCGCAGGATCTGGATGGTGGTGGGTCCGTCCATCAGCGGCATCATCATATCGGTGAGCACCACCGCGATTTCCTGGTGCCGCCCGGCAAAAATCTTGACGGCTTCGGTGCCGTCCTCCGCCGTGACGACCCGGTACCCGAAGGCGTGGAGCGTCTGTTGCGTGATCTGCCGGACCGCCAGTTCGTCGTCCACCAGCAGGATCGTTTCCCCGTTGCCCCGTGGCATCTCGACGGCCTTCTTCGTCTCCACGTGCGTGGAAACCGAGGTCTGCGCCGGGAGATAGACTTTGAACTTCGTCCCCCGGCCCGGTTCGCTGTAAACGCGGATGAAGCCGCCGTGGCTCTTGACAATCGCCAGCGAGGTGGAAAGCCCCAACCCGGTGCCTTTGCCCACTTCCTTGGTCGTGAAAAAAGGATCGAAAATCTTTTCGACCACGTCGGGCGACATGCCCATGCCGGAATCCTCGACCTCGATGAGCAGGTACGGCCCCGGCCTGGCGTCGGGATCGAGCCCGGCATATTGGGCGTCCAAAGTCATGTTGTCAGCGCCCAGCGCCAGGTTGCCGCCGCCGGGCATGGCGTCCCGGGCGTTGACGCAGAGGTTGAGCAGGACCTGATGGATCTGGGTCGGGTCGCCCTGCACCGTCCATAAGCCATTCGGCACGCTGCTGACGATGCGGATGTCTTTCGGGAAGGTTTCCCGGGCCATCTGCTCGATGTCGTTGAGCACGTGCTTGACCTGCACCTCCACCCGGCTGCCTTCCATCCCGCGCGCGAAGGAAAGCACCTGGCGCACCATGTCCGAGCCCCGGCGCGCGCAGGTGTCGATGATTTCGAGCAACTCCTGGCTTTCCTGATCCTCGAACTTCATCTTCAGGATGTCCAATGACATGATGATGGGCCCGAGCGCGTTGTTGAGGTCGTGGGCAATGCCGCCCGCGAGCGTGCCGATGCTCTCCATGCGCTGCGAGCGCAGGAACTGTTGTTCCAGTTTCTTGCGCTCGGTGAGATCGAACACGAAACAGACACCCTCTTCCGGGTTATCCTCGAACATCGCCGCCGCGAGCAGCACCGGCACGCGCGAGCCGTCCGGGAGGATGTATTCCTTTTCAAACGGCGCACAGACGCCCTTTTCCGCGAGTTCGCGGAGGACGCGTTCATCCACCGCGGCGTCTTCGGGAGCCGTCATGGCCACCCAGTTGATGGCCCCGGCTTCGAGTTCGGCGCGCGTGCGGCCCACGATGTTCAGAAAGGCATCGTTGCCGCTGAGCACCCGGCCGCAGACGTTCCAGAAATAAACTCCCTGGGCGTTGGAATCGATCAACCGCCGCAGACGCGCTTCGGAACACTTGCGCTCCGTCACGTCCAGCGTGGTTCCGACCAGCCGGATCGGCTGCCCGCCGGGATCGCGGATGACATCGACCGTGGCACAGAGGTGCCGCATGGTCCCACGGGCCGGGTCCGTCCGGTACTCTTGAGAAAACGGCTCGTTCGATTTCATCACCTCGGCGCGGAGCTGCCGGAGAGAGGCGCGGTCCTCCGGGTGCGCCAACTCCACGAACTCGGGGTAGCGCGGCGTGGCCGAACCGGCGGGAAGACCGTGCAAACTGAGCATTTCCGCGGACCAGCGGCCTTCTCCGGTCCGCAGGTCCCACTCCCAACTGCCCAGATGGGCGCGAGCCTGGGCGGCGGCCAGGCTGGCCTCGCTTTCCCGGAGGGCTTCCTCCGCGCGCTGGCGGTCGGTGACATCGCGCGCAATGCTCAAAAAATCGGTGATTTGTCCGCGCTCGTCCCGCAACGGCACCGCGTGGATTTCCACCCATCGTTCGATGCCGTTGAGCCCGATGAGGCGAAATTCCATCCGGTCGGACTCCCCGTGGAAAACCCGGTGGATCAACTCCTGAAACGTCACCCGGTGTTCCTGGGCCACCATGGACACGATGCTGCGTTCGGTGATCTGCTCGGGTGAGCCGGCCCCGAGGATTTTCAGCCCGGCGGGATTGATCATCCGCACCGTGCCGTCCAGACCGAGCAGGCTCACGCCCTCCGGTTCGGCGTTGAAAATGGCCGTCAGCAGTCCCTCCTGCTTGGCCAGTTCCAGGGTCTGGCGGCGCAACTCGAAATGGGTCATGACCTGCCGACCCAGCACCCGGAGCGTTTGCGCCTGTGCGCCGGTCATCTGGTGCGGGACGCGGTCAACGACACACAGGGTTCCCAAAACCTCGCCCGCCGGCGTGATCAGCGGCGCGCCGGCGTAGAAGCGGACGCCGCCCTCCCTGGCGACCGACTGGTGCTCCGCGAAACGGGGATCTTGCGTGGTGTCCGGGACGATCAAAGGTTCCGTCTGGTGCAGCACATAAGCACAAAGGGCCTCTTCCAGGGGCGTTTCCGTCAGTTCGCAACCGATGCGGGCCTTGCACCACTGACGGCGGTCATCCAGCAGATTGATCAGCGCGATCGGGGTATCACAAATCCGTGCCGCCAGTTCCACGATGTCGTCGAGCGCCTGCTCACGCGGCGTGTCGAGCACGTGGTAGGACCGGAGAGCGGCCAGGCGACGCGCCCCGTCGTCCGTAGCTGGCGGCAGGCCAGCGTGCGCGCGTGCGGTCACGTCCTGTACGTCCAAGGGTTGCACGCCATGCGGGGCCATTCGAGGCCCGGGCAAGGTGAGGATGTCCGCGAGAGATTCCATGGAGCGGAGTTGAGGCGGGCCTGGATTGTTTCAACGGTGGGCGACAACGAGCCCATCGAAAACTGCACGCCGCCGCCCGCTCCAGAACGTCACGGGCCAGCCTTCGTCGTCAGACCAGCCACGGGGATACATCATGGATCAACGTAAAAGCAGTTCCCGTTCCCAGGTGTCACGGAGAAACCCGGACCGGGCATCGTGACCGACCTCTCTTCCTGACCGTGTGCCCGTGTCCGTGCGGGGGTTTGACGCCCCCGGAAAGCTTCCATGGAACCGCCAGCAATTTTCATCGCCTATCCGCTGAACCCACCCAGGCTTGCTTGTGCTCTTACCGGGGCCGAGCCGGGGTTGACCGGATCGGCGCTAAATCGAACTGATGCCGTTGCGAATGGCGTAACGCACCACGGCGGCGACGGAATCCAGACCGAGCTTTCGCATGACCGCCGCGCGATGCGTTTCCACGGTTTTTACGCTGATGCACAACACATCGGAAATCTCTTTGTTGCTCTTGCCCTCCGCCACGAGTTGCACGAGTTCACGCTCGCGCGGGGTGAGCACGCTCTCGCCTCCGCCCCCTTCTCCGGTCAGGAACCCGGCGAAGACGATTTCCGAAATCTTCGAGGAGAAATAGGTGCGGTGCTTGCTGAGCGCCTCGATGGCCGGAACGAGATGATCGCTCGCTTCCGTCTTCAGCAGGTAGGCGCGGGCGCCCGCCTTCAGCACGTCGCGCATGAATTCCTCCTTTTCGCTGCCGGTGAAAATCAGCACTTCCGTCGCCGGCAGCCGCCGCCGGATTTGCCGGGTCGCATCCAACCCGTTGAGGTTCGGCATGTTCATATCCATGATCACGATGTCGGGCAACAGCTTCTCGGCGAGCGCGACGGCCTCGCGGCCATCGCTGGCTTCCCCGCAAACCTCCCAACCAGGGGTTAGTCGGATCTTCCATCCCAGCCCCTGACGCACCACCTCGTGATCATCCGCGATCAAAATACGAACCCCCATGCCTTGATGGAACGCTGTTTCCGGCGTTCGCGCAACGCAAATGCATTCGCGCCGAGCAGTTACGCGGGCGTCCCGGGGGCTGAGGCTGGACGGCGAGAACTTCAGCGATCAAAGCGTTGCCGTGGACACGCCGGGGGAGAAGTCGCTGAAACGGCTCGGCGGTCCCGGACCCCTCGGCACCGGGCTAAAGCCCGGTGTGAAGGAGAGGATATGGCGGCAGCATTTCCTCTTAAAATGCGCTTAGAAACTGTTGAGTTAAACAGAAATTGGCCGGGTTTTAGCACCCTTGATGGCCGGAAGAACAAGCAAAAGAGGCTATCACGCTCCACTTCCGAAGTTTTTCCACCTGCTTTTCGGCCAGTTTTCGTTTAACTCAATAGTTTCTTAGTGGCTGCTTTGACTGGCGGGATCATAAGCAGGATTCCAAAAGCCGTTCCCGGCATCAGGACCGAACCAGCCGAGACCGTGCGCGTCCGCATCGCCGCCGTGCGGATTCTCGCCGTCCTCGCGCGGCTTCATCGTCTCCGCCGAAACGTGACCATCGCACCAGGCCACCAGCGCCTGACCGCGAAACCGGAAATGCACCGTGGGCGACGGGCGGTAATCCCCCGGATTTCCTTCCGCATCCGGCCAGAAGGGCGGCTCGCAGTAGGGGTATTCCTGCACCCCCGTGCCGTTGGCGTAGGCCGTGGTGGTGAACATCACCGTCTGCATGGGATGATCGATCCCCGTCTGCCGATTGGGCTGGTACATCGCCGCCGGGGTGCCGCCCACGTACCACTCGTTGTACCCGTAGCCGCCCGTGCCGTTCTCAAAACTTTTCGGGCCGGTGATCATGTCGGAAAAGAGAGGACAAATTTTCACCCGGCCCTCGTTGCCCAGATAGGGCGAGAGATAACCCTTGGTAGGATCGAAGGCCCCGCTGGCCGAAGTGCGTGCGCCGTGCCAGCGGACGAGGTTTCGCGGCTCCTGCGCGGGGCAGAAAAGTCCGTTGTGATCCGCCGCGTAAGCGAAGTTCGCCGCCGCCAGTTCGCGCAGGTTGCTGGAGCTGGCCGCCGCCTGCCCGCTGAGCTTCGCGCTGGCGAGCACCGGCAGCAGGAGGGCCGCCAATACCCCGACGATGCCGATGACGACCAGCAGCTCCACGAGCGTGAAACCGCGGCGCGGCAGTGAGGGCCGCCCGCACGGGTCTGAAAAAAGAGGGGTCACAAATTTATGGCGCCAGGGAGACCCGCACCCGCAGGAAACGCCGGGGCGACTGCCGGAAGCTCACGACATCGTCCACCTCCTCGCGGCGGATGACGCCGATGCTGGCGATGTGGCTGTCCGAGCGGTCGCTGATCGCCGGGGCGTAAGGCGCGACCCCGGCCACCGGGCCGCCTCCGGCGCTGCGGGCAATCGTCTGCCAGTTGGTCAGGTCGGAACTGGCCTGCACCTCGTAGATCAAATCGAGCTTGCGGGTGTCGCGCGAAAACGAGATGCCCACCCGGTCGGAGAGCGCGACCAGCCGGGGCAACCCATCCGTGCCATACATCAGGGGCGGCAGGCTGAAGGCGTACTCGGACAGGTTGGGAATCCCGTCGCCGTCCGGATCGGCGCTGGCTCCCCGCTGTGCTCCGGTCAGACCTTGCAGGTCCTGCCATGCGTTGAAGGTGATTTCCTGCGAGACGTTGCCAACCGCTTCGAGGTCGAAGCCGCCGGACCCCAAGGTGAACCAGGAGTCGTAGATGGAACGCCCCTGGCTATCCCGGAAATCGCCGCGCCCGGGAATGTCCACCACGCGCACGTACCGGACGGCGTTCAGGTCGAGCAACCCGCCGGTGACGAGCGGATCGCCGGCCAGCGCGCTCAGGTCGAATGGCGTTCCCCAGCAGTCGCCGTAGGCGTTCGCATGTTTGCCCGCCAGGCCGAACACGTTGGTGGGATCAATCGTGCCGTAGCTGCCCACGGCGGCGGGGGTGAGCGAGGCCGAGGGAAAACGCGCGAAGTGCGTGCCGTCGCTGGACACTTCCAGATAAGCCAGGTCCGCAAAAACGCCGCCCGCGCCCGCGCCCCCCGTGTTGTAGGACATGGTGAACGCATTTTCGAACACCACGAAGTCCGCCCCGGGCTTGTTGGTGATCGGTTTGGTGAACGTCAGCGTGATCTGCCCCGGCGTGGCTCCGGCGTTGAGCTTCGCCGCGCTCAGGTCGCCGAGCGCAACGATGTCGGAATAGTCGCCCGTCACCGGTCCCAGCGCCTTCTGCGGGTCGTTCCACACGCCGCCGCTGAAGGTGTCCGACGGCAGGTAATTGGTCCAACCGGCCGCCCAGCCGAAGAACAGCGGGTTGACGTAGTTGCGCGGGGAGGAGAACCCGCCGTCGCCGTCCGGCAGTCGGGCCAGCCCCTCGCCATCCGGCCCGACGAAGCCGGGCACGGGGGCGTCCCACACGTTGCCCGGGTCGTTGAGTCCCAGCGAGTACGGACCCGCCACGGTCGTGACCGCAGACGCGGCCACCATCATCGCAAGCGCAACCAGGCGTTTCATGGGCGAAGGCAACTGGTGGAACCCGCCCGCGCGCGCCCCGCCGATCCGTTGCCGGGCAAATCAGATCGCGGACGCCGACGGCTCGTTTTCCCTGGTCAGTGGGCGGCCCGGCCTGGCAACCGGCCAACGTCGGCGCAGTGCCACGGCCAATCCCGCCGCCGGGATCAGCAGCCAGACGGAGGAAGGCTCCGGCACGATGTCAAAAATCTGGTTGCCGCTGGAGAGATACAATGCGTTGCCGTGCAAACGCAGTTCTCCGAGGGCGCCCGCATCCTGGAACAAAGTGGCAGCGGTGCCGTCGTAGGCGCCGTTGGTCCCCACCCCGAACCTGACCAGCACCGAGGGTTCGCTGAAATTGGTCAGAGCCAGGAGCAGGTTTCCGCTCTGATCCAGCAGCATCGAAGTCCCGCCGCTGACCGAGCCGTAGAGGGAACTGTAATTCAACCAGAGATGCCCGCCGATGCCCAGGGGGTTGGCCGTCGGATTGGCGATGGCCGCCGACACGTCTGCCGCCGACCAGCGGTAAATGCTCAGGTCGCCGTAACCCGGGGCGTAGAAAAGGTTGCCCGCCTTGTCGAAGGCCAGCGGCCCGGGGGAGCCGGAATCCTGGCCGAGATCGACGGCGGGATTGCTGACCAAACTGCCGTTGGCGGCCAGATCGCTGTAATAAATGTGGTTCGTGCCGAAACCGGGCGCGCCCGTGATGAACAACCGGCCCTGGTTCTGGTACAGGCCGTAATTGGGCGTCGTCGAGATTGGCGTCGCCGCCGGGGTTCCACCCACCGGCCCGTATTTGTAGATGAACTGGTTGCCGGAGAAGTCGCTGTTGTTGTAATAGACGTTCTGACCGCTGGCCACGACGCTCGCCCCGGAAAAAGAAGAGGTCGAACCGGCGACCACCTGCGACGACGTGCCGCCGCTGTTCCGGTACAACCCGCCGAACATGTAGTTGGCGGAGGTCTGGTAATAAACGCTGCCGTCGGAACCCCAATCGTAGCTGACGATGCTGTCCGCGTTGGTGTGGGTGATGGATGGGGTGGCCCGATACGAGGGATCGACGGCCGTGAGTTGCGCGTGGACGGTCGACGCGACGACGAGGGGACAAAGCGCTGCGAGGAGCGCCAGAGGAGTTTTCATTTTCTGCTCTTGGATTGGCTGAATGCGTTACGAGGCAAGAGCAGGCGTACCTTGCCGCAACGGGGAGAGGATTTCTCCGGGATCAGGGCAAAGCTCCGCTCTCACGCTTCATTTCTGCGATGAAGTTTGGACGGCTCAAGTCCGGGATGGACCTGGAAACCGCATGAGTGAACGGCGGCGAGATGTTCGGACTCCGAGTTTGTGGAAACCGTCGGCCATCCACCCGTGGAAACGGGAGTGGACCGAAACGATTTCCGCCTGGCCTCCGCCTTCACCCTGCCTCGCGGCAAGATTGGCTTTGTTCTCCCGGAAACGTGCGGGTTCCCGGAAAATGGAGGTTCGTGACTCGATACCGCAGCGCAACTGTGGCCGGTTCTCACGGCCTTCCCTGCATCCGCTGTTCGATTTCGACCGTTTTCCGCGAAATGGCGCGGGAACGGCAACATTCTGGCAAAGAACTGGCCGCAGGCTGGACGGAAACCGGCCCACGGGCAAGCGAAAAAGGAAGAAAGCTGGTTGAACGCGGGCAAAGTGCAAGAAAGGCGGATCGGGTCCCCGGCCTGGAAGGTTTTGTCAATTCACGCGCTTTGAGACATGATGAACGGGTGAAGGCGATCCGCGGCACGCTGAGAGGGGGAGGCAGTCCGTTCCGAACGACCCATTGGACGGTCGTCTTGCACGCCGCCCAAGATCGGTCACCGGAAGCGGGCCAGGCTGCCCTGGCGAGTTTTTGTCAGGATTACTGGCCGCCGCTCTACACGTTTCTGCGGCGGCGTGGCTATGCGCCCACGGATGCGCAGGACCTCGTGCAGGGGTTTTTCGCGCACCTGCTCGCGGAGAACACCCTGAGCCGCGTCCAACGCGAAAAAGGCCGGTTGCGGACCTTTCTGCTCCACGCGCTCGAACATTTCCTGGCCAACGACCTGGCTCGCGGTCAAACCCTCAAACGCGGCGGCGGCCAGAAAATCGTTTCCATGGACGACCCCGGCGTCGAGGCGAGGGTGGCGCGGATTTCGGTCGGCGAGCACGGGGCCGCCGGGTCCTACGACCGGTTGTGGGCGAGCGCGCTGGTGGCACAGGCGTGGCTCCACCTGGAAACCGCGCTCGACGCCGAAGGCAAAGCGCCATGGTTTCAGGCGATCAAGCCGTTGCTCGTCGGCGGCGGCGAGACCCCGCCATCGGCGGAAACCGTCGCCGCACGGCTCGAAATGTCCGTCGAAAACCTGCGGACCACGTTGCATCGCCTGCGACGACGGTTCCGGGACATCCTGCGCACGGAAGTGGCGCGCACGGTTTCCACCTCCAAAGAAGTCGATGAGGAAATGGCTTACATCTATCATCTGCTGAAAACCTGAGGCAAAACGTGGTCTGACCCTCTCGCCGTCACTCATGGATGCCGACCCGCCAGCCGACAAAATCTCTCGGGCAGGGGACGCTGGGTCGGCGTCGGCGCGGGAGTCCGTCGAACCGGGCGTGTGCGCATCCTGTCGCCTGCCGATGATTGATCCCGGTCCCGGCGGTGAGTGCTTGCGTTGTCTGGTGGAATTCGTCTTTGCACCGGAAGACGGCGCTGCCCAGGCGGGTCCGGACGGTGAGCAGCCGCCGTCCGGGGGACAACCGTGGCGTTACGGACATTTCGAGATCCTCGCCGGACCCGATGGCTGCCCGCTGGAACTCGGTTCCGGCGCCATGGGCAACACCTACCGGGCGCAGGATACCGTCCTGCACACCGCCGTCGCCTTGAAGATCATCCGGCAAGACCTCGCGGCACGCCCGGAAGTGCGCGTCCGCTTTTTGCGCGAGGCGCGGGCGGCCGCCCGTCTGCGCCATCCCAACGTGGCGAGCGTCTTTCACTACGGCGAGCAGGACGGCGAGTGCTTCTACGCCATGGAACTGGTCGAAGGCGAAACCCTGGAAGAACGCGTGCGGCGCGTGGGGCCGTTGCCGGTGGCGACGGCGTTGGAGGTCGCGCTCCAGGTGACCCGCGCCCTGTCCGCAGCCGAAGCCTGCGCGATGGTACACCGGGATCTCAAGCCGTCCAACATCATGCTGGCAGCGGTCAAAAGCCCGGGCGGCGCTGACCTGTTCACCGTCAAGGTCATCGACTTCGGTCTGGCCCGGGCCGTGGCCGACGACGAAGGAGTGACGCCGGCCAGCGCCGACCACGAGGGTTTCGCGGGCACCCCGGCCTTTGCCAGCCCGGAGCAGTTCGTCCATGATCCGCACGGGCGGATCGACACGCGTTCGGACATTTACTCTCTGGGGGTGACCCTCTGGTATCTGCTGACCGGCCACCTGCCCTTGCGCGACGGCACGCTGTCGGAGATCAGGGCCCGGCACCGCCCCGGTCCGTCGGTGCTGCCGGTCGGCCAACTCAAAGCGGCCCGCGTCCCACCGGATTGCGTGAAGCTGCTTGGCTCCATGCTGGCGGTCGCCCCGGAAGCAAGACCTCAAACCGCCGGTGAGTTGCACGATGCGCTCTGCCGCTGCCAGCGGCGTCCGCGTCTCCATCTGCTGGCAGGCGTCGCCGCGGTCATCCTGACAATCAGCGGAATTTTCGCGTGGTGGTGGTGGTGGTGGCCCGCCGCACGGACTTCGCCGACGGGCCGATCCCTGGCGGTCCTGCCCTTCGACGATCTCCACGCCGACGCGGCGGATCGTCTTTTTTCCTCGGGGGCGAGGGATGGGATCATTGCTGACCTGGTCCACATTGCCGACCTGAACGTCGTCGGTGCGGAGAGTGCGCGCTCCTACGATCCGAAACGCCGCGACGCGTTAAAAATCGGCCGGGAACTGGGTGTGCGTTACCTGCTGGGAGGAAGCGTGCAGCGCGGCGGCTCGAGGGTGCTCATCAAGGTTTCCCTCACGGACATGAACCGCCCGGGTCCGCCCTGGACGCTCCAATACGACCGGTCGCTCGCGGACTTGTTCGCGGTGGAAGGAGAAATCGCGCGCGCCGTGGCGGCCCGGCTCGGCGCCAGGGTGACCCTCCGGGAGAAGGAAGACATCGGCCGGCCGGCGACGCGCGATCTGGCCGCCTATGATCTCTATCTCCGCGCCAGGGAGGGCGAACGCGCGGTCTTCAACACCCAATCGGAAGCGTACCGGCATTATGCGAGCGTGGTCCCTTTGTTGGAAGAGGCCATTGCGCGCGACCCGAATTTTGCGCTCGCCTACTGCGAATTGGCCACCTTGCAGGATAACCTCTACCACTACCGCTACTCCGCTCCACCGGACCAACCCGCGATTGACCACCGTGGAAAGGCGGACGCCGCCCTCGCCCAGGCGCGACGGTTGCAGTCCGAGTCCGGCGAGTTGCACCTTGCCCAGGCCACGCATTTCCTGCGCACCGGCCTGGAAAACGAGCAGGCGCGCATCGAGGTCGAGCAGGCGCGGGAAACGCTGCCGAACGACGCCAGGGTCGAAGAGTTGGCAGGCGAAATCGCCCGGCGGACGAACCATTGGGAGGAGGCCATTTTGCACCTGGAAAGGGCCGTGCGGCTGGAACCGCGCGAGAAGATCAGCCGCTTTACCTTGGCCAACACCTACCGTCTCCTGCGCCGCTACGACGAGTCCAGGTTCCAGCTTGATCGACTGATCGCCATCCTGCCGGAACGCGAGGCCGCCACGTACCGGCTCTTCCGCGAGTTGGTCACGCTGGAACAACGCGCGGACGTGAACCGGTTCGGGGCCGCCCTCGACGAAATCAGCCGCCAGCAGCCCGGCGTGGACGCGGCGGGGACGTACCATCTCATCCAGGCGTTCGGCGCGCGCGACCCCGCCAAGGTGGCGCAAGCGCTCGCCGCCACCGACCGGGCGATGTTTTTGATCGACGGCGCTTCTTATCCCAAGGCGTGGTTCGAAGCGCTCGCGGCGCGGATGCACGGAGACCAGCCCGGTGCGCGGGCGGCCTTTCTGGTGGCGCGCGCCGAGGTGGAAAAAGTGGTCCAGGCGAACGCCGCCGACGGCAGGATGCTCGGTCTGCTTGCGATGATCGACGCCGGTCTCGGAAACCGGGAGCTTGCCCTGCGCGAGGCCCAACGCGCGGGAGAACGATGGTCGTCGGAAACCATGTCCACCGGCGCGCCCGTGGTCGCCATGAACCTGGCGGTGGTGTACGCCTGGACGGAGCAACCGGAACTCGCCTGCCGGGTGATCGGCGAGCGGCTCGGACAGCCCGCAGGGATGAATTTACCGGCGCAACCCACCTACGGCGACCTGAAGCTGAACCCGGTCTGGGACCCGCTCCGCGACCGGCCCGATTTTATCGCATTGATCGCACGGCTCGCTCCCGATCCGGCCCCGCTGACAAGGGGACCGGCGGCCCGCCCTGCTGGGTGAAAGGGAGCCGTGGTTCCGGTTGCCATCACCCCGCGATTCGGAGCGGGCGCAGGGCGGTGTTCGCGGGCAGAGTGGATAGCGATGGGTCGGGAACCACGGAACGGAAGGGTCGGGCCGGGTCAAACCGCCTTTTTGCGGCGGCGCCAGGCGCGCAGTCCGGCCGCGCCAACGCCGAAGGCACCCAGCGCGGCGACGGTCCCCGGTTCCGGCACCGCCGCGGACTGCCCCGCGAGGATGGAGGCCCCGGTGTTCTCGTAGGCGAAGCGGTTGATCGTCGCCGGAAAACCGGTGTCGCCAGTGGTGGTGAACTCGACCCAGCCGTAGTTGATGGCACCGGTGGTATCGTTGACAAAACGCAGTCCGAGGAATTCCGTGCCCGTCACCCGGAAGTTCGAGGCGATGGCGGCACCGACCCGGTAGGGTGAATCGGCTCCAATCAGCGCGCCGGCGGCGAGGGCCACGGCCTGGCCGGAGGGGCTGGCTGTGTTGGCCAAGACTCCCCCTCCGTCCATCGGCGTGAGGAACGACATCCCGGCCGTGACCGCGAAGGGATTCAAATCGTAGCCCGGGATCGAGGAGGTGGACGCCTGTCCTGTCGTCAGGTTGAGGTAGACGCCGCCGATGTTGTTGGGCACCGTGATGTCCGCCGGGTCAGCGTAGATGATCGCGGAGTGTGCGGTGGTCGCCTCTCCCGTGAGAGCGGCGGCGCCGACGGTGTATAGAGCCACCTTGGCGGCCAGTGATACTTTGTTTGATTTCATCATGATTTCTGTCGTTGGTTTTCTGTGTTGAACGGTTCTCAACCCATGTGCCCGTCTCGGGCAAGGGGTTTTTTAATCTTTGCGCTGTTGCTTGCCTTCGGTATTCCTGTGCGACCGCAAAGTGCGCGATGGTGCATTGATCACACCCAGCATGCAAGGGCATTTATTCTTTCCGGCAGAGAACCGCTTTACCAGGACGAACCTTGCCGGATGACCGCTCCGACGGCGGCCTTCCCGTGGTGTGCGCTACCGTTGCAGGAAAGAAAGGGAGTCACGGTTCTGGTTGCCGTCACCTCGCGATTCGGAGCGGGCGGCGAAGCGTTTGACTGCCCGGCGACGTGGTCACGAGAAAAGTTGAACTTTTCTTGAAATGTTCATCGGAAAAAACTGTTCATATAGTAAGCCATCGTGGCGCAGAGGTGCTGCCGCGACGAAACGGCAAAACTAGGATCAATATTTACGAGAAACCCATTGATGGATAGACGCGCTCACCCCATGGAAACGAATAACAAACGCCGGAAAACCGAACTGCCGATCTCCACTTCCCGTTGGCTCGCCTACACCACGGCGGGCGCGGCCACCGCGCTTGGCTGCGCCGGTTCAGTGGAAGCCGCGATCACCGTGATCGATGTCAATCAAGTCATCAGCGCCACGCCCGGAGGATTTGTTGGCGCCGTTTTCGCCCTGCCGGAGGGACACAGTTTCTCGCTCAACAACCTCGTCAGCAGCTACGGATTTGGCGCGGCGGGGCTCGGCATGAAGAAGGGCTCGCAGTTCATCGGCTTCTCCGTTGCGAACAGCTCGGGCTTTCCTTTCGCCTATCCTTCCCGATTGAGCCTGGGGGCCAACATCGCCGACGGCCCGTTCGCCGCCAAAGCTTTCGGCACCCTGGCTTTCGGAGCCTATTCGGGTCCCCCCTGGAGAACCGCCGGCCGGGGGTACATCGGCTTTAAATTTACCGACAGCGCCGGTCAGGAATACGGCTGGATCGACCTCACGACCGCCGGTTACGAAGTCGGCAGTGCCTTGACGCTGAACTCCTACGCGTACACCACGGCGGGGGAACGGATCACCGCAGGCCAGACCCAGGTGCCCGAGCCGGGGTCCCTCGCCTTGCTGGCGGCGGGCGGCGCGGGCCTGCTGGCCTGGCGTCAGCGCCGGGCCCGTTCGGCCGCTCTGCCAAGCGAAGGCTGAGCTTCGTTCCGGCCCCGGTGGATCATCGGCCACCTCCCGGCGCGGCGAACCTGTCGCGCCGGGCGCTGGCGTCAACCCGCCCGGCGGCCACCCCCCCGAATCCATGAGGCAATCCTCTGCGAGGCGCAAAGTGCTGCTCGTCGGCTGGGACGGCGCGGACTGGGAGCACATCAACCCGCTGCTGGAAGAGGGCGTGCTGCCCACGCTGGACGGCTTCATCAACCGCGGCGTCATGGGCAACCTGGCCACCCTCCAGCCGGTGCTCTCGCCGATGCTCTGGAACTCGGTGGCCACGGGCAAGTTCGCCGACAAGCACGGCATCCACGGCTTCATCGAGCCCGACCCGGTCAACGGCGGCGCGCGGCCTTACACCAGCACGTCGCGCAAGACCAAAGCCTTGTGGAACATGCTCACCCAGAGCGGCCTCAAGAGCAACGTGGTGGGCTGGTGGGCCAGCCATCCGGCCGAGCCGATTGACGGCGTCGTGGTCACCAACGCGTTCGGAGGCACCCGGTTCGACCCGGAGAAGGGCTGGCAGGTGCCGCCCGGCAGCGTACACCCGCCGGACTTGGCGGCCTCGCTGGCTCGCTTCAAGGTGTTCCCCTCCGAGTTGACCGAGGCGCACATTCTGCCCTTCATTCCGCAGGCGGCCGGGATCGACCAGCAGCAGGATCAGTCGCTCGGGTCCTTCGCCAAGATCCTGAGCGACAACGCCACGGTCCACGCCGTCGCCACGGCCATCATGGAATGCGAGCCGTGGGACTTCATGGCGGTGTACTACGACGGCATCGACCACTTCTCGCACGCGTTCATGGCCTACCACCCGCCCCGGCTGCCCTGGGTGAAGGAAGCGGACTTCGAGCGGTACCGCGACGTGATCCGGGGCGCCTACCGTTTCCATGACCTGATGCTGGCCCGGCTGCTCCAGCTCGCCGGACCGGAAACCACGGTGATCCTGTGCTCGGACCACGGTTTCGAGAGCGGCCCGCAGCGACCGCGCATCACCCCGCGAGAGCCCGCCGGACCCGCCGCCTGGCACCGGCAGTACGGCATCTTCGTCATGGCGGGCGAGGGCATCAAGCAGGACGAACGCATCTACGGCGCCAGCCTGATCGACCTCGCGCCCACGGTGCTCTCGCTCTTCGGTCTGCCGATTGGCCAGGACATGGATGGCCGCCCGCTGCTCGAAGCTTTCGAGACCCTTCCCCCGGTGGAAACCATCCCGAGCTGGGACGCGGTGCCGGGCGACGCCGGGGTCCACGCGGCGGACGCGGGCATCGACCGGGACCAGGCCGCGGAACTCATGCAGCAGTTCGCCGCGCTCGGCTACATCGAGGACCCCGGCGCCGACCAGGAGAAGCAGGCGGAGAGCGCCGAGATCGAGGCCAAATACAACGTTGCGCGCACGCTGCTGTGGAAGGGCCAGCCGGACCAAGCGCTGCCGCTGCTGGAGGACATTACCCGGCGGCGGCCGTGGGAAGACCGGTTCCTGGCGCAACTGGCCACCGCCTACTTTCAGGCAGGCTACCTGCGCCAGGCCGAGCGGCTGCTGGCCGCCGCCTACCGCTTCGGCGAAGTGCAAAATCCCGGCCTGCAGGTCCAATGGTCCCGGCTCAAGCTGGCGTTGGGGGAGCAGTCGGCGGGGTTGGAGGGTTTGCGGACCGCGAGCGAGTTGAATCCGCAGGATGCCCGCATCCACACCCATCTGGGCAACACCTACGAGCAACTGGGGCGCTGGGAAGATGCCCGGCACGCCTACGAGCAGGCCGTGAGCCTCGACCCGGAAGACGCTTTTGCTCACCAGGGTCTTTCCAACGTTTACCTGCGGCAGGACGACATGGGTAAAACCGCCGACGCGGCGATGCGTGCCGTCAGCCTGCTGCACCGGCTGCCGCAAGCCCATTTCAACCTGGGGATGGCGTTGGCGCGAGCCGGAGATCTGGACCGTGCGCGGGTGGCGTTCGAGACGGCGTTGCGTTTCCGGCCCAGATTCTTCAAGGCGCACCGCTACCTGGGGGCGCTCTACGGGGCGCTGCCCGGGGGAGAAGACAAGGCGCGCTTCCACAAGGAAGAAGCGCGTCGGTCGCGCCTGCGTCGAGGGACCGGCGAACGGGAGACCGACACCCGGCGTGAAACCCGCTTCGATCTGCCGGAGATCCCCAGCCAGGAGGAACGCCACCGGATTTTGCTGCGGGAGCGGCCCGATCCGCAGCCCAAGGCGGAGTGGTCGGGCAAGACGTTCGTGCTGGTCTCCGGTCTGCCGCGCTCGGGCACGTCCCTGATGATGCAGCTCCTGCAAGCCGGGGGCCTGGAGCCGATGACGGACGGCGAGCGCACCGCCGACGTGGACAACCCGCGCGGCTACTACGAATGGGAAGCGATCAAGCAGGTGGCGGCCCGACCGGAAATCCTCGACGACGAGACCGTCAACGGCAAGGCCATCAAGTGTATTTCCATGCTGCTGCCCAAACTGCCGGCGCGGCACCGCTACCAGGTGATCTTCATGGTGCGTCCCATCGAGCAGGTCGCCTCCTCGCAGCACGATATGACCGAGCGTCTGGGCACCCGGGGCGCGGCGCTCGACGCGGAGCAGTTGGCGCGGGGATTGCGCGCGCACCGCGACGAGACGCTCCAATGGCTCACCCAGACTCCTTACATGGAGCACGTCGAAGTGAGTTATCCGGCGCTGATGGGGGACCCGGCGCCGATCATCGCGCGGCTGGTGGAATTCCTGGGGGTAGACCGCCTGCCCGGCGCGGAGCGGATGGCGGCGGCCATTGATCCGGCGCTGCATCGCCAGCGCGGGTGAGGGGCAAACAGGGGACCGCTTTTCCCGGCTGGGAAGTCTCCCCGTTGGTGCAACGCCGCCATACCGGAGGTGGCATCAGACCGACAACAGCCGCCGCAAGGTCTTTCTAAAACGACCCTGTACCGCTTCGCTGCGAAGGTGGCGCCCGCCCGCCACGACGCATTTTCCGCGGACCCAAACGCGGTCCACGACCTCGCGCCGACCGCCGAAGATCAGCCGGTCGAGCACCGCGTCTCCTCGTTCGCGGACCGAAAGCGCCCGGTAATCGCAGGCCAACGTGACGATGTCGGCGGGAGTGCCCGGCGCCAGGTTTCCCGCGCCGCTGTTTAAAGCGCGATTTCCGCCAGCCAACGCCATTTCAAAGAGACTCCGGCCACTCGAAGCCCCATTTTCCCTGACGAGGACGTTTCGCCCACGGCTCGCCAGACGCTGGGAATATTCCAACAGGCAGAGTTCCGCCGCCGCACCGATGTTCACGTTGGAATCCGTGCCGACGCCGAAACGTCCGCCCTGGGCCACGAACGAGACCGCCGGGAAAATGCCGTCACCGAGGTTGGCTTCCGTGATGGGGCAGAGGCCGACCGTCGCCCCGCTCCCGGCAAGGCCCGTGATTTCGCCGGGCGTCAGGTGCGTGGCGTGGATGAGACACCAGCGGTCATCGACCGGCAGGTTTTCCAGCAGGAATTCGACCGGTCGCCGTCCCGTCGCCGCCACGCAGTCCGCGACTTCCTGCATTTGCTCGGCGACGTGGATGTGGATCGGGCCAGCTGGGCGCAGCGCGATGATTTGCCTCAACTCGTCGGGCGTGACGGCGCGTAAACTGTGCGGCGCGACTCCGACCGTCGCCCCTGGAAGGAGCCGCGCCGACCGGGCGGCGTGCTCGAACAGCCTGCCGAATTGATCGGGAGACGTGACGAAGCGGCGTTGCCCTGTCGTGGGTGGCAGCCCCCCGAAATTGGCGTGGGCGTAGAACGAAGGCAGCAGGGTGAGGTTGATCCCGGTATCGGCCGCCGCGCTGCAAATCCGCTCGGCCAGTTCGCCGGGATTGGCGTAGGGCGTGCCGTCGCAACCGTGGTGGACGTAGTGAAATTCGCCGACGCGCGTGAAGCCGCTTTCGAGCATCTCGACGTAGGCCTGCGCCGTGATGGCTTCCAGGTCGTCGGGCGTCAGGCGGTCCAGGAAATGGTACATGATCTCGCGCCACGTCCAGAAGCTGTCCGCCGTCGGACCGCGCGTTTCGGCCAGCCCCGACATCCCGCGCTGAAAAGCGTGGCTGTGCAAATTGGCCAGACCGGGGATGCCGACCGAACACCGCTCTTCGCCGGCGCGGGGTGCCGCGTCGGACTCGATGCCCGCCACGACGCCGTCCACGACGGACAGACGCACGTTTTCCAACCACTGCCCGGACACCAGGGCGGCTTCCAACCATAACGAAAGCGAATGTTCAGGCGCGACTTGCATGGGATTTCCCGTTATCCTAGCCCGCCGGGACCGACTGGCGAGCCATGATGAAAACGAAAGCGTGGCGCAACGCCCGCCTCCTGACCCTGGGCGAAAACGCGCCCGGGCCCGAACCGGTGGATGATGGGATGATCGTGGTGCGCGAAGGGAGGATTATTTTCGCAGGACCGCAAAAGGAGTGGGGTCCACCGGTCGGCGGCGACATGGAAACCTTCGATTGCGGCGGGCGGTTGCTCACCCCGGCGCTCATCGATTGTCACACGCACCTCGTTTTCGGCGGTAACCGGGCACGGGAGTTCGAGCGGCGTCTGGACGGCGCGACCTACGAGCAAATCGCCCGGGAGGGCGGGGGCATCCTTTCCACGGTGCGAGCGACCAACGCACTGGATGCGGATGAACTGACGGCGGCGGCCCTGCCGCGTCTGGACGAGTTGCTGGCCGGAGGGGCCGGCACCGTCGAGATCAAATCGGGTTACGGCTTGACCATCGAAGGGGAGTTGAAAATGCTGCGGGTCGCCCGTCGGCTCGAAACCCTGCGGCGGGTCCGGGTCCGCACGAGCTACCTCGCCGCCCATACGATCCCGCCGGAATACGCGCGCGACCGTGACGCTTACCTCGCCGAAGTGGTGCTGCCGGGTCTCGACCAGGCGCACGCGCAAGGGTTGGTAGACGCCGTGGATGGCTTTTGCGAGGGGATCGCCTTCTCGCCGGACGAGATCCGGCGCGTGTTCGACCACGCCCGCGCGCTGGGCCTCCCGGTGAAACTGCACGCCGAGCAACTTTCCCACCTCGGCGGCGCGGCGCTGGCCGCTTCTTACGGTGCGCTCTCCGCCGATCACCTGGAGTACCTGGACGCCGAGGGTTGCCGGGCGCTCGCCCGTGCCGGGACGGTCGCGGTCCTGCTGCCGGGCGCCTTCTACACGTTGCGCGAGAAGCAACCGCCACCCGTCGCGGCGTTGCGGGCTGCGGGCGTTCCCCTGGCGGTCGCCACGGATTGCAACCCGGGGACCTCGCCCCTGACCTCGCTCCTGCTGGCCATGAATCTGGCCGCGACGCTCTTCGGCCTGACGGTCGCGGAATGTCTCGCCGGGACAACGCGGGAGGCGGCGCGCGCCCTGGGCCTCCCGGGTGAAACCGGCACCCTGGAAGTCGGCAAGTCGGCTGACCTGGCTCTTTGGGACGTTGAACAACCGGCCGAACTCGTGTACCGCATCGGTTCTAATCCTTTGCACCAGCGCGTTTATCAAGGAGTGGTCGTCAAACCATGAACTTCATCCTGCAACCGGGTTCCGTCCCTCTTTCCGTGCTGGAAACGGTGTGCCGGACCGGCGCGCCCGCCCGGCTCGATCCTTCTTGCGACGGCCTCATCGAAAAGGCGGCCGGGCGCGTCGCCGAAATCGCGGCGGGTGAGGAACCGGTCTACGGCGTCAACACGGGCTTCGGTAAACTGGCGAGCATCCGGATCGGAGTGGCGGATGTCGCCACCCTGCAACGCAACCTCATCCTTTCCCATTGCTGCGGTGTCGGTACGCCGTTGCCGGAAAACATCGTGCGTCTGATCATGACGCTGAAGCTCATTTCCCTGGGACGAGGCGCTTCCGGCGTGAGGCTGGAGATCGTCCGGCTCATCGAGGCGATGTTGGCACGCGGCGTCATCCCGGTCATCCCCGAGAAAGGCTCGGTGGGCGCTTCCGGCGACCTCGCACCGCTGGCGCACCTGAGCGCGGTGATGATGGGCCACGGCGAAGCGGTCTTCGCCGGTGAACGCCTGGGTGGCGGCGCGGCGATGGCCAAGGCCGGGCTGAAGCCGGTGGTGTTTGCCGCCAAGGAAGGGTTGGCGCTCATCAACGGCACGCAGGTCTCGACGGCCCTGGCGCTGGCCGGGCTGTTTCGCGCCCATCGGGCCACGCAGGCGGCCTTGATCACCGGCGCGCTCTCCACCGATGCCGCGATGGGTTCGCCCGCTCCGTTCCGGGCGGAAATCCATGCGTTGCGCGGGCACCAGGGACAAATCGACACGGCCGCGGCCTTGCGCCGACTCTTGGAGGGTTCGGTTATCCGCGAGAGCCACCTTCAAGGGGATACCCGCGTGCAGGACCCGTACTGCATCCGCTGTCAGTCGCAGGTCAACGGCGCGTGTCTCGATCTCCTGCGCTCGGTGGCGCGCGTGCTCGAAATCGAGGCCAACGCCGTGACCGACAACCCGCTGGTGCTCTCCGACTGGTCGGTCGTTTCGGGCGGCAATTTTCACGCGGAACCCGTGGCGCTGGCGGCCGACCAGATCGCCCTGGCCATCTGCGAGGTCGGGGCCATTGCCCAGCGGCGGGTCGCCCTGCTCGTCGATGCCGCCATGAGTCACGGCCTGCCCCCTTTCCTGACGAGGAACCCGGGACTCAACTCCGGCCTGATGATCGCGGAGGTTACTTCCGCCGCGTTGATGAGCGAGAACAAGCAGATGTCGCATCCGGCGTCGGTCGATTCCACGCCGACCTCCGCCAACCAGGAAGATCACGTGTCCATGGCCTGCCACGGGGCGCGCCGACTCCTGGCCATGACCGAAAATCTTTTCGGCATCATCGGGATCGAAGCGTTGACGGCGGCGCAAGGCGTGGAGTTGCGCGCGCCGCTGACCACCAGTCCGCCGTTGCAAGGCGTGCTGGCGGCGATCCGTGCCGTCGTGCCGACATTGGAAGAAGACCGTTACATGGCACCGGACCTGGCGGCGGCGGCGGGCCTCGTCGAATCCGGGGCGCTCAATGCCGCGGTGCCGCCCGGAATCCTGCCCGTTCTGGAAGCCTGGACATGAATGTATTCGAAGTCCAACGCGGCACCTCGCCGGTGATTCTGGCCTTCCCGCACGCGGGCACCGAGGTGCCGGCCGCCATCCGGGAACGCCTCAACGAGAACGGGCGTCTCCTCGCGGACACCGACTGGCACCTCCACACGCTCTACGCGGGCCTGCTCCCCGACGCGACGACGGTGCGCGCCACCTTTCATCGCTACGTCATCGACGCCAACCGCGATCCGGCCGGTACGAGCCTCTATCCGGGCCGGAACACCACGGATTTAATTTCCACCACCGACTTCGACGGCAAACCCATCTGGCGCGAGGGGCAGGAACCCACGCCAGGGGATATCGCCGCCCGGCTGGCGGCATTTCACGCGCCCTACCATGCGGCGTTGTCCGCCGAGATCGAGCGGGTCAAAGCACGGCACGGTGTAGCCGCCCTCTATGATTGCCATTCGATCCGTTCGCAGATCCCGTTCCTGTTCGAGGGTCGGCTGCCGGACTTCAACATCGGCACCGATGGCGGTCGAACCTGCTCACCCGTGATTGAATCAGCGGCCGTCAGCGCGGCGGGTGCTGCCACCGCTTACACCAGCGTCCTGAACGGTCGCTTCAAAGGCGGCTGGACCACGCGCCATTACGGACAGCCCGCAAACGGAGTTCACGCCATCCAGATGGAACTCGCCCAGTCCACTTATCTGGCAGCCGAGACGCCGCCGTTCGTTTATGAGCCCGCCAAAGCCGGGGCGATTCGCACGCCTCTGAAAACGATTCTGGAGCAGATCGAGCGGATCGCAGATGACCTGAAGGCAGGAGAAACTTTCTTATGACCCATTCACGTTTTGACGCCCGCGAAGTCCGCGCCCCTCGCGGGTCCAAATTAAACGCCAAAATCACTGACCTGCTGCCCTATAGGCCCAGATCTTCATCCGAGCGTCTTAACGGGAACAGAGTTTCACGGAGTTGCGCCGAAGCAGACGTTCCCAACAGAGTTTGGGAACGAGGATCGAAGCGTCGGCACGGGTTTCGGTAAATCGTTCGCAACGGATGCAACCCGCTTCGGGGTGGATCAGGCGACGGCCTGTCGGGCCTTGCGCCAGCGGCGGACACCTGCCGCGCCGAGGCTCAGCGCGCCGAAGCCCAGGGCCGCCGTGGTGCCCGGCTCGGGCACCGCCGTGGTCTGACCCGCGAGGATGGCACCCCCCGCCACGTTGTTGTAGGCGTAGCCGAGGATCGTCGCCGGAAAGCCGGTGGCTGCCGTCGTCTGGAATTGGATCCAGCCGTAGTCGGTCCCGCCCGTGTTGGAGTTGACGAATTGGAGGCCGAAGAACTCGGTGCCGGTCACATGGAAGTTCACCCCCGAGAAGGCGGTGGTGAACACGTCGGCCGGACCGATGGACGTACCAGGGAGCAGGGCCGAAGCCGGGCTAGCGGTCGTGGGTGCGAAGAAGCCGGCGCCTATTGCTCCGAGGAAGACGAGGCCGTTGGTGTCGGTTCCGTAGGGATTGATATCGTAGCCGCTGAAAAACGACGTGGATGTCGCGCCGGTGGCAAGATCGAGGTAAATGCCGTTGAGGGTGTTCGGCACGGCCAGATTCAGCGGGCCGCTGTACACGATGTCCGCCTGGGCGCTGGGCGTGATCGCCGGAGCCGCCAGGGCGACGCCAGCCGCCGCGTAGGCTGCCAGACGCAGGTCCAACTTGTTGGTTGATAGCCGGGTTGATTTCATGATGGGTGAAGTGGTTTTTGATTGTGAGCAATGGACTGCGGTTGAGTGGCCTGACTTCCAATGAAGAAGCCCGGTATTCCTGGTCCATCGCAATCCTCTGAGGCCCGTACTGATTCCCTGCCGGCGCGATAAAGACTGGAGCAGCGGCGAGATTTTCAGGAATTATATTTGCAGACAAGAAAAAAGTTTATTCTTTTGCGTTTTCGTGCCGGGGAACTCATCTACCGTCTCGAGGATGAGAATAAAAACGATGCTGGAGCAAACCGAGCGGATCATGTACGCCCTGGAGGCAGGAGAAATTTCCCTATGACTCATGCACGTTTCGACGCCCGCGAAGTCCGCGCCCCTCGCGGCTCCAGATTAAATGCCAAAAGCTGGCTGACGGAAGCCCCGTTGCGGATGCTCATGAACAACCTCGACCCGGACGTGGCCGAGAACCCGCACGAGTTGGTCGTTTATGGCGGGATCGGTCGCGCGGCGCGGACGTGGAAAGATTTCGACGCCATCGTCGCCGCCCTCAAAAAACTCGAAGACGACGAAACTCTACTGGTCCAGTCCGGCAAACCGGTCGGCGTCTTCCGCACGCACGCGGATGCGCCGCGCGTGCTGATCGCCAATTCCAACCTCGTGCCGCACTGGGCGACCTGGGACCATTTCAACGAGTTGGACCGCAAGGGGCTCGCCATGTACGGCCAGATGACCGCCGGGTCGTGGATTTACATCGGCACGCAAGGCATCGTCCAGGGCACTTACGAGACTTTCGTCGAGGCCGGACGGCAGCATTACGGCAATGACCTCCGGGGAAGGTGGATTCTCACCGCCGGTCTGGGCGGCATGGGCGGAGCGCAGCCGCTGGCCGCCGTCATGGCCGGGGCGTGTTGCCTCGCCGTGGAGTGCAACCCGGCCAGCATCGACTTCCGGCTCCGCACCCGCTACGTCGATGCGAAAGCCGAGACCCTCGACGAAGCGCTGGCGATGATCGAAACCTGGACGAAGGCGGGCGTGGCCCGATCCGTCGGCCTGCTGGGCAACGCGGCGGAGGTGCTACCCGAGTTGCTGCGGCGCGGCGTGCGTCCGGACATGGTCACGGACCAAACCTCGGCCCATGACCCGATCAACGGTTATCTGCCCAAGGGCTGGACGCTGACCCAATGGCGGGAGCAGCGTCAGAGTGATCCAAAATCGGTGGAACGGGCCGCCCGCCTCTCGATGCGCGAGCACGTGGAAGCGCTGGCCGCTTTCTGGAAGGCCGGAGTGCCGACCTTCGATTACGGCAACAACATCCGTCAGGTCGCCAAGGATGAGGGCCTACAGGATGCGTTCGCTTTTCCCGGTTTTGTCCCGGCCTACATTCGCCCGCTTTTCTGCCGGGGGGTGGGTCCGTTTCGCTGGGTGGCGCTCTCGGGCGACCCCGAGGACATTTACCGCACCGACGCCAAGGTCAAGGAGTTGTTGCCCGGGGATGCCCATCTGCACCGGTGGCTGGACATGGCCCGTGAGCGCATCGCTTTTCAAGGGCTCCCGGCCCGCATCTGCTGGGTCGGCCTCGGGGACCGGCACCGCCTCGGGTTGGCGTTCAACGAGATGGTAGCCAGCGGCGAACTGAAAGCGCCGGTCGTCATCGGCCGCGACCATCTCGATTCCGGGTCGGTCGCCTCGCCCAACCGTGAGACGGAGGCCATGCGCGACGGTTCGGACGCCGTGTCCGACTGGCCGCTGCTCAATGCGTTGCTCAACACCGCCTCCGGTGCCACCTGGGTGTCGCTCCACCACGGGGGCGGGGTTGGCATGGGCTTCTCGCAACATTCCGGGATGGTGATTTGTTGCGACGGCACGGCGGACGCGGCGCGACGCATCGCCCGGGTCCTCTGGAACGACCCGGCCACCGGGGTCATGCGTCACGCCGATGCCGGATACCAAGGCGCGTTGGGTTGTGCCAGGGAGCACGACCTCCATCTGCCGGGCATTCTCTACCACGGATCGCAAAATGATTGAGCGCACTGCCGTGCCGCGGCTTCGTATCCGAGGTCCTGACGGCTCTCCGAGCCGGTCCCATGGATCGCTTGGTCCGGCTGCACGTTACCCGCGAGTCAGCGTTCACCCGGCGGCCGTGCGTGTGGGATCGTGCCCGATGTTCATGACGAACACCAGTGACATTTTATGACTGGCGCCATGCAACTTCCGCCCGACGTACTCCGCCTGCAAACGCTTCAGTCGGCGACACTCAGAGAGACTTCCGCCCAGCCGGTCACGGCATCCGGCATTGACCAATAACCCACCGACCCATCTTTGGAAGTGGTGATCCCATCGGTCAAAGTGGCCGCGCCGCATTTGGAATCATTGCCCCAGACCGCGCTGACCGTCACCGGCCGCTTCCTGGCGTGGTTGCGTCCGTCCCACCAGTATTCGATTTCGGCCAGCCCTCCTCCGTGTTCCACGAATTCCGTCACCTCGACCCGCAGTTTGTCGGTGGGCACATAAGGTACGCTCACTTCGACCTTGGTGTCTTCCGTCGGCAGCCACGGGATTTTGATGCCGTTTTGCCGCCACACCTCCTTTCCGTTGGTGATCAGGGCGACGTTGAGACTTTTCGCCCCAAAGTTTTTGTGTTCGGCATTGTGTTGGTTCCAGATGATCACCTTGGCTTCCTTCGGAGTAGAAAACAGGGAGTTCTGAGCCACGCCAAGATTTTGGATTTCCTGCTGCACCGCCAGGGCCGCGGCGAGGTCGCCCTTCCCCCCGTAGGACTTTTTCAGGGCTTCGAGCGACTGGGCATAACGCGCCCTGATTGCTGCGGTCGCCTGTTTCACTTCCTGATCATAGCGCGTTTTGGCGGCGGCAAGCTCAGGCGGCACCGCCGCCGCAGGCGATGGGGCAA
Source organism: uncultured Chthoniobacterales bacterium (assembly GCA_964250695.1). Lineage (GTDB taxonomy): Bacteria > Verrucomicrobiota > Verrucomicrobiia > Chthoniobacterales > SZAS-18 > CAHJWO01. The sequence continues at coordinate 32,386 of CAXUGY010000011.1, read as the reverse complement.
CCGATGGGGTCGGCGTGTTTGGTGTGCCGCCCGCGCCAAAGTAATTCGGCGACTGCGCAAGTAGGGGTTGGAACGGCAAGAGGCCAATGAAGAGGATCGACAGGGATTTCATGGTGACTAGTCTATGATGGAAATGACGGAGTGCCCCATGGGGGACGGAACGGAAAGAGATTCCACCTCTTTCCGGGCGATGGCGAGCTTTTCCTTGGGCGTTCCAGGCACCCTCGTCCTGACCTCCGCGACGCTTCCAAAAAGGTGAGCGTTCGAAGTGGTCCAAATTTGTCCAAGCGAACGCCGACTGCGTGGTGAATCACGGTCAGCCGACCGGCCTGGCCACCTGGCAAGTTGACGCGAGTCGTTCCACGGTAAACTCTCCGCTACTTCCTCGGGTGCCGGCGGCGGTTTTGTGTCGTTCCGACGGCGTTTGGCCTGAGCGTCATTTCCAGTTGAGCGGGGAAAGACCCCCATCCGTTCTCCACCCTTTCTTTTTTGCGCTTCCTTTCGACGCCATTTCCTCGCATCATGGCTTCATGCAACGAGGCGGCGCGCGCGGCAGGCAACCCATCTCAGTCCCGTGAAGAACCCATCCAGATTCATGACATCCACCCGGCGTTCCTTCCTGCCTCGGTGGGTGTGCGTGGCTGTCCTGCACTGGCTTGCACCCGGCGGAGCTTCGGCCCAACAAAGCGATGCCTCCGGTCCGACCGCCGAAAGGGTGTTGGTCACCGGGGATTCCCTCAGCGTGCTCTCCCCGAGCGTGGAGGAAGCCAGGGCCCGGCTGCAAACCGTGCCCGCGGCGAACAGCGTGTACGGCTCCGACGACTACCGGCTGGGGCGGCGAGATTACCTGGAGGATTTCCTGCGTTACCAACCGGGTCTGGTGATCTCGTCCTCGCAGGGGTCCGAGGATTCGCACGTTTCCAGCCGCGGCTCGGGCCAGAACAACGACGACATCATCGGACTGACCATCCTCATCGACGGCATCCCGATCAATCAGGGCGACGGCGAGGCGTTTCTTTACGACGTGGACCTGCAATCGGTCAAGTACGCGGAGGTGTACCGTGGGGCCGATGCTCTCCGCTACGGCGGAGTCACCCTCGGCGGAGCCATCAACCTCGTCTCTCTGACCGGTCGGGAAGCCGCTCCGGTCAGCGTCGGGGCTTCGTTCGGCAGCTTCGGCTATTATCAGCAGACGCTCTCCACCGGTTTGAGCCACGGTCCCTGGGACCTGTTTGCGGCGTTCTCCAGCCATGTGCAGGATGGTTACCAGGAGCACAGTCAGGAAAACTACCAGAAGGTGACCTTCAACCTGGGTTACCAGCTGAGCGACGCGGTGGAAAATCGCTTCTATTTTTTTTACGGTCGTCTCGATCAAAACCACCCGGCTTCGCTCGACAAGGACGACCTGGATGCCAACCCGCGCCAGACCGGCCCCGAGGCCATCCAGCAGGATTGGAACACCCGCTGGAACTACTACCGCTTCATGAACCGCTTTGCCGTCCGGGGCCGGGATTGGACCTTCCAAGCGAGTCTGGAATGGAACCATCGCCAGCAGTCCCAACGCGACGCATACGAGGAGGATTTCCGCCTCGGCACGGTCCGTTTCTACTCCGATGACTACGCGGCGGACGTGCATTTCGAGTTGAACGCCGACGTTTTTGGCCACAAAAACCGTTTCACCGCCGGGGTGCTCCCGGCCTTCGAGCCGGAGTCTGATTCCTTCTATGCCAACCCCGACGGGAAAACCGGGGCGCTCCTCTTTGCGGACCGGACCTACTACCTCAACCTGCCCCTTTTTGCGGAGGATCAGTTCTACGTGACCAAACAGTTCTCCCTGCTCGCGGGTTTCCAGGCGGTTTACGTCAACCGCGTTTTCCGTGACGGCTACCGTTCCGCGACGCTTGGCGACCAGTCGCACGACGATCATTTCCGCGCGTTCAATCCGAAGGGCGGCGTGGCCTACCAGTGGAACGACAAGTCCCTGGTTTACCTGAACCTGAGCCGCAGCTTCCAGCCGGTTTCGTTCGACGAGTCCATCGGCGTGCAGGAAGGCGAGGACGGCGGCGAGGTGTTCCACAACCTCGAACCGCAACATGCCATCACGCTGGAACTCGGCACGCGCGGGGAGGCGGGTCCGTTGACCTGGGACCTGGTGCTTTACCGCTCCTGGGTTCACCACGAGTTGCTCGCCTTGAACAACCCGCAGGGCGTACCGCTGGGCACCGTCAACGCCGACGACTCGATCCATCAGGGGATCGAAGCGGGGTTGGAAGTCGAACTCGCGCACAACCTCCTCGTCAAAGGAGTTCGCCCGGACCGGAGCAAAGATGCCAAGACGGTCAAGGAAACCCGCCCGGAAGGCAAGGCGGACCGCCTGGTGCTGGAGCAAACGTATCTCTTGAACGACTTCCGTTTTGACGGCGACGCGGTTTACGGCGATCACCGCATCGCCGGCAACCCGGTGCAGGCTTACAAGGCGGAGATTCGCTACGAACATCCCTCGGGAGTTTACTGCGGGCCGAACGTGGAATGGAACATCGTCAAATACCCGGTGGACGAAGCCAACACGCTCTTTGCCGACCCCTACGCCCTGCTGGGCTTTCGTGCCGGTTACAGGACGCCACGCGGGTTTCAGGTGTACTTTGAAGCCAGGAATCTGCTCGACAAGACGTATGCCGCCTACGTCGAGCCGATTGCGGACGCCCGGATCGGTGACGACAGCGCTTCGTTCAGCCCCGGACTCGGACGCGCCTTCTACGGCGGGGTATCGTGGGGTTGGTAGGTCTCCGCTGCCGCTGGGGAGTGGTGCCTCGCCATCTCAGAAGGCTCGATCCGGCGTGCTCCAGAGCACTTCCCGATTGATTAAGCCATAAAACTTAGGGCATTTGTGCTGTGGAGCAGGAAATTATTCGAGGTTTACTCAATCGGGAAGTGCTCTAAGCAAGTCGGAAGATGTTGCGTGGTGAAAGGAAGTGTCTGTTCCGCTCTTCTGCCTTCTTACTTTTTACTTTCTGCTCAACGGGTGAACTTCAGGATCACGAAACTCCCCGGCACCATCTCTGGACCCGGCGATTTTTCGCCCGTCGTGGGTGCGGGTGCCGCCGCGAAGCTGGCCGCCGCGAGGTAAACGGCGTGGGTGATCGGATCGACCGCCAGCGACTTCGCACCCCGTGGCGTCTGGACGGTTTCCACCACCTGGAATTCCCCGGGTTTGGCGGGGTCTTCCCGCACGACCGTCAGCGTCCCGTCGCCGCAGGAGGCAAACGCGCAACCGGTGCCGGGATCGACGGCACAGGCATTTGCTCCCTTGCCGATGGGCAGTTCGGCCAGACTCTTGCCGCTTCGCGCGTCGAGCACGACCATCTGCCCATGGCGGCGGCCGATAAAAAGGCGGCGTTTGACGGCGTCGAGCGCAAGACCCGTGGGTTCGGCGCCGGGCGCGAGCGGCCAGTGGTGCGCGACCGTGTTTTTCCGCCCGTCGAGGGCCAGGACCTCATCTTTGTCTTCCAGGATGACGAAGAGGGTGCCTCGGTCGTCGGAGACCGCGAATCCCGGCGTGCCGCCCAGCGGGAGGGTGGCGACGACCGCGCCGGTGGACGCATCGACGACGCTCGCATCGTTGCTTCCGCCGTTGAAGACGAAGACGTGCCGGGTCAGCGGTTCGTAAACGACGGCAGCCGGTTTCCTGCCGACCGTGATCGGCGCTCCTTCGGGCCGGAGCGAGGTGAGGTTGAAAACGAGCACGGCGCCGCTCTCGCCGCTGGTCGCAAAGCCGCGGTTCAGCTCGGGGGCCAGCGCCACGCCGTGGCCGTCCTCCAGGCCGGGGATTTCGCGCACGAGCGCGCCGCTTTCCGTGTCGATGATCTGCACCCGGTCGGTGCGCGCCACATAGAGGCGATGCGCTTGTGAGTCGAGGGTCAGTTGATCCCAGCCGCCTTCTCCGCCCGGCTTCCACTTGGCCCCGCCATGATAGCCGGACGTGCCGGGAGTTGCGGCCGGTTGCTGCGCGCGCGCGACGGCCGGGAACACCCCCATGCAAGCGGTGAGCAACGCGATGAAAAAGAAAGCGCGGCCAAATCCGGCCGGGTTTGAGCCAGGAGGAAAAACGCTGGAAGACATATTTCTTTTGACCTTCGGTCCCCGCCTGATGAAAGCAAGCCCCGCACGCCACCCTTGAAAAGATGTGGATATCATTCCACAAAGGGAGGCGACCGTGCTATGCTGCACGCACGTAGAAAGTAGCGAATGTGGCCGTAACGATAAACCATCTCTCGAGCCTTCCGCACCCCGGGGGCACCACTCGAGTACCGTCGGCTGTCGGCCGGTTCCCCGAGGCCGTGTTGCCGTTTACCATCGTGCCGATCCCGACCAAGACGGCACTCCAACGCCACGGTCTCTAGAATTCCCCCCCCCTCCCTTGGTACTCCCCATGCGTGCTCCCCTTTGCTTCCTCCACCTTGCGGCGATCAACGTGGCGATTTCCTGCCTGCTCGCACCGGCTCCGGTTCAGGCCCAAACCGCGACCGATGTCCTCTCTTACCATGGGGGCACGCTCACCAGCGTCGGGGTAAATGCCACGGAGCAGCAAATCACGCCGACCAGCATCACCGCGAGCACCTTCGGCAAAGTGTTCGCCACCGACATCACCGACATTCCCAACATCACGGGGATTCCGGCCTCCACCCTGCCCTCGGGCATCAACTATACCGCCCCCGCCGGGCAGGTGTACGCCGAGCCGTTGGTGAAAACGGGGGTGAACATCACCACGGGTACTTCCAAAGGCTTGCACGACGTGGTCTTCGTGGCGACCTCGATGGACAGTCTTTTCGCCATTGATGCCGCCGGAGGCAGCGTTTTGTGGAAGGATTCGTTCCTCTACAACGCCTCGGGTAATCCCAACCCGCTGAACGCTGCCATCCCGGTGGGTGTCACGGCCTGTCCGGGCGGGTTCGGCACGGAAATCAACAGCCAGGACATTTCTCCCTGGATCGGCATCGTCGGCACTCCGGTCATCGACGGGCCGAACGGTTACCTCTACGTCGTGGTCAAAACCCGCGAGGTCCGCAACAGCGACCAGACGCATCCCCACTACGTGCTCACCTTGCACAAAGTGCGGCTCGCAGACGGTCTCGACACCAGCGCGGTCATGGCCGACACGACCCTGCAAACGTCCGACACCACTTTCACGTTCAACTCGGGTCCGTACATCATCGGGACCGGACAGGCTGCCATCACGGTGAACAACCAGAGCCGCATCTACCTGAACGCCGTGCGGCACATGGCCCGGCCCGCGCTGCAACTGTACAACGGCCGCATCTACGTCGCCATAGGCAGCCACGGCGACAACCAGCCCTACCACGGCTGGGTCCTGACCTACGACGCCACGACCCTGGCCTGCAACGGCGCGTGGAACCCGACGCCCAACTCCAGCGAGGGCGAGGGCGGCATCTGGCAGGGCGGCGGCGGCGTGGTCATCGACTCCAACGGATACATCTATTTTGAAATCGGCAACGGCGCTTTCGACGGGAAGATCACGAACGGCGTCGTGTCGGGCCTGAATGCCAGCGGCTTTCCCACCAACGGTGACTACGGCGACTGCTTCGTCAAGCTGGCGCTCGATTCGACCACGACCCAGACGAACCAGGGCACCAACAAGAACGGCTGGGGCCTGAAAACCGTCGATTACTTCGCGCCCTACAACAACCACGCGCTGGACGCGGCTGATACGGACTTGGGTTCCGCCGGGCCGACCGTGCTGCCGGACTCCGCTGGCAGCACGGCCCACCCGCACTTGTTGATCGGCGGGGGCAAGGAAGGCAAGTTCTACCTCATCGACCGGGACAACATGGGCAAGTTCAGCACCACCGACAAAATCGTGCAGACCTTTGCGATGGCAAACAGCGCCTCCTTTTCCGTGTGCGCTTACTTCAACGGCCGTTTTTACGCGACCGCCGGTTATGGTGGCACGACTTCGAGTTGGCCGCTGACCAACGCGACGATCTCGACCGGCTCCGCCCAGAACAGCCCGGACCAGATCGCTTTTCCAGGCTGTTCGCCCTACATCTCGGCCAACGGCACGACCAACGGCGTCGTCTGGGTCGTCGATAAGGGCACCGGCCAACTGCGCGCCTACGACGCGGCGAACGTGGCGACCGAACTGTGGACGAGCAACCTGAACGCGACCCGCGACGCGCTGGGCAGCGCCGTGAAATTCTCGGTCCCCACGCCGGTCAACGGCCGCGTGTATGTCGGCACCGCCGACCACCTGGTCGTGTACGGCCCCCCGGTGCCTCCCACCGCCCCGCCAGCCGCGCCGACCGGCCTGAGCGCCGCCGCATCCGGTCCTTCGACCATCGCCCTGAGCTGGAACGATAATTCCAACAACGAAAACGGGTTCAGGATCGAACGGTCGAGCGACAACGTGAACTTCACGGAAGTCGGCACGGCTGGCGTTAACCAGGCCGCCTACGGCGACTCGGGGCTTTCTTCGCAGGCCACTTATTACTACCGGGTGCGGGCGGCCAACCTCTACAACACGGTGAGCTATTCGGCCTACACGAACGTCGCCAGTGCCACCACCCCGGGAGTAGGTTCCCAGTTGCCGGTCAACTTCTATCATTTCGACGAGGGCGTGGGTACCGGAACCGTGGACTCGGTTTCGGGGAACAACGGCGCGCTTGCCGGTACGACTCTGCCCGCGTGGATCGCGCCCGGCCGCGTCGGCAGCAACTGCGTCGCTTTCAGCGGAGACGGCTCGTATAATCAGGTCGGCACCAGCGCCGTGTTCAACTTTGGGTTTGACACTGCCGGTGCCAGCGGCAACGGCTGGAATTTCGCAGGCACCAGCGGATTTAACGCCGGCAACGGCAGTCCAAACGGGGTCAGCTTTTATTCGCAGAGCCAGTCGGCGGCGGTCGTCGCCACCGGTTCGGCAGCACTGGCCAGCACTCCGCTCGGAGTGGGCACCTACGACCTCAAGTTCGTGGCCGCGCAAGTCACCGGAACCCCGGCAGACATTCGGATCACCGTGACCGACAGCCTGGGTAAGGCGGTGTTCTCGACGACCACGCGAGACTACACGCTATCGACTCCGGCGAAAACGTGGACGCAGTACGACTTTCCGTTCACCGTCACGGATGCTCCGGCCAACGACTATCTGGTGGTGAAGTTTTCGAGCGACTCGAACAACGGCAATTCGTTCGGCTGGGATACCATTACCGGCACGTTCACCTCGACCTTCGAGTCCGCCGTCCAGGTGGCCAGCGATCTCTCGCCCACGCTCGGGGCAACCAGCAGCCTGCTCTACTGGGTCAAGACGACCCAGGTCGGCAACGACACGCACTGGCAGGCACCGGCGGTCACTGGCGTGGAACAGAGCGCCAACACGAACGACATCAACTGGGGCTATCTGGACAGCAAAGGCCACGTATGCATGGCCGTGGGAGACAACACCGTTTCCAGTGCCGCTGTGATCAACGACGGCCAGTGGCACCACGTTGGCTTGAGCCGCGATGCCAGTGCCGGGACGGTGAAAATCTATGTCGATGGCGTTCTCAATGCTTCCGCCACCCTGCCAACGGGGAACAAGACTTCATCGTTCAGACTCATCGGCGCGCTTTCAGACGTGATGGGCGACGGCATCACTTTCACGGGTGGCAACTACTTCAACGGCCAACTCGACGACATCCGCATCTACAATCTGGTCGTCGATCCCGCAGTGGTTTCTTCCGTGGCATTGCCCCCCGCAACCCCAACCCAATTGGTCGTTACCCCTGCTTCCGGCACCGAGTTAGATCTCACCTGGACGGACAATGCGACCAACGAAACCGGCTATGAAGTCTGGCGTTCCATCAGCAGCGGCGCGTGGGTAAGGATTGCTCAGTTGGCAGTCAACGCGGCTTCCTACATGGATGTCGGTCTCACCCAGGGGACCAATTATTCTTACTTTGTCCGGGCAGTCGATTCCGCTGGCTCCGCCGACTCCAACACTGTGAATTCGGCCACGCCCGTGCCGCCGCAGACGCCCAGTGGCGCGACTGTGACCTATCTCTCATCGTATGAGGTGGACCTGCAATGGAACGACAACTCCAACAATGAATCCGGGTACAAAATCCTGCGCCGCGTCAACAACGCTAATTTTGCCCAGATCGGTTCACTGCCTCCGAACAGCACACGCTACCAGGATACGAGTGCCCAGCCAGGGATCACCTATGAGTACCACATCCAGGCGTACAACGTCGCGGGCTACTCGGATTTCGCGGGTTTGAGCATTACCACGCCGACCCAGTACCAGTCCTATCTGGCGGTGTATTTTACTTCCCAGCAGCTAGCCGATCCGACGATCACCGGTGACACGGCTGACCCCGACCACGACGGGATCAGCAACCTGATGGAGTACGCTTTTGGGTCGGACCCCACGAAAGCGGACACCTCGCGCCTGCCGACGGTCTCTATTCAAAACGGCTATTTGACGATCAGTTTCATCCAACGCGTCGCGCCCACCGACCTGACTTACACGGTCGAAGTTTCAAGTGACATGGTTACCTGGAACTCCGGTTCCAGCTACACCACCCAAGTTTCCACGATTTCCATTGATGCCGCGACGCAGCGGGTGCTCGTGCGCGATAATACCCTGACCAGTGCCGCCGCCAAACGTTTCATCAGGGTGCGAGTATCGCATTGAGCATTCCCACCACGCCGGGATTGCGCAGTTCGATGGCGGTATTCATGGGGTGCGTGCGAGTCGCCTGACTTCTGGAGAACGTTTCCTTGGATATTCGGAGATCCGGTCAACGTCCGGGAGTCATCTGGTCCCGATGATTGCTGGTGGTTGCGAGGCCATATTCGACAGCTCGTTTAAAGCCGTGTCGCGCAACGGACCCTCTGGAAACTGCCGGGCCCAAGCCGCCGCGCCGGCTGGGTCGGCCAAGGCCCATTGATGAAGCACCATGATGACCGCGCTGTCCTGGGATAACCCCGGCGTCATCCGTTGCACGACGAACTGGGCGGCAGCGGCTGGGTCGGTTTTCGACCAGACCAGCGTCAGCCCGGTTCCCAAGGCATTACGCTGGTCATCATCAGATTGCTTTGCGATCCAATCACAGGCAGCCGCCAGATCCTTTGTCGCCCATTGCTGGGCCAAGTTTGTCAACACCACGTCCCGGTCCAGGTTGAAATGCTCCGCCAGCGTGACGGCACGCTCGGGGTCAGTCCGAGCAATCTGGAAGCAGGCGTCGATCAGGGCTTCTTTGCGCGCATCGTCACTGTCCGGCTGTTGTTGCGCCCAAATCAGGGCGGCTTCCGGGTCATTCCTGGCCCAATCGCGGACCTCGCCGATAAAATTATTTTCCCTCCCTCTCAATCTGTCACGTAATGATCTCGGCCATCTCGTGACTCGGGCACGAAATCCTGCGCTTTCCGGCGGCGACTCCAGAGCGGAATCCGCGCTCGGAGAATGCGAGGCCGGCGCTTGCAAACGGTCTGGCGGCCCGGATTTCACGGCGTGCGAGGTGCTCCACAAAAGCACGAGAGCCGTTGCCGCGGCGGTGCCGAAAAGACAAAAGGCGGCAACGCGAGCTACCTCCTTGGTCATGCAAAGGCGAGCCGTCCGCGCGAACTGTCAATCCACCTGCACATGAATCTCGCAGTTGATTTGCCGTTTGAAAGACGGCGATGCCACGTTGAAATCAAGCTCTGCATACGAGCGCGTGTCCGTATTCCTGGGGGTGATTTTCAAGCGGTAGCTTTGACCTTCCACCTCGGGTTTCATCTCGACCAGGAAATTTTCGTTCGCGGCCGTCTGGTTGAGTTTGATGTCCTTGACGCCTTCGCCCGCTCTCACCACGATTTCTTTCGGCGTCGGTTCCTTGCCGTGTTGCCAGACCAGCCCTTCCGGTGAAGCGGTGACCGTTTCGGGCACGTGGACGCGCAGCCGCAGCACCTTGGGCGATTCGGGCGCGTCACTGGTCACCACTTTGATGGTCCTGTCTTCCAGGGCTTCTCCCTTGTCCATTCCCGCGTCAAAGGTCACCTTGATCTTCCCGCTTTCGCCGGGAGCATAATCGAATTTTTCCAGATTCGTGGCCACACAGCCGCAGCTCGGTTTGATGGCGACGACGGAAACGGAATCCGTGCCGTTGTTGGTGAAAGCATAGTCGGTGCGGATGACGTTCTCGCCCGCTTCGGGAGTCAGCTCGAGGCTGTCCTTTTCCCACGTCAGACCTGCCCGGGACGAAGCGACGGCCACGAAGCAAACCAAACCGGCCAAAATGGTTTTCGACCACCGGTTGCTTTGCATGGAAGACGCTCGTGTCATGGACGAATTTTTCATAAGGATCAGGTCTTGTCGGTTGCTTCAAAATCAGGGTGCTTGGAATGACCACTGTTGATTGGCGCCACCTTTGCTCTGCCACTGCTGCACACCAGCCCCCGGAGTGGTGTCGGCCCCGATCACGTCCAACACCAATCCGCTCTGCGCGCTCGAGATCGTGTAATACCCGGCCACGCCGGTCGGTTCGATCATCCACTGCTGATTGGCCTGCGAACCGTAAGGGTAAATGTCGATCAAGGCGCCATTGGCAACCGACTGACCCGTGACATCCAAAGATTCGGTGCTCCCGGACCCGATGATCTTGTAAACGCCATTTCCCAGGTAAGTCACCGTCCATTGCTGGCTGGCGAGGTGGGTATCATTCTCCTGGTCCGTGTTCTTGCTGTTGATGGTGTTGTTGCCACCGGCCACTCCCAGCACCTGGGGGTTGCTGTTGCGGTTGACGATCTTGTACGTGCCGTTGGCAATCGGCCCGCTGGCTCCCAACAAGCCGTAAACGCAGACTTTGTTCGAGAAACTGGCCATGTAAACCTTGCCGTTGGCGACGGTCGGCGCCACGTACTTCGCCAGGCTCCCGAAATCATCGCGCGCTTTGTTTTGGTAACTGTCCCACAGGGCGACGCCGAGGTTGTTGGCGTCGTAGGCGCGCAGGATGCCGGGCACGATATCGTGAATCGCGTCGCCGGTGTAAACGCAACTCGCCCAGATGATGCCGTTGTTGCCGCCGTTTGACGAAAGGGACAGGATGGAGCCGGGCATCCCGCAACCCGTGGTCGGCGAAGTAGCCGCCGTCTTCGTAAACGGCGTCGTGTTGAAATTCGTCCCGTCAAACTTGAAAGATTTCCCGGTGTCGTTTTCGCCCCAGACGTAGATCATCTGCCCTTGGGCGCTGCTGTTCCAGTAAACCGGCGTCCCATGGATATGGGTGGAGCATTTGGCGGTTTGAATCGCCTGCCAGTGCTGATGCGCCCCGGCGTCGCCGCTGGTCATGTGCCCCATGCTGCCGACGGAACCCTTGTCCAACACGTAAATTTTTCCCTCCTTGCCGCCGGTGACGACGTAGGACGTTGCCGGGTAACCTCCCGCGTTGGGCAGCAGCAGGCAGCCACCCGCGCCAAAGTCGGTGTCACCCTGGTTCGTCTGGACATAATTTGCCAGGGTAAACCAATCCAGGACGCCCAGAGTTGGGGTCAATTTCAGGCAGGTTTGTCCCCACTGGGTCGTGCCGTTCCAATCGCCGTTGCCGGTGGTGACGTACAGGTTGCCGGTTTTGTCGAAGGCGGGAGCCTGGCCAGCTTGCCAGATGGCTCCCTTGCTGCCGCCCTGGGTCGTGTTGAAAACGTTCTGTAGCGCCAGGGTGCCGGCGTTAAAAGACATGACCCAACCGTGGTAGGGCGTCTTGTCCTCGTGCGAGCCCCAGCAGACGTAGACGGTTCCGTTGGACAATCCCAACGCCGGGCGTTGGTTGTGCAGCTTGGGATCGAACCCGCTGGGAGCGATGTTCACCGGTCCGCCAAACTTTTCGTTGCCGGTCGCCAGATCCAGCGCGTGGAGCTTCTGGTAGTAAGTATTGTTGCTGGTATCCTTGGTGCGGGCCAGCAGATAAATCGTCGAGGAAGCCTTGTCGATCACCGGCGTGCTCAAAATCCCGACGTCGCCGTGGATGTTGAGGTTGGAATTGCCCGTGATGTCCGCAATCGGCACGGGAGTGATCGTGCCGCCGGTAAATTTATCCTGCCAATACTTCACGTTTGCATCGGCATCGAACGCGTAGACCGAGTCCTCCATGGTGACCACGAACACCACGTTGTGGGTGGCGCCCGCGATGTTCAATCCGGACACGTAAAGGGGCTGCCCGTAGACGTAGCCATCCACCGAGTAACTGAACAATTTCCCGAAGCTGGTCGAACTCACGTTGTTGGGCGTCAAAGAGGTTTCGCCGGTGTTCGCGCCGGTGCGGAACTGATCGTTGTGCTGGGTGAGCACATCGACGGCCCATCCTCTTTGCGGCAGAACGGCCATGACCAGGCAGAGGCCGATGGCGCGAAAGAGCGTTCCCGAGCCGGACAAACGCCGGATAAAATTGCGAGCGGTGTTCTTCATGCGTTCCGATGGCTGGCCCCGACACTCGACCGACCACCATGGAATCGCATCCGCACCTTCCTTGGCAGAGCGCACAGGGGCTGAGCGCATCTCGGCATTCTTAGCAGGATTCGGAACGAATAAGCAAGAAAAAACGATGGCGGTGGGACCGGACAATCTTTTCTGAGTAGAAAGACCTCTGTATTTGTGGAGTGAAAAATTCGCGGAAGTAATTCAGTCCCCGCTTCCGCGATGAGCCCCGCGAAGGTTGCGAGGCACGTCGCTCCGTTGGAACCGTCCGGGTCTGCCATGTCGTCGGTGGCGGGGAGCACGGTCGCGTCGCTCGGGCCGGGGTGGGGCGGCAGGATCGCGCCGAGTCCGCCTTCCGCCAGCCAATCCGCCACGAGTTGGAAGGCGGACTCAGACCGCCCGAGGCGAAGCCAGTCACCGGACGGCGTGGCCAAACCGGGCGCGGCCAATCCCAGTTTGGCGGCCATCGTTTGGCGGCGGAAGGTCCGCACTTTTTTCGAGTAGCCGTTTTCCATCTGCCGGTCGAACGACGCAATCGCCGTCGAACCGTCGAGATGTCGTTGATGACGCTCTGCACGGTGAAACCCGGCGGCGGAGGCGTCAACGCGCTCAGTTCCGGGGTTGCGCAGATTGCGGCGACCGTCTGCAACAGCACGCCGATTCCCGTCTGCGCGGGGTTCGTGCCATGTCCGCCGCGACCGTGACGACCACGTCGCTGCCCGTGGTGAAGGCCGCCGTGATGCCGTCCTTGGGCGAGGCGGCGGACGAGGGGAAGGTCGTCCCCGGGTTGGGAAGGGGGAAGGCAGGCCGGTGTGCGCCCGGGCCGGGTGGCGCCGGGATGGCCATCGCTCCATCGAGCGTCGGCGACACGGCGAGCAACAGGCTGGCGGCTGGCCGGGCGAGCGCCGCGGCGGCCTGGCCGAGCACGTCGGGGCCGTCCGTCAGGTAGTTGATGACGACGTTGTCGCGGATCGACTGGACGAGACCCGTCGGGATCGTCTGGTCGTCGCCGGGGACGCCGAGCACGGTCGCGTTGGTGCGGTTGCCGAGCAGGGTCCACACCGCATCGACGACGGCGACCTGATAGAATTGCCGACCCAGCGGCGAGGCGGGCGTCGGCGGGACGAGGCGGCTGGTGCCGAGCACCCCGTTCGGCAGGAAACCCAGCGCAGGCGGCCGTTGTCGGTCCCGGCCGTGTCGATCCCGTCCCCGCTGCTGGCCAGGGTCACCAGGCCGGTGGCCGGGACGGTGCCCATCACCGCGACGGCGCTTTTCGTCACCAGCGTGGCCGCCGGGAGCGCGGGCCGGTAGACGCCGCCGTGCGGATCGAGGCAGTGGACGAGCGTGCCGGAGATCAGCCCTAAGATGGGTTGCACTTCGCCTGCCCCGTTGATGGGTGCCGCCGGGTTGTTCATCGTCAGGCCGGGCAGGAACATCTGGAGATCGGCGAAGAGCGCCGCGACGTAAATCGGATCGACGATCAGACCACGGCCATCATGGAAAGAAATCGCTCGCATACCGAGCGGCAGAAACAGGCCGCCCGGCGTGCTGGTGATCGCGCCCACCGGCATCTCCAGCGTCGTGGGAAGACCGACCGTTGGCACCGCCGTGACCCGCAGCCGGTACGCGCCATCCAGTGGCGCGACGGTCGGCACGCTGCTCACGAATTGCAGCGCCAGCCTGGCGGGCGGCGGGAAAACGGGGTGGGGCAGCTCGATCTGATCAAGGTCCGGCGCGGGGTCCACGGGGCCGGCCACGCGGGCGTCGGCTGCTGATCGACGGCGGGCACGGTGTAAAAGGACCCGTCCGCCGCGCAACGGCATCGTCATAAAGGTAGGGATGGCTCTCCGAGCCAGTCCCATTTTTCGCTGGGTCCGGCTGCCAGACCATCAGGAACTGGCTCGGAGAACCATCCCTACCCTGGAGGACAAAGCCGCCGCGCGCCCGGACGCTCAGCCGCTCGTCAGCAGGTTGGCTGAACGGAAGCGACAAAGCCGCCGCGCGCCCGGACGCTCAATCGTTTTGCAAAGGGTGACTAAATCCCGCCAGCCAACGAATTCGCTTCCCAGGCAAGTGCGTCGTCAACCGCTTGCACCAGTGCCGTGATCTTCAATGGCTTGGTCAAATAAGTCTGTGCGCCCGAGGCGATCAGGCGGCCGGGTTGTTCGGTCGTCGCATCGGCGCTGACCACCACCACGGGAACGTCGCGCGTCATCGGATCGGATTGCAGTTGCCGGAGCACCTCTTCTCCCGACACGTCGGGCAGATGCAGATCGAGCAGGATCAGGTCCGGCTGGTGCTCCCGCGCCATGTCCAGACCGAGTTGCCCGAGCATCGCGCCGAGTAAACGAATCGTCGGCCGCTGCAACTCCAGGACTTGCTCGACCAACGCAAAATTCGAGGGGTTGTCTTCGATGTAGAGCACCTTGGGTCCGCTGACGGTCGCGCGATCCGGCTCCACTTCTGCCGGACCGTTCGCTTCGCCGGACAAAACGTCGCTGGCAGGCAGTTCCACGAAGAACGTGCTCCCGCGTCCGGGAACACTCTCGACTCCGATGCTGCCGCCCATCGCTTCGACCAGGCGCTTGGCCAGCGCGAGACCGATCCCCGTGCCCTCCACCCCGCTGCGTTCGGCTCCGAGCCGCTCGAAGGGGGTGAAAAGCTTGGCTACGTCAGCGGGCGCAATGCCGGGTCCGGTGTCGCCGACGCTCAGACGCAGCCGACCCGCCGGCGTCACCGGGTCGCAGGAAACGCTGACCGTGCCCCCCGCCCGGTTGTATTTCACCGCGTTGGACAGGAGGTTGAGCACCACCTGGCTCAAACGCTGCCGGTCTGCCTGGACCAGGCCGTCGCACGCCTTGCCGCCACACCGCCCGATGTGGACGTTGCGCTTGGCCGCCAGCGGTTGGATGAGGGCCGCCGCCTCGTTGAAAACTTCGGCCACCTGGATGGGCGCGAGGGTCAACTCGATCTTGCCGCTCTCGATGCGCGAAATGTCGAGCACCTCGTTGATGAGTTCGAGCAGGTGCCGTCCACCGCGCAGGATGTGCGAGATGTTCTCGCGCTGGCGGTCCGTCTGGGCCTGCATCTCCAGGAGTTGGCCGAAGCCGAGGATGGCGTTGAGCGGGGTGCGCAACTCGTGGCTCATGCGGGAAAGAAATTCGCTCTTGGCCAGGTTGGCGCGCTGGGCCTCGTCACGGGCTTGTTCGAGGATCGCCTGCGCGGCCTTGCGCTCGGTGATTTCGCGTTGCACGGACACCCAGTGCGTGTACCAACCGCGCTCGTTGGCGACCGGGACGATGTTGAGTTCCACCCAGAATTCGGTGCCGTCCTTGCGGTAATTGAGGACCTCGACCCGCACGGCTTCCCACCGTTCGAGCGCCTGCCGGATTTTCTTCGTGGCGGCGGGATCGGTGTTTGGCCCCTGGAACATGCGTGGGTTCCTGCCCAGCACGTCCGCTTCGGTGTAGCCGGTCGTCCTGGTAAACGCCCGGTTGACGTAAATGATTGGCGGGCCGGGCGCATCCAGCGGCACGGCTTTGGTGACGAGGATCGCGTCGTTGGCGTTCTCCACGGAGCTTTCCAGCATGAGCAGCCGGTCCTGGGTGCGTTTGCGCTCGGTGATGTCCACGACCACGCCGTCCCAGAGCACGTCTCCGGTGGGGGCGCGTTCGGGCTGCGTGGAAGTTTGCAGCCACTTGATCTGACCGGACGGTAGGACGTGGCGGCCATCCCAGCGCACGGATTCCATCGTGGCGAGCGATTCTGCCAATAACTTCTCACGGCCAGCGCGGTCTTTCGGGTGGATCAGGTCCAGATACGCCCCGGCATCTGCCAGGAGCGTCGCCGGTTCGAGTTCGAGGATTTCCCGGCAGGCATCGCTGACGAAAAGGAACTCCGCGCTCCCGTCGGCGTGCTGGACGAATTGGTAAACCATCCCGGAGGTGTTCTCGGCGATGCGCCTGTAACGGGCTTCGGCCAGCCGGAGCGTCTGCTCGGTTTGGGCTTGCACGGCGATCTGGCGGCGCGAGCGATATTCGGTGAGCCGGGCCTTGATGGCCGCCGTGGTGATCGCCGCGAGCTGCGTGAGGGTATCGGCGTCGGCATCGCTGAAGCGGCGCGGCGCCGTGTCGAGTACGCAGAGCGTGCCGAGGTTGACGCCCGCGCCCGTGGTCAACGGGACCCCGGCATAAAAGCGGATGTGTGCCGGCCCGGCGACGAGGAGACTTTCGGCAAAGCGTTCGTCGAGCGTGGCGTCCGGCACGACGAAGGGCCGGTTCTCGCGGATGGCGTAACTGCAAAACGTCCCCTCGCGCGGAATTTCGCCGAGTTCCACCCCACGGCGCGATTTGAACCAGAGCCGATCCGCGTCCATCAGGGCGACGAGCGCGATGGGGGCGTCGAAGAGCTTGGCGGCGAGCGCGGTGATCCGCTCGAACTCTGGTTCGGACGGGGTGTCCAGCAGGTCGTAGCTCTTCAGGGTCTGAAGGCGGACGGTTTCAGCAAGCGGGGTCGGAGTAGCCATGTCATTACTCCCGGCCTTGCCCACGTTTCGTGGGTCACCGGGTGCGCACGTAACAACCGGAGCGCTTTCGAGTTCAACATACCACACCTCTGGAGAGTTGCTTGGGTTTCAGACCCGGCAGATTCCCGGGGGTGCTCAGCGAAACGATGCCCGGGTTAGCTCCTGCCAAAACTTCTCGTTTGTTGGGAGTTGCCCCGCATGGATTCGAACCATGAAAAGAGGATCCAAAGACCTCGGGAAGGGGAAGGGAACCCTAGAAATATAAGGTGTGTAAGCACATGAAAATCAACTATTTATCGACGAGATTGTCTGGAGATAAAATGTGACATTATTGTGTTTGAAATCGTGTTTCCTGCGGCTTGGGATGGTAAGTTTTGGTAAGTCGAAGCGTTTAGACCTTTGTAGATACCTCTGCGCGGTTTGGCAAGCCCATCGTGGCAGCAGCAATGACTTTCTGAGCGGGCAGGGAGCTTGTGTAAAATTTTCCACCAGCAGCCTCGGCTGGACTTCCCGGACGTTTCGGACGGGTGATCTGGAGTCTTAATGGGAAATGATCGACATTGCCGACAGCTAAAACCTAGTTGTCATCGGCCACCGGGACGGGTTAAATTCCGTGCTTGGCTCTCCCATCGGACACGATCAAACCCCGGCTCGCCGATTTTGCCACCTACGCCCGTTCCTCGCTCAAAGGCGACGAGAAAGGCGAGGCGCAGATCTTTCTCGAACGCTTCTTCCAGGCTTTCGGTCACGTCGGCGTCAAGGAAGCCGGGGCTACCTTGGAATACCGCATCGCCAAGAAGCCTGGCAGCGCACAACTCGAACTCATCACCGACGAGCCTGCTCCCAAAGGGAAAGGCGCGGCCAAATCCGGAGGCAAGAAGTTCGCCGATCTCCTCTGGCCCGACCGGGTGCTCATCGAGATGAAGAAGCGTGGAGAGAACCTCGAAAAGCACTACGACCAGATTTTCGATTACTGGACGCAGATCGTGCCCAAGCGTCCGCCCTACGCCATCCTCTGCAACTTCGACGAGTTCTGGATTTACGACCTGACCCAGCAACTCTACGATCCCGTAGACAAGATCCTGTTGAGTGAACTGGCCAACCGCTGGAGTTCGCTCACCTTCCTGTTGCCACGGCCTCGACCACCGGTTTTTGACAACAACCGCGTGCAGGTTACTCGCAAGGCGGCTGCACAGATGGCAGGCGTGTTCCGTACGTTGGTTGAACAACGCCAGATTGCTCGTCCGCGTGCCCAGCGATTCATCCTCCAACTTCTCGTCGCTCTGGTATCTGAAGATTTGGGCCTGCTGCCGGAGTTGATTGTTACCCGTGCCCTTGGCGACGCGCTCAAAGACCCGCCCTCCTCGTACGATCTCTTGGGCGGTTTGTTTCGTGCCATGGACACACCGGGCCGCACCGATGGGGGACGCTTTGCCGGGGTGAACTACTTCAACGGTGGGCTGTTCGCGGAGATTGATCCTGTTGAGCTGAAGGCGAACGAGCTTTACGCTCTCGAAGCCGCCGCCAAGGAAGATTGGAGCGCCATCAAGCCAGACATCTTCGGCACCATCTTCCAGCAGAGCATGGACAAAGGTGAACGTCATGCTTATGGCGCGCATTTTACCTCCGAGTTCGACATCCAGAAAGTGGTCGGTCCGACCATCGTGCGTCCTTGGCGTGCACGGATCGAAGCTGCCAGCACATTGGGCGAACTCCGCACCTTGCTCGGTGAATTGCGGCAATACCGTGTTCTTGATCCGGCCTGTGGCTCAGGCAACTTCCTCTACGTCGCCTACCGGGAAATGAAGCGGCTGGAGCGTGAGTTGCTCGTGCGTCTGCGGGACAAGGGTGAGAAGGCTGACCGCTTGGTTTCAGCCATTGCGCTGACGCAATTTTTCGGCATCGACAAAGTGCCTTTTGCTGTGGAGTTGGCGCGTGTGACTCTCATGCTGGCCAAGGAACTGGAACTTGCTGAGGCAAAAAAGACCGAAGAAGCGGATGGCCTGTTGATTTTTGAAAAGCCACTACCGCTGGATAATCTCGATCAGCAGATCACTTGCGCGGACTCATTGTTCACGGATTGGCCAAAGGTCGATGCGATCATTGGCAATCCACCATTTCAGTCGAAAAACAAAATTGTCGAAGAGTTCGGACGGGAATATGTGACGAAAATCCGGAAGGCGTACCCTGGGATTCCCGGTCGCGCCGACTTCTGCGTTTATTGGTTCCGGAAGGCGCATGATTCTTTGCAGCTGGGCCAGCGTGCGGGTCTGGTTGGCACCAATACCATTCGTCAGAATTACTCGCGGGAAGGCGGTCTTGATTACATCGTAGCCACCGGAGGCACAATCACCGATGCGGTTTCATCGGAAGTTTGGTCTGGAGATGCAGTGGTTCACGTATCGATTGCAAATTGGATCAAGGGTGATGATTCCCACGTTAAGCATTTAACGACCCAGGTTGGTGACGGACGTGAAAGCCCATGGGAAAGTTATATCTTGGGCAATATAAATTCGGCCCTCTCTCCGGGCGTCGACGTTTCTATGGCGTCTATTCTCAAAGCCAATGAAAACAACAAGTCCGTTTTTGCAGGACAGTGCCATCACAGCGAAGGCTTCCTTATGGAGCCAGATGTAGCTGCTCAATTTCTACGCAATCATCCGGATTGCCGAGAGGTCATCGTCCCATATCTAACCGGTGAGGATCTCGTTGAAAAATATGCGCCTAGCAGATGGATCATCGATTTCGGCAAGCGTTCCCTTTTCGACGCAATGCAGTTCACCGCAGCGTTCGAGCGCGTGAAGGAAACCGTGCTCCCGAATGTCCAGCGCAAGGCAGACACCGAGAAAGCCTCGTCTGGACATGAAAACGGTCCACGGGGGCAGCATCTTAAAACGTGGTGGCAATTTTGGCGACCACGTCCAGAACTGATTGGGAAACTTGCCGCTATTCCTCGTTACATTGCCTGCTCACGTGTGACAAAACGGCCGATCTTTGAGTTTGTCGACTCACATATTCATCCGAACGACGCGATGGTCGCGTTCACTTTCGCCGACGATTTTTCATTTGGAATTCTACAATCTCCAATGCATTTCGAATGGTTCAAAGCGCGGTGCTCCACCATGAAAGCGGATTTTCGCTACACCTCCGACACAGTCTTCGATACCTTCCCATGGCCGCAGTCGCCAACGAAGCGGCAAGTTGCTGAAGTCGCTGCCGCCGCCGTCGCATTGCGTGAATTGCGCCGCGAAGTAATGGCCAAACTCGGCCACTCGTTGCGTGAGTTGTATCGGACACTTGAGTTTCCTGGTGCGAATCCTTTGCGGGATGCTCACACACGACTCGACAAAGCAGTACGTGCCGCCTACGGGGTGCCTGTCGATGCAGACCCTTTGACTTTCCTGCTCAATCTTAACCTTGAGCTTGCTGCCAAGGAAAAGGATGGGAAAACACTTACACCACCTGGATTACCGCTGCTTGAAGGAGAACAAGCCTCTTTCGTGACAACCGACTGCGTCTCGATTTAATTGTCTCTGCATCATGCTCTGGACACCCCAGCAACAATTCCTCGACTGGCCCTTCGACGAAGAGGTAGTCTTGGAAGGTGACATCGCCGAGATCAAGACGACCCTCTTCGGCGAGAACCGCGTGTACTTGGACGTGAAAAAGCTCATCGGCGAGAAGGGAAAGACACAAAATACCCCGGAAAGTCACCTTCTTGCATGAAGGCCTACGTTATTCCCAAGCATTCAAGAACCAGGTGCCAAGACCCCTACCCGGGCCGGATGGCTACTTGCTCGCAAAACAACTCGACTTCTTGACCCGCTTCCGGATACTGGAAAGAATTGATCTTACGGTGTAAACTGTCCCACTGAACATGAATCCTGCTCAGCATCTAGTAGGTCAAACCATTGAAGGCATTTGGGTCGTAGAAGAGGCAATCAATCTTTCTGCAAACGGCTCGACAGGAGGTGCTTTTTGCATCCCATATTTGGTCAAGCACATCAGAAGCGGGCAAAAAGCGTTCTTGAAAGTGCTTGATGTTGTCGGCGCCATCATGCGTTACAGCGCATCCGGAGTTGGATTGGCGGAAACGCTCAGCAGAATCACCAGCGCGCATGTTTTTGAGACGCAGCTTTTAAAAGATTGTGAAAAGCGGCGTCTTGACCGTGTAGTCCGGGCGTTGGCTTACGGTGAAATTTATCTCCCTGTGCCCCCCTTGGGGCCGATCGGCTTCCCCTATCTGATTTTCGAACTGGGCGATGGCGATACTCATAAGTTCATGGACGCCACCAAGCCCGTTGATCATGCTTGGTGGCTTAGCACCATGCACCAAGCGACAATAGGTCTGTGGCAACTGCATGGGATTGAGACTGCACATCAAGATTTGAAACCATCCAATGTCGTTTTTTTTGGGGTGGATAACGCAAAAGTCGCCGATCTTGGACGGGCTGCGCGGAAGGGCATTGGCAGCTTGAACGATGGCCGTGCCGGCGACCAAGGCTACATCGCTCCGGAATATTATTATGGGTACATCCCCGTCGAGTGGAGTGAGCGGTTCTTGGCGCTTGATCTTTACCTGCTAGGAAACCTCGCTTTCATCGGAATCATGAGTGTTTCGATGACTACCGCTCTTTTCCAAGCCGTGGCTCCAGAGTTCAATCCCGTGAACTACCGCGGTGACTACGTAGATGCTCTGCCCGCGTTGGTAAAGGCACTTGGTGACGTGCTTGAACAAACCCGCCCCTCAATTCCTGATGCTTGGCGCGACCCGTTCATTTCGACCATCGAACAGCTTTGCCACCCCGATCCTGCCAAGCGTGGCCATCCAAAGAATCATTCCTCCACCGTGGGCGAAAAGTATTCGTTGGAACGCTACGTTTCTGCGTTCAACCGGATGGCGACCACTGCCCGGGCACACGCAATAAGATGAGCGAGCTTGTCACGCAGCTACCTCGTCGGGTGATACCTAGGTGGCGAGATTTTGCCACAACTTCCGCCTTGGGTGAACTCGGAACCATTCGGCCGCGTTCGAAACCTTTGACGCTACGTGCAGATCTTACGGACGCGAAAGAAACGTGGGCGACTACTAAAAACCGCATCACTGCTGGCGAATTACTAGCTGCCGCGCTTATCGAGCGTGATTGGCCTGCTGTCATTGACGCAGCAGTTTATCTTTCCAAAGACGAAGTTCAAGTGCCGCCGTTCACAAAAGAGGTGGCCCGGCAGGCACTCAGTTGGGCTGACAATCGGGTTTCATACCCTTTGATAAAAGCTAACGCCCATGAACTTCCGGCGTTTGATCCGAGAATTATCGGGGTTCTGAGGAGAACCCTCGCAAACTTCCAGTTCAGCCCTATCCACTGGGTGGAACTCGGCCTCGCTTATACTATCATCGGCAAAGCCGAGAAGGCAGAAAAAGCGATCTTTACCGCCTTATCGCTAGCTCCAAACGATCGTTTCGTTCTACGTTGTGCTACACGCTTCTTTTTGCATCGGGAAGCCCCAGCAATAGCCAAGCGTATCCTCTCCAAGAGTCCCCGCACGCCGAACGATCCTTGGCTCCTTGCTGCGCATATGTCAGTGGCCGACATTATGAACGAAGATGCGAAGCTTCATCGACAAGCTCGCGGGTTTTTTGCTGCTCAAGCAACTAACCCTTTTCATCTTTCTGAGCTTGGCAGCGCGTTGGCGACTTCCGAACTCAAAAGCGGGAACGATCGGAAAGCCAGAAAGTTTTTTGATCAAGCAATGGTGGCGCCAACCGAGAATGCGGTGGCTCAAGCTATGTGGGCTAAAAATAAGGTTTCCATCGGTAGCTTGGACACTCTGCTTGACCTGCCTTTCAGCTTTGAAACAAACGCGAGGCGTTTAATCCAGGCAGAGGAATGGGATAATGCACTGACCGAGGCGAAGGGCTGGCAGAACGATGAACCATTCTCCGCCCGGCCTGCAATCTTGGGCTCCTTTCTTGCCAGCATTGCTCAAGAAGACTTTGCAACCTCCGAATATATTGCCCGGCGAGGACTAATTGCCAATCCCGACGAGCCAACACTTATCAATAACCTCACTTATGCCTTAGCTTGCGCTGGAAAAATTACCGAAGCTAAAAACATACTCGATCATTTGTCACGCACTGATTTGAGTGTAGAAGAGAATGTTGCGCTGACTGCGACCGAGGGACTTATTGAATACCGCTCTGGCAATCCCGAAAGAGGAAGGTCAATGTACCAGCAAACCATCAAGCTGGCGAGCGAGCATAAGCTGACCAGTCATTATTTACGTGCTTTGCTCCACTTTGCCCGCGAGGAAGTTCGTATTCAGTCTCCTGGCGCAGAGCGATTGGCGCGTGAATCGACGGATCTGGCCGAGCGAAATGGCACTCCAGAAATCAAGCTTACCTTATCTAAACTTCGGAAGGAGTTGATGGCCGCTAATCCAAATCATTCGTCCGCTCACAACACGTCCCATTTGGATCAACTGCCTGCACCAGCTCAACCGTTTCACGCTGTTGACTGGAACAAGTAGATGTGAATGCGAGGATATCTTCTCGTCACAGCGGCAAGAGCTGCTCATTCCTGCGGAAGGTGATTGGACTGTTATCGAGAACCGTCAGCGTCACTTGAATCTCTCTGCAGAAGTCGGGTCGGCCCTTCGCCTGGCACCTCATAGTTAAAGAAAAGTGTTCCCTCGTAGAGGAAACACTCGTCTTTGGCTGTGACGCCCCAGTTCAATGCCGACGATCAGCCCGACATGCGCTCAGCTCACGCTCGGCGTTCAGATCACCCCACCAAGCGGGTTTTCGTGTGGCGTCAGCCAACGCCTTCTCACCGAACGATTCCACGACTTGGTCGGCCATGGAGCGTTTGATCTGGCGGATGGATTCGTAGCACAGCTTCTTTTTCCTCAGCGTGAACGTCGGGGTATCACCAACGGCCACGTCGCTGAGCATGATGAGCTGGCGTTTGTCGAGCTGACCCAGGAAGTCAGCCCAGTCGAGGTTCCGGGCTGCCATCATTGACGGATCTTCGCACTGGCTGGCCAGCATCTCACCGAGGGTGGCTGGACCGTCGAACTCGTCTTGCTGATACCCCAGTTCCTCTTCCATGGAATGAACGGCTGTCCGTCCATTGAGCTGGGTGCCAGCGGCCATCACATCTACTTTGCTGGACCCGTAGCTCCTGCGACCACTCTTCGTGTGGAGGATGGCGTAGTAGGCGATGTTGCCTGCGGTCACGTCTTTCCCTTGGGCGTGGGCACGGATGAGCATACCGGCAGCGGTGACGGTGGCGTCCTGGATGAGTTCCTCGTGGTCCTCACAGCCGATGTGGGGAACGGCTTTGGGTATTGCCACCTTCAGGCGTGGGATGATTTCATCGACCAACATTTTTCCTGCTCGTACGGTCATGACTGCGTTTCCTTTCTGGTTGAAAGGCAGCCACGAGGGATGAGCACAAAGCTCCGCCCTCAACGGCCACCAGGTTTGGTTTCTGGCAGCCGCTTTGTGGGCGGCTTTGGGTTATATCAGCCCCACGCGGGGATGACGGTTTGCATCAGCGTGTCTCGAATGAATCTGCGCACGACGATGGAAAAAGATCAGCGTCTGAAGAACGCGACGACGGTCCTGATGGCGACGAACGCCAATAGGATCAGGAGAGGTAGCACGATGAGTTTAGCCGCTATACTCGTGAGCATGGAAAGCCAGCCCGTGAGTTGCCACAGGATGAGGCCGACGACGGGCATCACGAACGTGGCAGGGATGAACAGCCAAGCAGCGACGTAGGAATTGCGACGCAGCCATTCACGAATGTCTCCATTTGGGGACACCCAGTGTTCCCAGCGGAGAATGACGTAACGAAACGACTCCGTTGCTCGTTGCAGGCCGTTCAGCCGGTGGAAATGGGGATCGACCTGTGCCGGCTGGATGTTGTTTCGCAGCACGATTTTCATGGCTGGTTAGCATCCCTCCGGGTTTTGCTGCCGACTGCGGCACCGATGACGAGGGCACCAACGGCAGCGGCTGACAGGATGCTGATGACGGTATGCAGCCCTTGGTTCGCTTGGGTGAGCTGTCCGTTGGTCTGCTGTTCTTGGCTGACGCGTTGCTCGGCTTCCTGACGACGCTCTTTTTCAGAGGCGACGTGGCCGAACAACGCTTGAGCCCTCGGGGTGGCCACGATGAACGTGAGCACGGCGAGGGTGATGGGTAGGATGAAATGTTTCATGGGTGAAAAATTGGGACTGGAGCGGTCCCATACGGTGACGCGCATCTTTTCGCCGAAGGCGTTTCGATGGCCGTCTTGGTATTATACCCCTGAACACCTGAAGCTACGGAGGGGGGTAGAGCTTGGGAAACGATTTCCACCACCAATTTCTCGGACGTTCCGGACGCCTGATTCAGACTCTCATTACGCAGCAATAAGAAATTTTTATATTGAATAGCAGTCGCATAAGGGTAATTTCTAGTACAAATCGAAGAATTATGGCTAAATGGGCAGATTATCTCGTCTCGGCCGTGCGCTTTAACGCACATGGTACTCATATTGATTCGCTGCGTTGTCATGCAGACAACGATACCAGTGCGGGTCCGCCTCAGACTTTCTCTCGCAAGACTGTTGTGGACGCTATCAAAGCTGGGAAGACTTTTGTCACGGTTACGCGAGACTCCGCAGGCGACTTCAGGCTCGGGCAACGCATTCAAAGTGTCACCTTGACTTACGAATATCTTAAAACTCGTCCAGACAGCGTGATCTCCGACAATCTGGACGAACTGCCAAAATTTTAGCCAAAAGAGCGCGGTGGCCCTCCTCGCCTGTACCGTCCATTGAGTTTTGATTTCTATTGGCGAATATGGCAAGACTTAGAATATTTGCTACGGTCGATCAGATCTCCATGGGATGACCCGTGTTGACGCCTGTAAAATTCAGCGCATTGCGCCTGCCATGCCCGCGTCAATGCAGATTGAGAGACCGTGCAGTGCGAACGGAGCAGGCACCGAGTAGCGGCTGACAGACGAAGTCTCGAAGCCTGCACTCGCCCCCCCGTACCAAGTCCATCCAGCATGTTCGGACGTTTCGGACGGCATTTTACGAGTCCTGATGGGCAAACGTCGGTTCATTTTTCGACCGGCGGTGATGGACATCGCAGCCGTGGC
This sequence comes from uncultured Chthoniobacterales bacterium, assembly GCA_964250695.1. Taxonomy (GTDB): domain Bacteria; phylum Verrucomicrobiota; class Verrucomicrobiia; order Chthoniobacterales; family SZAS-18; genus CAHJWO01. The sequence goes on along the minus strand of CAXUGY010000011.1, from coordinate 6,265 downwards.
CATGAGTTCGGACGTTTCGGACGGCCATTTCTCAGTTCTTACCGGAGAAGGTCCGCGCGGTTGCTGCTCCTGGTTCGGCTACTAACCCCCTTCCAACGTTCAGCAGGAACATGCCGTTGCGGGGGACAGGAATTCTGTGCTTGTCGTGTTCTTCTTGAACAACCACCGAAGTGGCTCGACGCAGATCACGGATGGGGAGCCGAGACCAAGGGATCTCCCTTCTGGCAAGCAGCCAAGAAACTGTCTGTACGATCTGCTGCCATCTCGGTCGCCATCATCAGATCGAACAAAGCGGTGGTTCTGAGGATTCTTATGTTCTGTTCTTGGGCCAACTTTAGGTGATTTTGATCAATTTGACGTGTCCGCCGTGCCTCAATGCTTTCGACATCGGCAAAATCGTTGATAATCAGCAATCCTGGGGTGGTTGGGTCCATTCCGAGGCGCTCCCGGTGACTATCCACTTGGTTGACGTGTTCTCGTTTGATGCCCCCGTTCACGCCTTTAACCTCCACGACAAAGAGCACGTTCTTTTGATCGTCAAAGATCAAGGCATCTTCGACGTAGTTCTCCTGACTATTGAGGTTGAGCTTGAAAAAGGTTCTCAGTACGTCCACCACGATCTCGTTCAAGGGATGACCGGAGGCGGAGAGAATACCCTTGTACCGCGCCCAAGTATTCAACTCTTCCTCGGCAACGGCGGTTTGCGTCCTCAGCTCATCAACACGCCGGATCAGTTCAGTTTCTCGGTTGAACCGGAGATTGGCAACCCATTCAGGCAGGGAAAAGTGGTTGCGCCTGCGATACTGGAGAATGCCCTTGACCGCACTTTCTATCAGGAGATGAGCCTGATCAGGCGTGTTGACAAGCTCCTTAAAAGGCAAAAAGAAAAGCCAGCCATTGAACTCGGCCGCATAAATTATGTTCTCGTTTGGGCTAGATGCTAAAACGCGAACTTGGCTCCAATCTCTAGCGCGGGCCATGCCCGTCTGAGCAATACCGTAGGTTTGAAAGAACCCGCCAAAGTCGTCCGACTTGCACTGCATGTGCGGCGTAGGGTCGCACCCGCCAAACTCTGAGAACACCACACCCAGCATCTGCTTCGCTAGGTCTGTGTCAGCCCATTGATTGTTGTGTCCGGTGTCAACTCGACGCAGCAGCAGACAAGCCCATTTACCTGCGCGGTACAAGAGGCGAAACTGCTTGAGACGCTCAGCGAGTTGATGCTGGTCAGCTTTCAAGGTGGTGTAGCGTCCATCGTACCCATTTGGATGGGACGAACTGATCTCGAAAACGCCGCTCGGAATGACCACCCCGTCTGCTTCTGCCAACGACTTTGGCGACCTGTAAGGAACAAATTCTAAGTCGAAGTCATCTCCTTGGTACTCAGGGGATGAACGCAACGGAATTTGGTCAAAGCCATAGGCATAGATGAGCGGCTTCTTGGCTGGCTTGTCCTTCATAGGTAAACGGCAGACAACCTGGATTTAAACGAACCCGGGTGCAAGCTCGAACCGCCTTTCATCACCAAGGTTCTTCAGGCATGCCCGGCCACTTTACACCGTTACCGATGGACGACACACGGACGTTACGAACGCTGTTTTTCAAAACTAGCAAGAAAAAGGGATAAAGGGAGGGGCTGATGGGTTGTCCAATCGGGATTACTCCTCGGTATTCCGCCGATTTCCTACCAATGGTTGCAAAATGGCGTCCGTGCCGTCCGTGACCGTGAAGAGGGGGCGAGTTTCCGCTTCCAGACGCAGTCTTTTGAGCGACTACTCCTACCTTGATAAGGGTCATTCATCAACGGCCAAACCAGTTTTCAGACCACGGCTTCATCGGTCCACACGTTCTGCTCCACATTAAAGATGAATGTCTTGGCATTTTCTGTATGCAATTCCTTGCTTCCGTCCCACGTCACGATTTTGCCGCCCGAGATCCGAATCTTATCCGCTGCCAGGGCAATGGCGACATGGCCGTAAATCCACCCGGGCATCGCGCCAGCGGTAACGATCTCCTCCATTTGGAACGAGTGAATGTCGAGGCGGTACACCGGAGTTTTGCCATAGCGCCGTGCCTCAGGGTATCCCAGTGATCCGACGAGGTAAATGAATTCGCCGAGCAGCGTGGCGGTGTGAAAGTCGGTCGGCGGGAACACGGCCTCGGGATAGCTGTAGATGTCGATGGTTCCATCGGGATGGTGGACGAACACGTCATTGTAGATGCAGAAATCGGGGTCGTAATGATCCTCGTGTTCTCCGGCAACTTGGACGATGCGTCCGTCGGGCAGGAAGGTGATGGATTGACCAAAGCGTTGCGCACACCATACCGGCTCGGTTTGCGTCGCGTCTTTGTCTTCGAAGAGCCGGGTCGCCTGGAAACCGGTGATGCCTGCGCGGATCATCGCCTCCCAAAACAGTACCGTTATCTTCTCCGGATTCGCAGTGCCGAAGCGTCGAGACTTCCCCGCCAGGAACTCGGCGCGTGAAACGTCGAGCAGGTCTTCGTCGGGTTCAGGTGCCAATCCCAGCAATGCACGGCGGCCCTCGAAAGGGAGATGTTTTGGGTTAGCCCCGGCGTTGAGCAGCAAATGAATAACATCTGCCGTTTGGGCAAAACTCAACGCGGTCTGGTCATACTCTTTAGCCGTATCCACCCGGGCTCCCGCCTGGAGTAACTCCGCCAAGATCCCGGGGTCGCCGATTCCTGCCGCTTCCATGAGGAGCGTGGTACCAAATTCATCCGTGTCTTCGATGGCCGCACCGTTGCCCAGCAACCAGCGAAGCATCGAAAAATCGTGGGCCTCAATGGCATAGAAGAGCGGCGGTTTACCACAACGACCATGGGCTTGGGTGTCCACGCCGTGTTCCTTGAGTAGGCGGACCTTGTCGAGGTCCCCGGTTTGGATCGCCAGGAGCCACGGGGTGCGCTCCCACCAGTCCTTGTCCTCCAACGAAGTCGCCCGGCCAATTTCCTCCTGCATCTCACGGAGTGAACCCAGGGCCACCGCTCGATGCAGGGGTGTCCATCGCAATGGCTCGGGGTGGGCTCCGGCGTCCAATAGCAATTTCACCGCATCAAATCGGCCAAGGCGAGAAAGGATGCGGCAACCCGATTCCCCATAGCTGGTGATGCCGTTTAAATCCACGCCGCTGGCAACGAGCAGTTGGAGCAGATCGAGCAGCCGTTTGTCACGGAACATGTCACGCCCGGTCACCGCGTCGATGATGGCGATGTATCCCTGCGCCCGCTGGTAATGAACATCCGCTCCATGCTGTAGAAGCAGACGCACTTTCGCAGGGTCACCAGCACTCAAGGCCTGTGCCATGACACTTTCGCCGGAACCAAATCCAGAACGGCCCTCGGCGTTGATGTCGGCCCCATGATCCAGAAGCAACTGTACCAGTTCGACGGAGGCTCCTGGGACTGTCACCGCACGCATGAGCGGTGTGTATCCCGCTTGGTCATACTCGTTGATGTCGCCGTCTGACCGAGCGGTAGGCTCCTTAAAGTATGTCTGCACTTGCAGGAGATCTCCTTTGGCGATCAATGCGTGCAGGATGGAGATGGCCATGTGAAAAAGCTACATCTGGTCGTTGGACATTTCTTCCCAAGACTTGCAATGCCCGTCCGAAACGTCCAGATTTGGTTTAGCATAGGACCCGAGTGGCAGCGCGCAGACGAAGTCTCGGCGCTGCCACTCCACCCCTTAATTGAACGTCAATCGTCTCGGCGGAAGCACCCCACAGACGCTCCAGGAGGCCCGGAGAAAATTCGCAGAGCGTCGGGAGGGTGAAGACAGCCAAATGCCAATGAGGCGGCTGTAAACGGACGCTGAGCAGCGTGTGGAACGCACGGCGAAGCTACGCCCGCTGTTTCTCACAAGGAGTGGAAAACAAGCGTCCGAAACGTCCGAACTCCTTCCTCGGCTACGGCCTGATGTTGAAATGGGCAAGTCGCCGGTTGAATTCGACGGGATCGTTGGCCGGTGGCCCACTCAGCCAGATGTCTCGTAAACGCTGTGGCCAGCCCCGCAAAGGTAGGATGCAGCACCATTCCGTTTTCCCTGGAGCCACGAGCAAAGGAAGCAACCGGTCGTGCAAATAACCCCCGGGCAGCCGGGTCCGGTGGATGCACAGGTTGGCAAAGTAGGCTTCGCCGTGGGTGCCCACTTCCTCCGGCAGGCGCAGCCGGATGAAACTCGAATGGTCATCACGGATCGCTGCCGCAACCTTCTCCGTGCCGGGTGGCGGAGTATCGTTGTTCGCCCGCAGCTCATTCACCGCCCAAGCCAGCTCGAAAATAGAGTCGGGTTCATGGACATCGAGGGCGTACACCACGCTGCCGTAGTGCGTGCGCCGACCGGGGACGTAGGCCGGAAAATATGCCCGGCTGATTAGGCCCCAGACGACCTGCCCACGGAAGAGAAGCGCCCGTTTTGCCTTGAGTGGCGTGACGCGATCAAGCCGGATGTCGGGTTGCTGCCAGCGCAGCGGCAGGAAGGTCAGCCGTGGGCGTACCGTTTCCCATTGTTCGCGCACCTCCATGAGGAGCGGCTGGAGCTGGCCCGCCCACTTAGCGGAGAGTTTGGCTGGAGAATAATCGCCCATCGGTCGGATATTCGAGAGCAGCAACGATGCCGTTTCTCAACGGATGCTTTTTCTTCCAGGAGTTGAAAACAAGCGTCCGAAACGTCCGAAAACGCCGTAGCGTCGAGTGGGCGCTGCCAGAGGAACTCTTCGCGCGGCCACTCTGCCCCACACGCAACCTCACTGGATAGAAATCTCGGACGCCTCGGACGGCTGCGCGCGAGTCCTTGTGGGAATCGGCGGCTTTCTGAACCGGGCAACGTGTGGTGGTGTTTTCCCATCTCCATCCACAAGGACTGAGAAAAGGGCGTCCGAAACGTCCGAATACGGTCAGGCAAATTTTTACACCACTCTTCACGATGACGTGAACGGGACCGAGTGGTGGCCGGCAGACGCAGTCTCGGAGCCAGCACTCAGACCTTCAACGTGCTGTGCTGCTTTTTGCCACCAAGGAGTTGGAAACAGGCGTCCGAAACGTCCGAGAATTAAGTTTTCAGCGAAAGACATCGTCACTGCTTGGGTGTCGGGAGCATCGTGATGCCGGGCGTCGAGACGTTGGATTGCTCATCCTCGAACACCACGATGACCGACGTGAACCGGTCCTCGCGCCACTGGTCTTCCTTGAGCAGCCAGGCGCGTACGAAGTCTGCCACCACCGGACGAAATTTCTGTCGGGCCGCATCCATGTGTTTGTCCTCCATGGCATACTGCGCCAGCGTCGGCGTGATGTCCTTTTCCAATCGGTCGAGTTGATCGACCTTATCAAAGCGTGACCAGCCGTTGGCAGCGTATTTTTCCATCCTTGAGCTGTCGAAGGCAACGGGCAGCGTTGGCTCCAGCTTGGGCACGGTAACCACGCACACCTTCCCCGCCTGATTGAGCTGCCAGTTGCCCGCCAACGCCACGTGGTAGCGGTAGGTCACAGGCACGCGGATCTCGCTGGTAGTTTCGCCCATGTAAATCCAGCCGAACCCGGTGTACGCGGCGTCCGACTTCCGGAAGATTTCCGTAGCTTCACCAGCCCCCACTTCCAGGTTGCCGCCGACGATGGCCTTGAAGACGGGCAACTCCGAGATGAACCTGTTGCTGACGTGGGTGATCGACATCGGCGGCAGGTGCGGCATGAAATATTGCAGCCCGCAAAAAACCGCCGCGATGAGGAGAAGGCAGGCGACGATCAGCACCAGGGGCCAGCGGTACGTTGCCAGCAAAGAGGAGGAAATAGCGTTGGCCGCCTGGGGTTCTGTAGACGTGGTGGAGATCGCCATATGCCGGGAATGGAATGCCACTGTTGTAGCGAAGCCCCAACTCCCGGGCAAGGAAACATTCCGCATACGGAATGATCGTATTCTCAATCTGGAAGGGTGCCATCCGCCCTCGACAAAAAATTGGCCAAATGGCTGCGTGCTCAACGTGGGGATATGACGTTCGCCCAATTCTCCAAGAAAGTAGGCCTGCCACCGTCAACGATATTCCGGCTCGAACGTTGCGAGCAATCCATCACTCTCGGCCGCTTGCAGGGTGTCATGGACAGGCTAAAATGTGACCTCGGCGACATCTTTGGTGCCAAGAAATAACTCGTACCTAAAAAGAAGGACCAGCACATGGCCGATCCTTCTTTCCTCATCACGGCTCGATGAACCAGTGATCGTCCAACTTCGAGAGGACGGTGTAACGTG
>CAXUGY010000010.1:0-79018 GCA_964250695.1 uncultured Chthoniobacterales bacterium | reverse complement strand
TGGCCTCGGTCTTGCCCGCGCCGGGTTCGCCGACGACGACGTACCAGGGCATCGAATAAACGTCCTTGCCCGAGGTGGCGAATTTTTCCATGCCGACTTCAAAGCTGCGCTTCATGGCGTCGAGCTTGGCGCGGGCGTTGGGATTGCTGATCTGGTTGGGGGCGGACGCGCCGTGGTTGGCGATGGACCCGGCGAGTTGCTTCGATTTGCGCGCCGCCGCCCATTTCAGAAAGAAATGGTAAGCCACCAGCGCCAGGGCCAGGAAGACGAGGCCGATGCCGACGATGACCACGAGGTGGGGGTCGATCATGGCGACCGCGCCGAGCAGCGACATGCCCATGAGCAAGGCGAAGAGGGCCTTGAGGGGAGTGGGTAAATTGAGGAGGGAGTCCAAGGGAAAAAGGGAAAGCTGTGGGAATGATGCCTTTGGGGTTGCCCGCGTTCAAGCAGGAAAGATGGCGGCGATAAAGAAGAGAAAATGCTAGAGGTCATCGGGCTTCCGACCGGTGTGTTTGGCAATCCTGGCGAGCATGCGCGGCCCGATTTCTTCACCGTCGTGGAAGGAGAAGACGTCATCAGACCAATCGTTGCGCGCGAGCACGCGATGTGAACCGCCGGACTCGCGTCTGATCGTCCAGCCAATCCTGAAAAGGGCGGCCATTGCGCGCTTGGCTTTGGCCGATCCCCCATTGACTCATGCCGCCACGGAGAAAACTTCATTGAGTTCGGGCGGCATTTCACCATGTTCGAGCCGGTCGGCGAGGACACGCAACGCCAAAGCTTCTACTTTTGAAATCGCCTCCTGGAGGCTTGCGCCGTAGCACAGAACACCCGGAATCTGAGCAATTTCGTCGATCCAGCGGCCATCCGATTCCTGTTCGGTTTCGATGGCTAGATTGATGGTGTCAATCTGGCAGTGGACATGCTAAAGACAAGCCGGGATTTGCCTCGTCGTGAAAAGCCCGGTGGCCCTATCTTTACCGGTCCGTGGTTCGACCGGGAAAGGCGAAGTGTGACTTCGCAGTCAAGTGCGTTCCCAAGCGTAACTTGGGAACGAGAAACGAGAAAAGAAAGACATGCCTACCAAACCCCCAAAATGTGCTTCAGCGTTGCACTACAAAGGTGCTGCTACGCGCGACCGTGCGACACGGATGGGAAAAGCTGCCGGAGTTCGAGCAAAATGGTGTCCGTAGGTTCGGTGTTCTGTCGGGCCAGCGAGAGGGCGTGCTCGTAATGTGCCCTGCGCTCGGCAAGATCGTCGGTAACATCGGCCAGCGCCTCCCACAAGAAACCTGAACCACGCCCGGCGGCTGTTTGCTGCTCGCAAAACTCCCGGAGCTGCTCGTAGTAAATGGCGGTGAGTACGGCATCCTCCGCCTGGGTAGCGTTGACGATGTCGAGCATCGCTTCATGCACTCGCTCGTAGATGTCGGCAGGAATCTTGTAGAGGCTTTTCACGGCTCGGCTTGTGGAGTGCGTGTGCCTGCGCCTCACATGGAAGTAAACGGCAAGACCATGCCACAATTCGGCGGATGAATCCCCGGCTCCTCTACGGCCCGAGTTCCTTGTCGTGCGCGATGATCTCCGCCAGCGAATCCGTCAACTGCCGCGACGCCTGCTGGAAGAGCACGATGTTGCACGCCACCGTCGTCAACATGAACACCAGAAAGATGATCAAAATGACGATCATCTTGCTGCTAGGCGGCTCGACGAGGTCGCGGCTGTCCACGTTCTGATACGCTTCGGGACAGACGCGCACCGTCGTGTCGGACTCGATCAGATGCCGGATGCGCGGGGCCACTTCCAACATCTTCTTGCGCAGGTATTCCGGCTGCCCGGCGTACCAACCCGTGAACCCCAACCCGATGCAGGTGTAATAAACCGACAACCGCTCGGTGGCGTCGTCGCCCTGCTCCTTGAGCGTTTCGTCGAACAGGTCGAAGAACTTTTCGTCCCCGGCCAACTCGTTGAAACTGTACGCGAGCCGTTCCTGGTTCCACTTCGCCGCGAACGGCAGCTTGCTGTCGCAAATCATCGAATCCACGAAGAAAATGAGCGGTTGCTCCACCTTCTTGTACTGCGGATTGAGCCGGGGATCGGCCACCGCGCCACCGCGCAGGTCTTCAAAGAGCACCTTGATCTTCGAGCGCACCGAGTTGTACTCCACGTTGCCGCCCTTGCGCCCCGCACGGTTGAGGATGCAGACGTACTGAAAAAGCGGCTCGGTGTATTCGAGGAGATTCATACAAAAAAGGTCTCACCGAGGTCTAGGCCGACGAGCCGGTCATGTAGAGCGTGATGTTGTAATCGGCGTCTTCCTTGCCGGTCCAGCGGATGATGGCCTGTTTCTCGATCTTGAGCAGGTCCCAGACGCGGGCGCTGTCGGCGCGCAGCAGGCGGAAATAATGCAAGTCCCCGGCGGCGGGCAATTCGAGCGGCACGATGCGCTCCTCCTTGAGCCGCACGCCCCAGATGGCCCGCGTCGCCAGCGAGCGCGGCATGAGCTTGAACTTGTCGGCGTCCTCCACGAAAGCCGCCAGCCCGCGCGGGTCTTCCTTGGTCTTGATGCCCAGGAAGTAGTCGGCGGGCTTGTTGAGGTGCTCGTCGGTGAGCGTGGCGGAAAGCAACTGGCCGTCGTTGACGAACGGCACCTTCATAAAGCTCGGCGCGACCGAGCCGCGCACGTACCCGCGAATCTTCGTGGACAGCTCCCGGAAACACAGCACCGGGTTATCGTGGTTGTACGGCAGCACGTCGAAATCATCCTTGTCCGGGTAGAGCGCGCTCAGTTCGGAGTAAAGTTCGCGCAACTCCAGGTAGAACACGAACGGCGACAACGCCCCGGCGGCGACGAGGGACGGCAGCCGCGCCGCGAAACGGTTCAGAGTGCGCAGCCGCATGATCTGCTCGAACTGCAACCCGCGCAACGTCTCGATGCTGAACCCGCCCCGGGCCACCTGCACGACGAGTTCCTTGCGGCTGGCCTCGATCTGGCTGCTCAGGTCGCGCACGATCTCGCGCAACACCGGCGAGGCGTTGAGAATCAGCGAGGGAGCGACGAAATCGGGGTCGATCTTGGGCATCGAGCTTTCCTCGGTGGTCGAACGCATCACCCGGAACAGCGGCAGCACCTCCAGGTTGGATCGATCCTCGTGTTCGAGCAGGATGCGGGCGTTGATGCGGCGCACCAGCAGCGGCTTGGGGTTCTCGCCGGTGTTCTCGTCGGCGCACTCGACCTCGTTGACGCGGTAGATCAGCTTGGCGCGGCTGTCGGCGCTGCCGTGGCCGTTGAGCGTGTTGGCGCGCGAGTCGAACCACAACGGCACGCCCAGGTACACCATGAACCCGCCGGTGCTCGACGCGAACGCCTGCTTGATGTCGATGGTCGGCAGCTCCGAACTCTCGGGGAAATTCACCTCCAAGCCGCTGGGCATGATGGCACGCAAGCGATTGAACTGGATGCGGAACGCGCGCAGGTCATCCGCCGAAAGCGAACCCTCGATCACTCCGTAAGGATATGACCATGTCAGCCCGCGTTCGCGCCCGACCAGGTCGAACAGGCTTTTCTGCATCCGTTGCAGATGGTGCGGCTGGAGGAACAAGCCCTCCTCCCAATGGATTTGCAGAGGCATAAGGAAGAAAAGTTAGAAGGCGGAATGCAAAATGCAAAAGTCAGGCGGGAGAAAAGCAAAAAACAGGCGAGATCATCCAGGTCTACGTCTGCTTCCTGCCTTTTGCATTCTGCATTTTGACTTTTGCCTTCTTCTTTACAGGTTCGACGTGCTGGTGCCGCGCATCAGACCTTCGGCGTAACGGGCGACGCATTCGACCATTTCGGACTCGATGGCGTCTTCGTTGAGATCCTTGGAAAGCTGGACGTATTTGCGCCAGTTCTTCTGTTCCGCGCCCGCGAACATGCCCCCACCCTCGGCGGCGGCGAGATCCTTGATCGCGTCGGGACCGAAGCGGGCGAGATGCCGTTGGGAGAAGGAGCGTCCGGCCGGACCGATGGCCCCCATGATGCCCGCGATCAACTGGCGCAGCCGGTCGATGATCTGGGTGATCTGGCCGATGGACACCTCGGTGTCGCCGGAGAGGTAGAGCCCACCCGCTTTGCGGAGGTCGCCGCCGAAGGTCTGATCACGGCGGACCTGACTGCGCGGCGACATGGCTTTCCAGAGGTTCCAGCCGAGTTGGTCCAGGCTGAGGACGAAATCGGCCAGCGCCGTGAGCAGCCGGTACACCCGCTGGAGATCGACCTGCGCGAGCGGGTCCATCGGGAAACGCTTGAGCAATTCTTCGGGCGGCGCGTCGGCCAGGGTGGTCGTTTGCAGTTCGAGATAACCGGCCTGCTGGAGCTGGAGACCGAACTCCTTGAGTTTGCGCGGGGGCAGCAACGGCGCGATTTTGACCATCTGATCGAGCAATTGCTCCGGGGTCAACTCCGCAGCGGATGGACCGCCGGCGGCCGGGCGTTCGCCCCCGGGGGCAGCGGCTCCCTCGCCGGTGGGAAACTGCGTGGCCAAGGCTTCGAGGTAGTGGGGCTGCTTGTCACGCACCACGTCTTTGAGGGCACGACGGATTTCGTCGTGCAGGTAATGTTCGCGTTCGGTGGGTTCCACGTCGGTGCAGTCGGCCTGGAGGAAACGCAGTTGCGCGGCCGTTTGCGCCGCCCATTTGAGTTCGTCGGAGGTAAAAGTAGCCATCGCGTCGGGTGCGGCCATCGGTGCTGTCCGGGGCCGACGATCTGAGAGGAAGATGTTCGTGAAAACGCCGCCGGGGTGTCAAGCGAATTTCCCGGCGCAAAGGGGAGGCAAGTGGTTCGAAAATTTATGGCAATTTCTGCACACGGGCAATTTCCGCATCGAGATCCACCTTGAGCTTGTCGAGCGCGGGATTTCCATCGCTGCCGTTGCCCTTGGCCGCCGCCGCGAGGCGGAACCCGGCGTCGGCGGCGGCGATGAACGGAGAGGCGACCGGCGGCGCGTTCAGGTTCTGAAAGACTGCCGGAGCGGATTCGGCGGACCCGCCCGCGAAGTAAAACTTCGTGGGGTTGGCGGCGTTATCCACCACGTACTGGCCGACGTTGCCGATCAGGTGGGCATACGAGCCGATCACGCGCTGGCCCACCGGCTCGAAAAACAGGTTGGCGTCGGTCGCCGAGCCGACGGGTTCGAGGTTGGCCTTGTCGCCGAAACACTGGTCGTTGGGCAGCTTGGTGCCGGTGTTGGCGACGCTGCGGCTCTGGGCGTCGCGCGCGAATTTCGCCCACACCGGGCCGCGCACCTTCCCCTCGGTCTTCCAACTATTTTCCCACGCTTGGCCGGAGGGAGACGCCAGCACGGCGTTCCATTGCGCGAGCGTCGGCAGCGCGCAGCCCGCCGCCTGCGCCAGCCGCACCGCGTCCCGTCCGCTCAGGCCGTTCATCGGGTGGTCGTCCGTGGGCGGGTTTTCGTTGCTCGCCTTGTAGAGTTCGCCGTTGATGCTGTCGGGCACCATCCAGACCGCGCGCCGGCCGTAGTTTCCGCCGGTCATTTGCCAGGTCACCGGCCCCCGCGTGGACGACGCCCCCGAGAGGGGGCCGCCGTTGCCTTCCACCCCCTTGGCGAGGATCGTGCCGAGCTTGAGCGGCACGGTCGTCGCGCTCAGGTAGAACGCCGGACCGTTGTTGGGCGAATTGACCCGGTTGAACTGCATCTGGATTCCCGGCGCGCCGTTGAGATGGTACCGGACGAACTGCACGTCCGCTTCCCGCCCGGCGTTTTCCTTGGCCCACAGGTTGCCGGGCAGGTCGGGCACGCTGTTGGACGCGGGAATCTTCGCGGGCAGCTTCTTCGCAAACGCCTGCACCTTGGCGTCGCCCGCAACCGAGGAAAACTTGATGTCGTCCCGGAGCGAGTTCAGATAACCGTTGAGGGTCTCGGGCGCGTCCACGGTCTCGGGGGCATCGACGTGGGTCTTGAAGCGTGCCAACACGCTGGCGTAGCCGATGTAGGTCGGCGTGGCGACCGGCGTGGGCGTGGGGGGTGCTGTCGGGGTGGGCGGCGGCGTCACGGGCGTGGGCTCCGGCGTGGCCATTTCCGGGGTGGCGGCGGGCGGGACGGTGGCCTGCGCGATTTCCTCGGATGGGTCCGGCTTCGGCGTTGGCGCTGGCGTCGGCACGGGGAAAAACCGGGCGGCGTACAGGCCGACCACGGGCAGCGTGCGGAGGTACGTTTTTGCCTTGGAATCCGCCGGTTGCACCGCGAGGACGACGGCGCTGATCCCGGCGGTGATCGCCGTGCCGATCCCGGCCAGCAGCCCCTTGCTCGCTGGCGCGGGGCGGCGGGCGCCCTCGCCGCTGGCGTTGGCACCGGCGCTGCGCCGACCGGCGGCAGCCAGACGGCGCATGTTCTTGAACGCCTGACGCCCCGCGCCCAGCGCGTCGGGGTTCGCCGAGGTTTCCGGCGACATGAGCACGTTGCAAAACTCCCTCCAGCCGTCGGCGGCGGGTCCGAGCTTATCCCAATCCGGCCCGTGGACCATGGGCCAGTCGAAATGTCGCACCGTGCGCCCACGGATCAACTGGTAGAGCACCGCCCCGAGCGCGTGGCAGTCCGCCCCCTGGTTGGCGCCCTCCTCGCGGATGGACAGATCGCTCAGGACGACGGTGGCGGACGCGATCTCCTTGCCATCGAGGAAAATGTTGGTCGGCTTGAGGTTGCCGTGCGCGCGGCCGTGTTTGTCGCGCAGGTCTTCCAGCGTCCTGAGGATGCGGTCGGTCAGCCGGTGCAGCGCCGCCGGTTCCAGGGCGACGCGGCCCTGGATGAGTGAATCCACCGAGCGCGGGTAATGCTGGCTGACGTAGAAAGCGTTGTTGCCCTCCTGGCCGGTCTCGAAAACCGGGGCGACGGACTTGCAACCGGCGAGGACCGCGGCCTGCTGGTCGTTCGCGGCGCGCAGAAAGCGGTCGCGCCGTCCATCGGGCCTGGGAGGGCCGGGCAGACCGTGCCGGATTTTAACCGCGACAGGGACACGATGGGTCGCGTCGGGCGGGCCAGCGTGAACCTCCGCCTCGTCGCTCCAACCCACCTCGCGCTGACAGCGGTATTTCTCAACGACAAGCATCTATCGAGACCGCTTCTGATGAAATGGGGTCTTCCCTAAATCATAGAACGCCGCCCGGCGGCTCGCAAGCCCCCCGGACGGCCTTTCGTGGACGGACCTCCGCAAAGGAGTCCGCTCTATTGGGTGGAGCGCACGAGGCCCGCGCGGTCCACCACGACCGTCGCGCTGGTGGTCTTCCCGGCGATGGGGATCAACTTGCGGCGTTGGTCGGCGTCGCCCGGAAGGTCGGAAAACACGCCCGGCAGGTCGGCGATGACCATGATCTCCTTGGCGCCGATGTCGTGCCAATGTTTCCACATGGGGTCGTCCGCCGCGACGGTGTAGGTCTGCGGGGAATTCGGCCCGAAGCGGAAGCTCTTGGCGTCCGTCTTGGCCTGGGCGTTGCCGCCCTGCCAGTATTTGGGCACGGGCAACAGTTTGAGGCTCTGGTTGTTCGGCCCGATGCCGACGACATCCACCTGGACGGACGCCGCCGTGACGGTCGGGCTACCCTGGAGGTTCACGGTGTTGAGCGAGGAGCCGCAGCCCGTCAGCAACGAGAGACTGAAGGCGGCGGTGGCAACGGTGGTAAGGAGGAGGCTTCTCATAGGATGGCGAGTCAGAAGGGCAAAACCGGCTTTCTTTGTGTTTGTAGCGGCGCGCGGGAGAGGAATCAACAACATAAATCAGGCCGCGCGACGGCATGCCGCCGTTTCCATGAACAACTGAACCCTTTGCGCTCCGTGGCCTTACGAAAGCCGGCAACGCCAGGCGGAAACGGTTGCGCGGAGCAGAGATCATCCGCAGATTACGCGGATTTCCGCCGATTGAAGAAAGAGAAGACCCTCGAATTTTTATCTTCTGGTCCGCAATCGGCGGAAATCCGCGTAATCTGCGGATGATTCCGACCGTTTCCTGTTAAGAATTAAACACCCCATGCAAACCCTCACCGAGAATGACCTGGCCAGCGGATTGGAAGACGGTTTTACCCTGGCGCCGCTCCAGCCGACCGAGAGCGCGACCCCGCCGGTGGGACTCCAGATTTGCGTGGTGGCGCGCCAGATCGCCGACCCGGCTGCCGGGCATTTTGTCCTGATCCGCAGCACGCCGCAGGCGCGGGTGGTGCTCGGCTGCACGGCGGACAGCGACGGACGCCCCCTGGAATGGCTCGAACTCTGGATTCAGAACACCAGCGACCTCGACGGCGCAGACCCGGCCTACGCCGCCACCGCGACCAACGCCGCCGGGGACATCCGCTGGCGCAAAATGACCGAGGCCATGCACCGGGGCGAAGGCAACGCCCTCGTGACCACGCCGCTCGCACACGGGCACCTCCTGCCCGCCGTGTTGAACGTCGAGGCCGGTCGTTTCGTCCCGCTGACCGAAGGCAAACGAGGCCGGAGACTGGCGTTGTGCGTGGACGATCACCTGCTGGCAGACGCCGGGCTGCCGGGATATGCCACCTCCGCGCACCGCTATCTCTACACCCCTGGGGGTGACCCGGCGGACATGCAGTTCGTGCGGTTGCGCGCCGGTTCGCCGGGGAACGACCGCACCGTCGATCTGGACGCGACGCTGCCCGCTGCCACCGGCGCGGCGACGCTCGGGCTGGGCGGCCCCTCGGTGGTCGTGCGGCGGTTCGCGCCGTTGAGCCTGGAGGATTTTTCCGACGTGGTCAGTGGCCGGGCTTGGAAGGGCCTGGACAACGGCAAGCGGATTTTCCGCGTGCCGGGCGTTTACCGGCTGCTGGAAGACGAGGACGCGATGCGCTGCGGCAACGCCCATTTGTTTTCCACCGCGCAGGGGCGCAGCGGGCGATTGGCCGAGGCGCTCTACCTGAAGTTGCAGGTGTTTTCGCAGTTGTGCCGGTTGGTGCGGCGGCAGGTGCAGACGAGCCAGTTGCCGTTCCTCAACCTGGCGGCGGATTCCTTCCAGGTGCGGCTCAACGCCTCCGGTTTCGGCCTGCCGTTCCTGTGGACCAACGAGGCCGACCTCGTCAAACCGGGCCAGGCGTTCGCGCTGCCGTTGCGCAACACCACGCTGCGGTATTTCCAGGGGATCGAACCGGTGACGGCGTCGGTCTACCGGCCCGGGTTCGTGGGCATCTCGCGCCAGGGCACGGCGAACGTGCGGGTCCGCAAGGTGTTCCCGCCGACCGGGGAAGGCATCGCGGTGGAAGGCACGATCCGCAGTGCCGAGCGGCTCTCCAACGACGAAAACGATCTGCTCACGATCCACCTGCCGCTGAGCGAGGGGAACATTGACCTGCTCGGACACATTGATTTCATGGAAGCGCGCTCGGAAGGCGAGGCGGTGTTTCGCACGGTGCCGCAGGCGTTTACGGACGTGCTGGCAGCGGCGTTGCGGGGTGCCGAGGGCTCGACGTTCAGCCAGTTGAGTTTCAACATCCTGTCTCCGCTGAGCACCCCGTTCGACCTGTACTCGCTGGGGGTCGTGGCGTTGCGGCTGCTGCTGGCCGGGGATGCCAACGCGCTGCCCGACGTGCTCGACCGGGCGTTCAGTCTGGCGCACGAAGCAACGCGGAACCCGGGTGGCGGGCGGCTGGAAGACCGGATCGCGGACGCGTTCGCCACGGACCCGCGCTGGCAGGAGTCGCTCGGGTTCCAACACACGCTGCGTGCCGCCGCCGAGGGGTCGGCAGGTGACGCGACGCTGCCGCCGCGCTTGTGGTGGGCGACGCTGGGTTTCGTGTTGCGGCTGTTCCCAAAGCTGCTGCCGGAGAGTTTCTGCAAGGGCTACGGCGACGCGCCGCCGCTGGCGCTGGAAACCGTGTTCGACGCGCCGATCCGGGAACTGGACGGTCTGCTGTTGCGCTGGCGGGCGTTTCTGCTGGGCGACTGGCGGCAGAACCAGGAAGTGGCGCGGGTCATCGGAGCGATCAGCGACGGATTTTAAAAACGCGTCACCCGGGCGAGACCGGTCGATGCCCACCGGCTGGCACGGTTTTCGCTCGTTCCGCCGGAGAGCATCCCGTGGCCCACAATCATCACGATGAATCGCTTGCTTAAAAAACGTCTGGCCCGGTTCCTGCCCCGCCGGTTGATCGATCTTTACAAACAGCGATTTGAAAGCACGTTCGACAACGCGACCGCCGCCGAGCGCAAGCTGGTTTTGGACGAGACGCCGTCCGCCATCCGCTGCACGGTCGATGACACCTGGTCATTTTTAGCGCCACCGCCTTGCCGGGCGAACCTGGTCTATTTCACCACCACGTTGCGCGGGCAGACGGAGTTTGATGCGTTGGTCCGGGCGGCGGAAGCGGGCGGGATCATCTTCGATATCGGTGCCCATGCCGGGATTACTTCGGCGCTGGTCTGCGCGGGGAACCCTCGCAACCGGGTCTTCAGTTTTGAACCGTCGCCCATCCTGCGGGAACAGTTGGCCGAGATTTGCCGTTTGAACCATTTCGAGGATCGGATGAGCATCGAAGCCAGCGGGATCGGCGAGAAACCCGCCACGGTGGAAATGCTCATCGATCCCGTCGGTGGGTTCGTCCAAACGCAGCGCTTCGAGCACACGATGTGGGCGGAGCCGGTCGTCGTGCCGGTCCAGATCGAGAGCATCGAAAGCGCGGCGTCCCGGCTGGGGGTCATCCCGGATTTCATCAAAATCGACGTGGAAGGCTACGAATATGAGGCAATCCAGGGTTCACTGGAATTTCTCAAATGTCACCAGCCGAAAATTTTTCTGGAGATTCACCTCAGTTACCTCGCGGAGAGGAAGCTCCCGGCGAAAGCCCTCGTCGAAATGCTGCGAGGCTGCGGATACACGCTTTTTTCCTATGCGGGCAGTCCGCTGCATCCCAGGCAAATTTATCACTCACCCCTGTCCAACGTTCACGTCGTCGCCCGGAAGGCGTGATTGGTTGGAAGAGTGTTTCCCTTGGACGCCGTCCAGATCACTTCACGCTCCGATCCGGGTAGGGCGGGATCGGAGGGATGTCGTATTCTTTCGTTTTGAGTTCATCCAGCAGCACTTCGATGCCCTTGTCCAACTGCTGATCCTCGCCTTTGAATTCCCGGGCCGGATCGTTGTCCACCACGATGTCGGGATCGACGCCGTGACCCTCGATCACCCAGCCCTTGCCATCCTTGGAATACGGCGCGAACTCGGGCCGGTAAATCTGGCCTCCGTCGATCAGCGGCAACGGGTTGCGGATGCCCACCACCCCACCCCAGGAACGTTTGCCGATGAGCTTGCCCAGTCCCAACGTCTTGAAACGGTAGGGGAAGATGTCGCCGTCCGACGCGGAGAATTCGTCCATCAGCGCGTCGATGGGACCGACAAACGTCTGCGGCGGACTGGTGTCGCCTCCCGCGCTGTTGCGGGACATTTCGATCATCACCAGCGCGCGGCGCAAACGCTCGATCACCAGGGGTGAAACGAAGCCGCCGCCATTGCCGCGCACGTCCACGATGAGCGCTTTCTTGTGGATCTGCGGGAAGTACAATTTCGTGAATTCATCCAGGCCGGGGCGACCCATGTCCGGGATGTGCAGATAGCCGATCTTGCCGCCGGATTTCTTGTCCACGTAGTCGATGTTCTTGCGGACCCAGGCGAGGTAGTACAGCGGGCTTTCGTCGGCGGTGGGCACGACGGTGATGTCGCGCGCGCCGTCATCGGTCGGCTTGCCGTTGATTCGCAACGTCACCTGCTTCCCGGCGGTGTCGATGAGCGCGTCGTATAAATTGGCCAGCTTGGCGACGGGCACGTTGTTGATGGCGAGCAGGTAATCGCCTTCCTTGACGTTGAGTCCGGGCAAGGTCAGCGGCGAGCGCGTGTCGTTGTCCCAGTTCTCACCGGGCAGGATGCGGTCGATGCGGTACGCGCGGGTCGCCGGATCGCGCGAAAATTCCGCGCCGAGCAGGCCGAGCGGGATGCGCTTGAGTTCGGGGCGTTCACCACCGCCGACATAGGCGTGGCCGTTGTTCAGTTCCGCGACCAGTTCGCCTAACAGATAAGTCAGGTCATTGCGATGGTTCACGTAAGGAAGCAGCGCGGCGTATTTGTCATGCATCGCTTTCCAATCGACGCCGTTCATGTTGGGCGCGTAGAAAAAGTCGCGCATCTGCCGCCAGGATTCGTCGTAAATTTGCTTCCATTCGGCGTGGCGGTCCACGGACTCGTTCAGGCCGTCGAGTTTGACCCGGGCGTCCTTCGTTTCCAGCTTGTCTTTGGGCAGGTCGATGAGGTGGTACTCCTTGCCGGTCCTGACGAGCATTTTCTTGCCGTCGCGGGTGATGTCGTAGCCGCTGACCTTACCCAGCACCGTCTCTTTTCGATCCTTCAGGCTGTAGGAGGCCAGCGTCGTCCGGGCGGCGTTCGGGTCGGCCTCCTCGCCGTCGCCGGAGTCGTCGGCCACGGTGGCGCGAAGGTAAAACACACGGTCGTCCAGCAAACGCAAACCGTTGTAATCGCCGGGCGGGATCGGCAGGGCGTCGATGCGATCCTTGAGGCCGTCTTCGTCAACGACCGTGGGCGCGGGCTTTTTCGGTTCGTCCTTTTTGGCTTCGGGCTTGGGTTTGTCGTCGGGCTTGTCGTCTTTCTTTTCCTCCTTGTCGCTCTGGCTGACCTCGTCGCTGCGGGGCTTGAGCGGCGATTCCGTGGCCTTGGCCAACGCGACGAGGTACACGCGTTCCATGTCACGGTAGACGTTCGCAAATTCGTTGGAACCGAAGATCGGCTTAAAATCGCGCGCCGAGGAAATCAGCAGGAACTTGCCGTCGTCGCTGAAGCTCGGCGCACCCGAGCCGTACCAGCCGTCCGTCACTTCGATGCGCTTGCCACCGTTGAGACCATAGAGGTAGACTTTCGGCAGAACTTTCTCCTCCGCCCGTGACCAGGCGATCCACTGACTGTCAGGCGACCAATCGTATTCACGAATTTCGATGACCTTGGCGTGGTCAACCTCGGTCACGGCCTTGCTGGCAAGGTCCACGAAACGCAGGCGTTGGAGACGGTCGCTCCAGAGCAGTTTCTTGTTGTCCGGCGACCAGATCGGCGAGAAATAATAGGTGTCGGCGTCGTGCGTGAGCTGCTGCGGTTCGCCCTTGCCGTCCTGGCTGCGGACGTAGAGTTCGTTCTCGCCGGTGGCGTCCGAAAGGTAGGCGATGGATTTACCGTCCGGCGACCAGACGGCGTCGCGCTCGTGAACGCCGGGAGTGTTGGAGAGGTTGCGCGGCGTGCCGTCCTTGGCGGGCACGGAGAAAAGTTCACCGCGTGCGACGACGGCGAGACGCTTGCCGTCCGGCGAGAGATCGACGGATTCGACGTGCCGGTTGGCATCCACGAAGGCATCGCGCCCGGAGGCGAAGTCTTCCTTCACGTTAATCGGCACCACGGCTGCTTGTCCACCCACCAGCGGGTAGCTCCAGATGAAGCCTGCCTGCTCGAAGACCACCGCGTCTTTGCCGATGGAAGGGAACTTGATGTCGAAATCCTTGAAGGCGGTCAGTTGTTTGGTTTCCTTCGTGGTGAGATCGACGCTGAAGAGGTTCATGCGCCCGTCGCGGTCGGAGATGAAATAGACCTTGTTGTCCGGCCCCCACATCGGGCAGATGTCCTGCGCGGCGTTGTTGGTCAGGTTCTCGGTCTGGCCGGTCTTGAAGTCGTAGATCCAGATGTCGTCGGCCATGCCGCCGCGATAATGCTTCCAGGTGCGGAACTCCCGGAACACGCGGTTGTAGGCCATCTTCGAGTCGTCGGGCGAGAACGAGACGAACCCGCCGCGCGGGACGGGAAGTTGCTGGGGCAGGTCGGCGTCGTTGCCGACCGTGTAAAGCTGGCCGATGAACGAATTGTAAGATTTCATCCGCGAGCGGAAGACGACGAGCGGCCTGGTGTTCTGCCACGTCATGACGAGGTTGTTCGGCCCCATGCGGTCGCTGATGTCGTCGCGCCCGAGGGTGGCCGTGGTGGTCAGGCGTTTGGGCGTGCCACCGTCGGCGGGCATGGTGTAGACCTCGGTGTTGCCGTCGTACTGGCCGGTGAAGGCGAGCGTCGCGCCGTCGGGCGAGAAGCGCGGGAAGGAATTGTAACCGGGGCCGCTGGTCAGGCGGCGCGCGGTGCCACCCGCTTTGTCCACGGAGTAAAGCTGCCCGGCGTAGTCGAAGACGATCTGCGAGCCGTTGGTCGTCGGGAAGCGCAACAGGCGGGTGGTGGCGGGCTGTTTCGTGTCCTGCGCGTGAGCGGCGAAAGGCAAAACCAGCGTGACTGCCAGCGCGGAGAGAAACCGGGTGAAGGAGGTGAGCATGGGATAAAAGCTGGACCGGATGGTGGGACTGCGAAGGAAATCGGGAGTCGGCGGCGGCGTGGCGGGGTGCGGTCGGCGGAATGATGTCATGTTTTGTTGAGTAGATGCTATGATCGCTCGGGACGGTGCCTCCCGGCGGTCGGAAGGTTTGGCTTCGCCTGTCTCGCAGACTCGGCTTTCGACTGCGGCTGACAGCCTCCGCTCAGGATGACAGAAGGTCGTATCACGGCGCAATCTATCTCGTAACAGCGGTTCTATCACGGCAGAATCCACCCCGCCCCGCCAACCGCACAATCCCCCGCGAGAACCACTAGCCGAACGCCGCGAACTCTGCCACACTCGCGCCCCATGGCCGCCACGTCTCTCCCATCGAGCACCGATCACGAACCTTTCATCGCGCCCGGCACCCCCATGCGGGAGTTTACCTGGCGGGCGGTGCTCATGGGGACCGTCCTCGGCATGGTCTTCGGCGCGTCGTCGCTTTACCTGACGTTGAAGGTCGGCCTGACGGTCAGCGCGTCCATCCCGGTGGCCGTCATTTCGCTGACGATTTTCCGCGCCTTTTCCCGTGCGTTCGGGTCTCGGGACGCCACGATTCTAGAGCACAACATCACGCAGACCGCCGGGTCGGCGGGCGAATCCATCGCGTTCGGCGTGGGGGTGACGATGCCTGCCATCCTGATTCTCGGCTTCGACCTGGAAGTGACCCGCGTCGCGTGGGTGGCCGTGCTCGGCGGATTGCTGGGCATCCTGATGATGATCCCGCTGCGGCGTGCCCTCATCGTCAAGGAACACGGCATCCTCAAGTATCCCGAGGGGACCGCCTGCGCGGCGGTGCTCAAGGCAGGCGCATCGGCGGAAGACCGCACGCAGGCGTCACCGGGTGCCCAGGCCGAAATCGCGTCGGCGCAGGCCGCCGGGCTGGGCGAATCGCCGGGGGCGGCGGTGATTTTCACGGGCTTCGGCATCGGATTGCTCTACAAGGCGGCCTACGCGGCGTTCCGGCTGTGGAAGGACGTGCCGGAAAAGATTTTCGGCGCGCCGCTGAAAGCCGGGTCGGTCTCGGTGGACATCTCGCCGGAGTTGATGGGCGTGGGGTACATCATCGGCCCGCGCATCGCGTCGATCATGTGCGCGGGCGGCGTGCTGGCTTATCTGGTGCTCATCCCGATGATCAAATTCTTCGGCGAGGGGCTGAGCGGTCCGCTGGCCCCGGGGACCGTTCCCATCAGCGAGATGGGGCCGGACGACATCCGTTATTCCTATGTGCTCTACGTCGGCGCGGGCGCGGTGACGACGGGCGGCCTGCTTGCCCTGGCGCGTTCCCTGCCGACGATCTGGCACGGGCTGATCGCCGGTCTGCGGGACGTGCGCAACAGCCGGGCGGACCGGGCCGCCGGGCAAACCGCCGCCGTCCCGCGCACGGACCGCGACCTGCCCCTGAGCTTCGTGGGCATCGGCATGGTGCTGCTGCTGGCGGTCATCTCCTTTCTGCCCATCCTGCGGGTGGGATTTTTCGGCGCGCTGCTCATCATCGTCTTCGGGTTTTTGTTCGTGACGGTGTCCTCGCGGCTGACCGGCGAGATCGGCTCTTCGTCCAACCCAATTTCGGGCATGACCGTGGCCACGCTGCTGTTCACCTGCCTGATCTTCCTGCTCATCGGGTGGACCCAGCCACCCTACTACGTCACGGCGCTTTCGGTCGGGGCGATTGTCTGCATCGCGGCTTCCAACGGCGGCACCACGTCGCAAGATTTGAAAACCGGGTTTCTCATCGGCGCGACTCCCAGCTACCAGCAGGTGGCCATCCTGTTCGGGGCGTTCGGCTCCGCGCTGCTGCTCGGGCCGCTGTTGCTCCTGCTCAACAACGGCTCGACGGTGTATGTCCCCGCCGCCACGGTCGCGCCGAGCGGCCTCGTGGCCGGACCCGGCGCCGTGTTCGGCGCGAGCGAGGCCATCTCCGGGCGGCAGGCCGCGCAGGACACCCACCGGTACCGCACCTGGCAAAAGACCGACCACACCGGCGGACCGGCGGGCAAATACCTCGTCGATGACGCCGGGAACGCGGTGTGGCTGGTCGATCCCGGCATCAACGGCAAATTCAAGACGCTGCCTGACGGCTCGCCGGTCACCAAATTCAACGCGCCCAAGGCCGTCCTGGTGAGCTACATCATCAAGGGCATCCTGAACCGCGAGTTGCCCTGGGCGCTGGTGCTGCTGGGCGTGATGATCGCCGTGGTGCTGGAAATGTCGGGCATCCCGGCGCTGGCGTTTGCGGTGGGCGTGTACCTGCCGATCAGCTCTTCGACGCCGATCTTCATCGGCGGCCTGGTGCGCTGGCTCGTCGATGCGCGGCAGCGGCGGCACTTCCGCCGACGGGAAATTACGTTGAGCGAAGAAGAAATGGCGGCCGAGAGCGACAAGAGCCAGGGCGTGCTGCTCTCAAGCGGCTACATCGCGGGCGGGGCGATTGCGGGCATCCTCGTCGCCATCGTCCAGGTGCGCGGCACCTGGGACCACACGCTGGTGGAATGGGCCACCAAACACAACCCGCTCTTCGCGGGTCCCTGGAGCGACGGACTTTCCATGCTGCCGTTCGTGGCGCTGGCGGTCTACCTGTATCTCGTCGGGCGCGGGCGGGCGCAGGCTGGTCCCCAAACCTGACGGGAAAGCATCCGGTCGGCGGTCGGGACCGTTTCGATTCATAAGAACTTTTATGAACCAAACGATCTCCGCCGCCGCCAGCGGCACCTTTTCTCTCGGTGGCGACCTGCCCGTCACCCGGCTCGGGTTCGGGGCCATGCGGCTCACCGGCAAGGGGATCTGGGGCGAACCGGCGGACCCGGAAGCCGCCAAACAGTTGTTGCGTCGTCTGGTGGACCTGGGCGTCAATTTCATCGACACGGCGGATTCCTACGGGCCGGAAGTCGGCGAACGACTCATCGCGGAGGCCCTGCACCCGTACCCGGAGGGTTTTGTCATCGCCACCAAGGGCGGGTTGACCCGCCAGGGACCGAACCGATGGATGCCGGTGGGCCGTCCAGAATATCTGGGCCAATGCGTCGAGATGAGCCTGCGGCGACTCAAGGTCGAGCGGATCGACCTGTATCAACTCCACCGTATCGACCCGAAAGTGCCGGTGGAAGAAAGCCTCGGAGTGCTCAAAAGATTGCAACAGCAAGGTAAGATCCGCCACATCGGCTTGTCGGAAGTGAACGCCGGAGAAATCGAGCGGGCGGCGAAGACCGTGCCCATCGTCAGCGTGCAAAACGAGTACAACGTCGGCAACCGCAAAAGTGAGGAAACCCTGAAATATTGCGAGGCGAACCAGTTGGGGTTCATCCCGTGGTATCCGGTGGCGGCGGGTGACCTGGCCAAGCCGGGCGGCGTGCTCGACGAGGCGGCGAAACGTCACGACGCCACGGTCGCGCAACTGGCCCTGGCGTGGCTGCTGCACCGCTCGCCTGTCATGCTGCCGATTCCGGGCACGAGTTCGGTCGAGCATTTGGAAGAAAACGTCGCGGCGGCGGATTTGAAGCTGAGCGAGGACGAATGGGCTGCCATCGAGCAAGCCGCAAAGAAATCGTAACCCCATGTTCGCGGCGGCAGAAATCCAGGCGGAGAACAAAACGCAGTTTTACGAAGAATTGCACGGCCAGTTGCGCGCGCTGTTGACCGGTGAGCGCGATTGGCTGGCCAATTTTGCCAACGCGGCCTCGTTGATTTTTCACTCGCTGCCGGAACTCAACTGGGCGGGTTTTTACCTGCTCAAAGACGGTGAACTGGTGCTGGGGCCGTTCCAGGGAAAACCCGCCTGCATCCGTATCGCCGTTGGCCGGGGAGTCTGCGGCGGCGCGGTGGCACAGGGACGCACCCTGGTCGTGCCGGACGTCCACGCGTTTCCGGGGCACATCGCGTGTGACGCAGCCTCTCGCGCCGAACTCGTCGTTCCCCTGCGCGTGGCAGGCGAAATCGTTGGCGTGCTCGATCTGGACAGCCCACAGCCGGAGCGTTTCGACGAGGACGACCGCGTCGGCTGCGAACGCTTGATGGCAACGCTGCTGGGAGCGTCGGATTTCAGATCGTAGGGCAATCTCACCCGCCGATCATCACCGTCGGAAAACCCAGGGCAATCACCCCGCCGTGAGCGGTCGTATCACCCAGGCGCGCCGCCGGTTTCTTGCCGATCATCACGGTCGCCGAGCCTTTGACGATGGAATCAGGCGGCCCGACGCACACGCACAGGTCCCCCACCACGGCAGCGGGCATCTTGCCGATGAGCACGGTCGGCACGCCTGGCCCCGTGATGGGACCACCCACATGCGGAACAGGAGGCACACCCGGCGTCACCATCGGGCAGGTGTGCAGGTCAGTCAGACGCGCGGCTGGAGGCATCAACGAATATTTGCTGAAAATTGCTCGTTGGCAAAGGTTCATTCCTTCCGGGCGGAATCGAACCGCAGGAAGCTCGAAAACGCCGCGCCGCGCAGCACGAACGGTTTGTCGTTTGTGTCCGCACTCTGGGGCACCGGAGCTTGCACTTCCAACGGGTTGATCTTGATCGGACCATAATAATCCTGCCAGACCGCCTGGACCACATACTCGCCGGACGTGGGCGGCGTCCACGGACGCGTGAGGAACGTCACCGAGCCTTTGGCGGGAATGATGACACCCTCGTCCTGGAGCCCGGCGGGGGCGGCCTCCAGGCTGACACGCTGCCAATCCGGCGGCAAATCCATCTGGCCGGGAACCTCGGGCGGCAGAAACGCCGCCTGCACGTAGGCTCGCGGCTCCGGGGTCAGAGGCGTGGCGAGCCGCGGGTCCGCCACGATCACCTCGCCAATCCCCACGTTCGTCAGCCGCAGCCGCAGCCGCGACACGCCGCCCTCTTCGGTCCGTTCGGCGGTCACCGTGATCGCCCGTTCGGGTTTGGTCAGCACCTCCGTCATCAGCGCCGTCAGATCATCCATTGCCGGAGCGATGGCTCCGCGATACCTCCGGTCCGCCGCGTTCCAAGCGCAGGTCAGGTTGCGCGACCCGTTCTGAAACGTCAGCTTCAGATTGCTCGCGGACGCATCGCCCGAAGTGCCTTTCGGCAATTTTTCCGGCTCGACGGCCATTAGTTGATCGACCAGCCGTTGCAACCGCATGGCTTGGAAGGGCATCGAAAAAAGGCCAACGGGCCGCCCGATCAGATCGCCGTTGTACCGGGTCATCAGCAACGAGCACCGTGCGGGCATGCCGCCTTGTACGATCAGGTCGGTCATCCATTGGGCCAAACCGCCGGGGAAGAGTTCGCCCCCTTTCACGGTGAGCTGAATCCGGGGCGGCACGATGTCCGGGACCGCGCTGAACGGGCTCGGGTCGGCGAACATCGGGGTGGGATTCTCGGGTGGCATAGGTTGATTCGTAGGTGCGCCGACACGCGGCTTCAGGACATTCCCGTCACGGCTTTGAAGACGTAGCCATGGCACTGGCCGCTCGCACGGTCAACCATCAGCGACAATTGCTGGCAGACGACCCGGAAATGGCGCTTTTTCACGACCGCCGTGGCGTCCGCGTTCATGCCTACGCCCATCATGGAGCCGGGGTCGATGCCGGCGGTGGCGCCATCATCGTTGACGGAGGTGTCGATGCCGACGCCGCCGACGTACTCGTCCGGGTAACCCAGATGATGACCGAACTCATGCGAGGGCATGTGCGGCCGGTTATCGCCCATCGACCACGCACCCGCGTTGGAACGCGCATTGTTCGCCGCCAGCACGATGACGCGCCCGGTCACGGCCGTCACTTCGGGAAAGGTCACTTTGATGACCGGATGGTACCGGCAGCATTGGTTATCCAGGCTCGGGCAGTCCTGCCGCTTGAGATCCCACGTGTAGCTCCAATCCGACTGGATCTGGCTGATCCACCTCGGCAACACGGTGGTGCGCAAAGTGGTCTGGGTCGCGCCCCACGCGGGCACGACTTCCGGCCAGGTCAGGCCCATCTGCGCCTTGTTGGCGCTGCCTTCGCTCCAGATGCCGATGGGATACAGGGCCGTGTTCGACGGGTCGCTCCAGGCGGCGGGCACGTCCGCCCAGGCCGTCCCGTCCCAGTACGAATAACCCGTCGTGGAACGCACGGACTGCTTGGCAAACCGCCAGTCCGAGCCGGAAAACGAGCCGGGATGATTGCCGAAGTTGACGACGCTGCCGCCGCCGGTCGTCGCGGGAACCGTCGCGCCAAGCTGGATGACGAATTGAATCCAACCTTTGACGTATTTGATGTCGCCGCCAACGGTGAGTTCGTAGTTATCGGATTGGAGCGTGAACTGACCCTCGGTAGAAGGCCACTGGATCAGGGAGGGATAGATATCGTGGCCGGGGGGAGCCAGCGCGTTGACCGACTGGCCGCCCCGGGCCACGGGGGGCGCCGTGGGCACGCTGCTGTTTCTCGCGCCCACGGTACTGTCTCCGGGGGCCAGGCCCGGAGCCTCGGTGGGGTCGCCGCCGGAGTCACCGGTATCGCCGCCGCCGCTGCCGCCGGCGTTGGCATCGTCGCTGTTGCCGCTGCCTTCGCAGCCATCCATCCAACAGTAAACCGGGATCGTTTCGGAGCCGCCGCCGCCGGAGTCATCGCCAGAATCATCGCCGGAGCTGTCGCCGGAGTCATCGCCGGTGTTGGCATCGCCGCCGCCGCTGCTTCCACCACTCAGAAACTGCCCGAAGATCGGGATCGAGTCTAAATCAAAGTCGCTCAAGGTCGTCCTCCCGTGATGTGGTCGTGAATGGTTCTCGTGTGCTGGTTCAAGCCACCGGATTAATGGCCGTGCTGCTGTTGAAGCGCCGATTTCGTCGCATCGTCCGCTTCGCCGGTCACCGTCAGGTTCTGCTTTTTCTGGAAGGCGCTGACGGCCTGCTTCAAAGCCTCGTCGGCGGTGCTGTCAATCGGGCCGTTGTAGAACCCGAGGTTGGCCAACCTCGCCTTGAGCCCGGAGACGTCCGAGATCGGGTTGAGGTCGCCGAGTTCCAGGGCCATCACCTGCATCTTGGCGATGCCGCTGGCGTCCGGCGGAGCCGCGCATTTGAGCTGGCCGCTCTTGGCGTTGGGCGGGATGCTCTGCTTGAGTTCGCCGTTCGCGTCGGTTTTGCCCTGGGTCGTCATCCCGTCGATGGTGAGGGTGTAATCCAGATTGGGGCGCGGTTTCTGGTCGGAATCCAGGATCTTGATGCGCAAAACTTCCGGCACGCCATTGAGCTTGAACTTGTGCCGCGCATCCGTGGCCCGGCTTTCCTGCTTCTTCGTCAGGTCGGGGATGTGGACGATGTCACCCTCCATCAACACGTTGGGGTCGTTCCGCGTGGACTTGAGCGTGGCGTTTTCCGACAGGTTCCAGAGCGTTTCCCAGAAAAATCCGCGACTGTAGGCAATGCTGCTCATGCAGTCGCCGGTTTGAACTTCGTAATCTTCAGGCATAAAAGCACCTCCACTTGCACCGGCGTCTACAGCGGCGACCAGGCTTCCTGATCCCGTTTGGGGAAGGTGATCTGGCACGATCCAGCGTCAATTCCATCGACGCGCGCCAATCCTTGTCCATCGGTCGATCCCGACGCGACCGATTGATCCGGGAGCATGATCTCGTAGGGTTCCCCCGCCACGGGTTGGTCCATCTCGTCAAAAAGCTGGATTTCGATCCAGTGTTTCGGCTGGTCCTTGCTGCTCGGGCTACCCGCTGCGCTCTGACCACTCGTGGCGCTTTGACCGCTGGCCGGTTTGAAGGGCGTGACCGGCACCGAGCCGTATTTGCCGCTTTGCGTCGCCACCTGCGTCGCCTGGATCTCCGACATCGTGCCCGGGTCCGCCACGTCGGCTTCCTCCGCGGTGTTCGGAGCGACGGGGGGGACCAGCGAGCAAGCGGTGCCTGATTTTGCACTGGGCATGGAAGCGTGTTTTCTGAGTGGACGTTTAGTTGATGCTCACCAGGCCGCCGCTAATCGTGAGCAGGCCGTCGCCCTTGAGTTCGGCCATCGGGGCCTGAACCGTGACCATGGCACTGCCCTTGACGGTGGTGTTCAGGGATTCCACGTTTGCCGTGGCTTGCGACTTGGCCGACAGCGGGCCGGTAGATTCGAGTTCCAGCGTGCCGGTCGTGCCGATCTTGATGCCGCCTGCCTCGATGGCGATATAACTACTTCCCACCTTGATCGTCACGTTGGTCAACGCTTCGATGACGATGTTGTCGGCCTTGAGGTAGTGGTTCTTGGTGACGGTGGTGGACTGGTTGGCCTTGAAAACCTCGGCCACGTCGTCGTCCACTTCGAGCGAGAGCGTGCTGATCACCAGCTTCGCTTCCTTCCCACCGATCTTGGTGTTCAGGTCGCGCTTGACCTCCTCGACGTGGTCGCGGTCGATGAGTTCATGGTGGTCGAGTTCGACGTGTTCGGTCAACGACTGCTTGACGATGAGGTGCTGATCGTTGCCGATCCACTCGTAGGCGTTGTTCTTGATGCGCACGTCCAGATTTTTCTCCCCGTGGATGAAGACCTGTTCGCTGCCTTTTTTATCCTCGAAGCGCAGTTCGTTAAAACCGTCCGCGCCCTTGCTCGACGCGGATTTCAGCGTCGTCTTGGTCTTCTCGGCAGGCAGGTCGTAGGGCGGCATGGCGTCCGCGTTGTAGACCCGGCCCGTGACGATGGGCAGGTCCGGGTCGCCTTCCAAAAACTCGACGATCACCTCCTGGCCCACGCGCGGAATGTAGAGCGCGCCGTACTTCTTGCCCGCCCACGCGGCCTGCGAAATCCGTACCCAGCACGACGAGTTTTCGTCCGCCTTGCCGTAGCGATCCCAGTGGAACTGCACCACGATGCGCCCGTACTTGTCGGTGTGGATTTCCTCGCCGGACGGACCCACGACGATGGCCGTTTGTGGCCCCTGGATCAGCGGCTTGGGGGTGATGCGCGCCGACCGGAATGGCTTGGTCGAGTCGATGGCCGTGAAGTTGCACGTGTAGAGTTCTCCCTCGCCGCCGTCCCCGCCGCTGCCATACTTGTAACCGCTCAGATGGTAGCTGGCCGAGGTGACCAGATAACTACGGTTCTGATCTTTCCGGGGTGAGTTGGCCAAGGTAAAGGTGTAGCCTGCCGCCACGCCCCGCGCGTTGGTCACCCCGTGGACGATTTCGTATTGGCTATGGAGTTCCTCAATCCGGATCTGGGAGTAGTCCGTCCCGTCGCCCTGCACGCTGTACTCACCCGGGTAATCGTACACCTCAAAGCTGCTCTGCGCGCTGGGCGTTGAGATTTGCGACTTGGCGAGCAGGGAAGTCTTGGGCGTCTCAAAGTTGAAATCGTTGAGCGAATACGCCCCGGGCTGCACCTCCTGCTCCAGCGTCCAACCCGTGATGGTCTCAGACGCGGCCACCCCGCCGCGGCCGGTGCGGAAGTTGATCGTGTCGTAGTTGGGATAGGTGGTGTGCGCGCTCACGTTGTCAGCCAGCACGAGGGTGTGCTTGCCGTTCTCGTGGGTGAAGAAATAGTAGATGCCCTCGTGCTCCATCAGCCGGCTCACGAAGTTGAAGTCCGTCTCGCGGTACTGTACGCAATTCTCCCACGCGGTGTAGGTGCCGGTCAGCGAGTCCTTGAAGTCGGTGAATCCCTGATCACGGAATACTTGCTTGATGATATCGGGCACCGTCATCGCCTGGAAGATGCGGCAGTCGGCGGTGCGCGTCAGGAACCAGAGCCAGGGCACGAGGGTCGCGCGGTACCTGCCGCCGACGGAGCTGTCCGCCTCGGTCTGCACGAAACGGCTCACGTAGCCGTTCCAGTAGCGCGTGCTGCCGTCGAGTTCCAAGCGGATCGTGGAATTGCCGCCCACCACGGCACTGAAATCGAGTGCGGGGTCGTCGCTGGAAAGCTCCAGGTCGATGGAAAAGAGCCGACCAAGCTGCTCGGTGATCGTCGCGCTGACGATGACGACCACGTCGTCGCCCAAGGGCGTGTTGATCGCCAGGTTGCTATCGGATTGGGAAACGGGCATGGGTCATCCTTTCAAGAAATGGTAGCGGTCAAGGACCTTAGGAAGCAAAGGAAATTGGTGGACTGTCGAAAATCCTTACTTGATCGCCGGGGCCGTCACCCCGCACGCAGTTTTTGCCAGCACGTACATGTGCTGACGTTCCGTCAAACCTTTGATTTTTGTGTAGTCCGTCTTGGCCCCGCGCAGGGAGCCCACGTTGATGAGATAGGAAACCTCTTTGAAAGTCAGGTCACTGTCCGTGTCGCTGTAGGCATTCAGGCCGTTGGTCTTCCAATACCAGCCCGCGATTTTCGCCGCGTTCTCCGGCTGGGCAGCCAAATCCGGGGTCTTGACCAGCTCCAGGTTCAGGTCCTTGCCTGCGGCGGCGTAATTTTTCTTCCCGGTGATCTGGATGTATCCCCGCCCCTTGTACTTCGGGCCGTCGCCGGAATCGACGTTGCCCATTCTTCTCGCGTGCTCCTGGTTATGCTTGACCGGGCTGTCCACGTCATACAGGTACGTAAAATAATCGTACTCGGTTTCGTTGGGGCTGAGGGTGTCCTTCTTCGGATGGAAGTTGCGGTGCTTCTTCGTCACGGAATCGTAGGCCACCCTGCCGCCGCCTTCGTTGAGCTTGGTATAGTACTGGGACTCGACGGCCGTTTCCGCGATGAACATGGCGCGCCCCGTGGCCGTCGTGATCCCCGCCGCCGTCACCCCCTCGCTCAGGTAATGCGCGACCGCCGTAGCATCCACTTTGTGTGCTGCGATGCCCTTGAGCATGTCTGCGGTGATGGTATCCGCCGCTGTCTTGACGGGGGCGGTCTTATCCGGCGATGCTTTTGCGGGCGTCTTGTGGGTAGGATGAATGTTTGCCGGGCCGGGCCGGGCACCGCAGAAACACCCGAAGGTGCCATCCTGGATCCCTAACCAACGTTCGATCTGGCACAACGGCCCCGGCCTCCAGGTGCTCATGCGAATGTGTAAGCAAAAGTGTTCTCTTTGGCGTCCACCTCAATGCGCTTGACCTCCTGGCCTTCGACCATGCGGTTGAGCAGTTCGCGGCTGATCTCGGGCAGGAGCGTCTGGGTGACGATGGCGTCCACCATGCGCCCGCCGCTCTCGATTTCCGTGCAGCGGCTGGCGATGAGGTTGACCACGTCTTCGCTGTACGTCAGCTTGATGTCCTGTCCGGCGATGCGCTTGACCACCCGGTTGAGTTGCAGCTTGATGATGCTTCGCAGCATCACGTCGCTGAGCGGATAATACGGCACCACCACCAACCGGCCCAGCAGCGCGGGCGGGAACACCTTCAACAACGGGGCGCGCAGGGCCTTGGCGAGGTCGTCCACGCCGGGCGCGAGTTCCGGGTCCTTGCACATGTTCATGATCAGGTCGCTGCCCGCGTTGGTCGTCAGCAGGATGATCGTGTTCTTGAAGTCGATGAAGCGGCCTTCGCCGTCCTCCATCCAACCCTTGTCGAACACCTGGAAGAACATCTCGTGTACGTCCGGGTGCGCCTTTTCAACCTCGTCGAGCAGCACGACCGAATACGGACGGCGGCGGACGGCTTCCGTCAACACGCCGCCCTCGCCGTAGCCGACGTAGCCGGGAGGCGCTCCCTTGAGGGTGGAAACGGTGTGCGCTTCCTGGAACTCGCTCATGTTGATGGTGATGACGTTATTCTCGCCGCCGTAGAGGGCTTCGGCGAGCGTCAGCGCGGTTTCCGTCTTGCCGACGCCGCTGGTGCCCGCGAGCATGAACACGCCGATGGGCTTGTTCGGATTGTCGAGTTTGGCGCGGCTGGTCTGGATGCGCTTGGCGATGGTTTCCAGCGCGTGCCGCTGGCCGATGATCCGCTTTTCGAGGGTGTCGGCCAGGTTGAGCACCGCCTGGATTTCGTTTTTGACCATGCGGCCCACGGGGATGCCGGTCCAGTCGGCGATGACCGAGGCCACGGCGATTTCGTCCACGCTCGGGAGCACCAGCGGGGTTTCACCCTGGAGGGTGGCCAGATCGGTTTCCAAGGCGCGCAGGCGTTCGAGCGCGGGCTTGCCGTCGCCGTCCGCCGTGGCGGCCCGGGCGGTCGAAGTGTCGATGGCCGGGGCCGTCGCGGTGGCAGCGGCGGGTGCGCCGTTCGTCGCGGAGCCGTTGGTGGCCGCGCCGTTGGTCTTGCTGGCGGCCAGGAGGGTGTGGATTTCACCGCGCAAAGCGAGGATGTCGTCCACCTTCTTCTTTTCAACCTGCCAGGCGGCGGTCAATCCCTCGTAGCGGGTCTTTTCCTCGGCGAGTTTGGCGACCAGTTCGCCGTGGCGTTCGGCGTGGTCGCGCCCGACAGCGGTTTCGCGGTCCAGAATGTCGATTTCCTGGGTCAGCGCGTCGATGCGGCGGCTGGTGTCCTCCACCTTGGGCGGCGTGGCGTGCTGGCTGATGGCGACGCGCGCGCAGGCGGTATCCATCAGGCTGACGGCCTTGTCCGGCAACTGGCGCGCCGGGATGTAGCGGGCCGAGAGCTTGACCGCCGCTTCCACGGCCTCGTCGAGCAACTGGACCTTGTGATGCTTTTCCAGCACGGGCACGAGCCCGCGGATCATGGTGATCGCCTTCTGCTCGTCGGGTTCCTCGACCTTGATCACCTGGAAACGGCGGGTGAGCGCCGGGTCTTTCTCGAAGTATTTCTTGTACTCGGCCCAGGTCGTCGCCGCGATGGTCCGCAGGGTGCCACGCGCCAGGGCGGGTTTGAGCAGGTTAGCCGCATCGTTCTGGCCCGCCGCGCCGCCCGCGCCGATGAGCGTGTGCGCCTCGTCGATGAACATGATGATCGGTTTGGGCGACGCTTGCACCTCTTCGATCACCTTCTTGAGCCGCGCCTCGAACTCCCCTTTCTGACCCGCCCCGGCCTGGAGCGCGCCGAGGTCGAGCGAACGCAGGGACACGTCCTTGAGCGCCGGGGGCACGTCGCCCGCCGCGATGCGCAAGGCAAACCCTTCGACCACCGCCGTCTTGCCGACGCCCGCCTCGCCGGTGAGGATCGGGTTGTTTTGGCGGCGGCGCATGAGGATGTCCACGATCTGGCGGATTTCGTCGTCGCGCCCGGTGACGGGGTCGAGTTCCTTGTTGCGGGCCTTGGCGGTCAGATCGACGGCGTATTTGTCGAGGGCTTCCTGCTTCGCGCCGGGAATGGCGTTGGCCGTGTCGCCGCCGCTTTCGCCGTCCGACGCGCCGAGCCGGGTGCCGTCCTTGGCCCCGAGGTTTTCCTCCGCCGAACCGCTGACCAGCTTCGGGAAATTCTCGGTGAGGTCTTCCACCTTCACCTTCGCAAACTCCCGCGAAATCTGTAGCAGGATGCTCTGGAGTTGCGCCGTCTTCATCATGGCGAGCAGGACGTGGCCGGTCCGCACCTGCGAATCGCCGTAGAGCAGCGTCGCGTAGGTCCACGCCTGCTTGATGGTCTCGTCGAAGTGGATCGAGAAATCCGAGATGCCCGACGCGCCGCGCGGCAATTTGTCGAGTGCGGTGGTGAAATCCGCCGCGAGCTTCGACGTGTCAAGGTTGTAATGCTTGAGCAAGATCGCCAGGTCGCCCTGCGGCTGCTGGATCATCGCGTGCAGCCAGTGGACCAGCTCGAAGCTCGGGTTGCCGCGCATCTTGCAAAACGTCATGGCGCTGTCGGCGGCTTTGAAAGCGAGGCTGTTGAGCTTGCCGAAAAGGGTGGTGCGTTTAAAATCAGGCATGACGTGGGATGGTGGTTGGATCGTGGGTAGAATGGAGCAAAATGTGTGCGGCGCAACTACGGCTGCGACGCCTGCGACTGCTGCGAACTAAATCTGCATCCTTCGCTATTTTTACGACGAAATTTGGCCGAAAATCAATTGAGTGACGGATCGATGAGCAGGTCGTCCGCGTCGCGGGTGGGTTTGCGGGTGTTGACCCAGGTCGTCCAACCGAGAAGGCCACCGTTGCCAAGCTGGGTGGTGGGCACCTCGGCGGCGAGCAGAATAAACTGCGCGTCCCAGAAAAGCTCGTCGCCGCAGTAGTTGCGAATCCACGTCTTGAGCCGCTGGAATGCCCCTCCGTTGGGCAACATCCGCTTGAGGTCTGCCAGGGTCATCGGCCCGAAGCGCAGGCGGAACTTCGTTTGCACCTGCCAGACGCGGCTGCCGACGATGATCGTCGAGCCCATCAGCCCCGTGGACCGCGACTCGCCCAGGCGGCAGGCGTCGGTCTCCGGGACGGTGATCCACTGGCCGGTGAACGGCTCGATTTTCACCGGGATGCCGAAGTATTCGTTCAGGATCGCGGACAAGCCTTCGGCGTTCTTGGTCTGCGCGCCGAGCCGTCCCGAAAAGTACAACTTCGCGGCGTCGTCCACCTCGTCGCGCTTCTGCATCCCTGACGTGCCCAGGCCGATGAAACTGCCGATGTAGTCCGTGAACCGCCGTCCAGTGGGCCGGTCCAGATCCACGCTTTTCTGATGCACCGCCCAGGCCCGGTAGAACAGCGAGAGCGCGCGATGATGGAAGATGTTCAAAAACGCGACCAACGTCGTGTCGTGAAACTGGTTGACCCGTTCCAGCGCGTACTCGGTGAGGTGCAGCGGCAGCGGACCGTTCGGGCCGAGCAGACCGAGGAAGTTGACGGTCAGCTTGCCCGGTTCGTCCGGGTTGGGCGGCACGAAATCGCGCACCGTCGAAGGGGCGAAACGCAGGTCCGGCTCCTGCCGCAGACGGACGCGGTCTTCGCGCGGGCGCAGGCTCTTGCCCAGGTTCATCGCGGGATCGAGCGCGTGGAGACGGCGCATCGCCAGATAGAAGCCGAACGCGTGCGGCTCTTCCTCGAGCTTTTCCAGAAAGGTATCGACGGGCTTGTCCATGACTCGAGGAGGTCAGAGCACGTCGCGCGCGCCGGGGTGCGACGCCCAACGCTTGATCTCGCCGCGTTCGCTCCGCAGCACCGTTTCAGTGAAGGAATTGATCGAAACGTACTTGGCGAAAAAGCGTTCCAACACCGCGCCGAACAAAAACGCGCTGTTGCCGATGAACTCGGCCTCGCGCACCTCGACGGTGATCTCCAACCCGCGCGCGAACGCAATCGGCCCCGGCGTCAACACCCGGCGGATGATCGGCTTGCTGGTGACGCTCGCCAGCGCGTTGACGATCTTCTTGATGCTGGCGTTGGTCTGCGAATTGTTCGGATGTTCGGCGTAGAGCCGCATGATTTCCCGGAGCGCCGCCGCGCCCTCTTCCGGGTTGTTGTCCACCAGCGACAGATAGTTCAGCGAAAGGTGGCTGATGATGCGCCAGCTCAGTTCGCCCTCGGCCATGGAGGGAATCGGCTCGGTCGGCGAGGTCAGGGCGCGCGTGGCGACCAGCGGCGCGTTCGTATCGAGATGGAAATCCGTCTTGCCCACGCCAACCGGCAACTGGATCGGCAGATGCCGGTTCGTACACAGCGCCGTGATGGAAAGTTGCTGCAAATTGGGGTTGTACGGGGCGTTGTTGCCGTCCACCAACGAGAGGTACACCTCCGAGCCAGGGTACCGGACGGTGCCCTGTTGGATCTCCCGTTGAGACAAGGTACGCGGCACCCGGTTGAGCGTGTAATAGGCGCGCGAGTTGAGATCGCGGTCGTAGTTGAAATAAAACGGCGTGAACTTGTACGTTTCGTCGGGCGAACTGCCGATGCCCTCCACCCGGATCAGGTCGAACACCTCGAATTCGACCGTGCGCGTCTTGTCGGCGATGACTTGATACTCGGAAAAACGGTCGGACAGGGCGATCCGGTCGATGCGCTTCTGGAACAGATTGATGGCCGGGGTGCAGTGCAGGCCGAACATGCCTTCATCCACCCGGTTTTCCAACTGCATGTCATTGTGGTCGAGCAGGATGAGCACGTCGAACTCGTTGCCCGTCATCCGGGTGACCGCCTCGTGCATCCCGAGCAGCTTGAAGAAAAGGAAACGTTGCGGAAAAACGAAATATTCGCGCAGCAGCCGGTAGCCCTCGAAGCTCCGGGGAGCCACCGGCAGCAGCGCCTCGTTTTCGGCGAATCCCATGGGGCGCAACCCGGGGCCATCGACGACCACCGTTTGCCGCTGTTTGCCCGTACCCGATTGCAGGACGATCTTGTACCCGTGGGCGAGAATCTGCTCGTGCAACCGGAAAGGCAGTTCGTTGCCGCCGCGCAGGTAAACGTCCAGATCGTTGAGCCGGAGGTCTTTCATCGGCACGGCGGCCGTGATCTCGAACCGCAGGCGCAGGACGGCTTTCGGGCGCAGGTGGTTGGGCAGCTCGAACGCCCCGATCTCGCGGGTCGTGTAGACGGCTTCCTTGACGCGCAACGGCCACAACGTCACGTCGTGCGCGGTGCGAAACTGCGCGGGCACGCTGCCCCCCCGCCCCAGGTTGCCGCGCAGCAGCGTGCCGCGCGGAATCGGGTAACCGGTGGCCAGCCCGGCCTCGGTCGCCTCGGGCTCGAAACCCGCGATGAGCATGGACGGCGTCGGCGAGAGATAATGCGGAAAAACCGATTCGAGCAGCGCTTGGGTCAGCCGGGGAAATTCCGCGTCGAACTTCGTCTGGATGCGCGCGGTCAGGTAAGCGAAGCCTTCCATCAGCCGTTCGACGAACGGATCGGGACAGACCTCGTGGCCGCTCGGGTCCACGCCCAGGCGACCGGCGATCTTCGGGTACTCGCGCGCAAACTCCGCCGCCATTTGGCGGACGTGGGTCAACTCCGAGTTGTAGTGTTGGAGCAGACGTTCGCGCACGAAGGGGGACTAGAGGGTTTTCATCTCGCCTGTCTCCAGGTCGATCTTGGTTTTGATCATGAATTCCTCCGGCATGGGCCGCGCCCAGAGGTCGCCGCGAATTTCGATGACCAGTTCGTTCTTGGCTTTGCTGCTGGTGTCTTCCTTCAGTTCCACGACGAGGCTGGCCGGGTCGATCCGTGGCTCGAACGCTTCGATGGCCTGGGTGATATCCTGTTCCAGACTGCCACCGGCCACGCTCTCGGCCAGGCGCCCGCACAGGCTGCGGATGCCGAAGTTCAAGGTGGAAGTCCGAATGCCGGGATAGAACTGCAAATCCTCGCTTTCCATGTGGCGGCTGGCGCTCAGCAGCCAACGGATGTCGCGCAGCACCCCCACCCGGTAACGCGAGATCGATACCACCCGCTCCAGGCTGGATTCCTCCTTTTTCTCCGGGGAATTATCCGTCAGCCGGTCCAACAGACACGGCTGAATTTTCTCCATGGTGGCGAGCTCGGCCATAAGGTAGGAGGGAACGTTCCCCGGTCAGGGGAAAAACTCAAGCCGCACCGAGTCAAATGTCGCCGGCTTCCGGGGTCGTCGGCTGCTCACCCGGCATGACCTTGAAAAGGTCGGCGGCGGTCACCTGCACCTCGGGATGGGTGAAACGCACGAGCTTGACCTCCCCGAGATCAAAATCCGCCGTGCTGGCCGCGAGCACGCGATGCCCGCTGCCGAGGTAAAAGTTTTCCGCTTTCTCTGCCCACTCGGTCTTGCGGGCAAGCTGGATTTGCGGGTCGGTGCTCTTTTCGGAACCCTGATAACGCACGGGGATGTAACCGGTGGCCTTGCCCTCGTTGAGCCATTCAAAGTCCGCCGGGGCCCAGATGGCGTCCATCAGGTGGGTGCGCGGACGCAGATTGATTTCGCGGATGTGCTCGAACGGAACCCAATAATATTTCCCCTCGATATATGCCTCCAACAACGGCCCGAAGCGGGAATCGGCGTCGGCGAGCCATTCCACTTCCTGCCCGTTGAGGACGGCGGGGGTAGCCGGGGCCGCTTCCAGCGCTTTGGCCTGACTGGCCGCCGCCGCCTCCCATTTGCCTTCCAGGCCGAGACGAAACGCCTCGATCAATCCCCCCACCCACTCGGGCGGTTTGCCGAACAGGGTCGGCGGCTTCTTCCCGGCGTACACCGCCGCACGGTCCGCCTCGCAGGCGAGCAGCTTTTCGCAGACGCCCACCCACAACGAGGACTCCATGTCGAGGTCACCGACGAGCTGGAGTTGGGTTTGCGCGCCGTCCCAATTTCCCTGCATGCAATAGAGCTGGAAAAGGACACTCCGGTGCTTGCCGTCGGAAGGCGATTTACGCACCGCGTCCTTGGTCGCGGCGAGCGCTTCGTCCAGACGGCCTTGTTTGAGAGCTTCCGAAGTGTCCATAAATCCATTCGATCACAGGATGCATTTCCCTGTGTTTGACGGTGGTTACGTGCCCTTGAGGGTCGTCATGTCAAAGGTGTGATAGATCTGCTTGGCCTGCGAGCCGTCCATGCCGCTGGTGGGCAGGTATTTCCATTCGATTTTGCCGAAGGCGAGCGAGACGCTCTCGGTCGGCACGCCGTCGCCGCCCGCGCCCACCGAGATGGACGACACGAGCACGCCGGTCATCGTGTAGGTCATGTAGATTTCCTGCTTGCCTTCGCCGGAACGGGTCAGGTCAACGGTGACGGTCGGGGTCGTCTTGCCGGTGACGCAGTTGTAGGTCAGCGGCACGGACGCCTTGTCCATCATCTTGACGAAGCTGAAATCCGACACGTTCGCGCGACCAGAGGAACGGGAACCCGCCGAAACGGTGGACTCGTTGATGGCCATGGACGCGCCGTGGCTGTAGCTGAGGACTTCGATCCAGCCGGCATGGCCGTCGGTGGTGACTTCGCCGGGGATGTCGGAGAAGTTGATGTACGTATCACTTGGCATAACTGTGTAGTTCCTTCTGTGTGGGTTGGTGCGCCTGGGAGTTAAACCCGCCGGTCCGGCAGCGCGGACCGCACCGGCGGGAATCTAGACGCTAGCCGCCCTTGACGGAGGGCAGCTTGGAGACCATCCGCAACGACACCGTCAGTCCTTCGAGTTGGTAGTGAGGACGCAGCCAGAACTGCGAGGTGTAATAACCGGGATTGCCCGGCACTTCCTGCACCTTGACCTGCGCATCCGCGAGCGGGAACTTCGCCTTCGTTTCCTCACTGGCCGAGGAATCGACGGTGTACTTGTTAATCCACTTGTTGAGCCATTTCTCCATGTCATCGCGCTCTTTGAAGGAGCCGATCTTGTCGCGCACCATCGTCTTGAGATAGTGGGCGAAGCGGCAAGTGGCGAACAGGTAGGGCAACCGGGCCGACATGCTGGCGTTGGCCGTGGCATCGGCATCGTCGAATTCGGCGGGCTTTTGCAGCGACTGCGCCCCCATGAACACGGCGTAATCCGTGTTTTTCCAATGCGAGAGCGGGATGAACCCGTTCTTGGCCAATTCGGCCTCGCGCCGGTCGGTGATGGCGATTTCCGTCGGGCACTTCATGTCCACGCCGCCGTCGTCCGTCGGGAAGGTGTGACAGGGCAAACCTTCCACCATGCCGCCGCTCTCGGGGCCGCGAATGCGCGCGCACCAACCGTAGAGCTTGAAGGCGCGGGCCACGTTCACGCCCATGGCGAAGGCGGAATTCGACCAGACGTACTGGTCGTGCGAGCCGCCTTCGGTCTCCTCCTCGAAAGCGAATGCCTCGACAGGGTCGGTTTTCGAGCCGTAAGGCACACGGGCAAGATAGCGAGGCATGGTCAGGCCGAGGTAACGCGCGTCCTCGGAACTGCGCAACGAATTCCACGCCGCGTACTCCGGGCTGCCGAAA
The DNA here is from genome assembly GCA_964250695.1 of uncultured Chthoniobacterales bacterium. GTDB lineage: Bacteria > Verrucomicrobiota > Verrucomicrobiia > Chthoniobacterales > SZAS-18 > CAHJWO01. The sequence goes on along the minus strand of CAXUGY010000010.1, from coordinate 45,005 downwards.
ATCTTGGTGAGATCGCGCGGGTTGGACAATTCTTGCCACGTGTCCATGTTCATCACGGTTGGGGCCGCCGCCGCGAAGAATGGACAATGCGCCGCCGACGCGATCTTCGACATCCCGGCGAGCATGGCCACGTCAGGCGGCGTGTGGTCGAACTGGTAATCGCCGATCAGACAGCCGTAGGGCTCGCCGTTGGGCGTGCCGAATTCTTCTTCGTAAAGCTTCTTGAAGAGCGGGCTCTGGTCCCATAAGGCGCCGGGGAAGTTCTTGACCGTCTTGGCCAGGTCTTTCTTGGAGATGTTCATCACCCGGATCTTGAGCGTCTCGTCGGTTTCGGTGTTGAAAACCAAGTGTTTCAACCCACGCCAACTGCCTTCCAGAGCCTTGAAGTCCTCGTGGTGGATGATCTTGTTGATCTGCTCGGTGAGTTTCTTGTCGATCTCGGCGATGATGGCCTCGATGGACCGCACCGCGTCGCCGGAGACGAGGTTGGCCGAAGCCAGCGCCTGCGAGGCCAGCGTGCGCACGGCGGCCTCGACGGCCGTTTTGCGCTCGTCGGAGCGGGGCTTGAACTCCTGCTGCAACATCGACTCGAACTCGCTGATCCCGCCAATCGACGTTTCCGTCGTCTGCGCGGCTTTGTCCTGCGTCATTTCTGCACTCATGGGAATTGGGATTGGGAAAAGACTGCGGATAGGGATTTACTTGGCCGGCTCGTCGCCGGGCTTGGCGTTGGAGGCGAGCGTCTGGAGCAGCGTGTTGTCGCCCAGCACCTTGCTGATGAGATCCTCCGCGCCCGACTTGCCGTCCATGTAGGAGAGCAGGTTGGAAAGTTCCGTGCGGGCTTCCAGGAGCTTGTCGAGACCCGCGACCTTCTTGGCGACGGCGGCGGGCGAGAAATCGTCCATGCTCTCGAAGGTGATATCGACGCTGATGTTGCCCTCGCCCGTGAGCGTGTTGGGCACCTGATAGGCGACGCGCGGCTTGATCGCCTTGAGACGATCCTCGAAGTTGTCCATGTCGATGGACAAAAATTTACGGTCCGCGACGGGGGCCAGAGCCTCCGCGGGTTTTCCGCTCAGGTCGGACATGACGCCCAGCACGAACGGAAGCTGGACCTTCTTCTCCGCGCCATAAGTTTCCAGATCATATTCAATCTGAACGCGGGGGGCACGGTTGCGGGCGATAAACTTTTGGCTGCTGTTGCTTGCGGCGGGCATAGCTCAAAGATTGTGTAAACTGCTGTGCGAACGCAACCTTTTTCCTGGTCCGTCCGTATTATTTTTCTTCGGGTGGCGATTTGAACCGGGAATCATGATTCCGGTCCGATTAACGGGTTGAGGACACTCTTGCCCGACGGAGTCAGATTTTCCAACAAGGCGGCAAAGTCCATGCCGATCAACTTGTTAGCGCGTTGCAACAGGATGGGAACGGGGCTGGACGGCTCGTTCGCCGCGTAGTAGTCGCAAATCTTCTGGATCATCTTGCGCACATCGTCGGCGGATTGAATTTCGCCCGAGATCGCGGATTTTTTCGCGCCGACGCCCCCGGCGGACAGCGGGGACGCGTCGGCGGCCGTTTCCTCACCCGGAGCCGTATCCGCCGGTGCGCCGATGCCTTCGAACAGGCGCACTCCTTTGTCCAATGCCTTGATGAGCGGATCGAACGACGGCGCGTTTCCCCGGCCCACCGTATCCACCAGATAGTCATCGAGGGCATGCACCGAGTTGAGCACGCCCCGGAGCGCCGTGATCCCGGCCAGCATTTCCTCGGGGTTCGCGTTGGCGGCGAGTTCCGGCACCTTCGCCGCGCCGAGACCGCCTTCCTTGGTGATCGAAGCAATCGACACCGGGCCGAGACCCGGCACGGCGAAAATCGTGCAGGTGTTCAGACGGTCGATGAACTTGATCGGGTCGCCGTAGCCGCCGGGCTCGACGGTCAACTGCGAGATGATGTTGACGCGTTGGGTCGGGTCCTTGTCGTCCGGGTCGAGTTGGGGATACACGGTGTCCCAGTATTGGCGCGTCATCCCGGCGACGACCTCCATGGCCCGCGCCGCGCCCACCATGCCGGAAACCTGGCTCATGGCGACCGTCCAGTAGACCGCGATCTGCAAATCCTTCGACTTCTTGAGGGCCTCCTCGGCCATCTTGCGGATGGGCGGCCAAGCCGGTTCCTTGGCGGAATTTTCCTCGAACTGGTTGTCCGGCGTGCCCTGGATCATCACCGCCAGGTCGTTTTGCACGATGTCGTAGGAGAGATCGACGCCACTGGGGGCGTCGGCGGAGATGGGTTCGAGTAGCGGGTCCATGAATCAGTAAGAAACGAACGTTCGGGCGGCCAACCGGCGGCGGTTCAGAGTCCGGCCACTTCGTGGAGACGGTCTTCCTTGACCGGTTTCGTTTCCCGGACGGTTTTGCGGGTGGGGGTTCTCCCCGGCTGACGGGCCGTTTTGAGCGGAGGGGTCGCCTTCTGGACGGGCGGGGGCGGATTGGTCGCGCCAGGGGCCGGAGCGGCGACGGGCGGGGACGGCGGCAGCTTGGTCGAAGGCGCCTTCTGCTCCTTGGGGATCTTGGCGCGCAGGGTGTCGATCACCTTGACCATGTCCTCGGGGGACACGCCCGCCACCTGCAAGTCGGAGGCGATGTGCTCCTTCGACTTCGCCTGTTCCTTGCTGGTCAGGCCGAGGCTTTCGATGTAGCCGAAGAGGTTGTCGAAGCCCCGGATGGCCTTGTCCACTTCGGGATACTTGCCGGGCTTCTCCAGGAGGTAGGGCCCGAAACCAGCCGGGTCGCCGGTCTGCTTCTCGGTGGTGTAATCGGTGAACGCGGTGGTGAACGACTCGCCGATGGGAGCGGCTTTTTCCTTGTTCTTGCCGTAGAGCTGCTCGAACGCGGTGAGGATCGACTGCACCTCGCGCTCGCTCATGCGGTCCACGACGACCACGTAATCCGAGGGCACCAGGCGGCTGACGCCACGGTTGATCGGCTGCAACAGGCCGTAGTTATCCTGGTCCTGGCCGTCCACGAGTTGGGCGAAAAGGGCGCGCTTGGAACTCAGCGACACGCGTTCCTGCTTCGCAGCCCGGCGGGGATGGATGCCCAGCTTTTTGAGTTCCTCCAACTGACCGGCGGTGACGGTGATGTCCACCGCCACGTCGAGGGGCTTCTGGTCGGGCAGCGCGCCGGAAAGGGCGGCGGCGGTGTCGATGGTCTGGATGCCGCCGCTGATCGGCTGGACCGGGAAGCCGCTGACGGTGCCGAAGTTCGCGTCGGTAAAGTCAAGGCCGGCGTCCCGCTGCGAGAAGGAGGTGGCCAGCGACGCGTCCTGGAAAAGCGAGAGGCCCACCGCCTGGTCGCGGTTGACGGTGACGAGGCCGGTGGTGGTGACGAAATTGGCCACGTTGTTGTTGCTGTAAGTGTTGTCGTAGCGGATGGCCGAGTTGCCGAAGTTGATGGAGGTCCGCGACACGAAGTTGAGGCCGTCGTCGGTCTGGCCCCCGGTGGTGTTCCTGGAGGGGTCGGCATTGCGGGCACGCAAGACGATGGCACCCGCGGACACGTTGATCGCGCCACTCGCCGCGATGTCGCTCAGCGTGGCCATGCCCCCGCCGACGTTGATGGAAACGGAACCTTGCGAGTACAGGTTCTGGAGGTAGCCCATATCGAAGCTGCCTCCGTGGAACGTGGTGCTCTGGTTGGTCAGAAAAATCGTCGTGTCGTTCACGGCGGCGGGATCGACGCCGTTGTGCGGGTTATTCAGCGTGACGCTGCCGCTATCGCTGCCGTAGCTGGCGCCGCGCAGGATGAGAATGTCGCTCGTTTCCAGGTCGAGATTGCCCGCCCCCGCCACCGAAAAATTCGAGTTGGCCTCGGCCAGAATCCGGCGTCCCCGCACGAGCAGCGAGCCGCTGTTGACGGTCACGTTCCGGCGGAAATCGAGGTCGCCGTACCGGGTGGCATCCGAGCCGGTTCCGCCGTTCGTGGCCGTCAGGACCGTCGTGCCGCCGTCCGCCCTGTTGACCGTCACCTCGCCGCCGTAGGTCTGGAGACCGAGCGTTGTCACGCGGCCACCGTTGACGATGACCCCGCTGCCGTCGGTTGCCGTCAGGTTGGTCAGAGGATTCGTGTCGCCGACCGCGCCGTTGAAGGTCGTGGCGGCGGCGGTGGCGAGGGTGAGGGCAAAGGCGCCATCGACGCTCGCGCCGAAGCTGACCCCGCCCGCGCTGCTGGTGAGCCGCGTGTCTCGACCGAGCATCACCACACTAGAATAACTCTGCGCGCCGGTGGTGGTGACGGTCCCGGCGTTCAACGCGACCCTGCCACCCTGCGTCGAGAGGCCGCCCAGCGCGTTGCCCGTGCCGCTGCCGACCGGCGCGTTGAACGTCGTCGTGCCGCCGGTGTTCAGCGCCAGGGCGTAGGGACCGACGACCGTCGAGTTGAAGGTCAGCCCCCTGCCGCCCGAACTGGCGAGGACGGCGTCCGCCCCGAGGATCACCCGGGCGTTGTAGGTCTGCGCGCCCGTGGATTGCACGAGGACGTTCTGAGAACTGGCGCCCGGCGCGTTGAAGAACACGGCGTCGTTGACCGTCACGTCACCGGTGACGTTGACCCCGGCGGCATTGTTGCTCCGGCCGCGCAGGTTCATGGCGAACTGCGTTTGCCCACCGGTCGGCCCGGAGGCGTCGGTGGTGAGGCTGCCGATGGCCTTCCCCGCGCCGATCAGGCCGCCGAAGAGTTCGTCGCCCGCGGTGTTCAGCGTCAGCGCGTGCGGATTGTTGACGTTGTTGTTGTCCACCTTCGACTGGAAGGCCAGCCGCCCACCGCGCGTGCTGGCGAGGACGGTGTCGGCGTGCAGGACCGCCGGGTCACGGTACGCTTGCGCGCCGGTGGTCGTCACGCTCGGCGAGGCGTTCGTGCCGTTGAAGAAGAACCGCACGTTGCCCCCGGCGTTGTTGGCATCGGCGTCCGTGCTGAGACTGGCCAGCGCGCTCTGGCGACCGATCTGCCCGTTAAACATCTCGTCGCCCTTGGAATTGAGGCTCAGGGCAAACGGACCGTCTATCGTCGTGGCGAAGGTCAGCGTGCCGCCGTTGTTGCTGGTGAGCGTCGTTCCCGTTTGCAGGAGAGCCACGTTGTTGTAAGTCTGCGCGCCGGTGGTCGTCACGGCCAGCGCGGCGGACGTGCCGGGGAGACCGAAAAGCACCTGGCCCCCGTCGGAATTTGCGTCGGTAGTCAGGCTGGCAAGGGCGCGGGTGCCGCCGACGGTGCCGCCGAAAATCGTCTGGCCGGTCGTGTTCACCGTCAACGCCTGCGGAGTCGTGGCGCCGTCGCTATCCAACGTGGAGTTGAAGATGATCGTGCCACCGGTCGCCGCGCTGCCGCCGGCGATGCTCGTCAACGTCGCCGCCGCGCCGAGGGTCACCGCGTCGTTGTAGGTCTGGGTTCCCGCGACCCCGGCGGCTCCGGTGTTGACGGTCCGTATGCTGCCGCCGTTGATGAACGTGCCGAGGTCCTGCGGGCCTTCGTTGTCGGTGGTCAGGGTCCCCAACGCGTTCGCTGCGCCGACCGCGCCGCCGAAGATCGTCCGCCCGGCGGTCTGGATGGTCAACGCCAGCGGAGCCGTGGCGTTGCTGTCCACCGTCGAGTTGAAAGCGATGTCGCCGCCCGCCGTCGCGCCGCCGGTCACCGTGCTCGTCAGCACGGCGGCGGCCCCGAGGACCACCGCGTCGTTATACGTTTGCGCGCCCGTGGCACCCGCCACGCCGTTGTTCGCCGTCATTACGCTGCCGCCGCTGATGATCGTGCGACCGGTGGCCAGCCCGAGATTGCTCGTGGTCAGGCTCGTGAGCGGGGCCGCCGCCCCGACCGGGACAAGGAACGAAATCGCCCCGCCCGTGCTGGCCGTCAGACCCGAGAGGCCGAGCGGCGAAGCGCCGTTCAATCCCTGGCGGAACGTGATGCCGCCGCTCCTGAGGTCGGTGAACGTGGCGTTGCCCGCCAGCGTAAACGCGCCGCGATAGTCCTGCGCGCTCACCGGGGTCTGGCCGGGAACCGTGACGCCCGTGCGCACAAACACCACCTCCCCGACGTTCGCCGCGTTGAAAAACACCGGACCGTTCGCCGTCAACACCCCGGCGAGGTTGACCGCCGCACCGCCCGCCGCGACCAGAGCCGGGGTGTAGTCGAACCGCGCGCTGGTGCGGTCGGTGGTCGTCAGGTTCAGCAGCGGCGACGTGCCGCCGACCGCCGAGAACACCGCCGCGTCGGAATCGACTTCGAAGTTGTACGTGCCGTCGAGAGCATCGTTGAAGTCGATGCTGCCGCCAACCGCGAGGGTTCGGACCAGCGTGTCCTGGCCCAGCGTCACCGGTTGGAAGTATTGTTGCGAAAGGGTCGTCGTGACGGCGCCGCCGTTGAGCTGGGTCGTGCCGAGCCCGTTCGTGCGCAACGAGGCCAGCGGGAACGTGCCGCCAACCGCTCCAGCGAAGGTCGTCAGGCTGCCGACGGCCGTGGTATTGGTGATCAGGTCACGCGGGGTCGCGGCGGCGTCGCTGTCGAGGGTGGCGTTGAAAACGATGTTGCCACCCGTGCTGGTCAGGATCGTCAGGTCGCCCAGGGTCGCCGCGCCGTGATAGGTTTGCGTGCCGCCGCTGACCACGCCCGGGTGGTTGGCAGGCAGGTCGGCGGTGTTGGCCACGCGGAAAAGCACGGCGTCGTTGATCGTCAGGCCGCCCGTCGTGTTGACCGCCCCCACGCCAGCGGCGAGGCCGGTCAGCGGCAAGGTCATCACGAACCGGGTTTGGCCGGTGCGCGGCCCGGTGGCATCCGTCGTCAGGCTGGCGAGCGGAGCCGTGGAACCGACCAGACCGTCGAAAACCTCGTCGCCCGGCGTGTTGACCTGCAAATCCTGGGCGGTTGCCCCGCTGTCCACCTTCTGCTGGAAGATGATGTTGCCACTGTCCGCCGGGAGCCCGGCGGTACGCAGCGCCGGGTCGATGGTGAGGACCGTCCCCTGGCTCACCGTGGCGTCGAGCGCGTAGTTCTGCGCGCCGCCGGAAAGAATCGTCGGATGCACCAACCCGCCGGTGGCGCTGAAGATCGCACGGTCGTTGACGCTCACCGTGCCTGCCACCCGGACGCCCGCCGCCACGCCGGTTTGCGTGAGGTCCATGTTGAAACGGGTCGCTCCGGTGCCGCCGACCGCGTCGTCCGTGCTCAGGCTGGCCAGGGGATGCGCGTCGCCCACCAGTTGGTTGAAAAATTCGTCGCCAGCGGCGTTGACCGACAGGCCCGCGTCGCCGTCCACCTTGCCGTCGATGCGGCCGTTGAAGGTGATGCTGCCCGCCGCCGGGAGGTCCCGCAGCACGGTCGTCTGACCCAGGAGGCCGCTCAAGCCGAGCACGACCGCCCCGCCGTAAGTCTGCGTGCCGGCGCCGACCTGCCCGAGGTAGGTGACGCCCGTGAGGATCGTCGGCACCGTGCCCCCCGCAAGGCCCACCGCCTCGAAATCCGCCGTGGTGCCGATGTTGACGGCGTTGATGACGTTGACGCCGCCCAGACCGGAGCCAGCCACGGGCAGGATCATGCCGAACCGCGTGACGCCGACCGTCGCGCCGACGTTTTCGGTGGTCAAACTCTCCAGCGGGACGATGCCGCCGACGATCCCGTTGAAGGCGATGGTGCCGCCGCTGACCTTGATGTCGAGCGCGTAGGGCTGGTTGGTGAGCAGGTTGCTGCCGTCCAGCGTCGAGGCGAACGTGATGTTGCCGCCCGCTTGCAGCGTCGTGTTGGCGCTGAGCACCGTGGGCACATTGAAAAACTGCGAGCCGCCGGTGGTGACGCTGCCGCCGTTGAGGTCAACGCCGCCGATCCCGGTGTCGAGATCATTCGGCAGGACGGTAAAGGTTCCCAGCGGGCCGACCGACCCACGGAAGATCACGCTCGCGCCGCCGGGCGCGAAATCGCCCGTCGTCACCACGGGGGCGTCGAACTCCACGGTCCCCGCCCCGGCGCGCACGTCAAGCTCCGGGGTGCCGGTCGCGGCGACCACGGGAACGCCGCTCACAATGTTGCCGTTGAAGGTGATCGTGCCGCCGCCGTGGAATGTGCCGGTCGCCGGTTCGGTGCTGGCGCTGTTGAGCACCGTGACCGCGCCGAGGAGCGTCACCGTGCCGCCGTAGGTTTGCGGCCCGTTGCCGAGCGTCAGGACGGAGGGCTGGGCCAGGCTGCTGCCCGCCTCGTTGAAAGTCACCGCGCCGCCAATGGTCAGCGGGCCATTCAGGCGGACGCCAGCCGGAGCCGTGCCCACGGTCATGTTGAAAAAGGTCTCGCCGGGGCCGGTGGTGAGGCCGCCGAGCGGGGTCGTGGACCCGATCACGCCAGCGAAGGTCTGCGCGCCGGTCGTATTGAGGGTCAGCGAACGCGCGGCGCCCGGCACGCTGTCCACCGTTGCCGCCGCCGAGAAGGAGATGGCTTCTCCGCCGCTGCTCACGAGGATGGTATCCGACCGCAGGGTCGCCGCACCCTGGTAGGACTGGAATCCGGTGGTCAGGATGCCGGGCCGGGCGGACGTGGAGTTCGCCACGTCGAAGAAGACGGGGCCGCTGGCGACGGTCACCGAGGCGGCATTCACACCGCCTTTGTTCGCGGCGGCGTTGGCCGCGTCCATCCCGAAGACCGTGCCGCCGACACTGTTAGTCGTGAGGGCGCCGATCCCCGTCGTGTTGCCGACCAGCGCGTTGAGGTTGAAAATCACCTGCGCGCCGGGGCCGGTCGCGTTGAGCGTCAGCGGAGCGTTGCCATCCACCGGGTTGTTGAACGTGAGGTTGCCCACGCTGGTAAGGGTCGGAGCGCCCGCCAGCGAGACGTTGTCGCTGTAGGTCTGCGTGCCGGTCGTCGTGAAGTCCCCGTTGATGAGCGTGCCACCCGCGCCATCCGTAAGGAAATTGCGGACGTTGACGAGGCCGCTCGGCACGGTGACCAGCCCGCCGAAGCGCAAGCTCAGGTCGTGGGCGCCGCCGAAGTCCAAGATGCCGGTGTTACCAAACGTGCCGCCGCCGACGAGGAACGTGTCCTGCGTGGCGGTGCCGCCGCTGTAAAACTGCGAGCCGCCGCTCAACACCGTGGGGTGCGCGAGACTGCCGCCCGCCGCCGCGAAAACCACGGCGTCGCCGAGCGTCACGTTGCCGGTGACACGGACCCCGGCTGCCGCCGTGCCGATGGCCATGTTGAACTGCGTGCGCCCGCCCGCGTCGGTGGTCAGGCTCGCCAGGGCGGCGACGCCGCCGACGACCCCGTCGAAAATCCCGTCGCCGGTCGTGTTGACGTTCAACGCCTGCGCGCCGGAAACCGCGCCGTCCACCGTGGCATGGAACCGGATGGCGCCGCCGTTCGTGGACGTGAACGCCGCCGGGTTGCCAAGACTCACGGCTCCGAGCAAGGCGGCGTCGGGGTTGGTGTAGGTCTGGTTGCCGGTGGATCGGATCAACCCGCCGTTGACAAAGATCTTGCGACCGGCGGCGGCGGTGAGGCTGCCCAGCGTGCCGACGCTGCCCACCTGGCCGGTGAAGGTGATGTCGCCGCCGGTGCGCAGAGTCAGCGTCGGGGTGCCCGCGACGAAGTTGTCGAGCGTCGCGCCGAAGATCAGGTTGCCCGTGGTATTGTCCGAGAGCGTGGTCGCCGCGGCCGTGTTGATGGCCACCGGCCCGTTGTAGTTCTGGCCGCCGCCCGCCGTGGTGACCGACCCGCCGTTGATGTTCGTGGTGCCGGTGTTGTTGGCGGTCAGGCTTTGCAGGGCACCCGAACCACCGACCGCCTGGTCATACTCCACCGCGCCGGTGGTGTCGGTGATCAACGCCTGGGCACCGGCCGCCGCGCCGTCCAAAGTCGCGCTAAACCTGATGGTGCCGCCGCCGAGGCTGGTCAGCGTGGTCTGGCCGTCAGCCGCGCCGAGCACGACGGGGGCGGCGAAGGTCTGGCTGCCGACCGTGGTCACCGCGCCGCCGTCGAGGAACGTGGTGCCGCTGCCCAGCGTGGTGAGACTGCCTAGCGGGCCGGTGTTGCCGACCGCGCCTTTGAATCTGATCGGGCCAGACGTGTTCAGACTCAGGGCGAAATGTCCGGCGCTATCGACGGTGGAGCTGAAGGAGATGCTGTCCTGACCGGCCACCACCCCGGCAGTCAGGGTAGCGGGACCGCTGATCGTGACAAAGTTATCGTAATGCTGGAACCCGGTCGTCGAAAAATTGCCGGTGATGTTCGTGCCGCCCGTGCCGTTGCTCGTGAAATTGTGGAGGTTGATGATCCCCGCCAGCGGCACCGAGGCCAGCCTGGAGAGCGTGAGCGTCAGGTCGTGGTTCTGCGCGTCAATGATGCCGGTGGCGACGAGCGCCGTACCGACGAACGTCGTGTTCGTACCGAGGAGCACCGTCCCGTGGTAGGTCTGCGTGCCGTCGATGCTGGGGATGCCGCGCGGGTTGGTGCTGGCGGTGTTGACCACCCCGCCGTTGATGCGGATCGTCGGGCTGTTGACGGTCAGGCTGTTGAGCGCGACGGCGCTGGGCGCGGTGATGCCGCCGCCGACCGCGCCGGTAAAGGTGACGGACGAACCGGCGGCGCTGGTCGTCAGCGTGAGGTCGGTGCTGTTGGCCGCCGTGGAGTTCAGCGTCTGGTCGAAAACCATGCTGCCGGTGCTGGCGGTGAGCGACAGGACGCGCGTCGCGCTCTGGACGACGACCGGGCCGTGGTAGGTCTGCGTGCCGTTGGTGGTCAGCGCGGCGTTGTTGAAGATCGTGGTGCCGTTGGCGCTGGTGGTCAGGCCGGTCAGGAGCGATCCCGTGACCGAGCCGCTGTTCGCGCCGAAGACCGTGTTGCCGCCCGACGTGACGGTGGTCAGGGCGAACGCGCCGCCGACCGTCGAATTAAAGGAGATCGCGCTGGCGACGGCGTCCGTGCCGGTGGTGGTCAGCATCCCGTTGCTGCCGAGCGTCAGCGCGCCGTTGTAGACCTGCACGCCGGTGGTGATGACCCGGCCGCCATCGACCTCGACCGGCCCGGTGCTCGTCGTCAGGCTGGCCAGCGCGTAGGTCGCGCCCACCACGCCGCCGAAAGTTTGCGTGCCCGTGGTGTTGAGGACCAGCGCCTGCGTCCCGGCGGCGTTGCCGTCGAGCTTGCCGACGAAGTCGATCCCGGCCGCCCCGGCCGTCAGGGTCGTGGTGGCCGGAGCGGCGGCGGTCGAGGCCAGCGTGACGGGGTCCTTGTAGATCTGCCCGCCGGTCGTCGTCACCGCGCCGCCGCCGATGACCGTGCTGCCCGCCGTGTCCGTCGTCACGCTCCGCAACGCCGTCCCGCTGCCCACCGCACCGGCGAAGGTGGTCACCCCACCGGTGTTGACGGTCAGGTCTTCGCCGCCGTCGAGGGTGGAATTGAAAAGGATCGCCCCGTTGCCGGTGCTGGTGAAAATCGCTCCTACCAAGCCCAGCGTGACCGCCCCGTTGTAGGTTTGCGTGCCCGTCGTCTTGACCGCCCCGCCGTTGACCAGCAACGGCCCGGTGGCCGCCGTCAGACTCGCCAGCGCGGTGCCAACCCCCACCCCCAGGCCGAACGTCGTGGTGCCGGTCGTGCTCAGGGTCAACGCCTGCGACGTGCCCACGGCTCCGTCGATGGTCCCCTGGAAATTAATCGGCCCGGTGCCCGCCGTCAGCGTCGTCGCCGGGGTGGCCAAGGTCGAACCGAGCACCACCGGTCCCTGGTAGAATTGGCCCGCGGCACCGTTGGTGATCACGGTGTTACCCTTGATGTCCACTTCCGCAGTCCCGGTCGAACGGAAACTGGCCAGCGGCGTGATCGCGGTGCCCACCGCACCGGTCAACGTGACCGTGCCGGTTGCCCCCACGTCCAAAGCCTGCGAAGTGCCCGTCTTCCCCTGAACCGTGCTGCCGAAGAAGACGTTCCCGCCCGCGCCGCCAGCCGTCAACGTCGTGGTCGGGGTCGCCCCCGTTGCCCCGAGCACCACCGGCCCCGTGAAGAACTGGCCGCTGCCGTTGGTGATGATCGCGCCGCCGTTGAGATCGACTTCACCAGCGCCGGTCGTCGTCACGCTGGTTAGCGGGACCGCCGCCGTGCCCACCGCGCCGCCGAACGTCACGATGCCCGTCGTGCCCAGGCTCAGCGCGAACGGCCCGCCGACCGTCGAGGCAAACGTGATCGCGCCGCCGCCCGTGCTAGTCAGCGTCGTGTTGGCCGTGAGCGTGACGGCGTTCTCGTAATCCTGGAAACCACTGGTGGCGAAGTTGCCGGAGAGCGTGGTGCCGCCGGTGCCGTTGCTGGTGAAATCATGGATGCCGGTGAAGCCGTTGGCCGTCACGGGACCGCTGAACGTCAGCGTCAGGTTGAAGTTGTTCCCGGTGAAGGACGAAACGCTCACGGTGGACCCCTTCAGCGTCGTGTTGGCCCCGATGCTCAACGGATCGTGGTAGGTTTGCGCGCCGGTCGTGGTGACCCCGCCGCCGTTGATCTGCGTCGTGCCGGGGGCGTCCGTCGTGAGGCTCGCCAACGCCGTGGCTCCCACCAGGCCGCCGAAGATCGTCGTGCCACCCGTGTTGACGGTCAGCGCACGCGGCGTGGCGGTGGAATCGCTGTCCAGGGTCGAGACAAACTGGATGTTTCCGTTGGTGTCGCTGGTGAGCACCGTGTCCGCGCCGAGCGTCACGGCGTCGTTGTAAATTTGCGCGCCGGTCGTCTCGACCCCGCCACCGTTGAGCCGCGTCGCGCCGGGGGCGTCCGTCATGAGGCTCGCCAGTGCCCCCGTGCCGCCAACCGCGCCGCCGAAGATGGTGATTCCCCCGGTGTTGACCGTGAGCGACCGTGCCACCGGGCTGTTGACCGTGGAACTCAAATTCACGTCGCCGTTGACCGTGCTGGCGAGCGTGGTGTCCGCTCCCAGAATGACGGCTTCGCCATACGTTTGGCCCGCGCTCGTGGTGATCGTGCCGCCACTCAGGGTGACACCCGTGCCGCCGCTCACCGACAAGCTCGTCGCGGTGATCGGCCCCGTGAACACCGCGCTGCCCGCGCCGTCGTAGATCAAGGCCCCGGCACCGGTGATCGCGCCAAAGCTCGAACCGGCGCTCGCCGTGACCGTCAACGGAAAGGCGTTGCCCGTCACCGTGTCCGCCGTGATCGTCGTGCCCGTGAGCGACGTGGCGCCGCCGAGGGTCAGCGTGCCGGTGTAGGTCTGCGCGGCAGTAGTGGTTACCGCCAGGGCGTTAGAGAACGTGACGCCGCCGCTGCCGGTGCTGTTCAAGCTGATCGCGCCGATGTTCCCCGTGAAAGTGGCTAGCCCGGCGCCGTCGGCAAAGGTGAGGTTGCCGCCGTTCGTAATCGCGCCAAAGGTGGAACCCGTGGCGTTGACGGTCAGATCAAAGCCGCCACCCGCCACCGAATTGGCGCTCACCGTGCCCGTGTTGCTCGTCAGGGTCGTGTTGGCGCCCAGCGTCACCGCATCCGCGAAGTTCTGATTGCCCGCCGTGGTCAGGGTGCCTTGCAGCGTCGTGCCGCCCGCCCCGGAGGAGGTCAGGTTGTCGAGGCCGTTGAGCGTGGTGACCCCCGCCGTCGCGGCCGTACCGCCGGTCAGCGTCAGCGCGTTCGTGAAGTTCAACGTCAGGCTCTGCGTGCCGCCGCCGTTGATGAGGGTTCCCGGCGTCAGGGTCCCGCCCTTCAAGATCGTCAGCGGCGGCGTGGCCGTCGAACCCAGGGTGATGATGCCTCCGTAGGTCTGGGCGCCGGTCGTCGTCACCGCCCCGCCGTTGATGTGCACCGGCGACCCCGTGCTCGTGGTCAAGCTGGCCAGCGGAGCCCCGGCGGGACCCACCGCGCCGCCAAACGTGATGATGCCCGGCGTCGCCGGCAGGGTCGCCGTCGTGACCAGACTCAACGCCTCCGTGGCCGCGCTGCCGCCCACCGTCGAAACAAAGGTGACCGGCCCGCCGCCGTTGGCCGTCAGCGTCGTGGCCGTCCCGGTCGCCGGAGACAGCAACACCGGCCCGGCGTACGATTGACCACCCAGCCCGCTGGTCGTCACGTCGCCGGCGAGCGTGACCCCGCCCGCGCCGGTCGTGGACAAGCTCACGGCGTTCACCGCGCCGGTAAACACCGCCGTGCCGGTGCCGTCGGCAAAGGTGAGGTTGCCGCCGTTGGTGATCGCGCCGAAGCTCGACGCCGCCGTGCCCGTGGCGGCCGTTGCGTTGACCGTCAGATCGAACCCGCCCCCGGCGAGCGAACCGGCGGTGACGGCGCTGCCCGTGCTGGTGAGCGTCGTCGTGCCGCCCAGGGTCAGCAGACCAGCGTAACCCTGCGCCCCACTGGTTTTGACCGTCAGAGGACCCGTAAAGGTCACGCCACCGGCACCCGTGCTGCTCAGGCTCGTCAGGGTCGTCGTCACGCCCACATCAGCCGCGAACCGGGTCAGGCCGCCGGTGGCGACCGTCAGAGAATACCCACCGTCCACCGTGGAACCGAACGTCACCGGCCCGAGGGCCGCCGCCGTCAAACTCAGGTCCGCGCCGAGCGTGACCGCGCCGGTGTAATTCTGGCCGTCCACGGCGCTGGTTTTCACGGCCAGCGTGGTGATCCCGGAACCCGTGAGCGGCGTGAAGCTGATGCCGCCCGCGCCCGACACCGACAGGCTGGCCAGAGGCGTCGCGCCGCCCACGTTGTTCTCGAACCGGGTCAGACCCCCGGTGTTCACGGTGAGGGCATGGTTGCCGTCAATCGTGGCAGCAAAAGTGACCGGGCCGTTGGCCGTCGCCGTCAGCGTATTGTCCGCGCCGAGTTTTACCGCGCCGCTGTAGGTTTGTCCCGCCGCGCCGTTCGTGGTGACCCCGTCGCCGTTGAGGTCCACCTCCTGGCCGCCCACCGTCGTCAGGCTCGCCAAAGGATTCAACGCCCCCGTGCCCACACCGCCCCCCAGGGTGATCGCGCCCACGGTGTCGAGCGTCAGAGCCTGGCCCGTCGCGGTGGCGCTGCTCACCGTGGAGTTGAATGCCAAGGTCGAACCGCTGGTGAGGTAGGTGGTCGCCCCGACGGTCGCCGCGCCCGTGTAGGTCTGGGAACCAACCGTCGAGATGCTGGGGGCCGTCGCGCTCGCTCCGCCCGTGACGCCGAAGTTCACGCCGTCGCCCACCGAGAGCGCACCGGTCAGGGTGACGCCCGCCGGGTTCGTGGTGGCGGTCGGCAGGGCAAAGTTGAACTTCGCCGCGCCACCCACGGTCCCCGCCGCGTCCGTTGACAGGTCGTTCAGCGCGAAGGCCGAGCCGACGGCACCGCCGAAAATTTCACTGCCCGACGTGTTCACCGTCAGACTCTGTCCGGCGGAGGTAGACGCGCTGTCCACCGTGGAATTGAACTGGATGTCTCCGCCGCCGGTGTCGGCCAGCGTCGTGAGCCTGGGAGCCGTCGCCAGGGCCAGCGTGACGGCCCCGTTGTAGGTCTGGCCGCCGCCGCTCGTGGTGACCGAACTGCCATCGTCGAAGGTGATCGGGCCGTTGCCCACGTTCAGGCTGCCGCCCGCGATCGAGCCGCTGAGGGTCTCCGAAGTCACCCCCGTCAGCGAAATCGCCCCGCCCGTGCCGGTCGGGCTGGTGGCGCTGATGGCCCCGGCGGCAGTCAGGGCACCGCCGGCGTTGATGGTCACGTTGCCGCCCGCGCCCGCGCCCGCGCCGTTGGCGGTGATGGTGTTCGCGCCGAGGTCGAGATCGCTGCCCTGGACCGTCAGCGTCACGTTGCCACCCGCCGTGTCGGTCCCGGTGCCGGTGGTGTTCAGCGAGCCGTTGAGCACGAGCGTCGATCCGGCAGTCGTGTCGTTGTTGTCCGCCTCGATGGAACCGGACATCGTGCCGCCACCGGCGGTGGAGAGCATCGGGACGGTCAGCGTGTGGGCGGTCGCGCCGTTGTTGAGGGTCAGGGTGACGTTCCCGCCGTTGCCGTTCGTGCTGGAGGTGGTGATCGCACCGGGGGTCAGGTCGCCGGTGGAGGTCATCTGCACGTTGCCGCCGCCACCCGCACCCGACGTGCCGACCGTGCCGGTGGTGATTGCTCCGAGGGTCGAGGTCAGTTGCACGGTGCCGCCCTGGCCCAGGTTGGGGGCCGTCGCGTCAATCGCGCCGACCGACAGCGTGCCGTTGGCTTGCAGGGTCACGCCCCCGGCGAGCGCGAGCGCGTTACCGTTCCCCGTCGAGGTGGTGATGGTGCTAGCGGTGATGCCGCCCGCCGACGAGGTCAGTTGCACAGCCCCGCCGCCGCCCGTCGTCGTGGACGCCGCGCCGCTGACGTTCGCGGTGGCGGTAATCGCGCCAACCGTCAGCAATCCGCTCGACGACAGGGTGACGTTTCCGGCCTGGCCGGTGCCAGCCGTCCCGTCACCGGTGCCCACGACGCGGGTGGTGATGGCGCTCGCCGTGACCGTGCCGGTGGTCGAGGTCAAACTCACCGCGCCACCGTTGCCCGCGCCAGCGCCCGTGCCCAGGCTGGCGGCGGAGAGTACGCCGTTGGCCGTCAGATCGCCGCCGGTCGTGCTCAGCGTGATGTTCCCGCCGTTGCCCGTGCCCGTGCTGTTGGAGGTGATCGTGCTGGCGGCGTTCGCGGTGAAGTCGCCAGTCCCCGCATTCAGAACCACCGTCCCGCCGTTGCCGGTCCCCGCGCCGCTGGCATCGACCGTGCCGGTGAGCGTCAGGCCGGTGGCCGCTTTCAGGGAGATGTTCCCGCCCGGCGTGTCGGTCACGGTCGGGGTGGTGTCCAGCGTCCCGTTGGCCGTGATGGCCGCGGCTGCCCCGGCGCTGTTGTCGACCGAGATGCCGCCGTTCGCCGTGATGGCTCCGAGGGTGAAGTTACCGATATTGGCCGCGACGGAACCCCCGAAGGTCCCGGTTCCAATGGTCACCCCACCCGGCGCGGACAGCGTCGAACCGCTGGTCATGGCGAAAACGGCCGGTCCGGGGGCGCGGGTGGCCGCAGCGGCACCGGTCGCGTTGACCGTGGCATTGAATGCTCCGCCGAGCGACAGCGCGGCGGTGGTGGCGGCCCCGGTCCCGACCGTCCCCGGGTCCCCGATGTAGATGGAATTCCCGGCGTTGAGCGTCAGGCTGGTGGCGGCGGTGGAGGTCACGCCGGCGCGGAAAACAATGTTGTTGTTGGCATCCAGGATCACGTTGGAAGTTGCCAGGGCGCCGGAGAGCGTGTCGGGCGAAATGGTTTGCGTGGCGGGACCATCAGCAAAGCCAACCGTCACCGTGGACGACGGCGGCGTGACGACCACGACCGGCGGCGGCAGCGGGTCCGCGCCACCGGTGTCAATGATGATGTCGTCCGGGTCGAGCAGCAGCGAACCGGTCCTCCCGGCGGTGGCGGTCAGATCGGCGAAGCCCCGGTAGAAGAGGGTGCTCGCGCTGGAGACTTCCACCGAACCACCGTTGCCGCCCGCCGAGCCGCCGCGCGCGCTGATGTGACCCGCAAACGTCGTGCCCGTCGTGGACCAGAGCACCACCGTGCCGCCGTCCCCGGTCGCGCCGGTGGCGTCGGCCCGGATCGCGCTGGCGGCGTCCACGGTCGTCGTGGCGGACCGAGCAAGCGTGTCCGCGCCGTGGAAATCGCCGCCGACGCGGACGTTGCCGCCACCCGCGCTGCCGCTGGCGTCGAGCGTCGCGCCCTGGAGGGTCACCTTGCCGCCGAGCACGTCGATGTCGCCGCCCTTGCCGGTGATGGTCGGGTTGTGGGCGCTGGTGGCGTCGAGCGTGCCGCCGACCGTCGCGCTGCCGTTCGGACCGGCGTTGACCGCAATCCGGCGTCCCTGGAGCAGACCGGAATTGACGATAGCCGTCGAATACATGTCGCCCGCGCCGAGGACCACGCGCGGGGCGGCGACGGCGCCGCGGTTGGTGACGCTGCCCGCGCCGGCGGCGGTTGTGCCAGCCGCCGCCGCCGCTTTGAGCGCCTTGCCGTTGGCCTGGACAAAGATGTTGCCGTTTTTATCTCCGACGTACACGTCCGGGCCGCTCACCATCATCGCCATGCCGTGCGCAGCGGTCAGGGAGCCGTTGTTGGTCACGTTCGCGCCCATGAGCGCGATCCGGTTATCGGCAGCGATGACGCCGTCGTTGCGCACGTCACCGGTCAGGTCGGTAAAATGCACCTTCCCGGCGGTAAAGTCGGCGTCGCTGATCTTGCCCGCCCCGGCGATGAGGCCGCCGACGTTGACCACGCTGCCGTTCCGGAAGAACACGCCGTAGGGATTGGAGATGACGACGATGCCGTTGGACTGGAGCTGCCCGAAAATGTTCGTCGGGTCCGGCGTGGTCACCCGGTTGAGCACGGTGGCGTGCGCGCCGGGCTGGATGAACCGGACGGTCTCGTTCCTGCCGATGTCAAAACCCGTGTAGTTGATGACCGAGCGGTTGCCGGCGGTGATGACCGTCAGGTTGCCGTCCTGCGCAAAACTGGCCGTCCCGCTGACCACGTGCCCGCCACGCGGCGCGCCGATGACGAAAGTGTCCGTGTACGACACGAGCATCAGCATCAGCAGGCAGAACTTGAGCAGGGACGGAGGGTTCCCGGAAGATTTCATGGGCGTGGCAGGGAAACGGGGACAGCTACAAACGAAAAAACGGGGCTGCTCTCAATGGGTTCTATCGAAAACCGGACGGAAAGCACAGCAAAAAATCCGGCGGTCGGCGGCGTACCCTGGCGAGGGATGGTTTCAATACGAAATGACGCCCACGAAACTCACCCGGGGGGAACCCGCTTCGACGGGCCGGGACGTTTTGTCGCGGACGGAAACCAGCGGAAAGCCCACGTCCACCCGTAAATTGAGGTAGCGCGAGACCTGCGTCTCGGCCCCGACGCCCGCGCTCATGAGCGTGCGGTCGGCCTCGGTCGCCACGAAGATATCGTTGTTCCTGACGTAGCCCAGGTCGAAAAAGCCCCGCAGGATGATGTCGAGGTCGGGCCGCCCCAAGATGGTTTGCGGACGGACGGTGAACTTCGGGGTGGCCGGCGGGTTGAGATTGTTCAGGCGGTCGGTGTCCGCGGGCTTGAGGATGCGCGGCAGGTGGAAGCGGTACTCGGCGTTGACGATGAACGAGTCGTCGCCGGAAGTGAACGCCTCCGGATAGCCGCGCACCGAGGCAAAGCCGCCGATGACATCCTCGAACTGCGGGACCAGACGCTTGTCGGCGAAAGTGTACTGGCCGTGGACCAGCAGGGAGACCTCGTGCGCCAGCGTGACCTTTTTCCACAGCGGCTTGCGCGCTTCCTCGTCGCTTTCCTCCAGTTGCTTCCAGGATTTGCGGAAGAGGATCGGCTCGAGGAAGAGGCTCGCGCCGAAGCTGTACTTGGCGATGATGAAATCGGTGCTCACGTTGAAACGGCCCATGTTTTTGAGTTCGTCCGCGTCGGTGCCAGCGAGTCCGGGCAGATTCGGCTCGACCTGCACACTGCCGAAGGCGCTGAACGACTCGGAAGACCGATCCGTGGCGAGGCCGAAGATAGGCAGCAGAAAGTCGGTCACGCCGCGAGACGCACCCCGGCCAAGGTTGGCGATGTCGACGCGCTTGAACTCGGCCCCGACGATGATATCCAGGGGGAAGCCCTTGAAATAGTAGGGAGTGTAGATGGCGAGGAGACCCGCCGTGGCGCTCTTGCCGAGGAACTGCTCGTTGTCCTGGCCCACGTCCTCGGCGCGAAAGCGTCCGTAGCCGCCGTACACCTTGAACTTGAGGAGGTCGGGGAAAAGGGCGGTGGCCTGGTAGGAGCCGAAGACCGAGTAGGTCGAACTGGAGAGCGAGGTCTCGAAACTCGCGTCGAGGATGTCGTCGTAACCCGCGAGCTGGCGCCACTCGATCCCGGCGCGCGTGCGCCAGGTGCCGGACGCCTCCGCGCCGGTGTTGGAAGTCTGGTCGAACACGAAGATCGGCGGACGCTCGGCGTGCACGATGTAATCGAGGATGACGCCGCCTTCCTCGCCGGAAGCGGTGACCGCCACGTCCACCCGGCGGCCCGGGAAACGGTTGATGCGGGTGAGGTAATCCTGCAGCAGATTGCGGTCGAGCAGGCTGCCGTGTCTGACGGGCGGCGGTGCGCCTGCCGGAGGTTTGGCGGCGGGAGCATTGGCGGCCACCGGCGGGGCCTTCGACAGTTTGAGCGGCGGCGCGGCAGGTGGAGGCTGCAACGGCGACTTGGCGACGATCCGCCGGTACTTGGCGTCGTTGATCGTGGTGGACGCGCTCTTGAAGGGCCACTTGGAGACGGGCTTGACGATGGTGCGCACCTCGCGCACCTCGCTGGCGTAGACGAGGAGGGTCAGTTCGGTGCCGCCTTTGCGCCGGTCCTCGCCGGTGGCCGGGTCGATCTGGTCGGCGTCCTGCACGGCGAACACGCCGGAAATCCCTTTTTTGTTCACCTCGGCGACCAGCGAATAGAAAATGGCCTGGAGCGCGTCGCCGGAAAAGGTTTCCGCCTTGTTGAACTTGGCCAGGACAATCGGCACGTCGCGCGCCCCGGCCCCGGGGGCGACGTAGCCGCCGTCCGGCTCCTTGGATTCGCCGAGCGTGATGGGGGTGTTCGCCAGGATTTCGACGGGCGGCAGGTTGGGATGCGGCGGGTTTTTGACCGGGCCGTATTTGACCGTGAACTTGGACACCTTGTACTTGAGATCTTTCGGGTCCACCGTTTGCGCGGTCTGCGGGATCAGCGGGCCGGAGGAAATGATGCTCTGGGTGGGGAATTGCAAGCCGGGCTGCAAGGGGGTCATGCCCTGCGGGATGAGTTCCATCTGCGGGCTTTCCCCAGGTCCGCCCGGGCCGATGGGCAAGCCCTCGCCGGGGCCGTAGCCGGGAATCGCGGGCATTTCCGGCGACGCACCGGAAGGCGACGAGGGCGCGGACCCAGGGGCAGAGAGAGCCACCGGAGCAGAGGAGGCGGTGGCCGGAGCATTGCCGGCGGCAGGAGCGGCGGCCCCGGTTTTCACCGGGTCCAGAGTGGGGGCGGCGGCAGGCGCAGCGGCGGGCGGTTTTTCGGCGGCAACTTTTTTGACGCGCTTGGGCTTGGGTACCTCCGCAGGGGCAGCGGGTTTTTTGGGCGCGGCATCCGCCGGGGCCGCTTTGGGAACAGGCGCGTTCTTCGGAACCGGGGTCGGTTTAGCGGGAGGGATCGGAGTGGGCTTGGGTGTGGGAGTCGGCTTGGGCTTGGCGGGCGGAGCCGGGGTAGGCTTGGGTGTCAGCGAGGGAGTCGCCTTAGGTTTGGCGACGGGGACCGGCGTCGCTTTTTTGACCGTGCGGGCCGGGGTGGCCGCCGGGGCGTCGGTCGGCGGTGTGTCGTCCTGCGCCGAGGCGATTCCCCGACCCAGAGAAACCGTCAAAAGGAAAACAGTCCAAAAGAAGCGGAGCCGCCGAACCAACCGGAGACGATCAGCGTCGAGACACACTCTCTTTTCAACGACCGTTGGCAGCGGCGCACCAGCTTTTACACGCGTTGACATTGTCTCCATAAAGATCAGACCTTTCCTCGCCGCACACGAGGTCAAAATTTGCGCGAACGCTCTAAAGGGGGTGTAAGCAGCTACGCGCCAGTGGGAAAGATTCCGTTAAAGGCCAACACGCAACCGTAAGCAAGAAAAAAATCCCCGGTTGCGCCGGGAATAGACCGTCCGCTGAAAGGAAGGCGTCTGTTTTTGCAGCGAACGGACAGAGCAGCCACCGAAACCGGGAGTCATTCCCAGGCCGGACGCGCCAACCCCTCTCCCGTGTGCCAGAGCCTCTGCAATAGACCTCTTTCGTCATTCCAAAAACCTCACGCAAAGCCGCAAAGGAAAACCAGCGGACGGAGAGCAAAGGCTGGGCGGTCGCGGACCTCCTGGCACCGGGCTGCAGCGATGGCCAAGTTCATGGAGCGATGGTGGCTGGCGACCTCGGCAGGTCCGGCGCGCTTCGCTCAATCACTTTGAAAACCGCTGTAAAGCCCGGTGCTACCGAGAATCATTGCGGCCACGCTTCTTAAAATGCTCTACTGCTCGCCGCCGAGACCGACCGGTTTTCCGGCAGCAAACTCCGACCAGGACCGGGTGAGTTCAAGAAATCCACGACGCGACGCTCCGCCCAGGTGCGCGAATCCCCTTTGGAAAAATCGACGAACCCGACGTGGCCACCGTGGGCCGGGGCATCGAGAAAGAAATGGCGATGCGCTGCCGCCTCGGCGAACGGAAAACACGCGGGCGGCAGGAAAGGGTCGTCCCGGGCGTTGAGCAGCAGCGACGGCACCATGATATGCGGGAGAAACTGCCGCGCGCTGGACCGCGTCCAGTAATCCTGCGCGTCGCGGAAGCCGTGCAGACGCGCGGTGTAGCGGTCGTCAAATTCCTGGAAACTGCGGATGCGGCGGATACCGGCGAGGTCGATTTCGGTGGGAAAGCGCCGGGCTTTGGCCTCGACCTTGGCGATCAGCGTAGCCAGAAAGCGGCGCAGGTAAAGCCGGTTGCCCCGGCGGCGGTCGAGCGCCCGCGCGCTGGCGGCCAGGTCTACCGGCGCGGAAATCGCCGCCGCACCGATGATCGACGGGTGCGGTGGTTGTTCGCCCAGGTACTTGAGCGTCAGATTGCCGCCGAGACTGAAGCCGACGAGCGCGATCCGGTCGTAGTGGCGGGCGGCGTGGTGAATCACCGCCGACAGGTCGCCCGTCTCGCCGCTGTGATAGAAACGCAGGCGGCGGTTGGGTTCCGGCCCACAGCCACGAAAGGTCCAAGCCAAGGCGTCCCAGCCCGCTGCCACCAGCGCGGCAGCCATGCCCCGGATGTAACCGGCGTCGAAGCTGCCTTCCAACCCGTGCGAGAGGATCACCAACCGGCGGTGGCCGCGCCGGACCCAGTCCAGGTCAAGGAAGTCACCGTCGGCAAGTTCCAGGCGTTCCGCTTCGCCGGGAAATTTGAAGCGCCGCCGCCAGAAGACAGGCAAGATCGTTTGCAGGTGGGCGTTGCGGAGCCACCACGGGGGACGGAAAGTCGAGGTGACGACGGGCATCTCTTTATTTGACCCCGGCGACCTGGAAGCCTTCCGCTTCGAGCACGGCGCGGATTCTGGCGGGCTGGTCGCCCTGGATTTCGACGCGGCGGTCCTTCGTGGCGCCACCGCAACCGCAGGCGGCACGCACCTTTTTGGCGATGGTTTCGATGACCGACAACGGGAGGTGCGTGGCGAAATCGTCGATGACGATCACCGTTTTGCCGCCCCGGTGGGCTTTCTCGCGGCGCAGCACGACGCGGCCCATTTTCCAGTGAGCGGTGGCAGGCGCAACGGGCGGCGGCCCGGGCGGCGCGGCGGGCAGGTCGTCGGGGAGGGTCAAGCTGGAAAACGCGGCGTCCAGACCGCCGAGCGGAGATAGAGGGCCGGTCGTGTCGAGGCGTTTCTTCGGAGTGGGTCGCATGGGAATCTCACGGCTCAAGTCGGTCACAATTCGATGTAATCGCCCGGTTGAAGCGCCTCGATGGCAGAGGCGATGTCCACTACGCGCATCTGTAACTTCGGCCAACTGGTAAACGGCAAAATCACGACGGCAATCTTCCGGCCAGTCAGATTTTGCTGGTAACGCAGGTTTTTATCGGTGGTCACGAGAACATCGAACTGATCCTCCGCCTTGGCGAGCGATTCTCCGTTCACCAACTGCGACCAACCTTTCTCGAACGCCGTCGAAACGGGATGACCCGATAGGTAGCGACGCAAAGGAACCGGGGTCACTTGGTCAAAGAGAACTCTCATGACGAGGTCATTTCATCCTCACGATACCGCCAGACTCTGTTCGGTGAATTCCAGAACTGCCCGTGCCTGCTCACGGGTCACGCCGGGAAACCACGCGAGGAAATTCTCCAACGTGGCACCGTCTTCCAAGTTCTCGAAAAGCGCCTTCACCGGAACCCGGGTACCTTTGAACAACCACGCGCCGCCTACCTTTCCCGGGATCTGTTCAACCGCCAGGCAATGTTTCCAATCCAGCATGGCGGAGAATATAAGGATGAACGATCCTGCCCGCAAACGATCAGGGTCGAATCAGGCAGCGGCGGGACGATGCAATGCGACCACCTCGCCGACGCCACGGTAACGGTCGGGATGGCAGGTGCAAACCAGGATTTGCAGACCGTTGGCCGCCGCGCCGGAAAGCACGTCGAGCACCCGCCGCTGGCGGGCAGGGTCCGTGTTGACGAGCACATCGTCGAGGATCAGCGACTGCGGGCCGCCGCCGCCAGCGATCAGCTCCTCGGCCACCGCCAGACGGAGGCAAAGAAGGAGTTGTTCCCTGGCGCCTTGGGAAAGATCGTCGAAGGCGACCAACTCGTCGTCCTTGCGCCCGAGCCCCTTGATGCGGAGGGATTCATCCAGGAAAATCCGGCGGTCGCGGTCGCCGCTGATCTCGCCGAACCGCGCGCCGAGACGCGCTTGCAACGGGGCGAGGACGCTACGGGTCGCCGCTTGTTTGCGCCGCTCGATCAGATCGTGGACCAACCGGGCGGCGCGGCTGCGGGCGCGGGCATGGTTGACCTGCGCGGCGAGAACTTCGCGCCGGGCGAGCAGGAGGGTCTCCTCGGTGTAAAGCGCCCTCGCGCCGAGCAACTCGAGCCGACCACGCAACATCGCCTGGGCATCCCGCTTGCGGTTGAGTTCGCCGCGCACCTGCTCGGCGGCGGTCGCGGCGCGGCGGTTGCGCTCCGCCAGGGTCCCGGCATCCGGCGGCAGCTTCCCCCGTGCGTCCCGCAGGAGAATCTTGGCCTCGACAAAGGTTTCCTCGGCCTCGTCGCGGGCGGCGGCGGGTCCGGCAGGGTAGCGGCCTTGCAGGGCGGCGGCCTGGGTTTGCAGGTTTTCGATGCCCAAGCGCAGGCCGAGACCCTGTCGCTCCGCCGCCTCGCGGTGGGCGGCGGCTTCGGTGGCTGCGGCCCGCTGCTCCTTGAAACGTTTCTCCAGCGACTTGCGTTCGAGCCGCCGGTGTTCGCATTGGACCGTGGCGGTTTGTTCGTTGGCTTCCAGGCTGGTGAGAGAGATCGTGCGGTCGTCGGGGGTGAGCGCGAGTTCATCCTCTCCCGCTTGCCACTGCCGGTTGTACGCAAATAATTTGGCACGAAGGATTTCTACCGATTCCCCCTGGCCCAGCACGGCGGCGAGCATCTGACGGGCGGCGGCGAGTTGGGCGTCCAGTTCTTTCGCGCGCGCCGTGAGATGGCGGGCTTCCTCCAGACTGCGCGCGCCGATCTCCGAGAGCGCTTGTTGCAGGGCGGCCTCTTCCCGGGTCAGCGTTTCGTGGAGCGCCTGCGTTTCCGCCGCGCCGGAACGCATCCGCAATTTCCCCCAACCCGGGAGGGTGAGAGAGAGCCCGCGCGTGGCCCGGACGAGCCGGGGCTCGCCAGCGGACAGGGCGGACAGCGTTTCGTCGGGACCGTCGTCCGCACGGAACAGGATTTGCGGCGCGTCGTCGGAAGGGGTCAGTTCCACGGTCAGGCCGAGAGCTTCGATCTTCGCGCGGTGGTCGCGGACCGAATCGGTCAACGCTTCGATCTTGCGCAAGCGAGGCGGCGGAATCGTAGGCAACTCGGCCCGCTGTTGGGTCAGCGCGTCGATTTCGCTGGTCTGCGTGACGCAACGCTCCAGGAGCAAAGCGTGCCCGTGGATGGTGTCGCCGAGTTGACGGTGGCGCGCGAGACGCCCGGCACGCTGGACCTCCGCCTGCAACCGGGCGAGGGCCGTGGCGTTCTCTTCCAGAGCGCGGTCGGTTTCGCGCAGACCGGTTTCACCGGCGGACGCCTCCAGGCGGAGACGGTCGGCCTCGGCCTCGACGGAGGCGAGACAGCGGCGGGTGTCGTCGATTTCGCGGGCGTGGCGTTCCAGGGTTTCCACGTCCTGGCGGATGACCTTGAGACGGTCCTGCGCGATCTCGAACGCGTGCTGGCGTCGTTGGACCTCGACCGTTTGCACCTCGGCGGAGAGGGCGGCGGTTTGCAGATCGTCCGCTTCGCGGCGGCAGTCGGCATACTCCGCTTCGAGCCGGGGGAGTTCGTCGGCGAGGCGGGCGTGGGCTTCCTCGTCGGCGAGGAACTGTTGGCGGGTTTCGTCGAGGTCGGCGAGCGCCTCGTCCACGGCCACGAGTTCATCCTCGGAGGTCCGCAGGGCACCGCCCGTTTTCGACTGACCCGTTGGCGTAAAGTTTTCCAGATAGGTGGTCCACATCCGGCCCCGGAGCGCGTCGATGAGCGGGTCGATCTCGACCTTGGCCAGCATCCCCCGGACGCTCTGTCCCGTGGGATTTTCCTCCCAATCGGGCCAGGTGGCGGCCTCGCCCTGGCGGGTCCACAGGTAGCCGAGCATGCCCCAGTGAGCAGCCTTGGTCGCGCCACGACCAGGTTGGGTGGATTGCAGCAGCGTCTGGACGCGCCCGTCGGCGGCGTCGGCCTCGGCCACGGGCTGCCACGCGCCGCCGATTTTTGCGAAGAGGGCGCTGCGCGGAGATTGCAGGAACGTCTTGTCGATGCGGAAGCAACCGGCGGCGGTCTCAAAATCGACGATCACACGCGGCGACAGCGCGCTGCCAGCGGGCTTGAGCGACTTGATCTCGGCGTCGCGGCAGGTGTGGCGGTCGAACAGCGCGCGACCGGCGGCCCGCAGGAGGGTGGTTTTGCCGGTTTCGTTCGGCGCGGCGAGGATGTTCAAGCCCGGCGCAAACGGACCCGCCGTGACCGGACTTCCCACGAACGGGCCGACGCTGGCGGCTTCGATCTGGTGGAGGATCATGCAGCGGCAGCGGTGAGATCGTGGAGACCGGCGAAAAGGAGTTGGCGCGCGGAAAGAAAATCGGTGGCGCCGAGAGTGTCGAGCGACAGGCGGGCGTCGGCGGCGAGCGCCTGGGCCTCGCTCAAACTGAGCGCCATGCCCACCGGGGACAACACGTCTTCGGGGACGCGTCCCGTGGCGAGCATCTCGAGTTGGGCGAGATCGGCAAGCACCTGGCAGAGGATGGGATGCTCGCTTTCCAGCGCGGCGATTTCGCCCGGCGAGAGCATGGGGTGCGTGTGGTCCTGCCACTGGCAGTGGAAGGCCGAGCCAAAGAGGCGGCGCAACCAAGCGTGCGCCTGCGCGGACTGGCCCAACGCCGCCGGTCCCTTGATCCGCACGCGGCAGACGTTGGAGCCGATGCGTTCGCCCAAGGTCGAGACGTGGTGTTCGAGGGTAGGGCGCGCGGCGTCGAAGTCGCCGAACTCGTACTCGAAGCTCGTCCAGCGCAACGCGCCGACCGTCAGTCTGGCGACACGCGGCGGGGCGGCGGGACCGTCGATTTCGACGTAGGCGACGTTGCCAGAGTTGGGTTGGTCGAAGGCATCCGGCTCGGGCGTGCCGGGAATGACGAGACGGTCGGAATCGTAAAGCTGCCAGTTGTGCCAGTGGCCGATGCCAAGGTAATCCAGCCCGGCGCGCGTGGCGGCGGCAGGGTCGATGGGGAAATCGTGGGGCTGGTGTTTGCCGGGGATGGCCAGCGCGCCGTGAGTGAGGCCGATTTTTATCCGGTCGGCGGGCTGTGGGCGGGCGAGGTCGCGCAGGCAGAGGCTCGGATCGACCGTGGACATTTTCTGACGCAGGGGCGAGGCGAGCAGGAGGTGGCCCCCGGAGAGCGGGACGGCGGCGGGTTCGAGCAGGAGCGTGATGTTCGGCGGCCGCGTGCCGGGACGGAACTGGCGGCGGCTCCAGACCGCCCCGGGACCGCTGGCGGGGTCGTGGTTGCCGGGAAGCAGGAAAACGGGGACTTCCGGGAAATCGGCGAAGATGCGCAAGGTCTCGTCCACCAGGGTGTCGGCGACGAGGTTATCCTCGAAGAGGTCGCCCGCTACGAAGAAGGCGTCCACGGCGCGGTCGCGGGCGTGGGCGAGCGCGGTGCGCAGGGTTTGCAGGCGCTGGGCGCGCAGGAGGTCCGCTTCCGCGCCAAACTGGGCGAAACGCGCGCCGAGTTGCCAGTCGGCGGAATGGATGAAGCGGAACATGCGGAAGACGAGGGGCGCTCATTTCGCTTTAGCAGATGGTGGCGGATTGGTAAAGGGTTTTGCCCGGTTGGCGGTGCCGCAGGTATGGAATGGCGCGCTGATAATCCCTCGTCCTGAGCTTCCGGTCGTTTTATCGACATGATCCTCTCCTGATGAGAACAGAGGGATCAGCGGCAACCGATTCTCCACGACAGGCGAATCAGAAAAGGTATGTCCCTCGTTTTTCCTGAAGGTTTTTTGTGGGGGGCCGCGACCTCCGGTTACCAGATCGAAGGCGCGCCCACCGCCGACGGCAAGGGGCCGTCCATCTGGGATACGTTCGTGCGCCAACCGGGGAAGATTCTCCACGGAGACACGGGGGACATTGCTTGTAACACGTATGATCCCAAGCAACTGGAGGGCGACCTGGACCTGATGGCCGCGCTCGGCCTGAAAAGTTACATTTTCTCCGTGCAATGGCCGCGCATCCAGCCCGATGGGCGTGGGGCTGCCAACGCCAGAGGGTTGGATTATTACCGGCGTCTGGTGGATGGATTGCTGCGGCGCGGCATCGTGCCTGCGTTGACGCTCTACCATTGGGAACTGCCCCAGGCGTTGCAGGAGCGCGGCGGGTGGTTGGAGCGGGACACGGTCGCGCGGTTCGTCGAGTACGCGACGATCCTGCACGACGCGCTGGCAGCACAAGTGCCGCTATGGATCACGCAAAACGAGCCGCACACTTCCGCGTGGCTGGGGCACGGTGACGGCAAACACGCTCCCGGGTTGGTGGGCGTCAAAAACGCGCTGACGGCGGCGCACCATCTGTTGCTGGCGCACGGGCAGGTCATCCAGGCGTTGCGGGGCCGGGGTGGCGCGACGACCCGCTTCGGCCCCGTGCTCGCCGTGACGCCCGTGCGGCCCGCGTCGCCGGATCATCCCGCCGATGCGCGGGCGGCCAGCTTGTTCGACGGCGAGCAGAACCGCTTGTTCCTGGACCCGATCTTCAAGGGGGAGTATCCGGCCGATGTGCTCAAGCGTCACGACGAAGCGGCGGATGGATTTCGCTTCGTGCGCCCCGGCGATCTGGCTGCCATCCACACGCCGCTCGATTTCCTGGGCGTCAATTATTACACGCCGACTTACATCGCCGCCGAACGCGACGGGTCGCCGTCCTGGCGTCCACCGCCGGGACCGACCACCGCGATGGGTTGGGCAATCGATCCGGCAGGTTTGCACGAGACGCTGCTGCGCGTGAAGACCGAATATTCAGGGAATCTGCCGCTGTACGTGTCGGAAAACGGGGCGTCGTTCCGAGACTACGTTACCCCGGAAGGGAAGTGTCACGATCCCGAACGCGTCGATTTTATGCAGGCCCATTTACGCGAGGCGCACCGGGCCATGGCGGAAGGAGTGCCGCTGAAGGGTTATTTCGTGTGGTCGCTGCTGGACAATTTTGAATGGGACACCGCTTATCTTCAGCGGTTCGGCCTGGTGTACGTGGATTATCCGACGCAGAGGCGTATCCCCAAAACGTCGTTCGACTGGTATCGGCAGGTGATCGCACGAAACGGGGTGGATTGACGCGGTTAGCGGGTTTCGCACGGGGCGGGTTCGGTGTAATTTGCCGGCTTGTCTCCGACGCCTGCCATCCCTATTCGATACCCTGACCTGCCGGTTTCCGCCCGGCGCGAGGATTTGCTCGCCGCGTTGCGTGGCAATCAGGTGGTCATCGTCGCGGGCGAAACGGGTTCGGGCAAAACGACCCAGTTGCCGAAGATGTGCCTGGAAATCGCGCAGGAGCTTGGCGTGCCGGTGCGCACCATCGGCTGCACGCAGCCACGCCGGGTGGCGGCGTTGAGCGTGTCGCGGCGCGTGGCCGAGGAACTGGGCGTGACGTGGGGGCGCGAGGTCGGCTGCAAAATCCGTTTCGGCGACAGCACGGGGCGCGACACGCGGATCAAGTTCATGACCGACGGCATCCTGCTGGCGGAAATCCAGTCCGACCCGCTGCTGCGCGCTTACGGGACGCTGATCGTTGACGAGGCGCACGAGCGTTCGCTCAACATCGACTTTCTGCTGGGATATTTGCAGGAGTTACTGCGGAGGCGGCCGCATGATCTGAAGGTGGTGATCACGTCGGCGACCATCGACACGGAAATGTTTTCGCAGGCGTTCGGCGGCGCGCCGGTGGTGGAGGTTTCCGGGCGGCTGTTTCCGGTGGAGGTGCGGTATCAGCCGCTGGGTAGTTCGTTCGAGGAGGAGATGGAGGAGTTGACCTATGTGGGCGCGGCGGTGCGAACGGTGGAGGACGTGCTCATCGAATCGGACGCCGGGGATGTGCTCGTGTTCATGCCGACGGAGCGGGACATCCGCGAAACGCGCGATCTGCTGGAAACGCGGCTCGGCAAGGGGATCGAAGTTCTGGGGCTGTTCGGGCGGATGCCCGCCGGGGAACAGACGCGGATTTTCTCGCCCGGCGGGCCGCGCCGGGTGATCGTGGCGACGAACATCGCGGAAACGTCGCTGACGATTCCACGCGTGCGGTACGTGATCGACGCGGGGCTTTCGCGGATCAGCCGCTATAATCCGCGCACCCGCACCAAGCGACTGCCCGTGGAGCCGGTCAGCCAGAGCAGCGCCAACCAGCGCGCGGGCCGCGCGGGGCGGTTGCAAGACGGGATTTGTATCCGGCTCTACGACGAGGAAGATTTCGAGAAGCGTCCGCGTTTCACACAGCCGGAAATCCAGCGCGCGAACCTCGCGGAAGTCATTTTGCGGATGAAGGCGTTCCGGCTCGGCGAGATCGAGACGTTTCCTTTTCTCAACCCGCCGCTGCCACCGGCGATCCGCGCGGGTTATGATTTGTTGCACGAACTGGGCGCGCTGGACGACGCGCACATGCTGACCCCGCTCGGACGCGAGCTGGCGCGGCTCCCGCTCGACCCGACACTGGGCCGGATGCTGATCCAGGCACGCCAGGAGCGCGCCTTGCCGGAAGTGCTCATCATCGCGGCGGGATTGAGTGTGCCCGACCCGCGCGAGAGGCCGGATGACGCCAGGGAGGCAGCGGCGGCGGCGCACCGGGCATTCACGATTCCCGACTCGGATTTCCTCTCACTGCTCAAGCTCTGGCGCGCGATGCCCGAGAACCTGACCGGCAACGCGCTACGCCGTTTTGCCAAGGCGAATTACCTGTCGCAATCGCGGATGCGCGAGTGGCGCGACGTCCACCGGCAACTCGCCGACACGATGTCGGACAACCGCACCGAACCGGGCAATGCCCCCCACCCGCCCGGCAGCGACGAGGCGATCCACCGTTCGATCCTGACGGGGCTGCTCGGGCAAATCGCCCAACGCAAGGAACGTAATCTCTACCAGGCGTCGGGCAACCGGCAGGTGACGATTTTTCCTGGTTCGGGGATGTATCAACGGCAGGAAAAGAAGCGGAAAAACGATGCTCCGAAAACGCCCGGCGGAACGGAGACGGAAAAGACCAACCAACCGCCGTGGATCGTGGCGGGCGAAATCGTCCAGACCTCGCAGCTTTTTGCGCGGACGGTGGCGCGGATCAACCCGGAATGGGTCGCCGAATTGGGAGCGCATTTGTGCAAGTTCAGCTACGCCGACCCACATTGGAATGAGAAATCAGGCCGCGTGCTGGCGTGGGAACGGGTGCTCATCTACGGGTTGGAGATCGTCCGGCGGCGGATCGACTACGGCAAAATCGACCCCGCGAAGGCGACCGAGCTTTTCGTCCGGGGGGCACTCGTGGCCGGTGAGGCGCGGATCGAGCACCATTTTTTCAAGCACAACCGCGAGTTGCGAGAACGGATCGAAGCCGCGCTGACCCGGGTGAGGGACCGGCGCGTCGATGATCTCGACGAGGCGTTTTTTCGATTTTACGCGGCGCGGGTCGAGGCGGTTTCGTCCGTGCATGATTTGAACAAGATCGTGCGGGCGCGGATGGTACGGGAGCCGGAGTTTCTGTGTGCGGACGAGGCGGCGTTGCTGCCGTCACACGAAGAAGGTTTTGCCTTTGACCGCACGTTGTTTCCCGAGCAGGTGGCGGTCGGCAACACGGCCCTGCCGTTGAGTTACGCCTATGCGCCGGGCGAGGAACGCGACGGCGTGACCGTGCGCGTGCCGCTGCCGGTGGCGGCCAATCTCACCACGGGTCAGTTGCAATGGATGGTGCCGGGGCTGCGCGAGGAACAGGTCGGGACGCTGCTGCGCGCCTTACCCAAGAGCGTGCGCAAAGCGTTGATGCCGCTCGATCCGAAAATCCGCGAGGTGGCGGCGGCGTTCGAGCCCGGCAAGAGCGATTTCCTCGTGGCGCTGGCGGGCTTTCTCACGCGGCGTTACGGCGTGGATCTCCGGGCGGCGGACTGGCCGGCAGGCAGTTTGCCGTTGCATTTGCAGCCGCGCGTAGAAGTGGTGGACCGCGACGATAAAGCGGTGCTGACGGGCCGCGACCTCGGTGCGATCCAGGCCGCGTTGGAAAAGTCCGACGTGCGCTCGGACGCCTGGGACCGCGCCGTGCAGCGGTGGGAGCGGCCCGCCGTAAAAACGTGGAGCTTTGGCGACCTGCCCGAATCCGTGTTGGTCGAAGAAGTGGGTGGCGCGCCGCTGCTGGCCTTTCCGGGGCTGGCCGTGCGCCAGGGAGAAGTTGACGTGCGGCTGTTCCGCAAGCGTGACGAGGCCGAAGCGGCGGCCCGGATCGGGGTCCGTCGGCTGGCCGAACGCGTGCTGGAGCGTGACCTGGCCTGGGTGCGCAAGGAACTCGGCAGCCTGCTGAGCAAGGGGCCGCCCGCCAAACAGACCGGCCCGGCAAACCTGCGCTCCGCGCTCAATGCGTGGAGCGGAGTCCAGGCCAAGCCCGAGCCAAGCCACGCCGCGGGCGGGCGGCCCGCGTCGGAAAGATTGCAGGAATCGGCGTTACGGCACGTCGTTGATGCGGCGCTGGCACCGGACCCGGCGCTGCCGCTCGAGGAGGCGCGTTTTCAAACGATGGTCGCAACCGCCCGACGCGAGTTGCCGCTGCTGGCCCGCCGCACCGGCGAACTCGTGGTCAAAGTTCTCGACCAGAGACAGCAAATCCTCGCCTCGACCAAACGCTACCCAGGGTTGTCGGACGATCTGGCGCGCCTGGCGAGCGACGATTTTCCCGGACGCACGCCGCCGACCCAACTCACGCACCTTCCGCGTTACCTGCGGGCCGTCGCCGTCCGGGCGGAGCGCGCCGCTGTCAGCCCCGCCAAGGACGCCGAGAAAGCGAGGGCCCTGGCTCCGTTCGCCGACTGGGAAACGCGCGTGCCGCCACCGCAGCGCGGGGAGTTCCGTTGGCTGTTGGAAGAATTTCGCGTGTCGATTTTCGCGCAGGAACTCGGCACGGCGCAACCCGTTTCGGTACAACGTCTCAAAACGGTCGGTGGCTACGAATAAATCTGTCTGAGGGAATCATCCCACGTCCGCCGCCAAACCAGTTAACGAATATGCTGTGTTCCAACATTCTCCATGCACACCCGCACCCTTGGCAGATCTAGCCTCAGCACCTCCGCCCTCGGGTTGGGCTGCATGGGCATGAGCGAATTTTACGGCGACGGCGACGAGGCGGAGTCCATCGCCACCATTCATCACGCGGTGGAACGGGGCGTCGTTTTCCTGGACACGGCGGATATGTACGGCGTGGGCCGCAACGAGGAACTGATCGGCAAGGCGATCAAAGGCATCCGCGACCAGGTTTGCCTGGCCACCAAGTTCGGCAACATGCGCGGGACCGACGGCAGCTTCCAGGGCATCAACGGCAAGCCTGAATACGTGCGCGCCTCTTGCGAGGCCAGCTTGCAAAGGCTCGGGATCGACGTGATCGACCTGTATTACCAGCACCGCGTGGACACCACCACGCCGATTGAGGAAACCGTCGGCGCGATGGCGGAACTTGTCCGCGAGGGCAAAGTACGTTTTCTGGGCTTATCCGAAGCCGCCCCGGCCACGATCCGCCGCGCCCACGCCGTCCATCCCATCGCCGCCCTGCAAACCGAGTACTCACTCTGGAGCCGCGAACCGGAGGACGAAATCCTGCCTACCGTGCGCGAACTGGGCATCGGATTTGTCCCCTACAGTCCGTTGGGGCGCGGCTTTTTGACCGGCCAGATCAAAAGCCCGGACGATCTCGCCCCCGGTGACTTCCGTCGGCACAACCCGCGTTTCCAAGGGGAGAATTTCCGCCGTAATCTCGACCTCGTCGCAAAGATCGAACAGCTGGCCCAGGCAAAAGGCTGCCGGGCGTCGCAACTGGCGTTGGCCTGGGTGCTGGCGCAAGGCGAGGATATCGTGCCCATTCCAGGCACCAAGCGACGCACTTACCTCGACGAAAACATCGGCGCGCTGGAAGTCTGCCTCAGTGCGCAGGAACTCCAAACGCTCGGTGAAATCATGCCGCCCGGCGCAACGGCAGGCACTCGCTACGCGCCGGAGTTCATGCACCGGGTAAACGTGTAGACGGTGGTCGGCATGCCGTGAGCCTCGTCAGGTTACACCTTGCTAAGAAGTGTGACACTATTGGGCTTGCTGATTTGTCAGACACCGGCATAGTGGCAGATCTTCAGTGCCTTGCGTATGGAACCCTGCCCTAGTAATTCAAAAGTGCTCAAGGCGCTCATCGCGCCCGCACGCCATAGCGACGGTCCGACGCTTTACCTGATTTGTCAGCAGGAAAAAACCGGGCGCTGGGAAATCCACGAACACCTGCCCGACGGCCAATGTCTCGTGTGGCCGGAACCCTTCACCGGGCCACAACAAGCGGAAGCCGCGATTTATGGCTGGTCGGGCAGACGGGAAGACGGGCAAGCGCAGATTGCGGTCGAGTAGTGATTTCCGGGGGGGACGCGGCTCCAGGCGAAGCGAGGTCCAATGCCTGCTGGAACCGGCTCGCCGCGTCCGCATAGCGGCCCTGGTCGAACAGCGTGCGGCCCTGCCGGTATTCCTCCTCGGCGGCGGCCGACCCGGCGGCGGCCACACGCGGCAGACAGGCAAACACCCATGTCAAGCCGATGAGCACGACCCATGCGAGGTGTAGCGGCCAGATCGGTTGAGCGCGCCGTTTCCCGGCGATGTTTATCAGAGTGCTCTGACCGCTGATTCGTTGAAAATCTCTTCCGCCGTAGTTCCTGGTGGACGTTGCGCGCCACACGCGAAAAACTCCCTGCTCATGAAACCCGAAGTTTTTTCGTGGTGGCGGCGAGCGTGTCTGCTCGGCGCGCTGGGTGTCTTCCTCGCGGGGGCCTCCTCCGCCGCTCCCACCCCGACGCCTCGTCCGTCGCCTCCTCCGCAGGCATCGGCGGCAAGCCCTCCCCCGGCTCCCACGCCCACGCCACCCCCGGCGCTGGCGCTCGCCGAAATCACGCCGCAGGCCCAGACCGACCTCGCCAAGCTCAAGAGCTTCGAGCCGGAAGACACCACCGACCAGACCGCCGAGACGGTGCAGCGTTCCCTGCCCGAGGTGGAAACCGCCATCGACGCCCTGCGCGACCGCACGAGCCGGGCCGCCGCCAACGTCGGCAGTTCGCTCGACACCCTGCACAATTTGCAACGCGAATGGACCAAGATCGAAACGACCCTGACGGGGCACAGCGACGCCCTCGGCAAACGCGGGCAGGCGCTCTACAACGCCACCCGGCAGGTCGAGGAGTCCAACGCCGTCTGGGTGGCCACGAAAGACGCGGCCAAGGCGCCGGACTTCAACGCGCCGCCCGAAACGCTCGACCACGTCAGCGAGGTGATCTACAGCGCGCTGGAAGCACAGACCCGCATCAAAGTGCGCCGGAATCGCATCCTCGAACTGCAAAACCACGTCCACACCCTGCTAACCCGGATCGACAGCGGGCAGGAGATGGTCAGCCAATCGCTGGCCTCCACCCTGAAGACGCTCCTCGTGCGGGAAAGCGCGCCGCTCTGGGCACCGGAGGCTCAGCCCGCACCCGGCCTGCCGGGCCGCTGGCGGGCCGCGCAAGCCGAAGAGACGGCGCAGTTCCACGAGTTCATCGACGCCCACACGCTGCTCTTCGCCGTCCACGCCGCCGTCTTCCTGGCCTTGCTGGCGTTGTTGCTCTTCCTGCGGCGCACTGTCCACCGCTGGACCGAGGATGAGCCTCACCTGAAGCGGGCCGCGCCAGTTTTCGACGTGCCGGGGGCCACCGCGCTCGTGCTGTCTTTTCTCGTCATGGGCAGCCGGTACCGGGGCGCGCCCAACCTGATCCACGCGTCGGTCTCCGCGCTGGCGCTGCTGCCCACCATCGTGCTGCTGCGGCGGCTGCTCGCGCCGAGGCTATACTTGGTGTTGTGGTCGCTGGTGGCGTTTACCGTGCTGGACCAAATCCGCATCACGACCACGGCGCTGCCCACGATCAACCGCTGGATTTTCTGCGGCGAGATGGCGGGTGCCGTCGGCGTGTTCCTGTTCCTGATCCGTCTGCAACGGGGCCGCGACCCCAACGCGCGCTCCTCGCTGGGGAAATGGATTCCGGCGGTGTTCGGCCTCGCCGTGGCAGTGTTCGCGGCGGCGCTCGGGGCGAACGCGCTGGGGTTCGCGCGGCTGGGCACCCTGATCGGCACGGCGGCGTTGCAAAGCGCGTACACCGCCGTGTTTCTCTACGCGCTGCTGCGCGTGCTGGATGGGTTGACGGTCATCACCCTGCGCGTGCGGCCGGTGTCCGCCTCGCGCATCGCGCAGACCCACCGCGACCAGGTGCAGGCACAGGTTTACGGCCTCTTCCGGCTGGGGGCAATTTTCCTCTGGTTGAAGTCCACGCTGGCACAGGTCCCGTGGCTCACCTCGCTGTACGAGCGAACCGTGTTTGAACTGGGCAAGGAATATACCTTGGGGTCGGTCAGCATTTCTTTGGAGAAAGTGCTCGGCTTTGCCGTGGCCATCTGGCTCTCGCTGCTGATTTCGCGGGTGCTGCGGTTTTTCCTCAGCGAGGAAGTGTACGAACGGGTCCAACTCGCGCCGGGGTTGCCCTACGCGATTTCCACGATGCTGAACTACCTGGTGTTGTTCATCGGATCACTCGTGGCGTTAGGGGTGCTGGGGGTGCCGCTGGAGAAGTTCAGCCTCGTGGCCGGAGCGTTTTCGGTGGGCCTGGGGTTTGGTTTGCAGAACATCATCAACAATTTCGTGTCGGGGATCATTCTGTTGTTCGAGCGTCCGGTGAAAGTGGGCGACGTGATCCAGTTCGGCGATTCCACCGGCGAGGTGCGGCGCATCGGCATCCGCGCGAGCATCATCCGCACCCGCGAGGGGGCCGACATCATCCTGCCCAACGGCAACCTGATTTCCAATCAGGTCACGAACTGGACCTACGCCGACCGCCGCCGGGCGGTGGAAGTCGCGCTGACCATCGCCGCCGGACCAGACCCGAACCACCTCATCCAACTCCTCAAAACCGCCGCCACGAAAGAACCTGCCACCGAAGACCAACCCGTGCCCGAGGTTTACATCACGGGCATCACGGCGGGCGGGCTGAACCTCATCGTGCGTGCCTGGACGCACCGCTATGAGGATTGGATCGAGATGCGCAGCGAGTTGATCGCCACGCTGCTGACGACGCTCGCGCGCGAGAACATCAAGCTGATTTGATCCTCACGCGGGCAAACTCGTGTCGTGGCGCGGCAGGCCCGAGCACGCGGCGTCCAGTCCGAGCCGCTCCCACATGATTTCCAACGCCCGCCCCAGCAACGCCACGTCGCCGCGCGCGTCGTGCCGGGTTTCCCCCGCCTGCGCGCCGATGCCCAGCCGGGCGAGCATCCGGTCCATGCCGTGACCCGTGCCCCGCGCCGTGCCAAAAAGCCGCCGGGAGAAATGCAGCGAATCAATGGAATGCACCTGCCGCGTGCCCAGCCCGTGCCGACGGCAGGTGGCGTCCAGAAAGCGGGAGTCGAAACGGTGCCCGTTGTGGGCGATCAGGCCACAATCCTCCCCGACGAATTCCGCAAACCGTTGCAACACCTCGTGCGGACGCGGCGCACCGGCGACGTGGCGGTCCGTCACGCCGGTGTACCGGGCGATGAACGGCGGGATCGACCGGGCGGGACGCGCATAGCTGAAGAAACTCTCCGCGTGGTTCATCCGGCCCGAGCAGAAACGGACGGCGGCAATCTGGATGATCTCGCAGTCGTCAGGTCTGAGGCCGGTGGTTTCGAGATCGTAAACGACGAACATGGGCGGAAAAAGGAGAAGCTGGGCGGAGCGCAACGGCCCGCAGACTAACACAAATCCCGGCGGGATTTCAGCCCCCGGACGCACTTTTTTCCCTTTGCTTCCTTCCCCCTTCCGTTGCAGGCAGTTCCAGATATTCGCTCCACGCGGCTTCGAGCAAGGCGACCAACTCCGGGTCCATGAACTCGTAATCATCGGGAATGTCGAGGCAGACCAGTCGCTTGCCGTCGAGGAGCGGCGGGGCGAAACGCTCGCGGAGCCGTCCGACGTGCCGCTTTTCCATGCAGAAAATCCAGTCCGCCCAGCCGATCAATTTTTCGCTGACACGGACCCGCGCCGAGGGTTCCGTGCCGGCGGAGCGAGCGTGACAACCATCGATCCGGTTGGCAACGGCTTCCGCCGTCGGACTACGCCACCGGTTGCGGCTACAAACGAAAAGCAATTTGACCAACGGACCCCTCCAAAGGCACGCGGCCTGCTACAGCGGAGAATGCACGCCGTGACTGAACAAAAGAACGGCGGTCGCCAGAAACAGCAAGCCCGAAGCGAGCAGAGCCACGAGCCGTACCCGGCCATGGATAAAGCGTTCGCGTTGTTCCTGCTCACCATGTTTTAGGATTTTATAGGTTGGCATAATCTTCCGGTTGTGCTTAGACGCCAACATTAAAGCATGTTCCGGCTCTGAAGCCAGACATTTCCTCTCGTCCCAGAGTAAAAAGCCGGTCCGGCCGTCAGTCCGTGATGAGTGTTTTGACCTTGCGAGCGGCGGGATCGACCGTGTAGCCGCTACCCGGCTCGACCACGAGACGTGCCTTGCCGTCCGCCCCGCCCGGCTGCGGGACGATCCTGACGGCCGCCGTGGCCTTGCCCGCCTTGAGCTTGCGCACGCCCTTGAGCGCGGCGAAGTCCCGGCCCGCGACCGTCTGGCCGCCGACCGTGTACGGCACCAGCAGCAAGGCCGACAGGTCGCCCGTGCGTGTGAACGTCACCGTGGCGAACTGCCCCGCGCTCCGGCTGATGGACGCGGCGTCGATGGTGACCCCGACGACCGGCGCCACCGGCAGCGGGGTCGTGACGACCCGGCGGATCACGCCGTCCTGCTTGTCGAGAAAATAGATGTTGTCCTGGGCGTCCGTGCCGAAGCGCAGGTCGGCCCGGGTGGCTCCGGCGTTCACCTGATGGATGAGGTCCAGAAAGCTCAACTCGATGCCGTTGGAGCGCAGGCGCAACTGGGTGATGCCGTCCTGGCCGCCGTCGGGCAGGTTGTCGGCGTCCAGCGTGTAGGGAACCCCATTGACAAAATCGCTGAAGAGCAGCCGTCCGGCCAGACCGGGGATGACCGCGCTGCGATAAACCGGCCCGGTGGTGACGGCGTTGCCGCTCGGGCTGTAATGGAAATATTCAGCGATGGGATAGGTGAAGCCGGTGGCCGCCGCGTCGGTGCGCAGGTTCGCGCCGATGGAGCCGTCGCTGTTGAAAACGTAGCTGCCCTCGCGCTGGTTCCAGCCGTAGTTCGCGCCTGCCTGGGCCACGTCGATTTCCTCCACGGTGTTCTGCCCGATGTCGGCGACGAACATCCGGCCGTTGGCGCGGTCCCAGGTGAAACGCTGCGGGTTGCGGAATCCTTCGACGAACTTTTCCCTGAGCAGGCTCGGGTGGGTCGTGTACGGGTTGTCGGTGGGAATGCTGTACTGGCCGTTGGCGCTGCGGTTGGCGGCCCCGGCGGCAGGCTGGAGGGGGTTGATGCGCAGGATCGCGCCGTACACCTTGCCGGGACTCTGCGCCAGTTGGAGCGGGTCGCCGCCGCCGCCGCTGTCACCCGTGCCGAGGTAGAGGTTCCCCACGTCGGCGGCCGAGGCGGTCGGGTTGAAGGAAAGATAACCGGCGTTGTGGTTGCCGTTGGGCCGGGCGATGCGCAGCACCTCGCGGAAGGGCCGGCTGGCGTCGGCAGGCGCGAAGACGGTGGCGGTCGGGTCGCCGGCGGTCCATTCCAGCAACACCTCGTCGTGGTCACGCCCGGCGTTGGCGACACCCGGGGTAAAGGTCGCGGTGGCGGTGGTGTCCGTCTGGCTGGCCATCGTGTAGAACTTGCCGTAACCGGCGGTGCCCATGTGGTCGAAATCCGGGTGGAAGGCGAAGCTCTGGAAGCCGCGTTCGGCGTTGTCTTGCAGCAGAGGAACGTAGGCGGCGAGGTTCAAGTAAGGCGTGACGGTCGCGCCGTCCGCGCTCAGCAGATACAACGGGCCTCGCTGGTCGTTGGCGAAGATGCGTCCGTCCGGCGCGGCGCGCAGGACGTTGACCCGCGCGGGCTGGCCGCCACTGAGAGGCAACGTCGCAAAGGTTTCCAGGTCAACGACGATGTTTCCTTGGGGGATGGTCTGGGCGGACAACGACGCGGCAGAAACGGCGGAGAGGATACCACCGGCGGCAGCGGAGAGGACTCGCAGGAGGCGGAAAGTTTTCATGAGGAAAATGGCTGACGACCACGGCCCGAAAGGTAAACTAAAACGTGGAGAAGACGAGTGGGCCGCGCGAATTTTCTGCTGGCTGATCCTCGTTCGGCGGCCGCGAGCGGCGAATCCACCTGCCCAACCACTCCTCCGGGGAAGGGGCGCGTGTGCGATGGTGCGCGTGCCGCGACCATGACCCCCCTGCCCTTTCCCAACCCTCTCCTGCCCGCGCCGTCGCAGGACCCTTGGGTCATGTGCCACGCCGGAGTTTTCCACGGGCTGAACACGGACGGCGGGAAAATCTTCCTGCGCCGGGCGGCGGATGTCCGCGACCTTTTCCGGCAGCCTGCCGTCACGGTCTGGCAGGCACCTGCGCGCGGAGCGAACGCGAAACACCTGTGGGCGCCCGAGCTGCACCGGCTCGACGGCCGCTGGTTCGTTTATTACGCGGCGGACAACGGACGGAACTGCCACCACCGCCTCTGGGCGCTCGAAGCGGCGGGCGATGATCCGGCGGGTCCTTATCGGGATGCCGGGAGGATCGAAACGGGCGGCTGGTCGATTGACGGCACCGTCCTTGGCGGCGGCGACGGCGGCAGGTTGCTGCTTTGGTCCGGGTGGGCTGGGCCGAAAAAGGGGGCGCAGAATCTCTACATCGCGCCGCTCGGCGATCCCCTGACCCTCGGCGGTCCACGCGTTTTGCTGAGCGAGCCGACCGAAACTTGGGAGCAGCGCGGCGCGGCGGTGTGCGAAGGCCCGGCGGTGGTGCGGCGCGGCGGGGTGACGTGCGTGGTGTACTCGGCGAGCGCGTCGTGGACGGTGCATT
The DNA here is from genome assembly GCA_964250695.1 of uncultured Chthoniobacterales bacterium. Classification (GTDB taxonomy): domain Bacteria; phylum Verrucomicrobiota; class Verrucomicrobiia; order Chthoniobacterales; family SZAS-18; genus CAHJWO01. The sequence continues at coordinate 3,484 of CAXUGY010000010.1, read as the reverse complement.
CCTGCCTGGGGATGCTCGTCAACCGGGACGGCGATTACCTCAATCCGGCCTCCTGGACGAAACTGGGACCGGTGTTCCAGCGCACCGCGCAGGTCTGGGGAATCGGACATTGCAGCCTGCTCCAAGAACCCAACGGCGGCGTGATCTTCTACCATGCCAAGACGCGCCGCCGCCACGGTTGGCGCGACCGGAACATCCGCGCGCAAACCTTCACCTGGGACCCGGCGGGGGTGCCGTTTTTCGGCGCGCCGGTTGGCCTGGAGCCTGCTTGAAGGAAAAATCGGCGTTTTCCCGGCTTGCCGCCCGTCGTGCCCGGAGCATATACAAGAGGGCCACGAGCCGGTTTTGCCGCGTTTTGAGACCGGGACCATCCCATGCAGAGACCGACGGCCCAGCTTTTCCTCCTTTGCTTCCTGCTCGCTTCGCGCGGGCTGGCGGAAACGTCGGCCAACGGAACCAAGACGGCGGACTCGTGGGTGGAGTGGGATCGGGCGAGCGACCGCGTCGTCTCGGCGGCGAACGATGCGGGAGCCGCCGCACCGCGCGCCCGGCAACTTTCCAACGGGGAAATCCTGCTCGCCTATCATCACGGCGAACCCCTGGGAAACTGCGGCAGCCGCGTCACCGTGCGCCGGAGCCGCGACGGCGGCGCGACCTGGTGCCAGACCCAGGAAGTCGATGGACCCGGCGAACGCGGCTTCTGGGGGTTCAGCAACCCGGACTTCATCGAACTGGGCCACGGCCGCTTGATGCTGGTCAGCGCGGCGCGCGGCAAGGCCGATCCAAGCAGCCGCGATGAATTCCTCTCCGAATGCCAGCGCAGCGGCCTGCGGGTGCGTTTCAGCGACAACTACGGCGCGGCCTGGGGTCCGCCCCGGATGATCGCGGCGGGACGGGGGCGCGTGTGGGAACCCTCGATTGTCCGCCTGCCCGGCGGCGAACTGCAAATCTTCTACGCCAACGAGTCGCCCGACCTGGAGGAAGAAGGCGCCAGCCAATGCATCGAATCCATCCGCTCCGTGGATGGCGGGCAAAGCTGGACCGCCCCGACCATCGTTTCGGAGCAACGCGGCTGCCGCAACGGGATGCCCGCGGCCCTGACGCTCAGCAACGGACACGTCGTCTGCGGGCAGGAGGTCGTCGGCCTGGAAAGCTCGCCCTGGATCGTGGACACCTTGCACGGGCAGAAACGCGGCTACCGCCTCGCGCAGGACCAGTACGATTTCGGCGCCGCGCCGTTTCTGGCCCACGCGCCGGACGGCGGCACGCTGCTCGCATTCCACTCCCAGTGTGCGCAGAGCCCGCTGTTCAAGCAGCAACCGGGATCGTGGCTGTTCTCGCAAATCTACGTGCAGCGCGGCGACGCGGAAGCGGGCCACTTCGGACCGGCTTCGTGCCCCTGGCCAGCGGCGGGAGCACGCAGCGGCGCGTTTTTCCCGTCGCTGATGGTGATGAACGGGGGAACGTTGGTGGCGCTGGCTTCCTTTATCACCGTGCATCCCGACCACACCGTCACCACGGTCGTGCGCTGGATCAAGGGCCGCCTGACCGGTCCCGCCACCAAACTGCTTTCGGACGAGCCCGAAGTGCGCCGGGCTTCAGCCGTCCACGCGGCGACCGAATAAGATGACAAAGCCAGACTGATCCAAGTACCGTGGCTTTACTCCTGCGAGGCTTTAGCGTGAAGAAAGCTCACCTTATGGTAAGACTGCCATGGGCGTGCCAGATCCCACTTTGCTCAAATGTTCTACCCACCTGTCCGGTGCCCCGTGGACCGAGACGTGTTGTGCCTCAGCGAGGATCGGAGGCTACCAGACCCCCCAGAACAACTGGCCTAGACTGAATCCGACGAGGTAGCCCGAGACCGTCCACTCCACCATGCCGTTGCCCGCATGGAGCGCGAGGGCCATCGTCGGCATGGCGGGCAGATAGAGATCGGTCGAAATGGAAGCGAAGCCCATCAACGCGCTCAGAATCGCAAGCACGCGCCAGCCGTGCCGGACCGCTTCCGTGCGCGCCACCGCATCGTTGGCCGCGATGGCGACGCCAACGGCAGCATCGCCGGGAAAGACGGAAGCAGCGGGAGGCTGAGCGCGTGTCGACATGGCTCCTTCGTGGCGGTGCCCGTTGATTTAGCGGCCAACGGTCTGCATGAGGTGCTCAGGATAGCGTTCACCTTCCACCCGGATCGCCGCCGCCGCCCGCTCGATTTCGTCCAGGTCGGCGGTCGTCAGTCCTACGCCGGCTGCGCCCAGGTTTTCATCGAGCCGGTGGAGCTTGGTGGTGCCGGGGATTGGCACGATCCAAGGCTTCTGCGCCAAGAGCCAAGCGAGTGCGATCTGCGCGGTCGTCGCCCCCTTCTCGTCCGCGATCCGTTTAAGCAGATCAACCAATGCCTGGTTTTTCTCCAACGCCTCCGGGGTGAAGCGCGGCAGGATTTTACGGAAATCTCCCTCACCCAATTTTGTATCCTTGTTCATCGCGCCGGTCAGGAAACCCTTGCCGAGCGGGCTGTAGGCGACGAGGCCAATACCGAGTTCCTCGCAAGCGTCGAGGATGCCATTGGTCTCCGGCCCGCGCGTCCACAGGGAGTATTCGTTTTGCAACGCCGTCACCGGCTGCACCGCGTGTGCGTGGCGGACCGTCTGCGTGCCCGGCTCCGACAGGCCGAAGTGCTTGACCTTGCCCGTAGCGATGAGTTCCTTGACGGCACCCGCGACATCCTCAATCGGCACGTTCGGGTCCACGCGGTGCTGGTAGAAGAGGTCGATCACGTCGATGCCCAGACGCTTGAGCGACGCATCGCAGACCTCGCGGATATGTTCGGGCCGGCTGTCGAGGCCGTTTTGCTTCTTCGTCTCCGGGTCGATGTTGAAACCGAACTTCGTGGCAATGACGACCTGGTCCCGCATGGGACGCAGGGCTTCGCCGACCAATTCCTCGTTGGTGAAGGGGCCATAAACCTCCGCCGTGTCGAAAAAAGTCACGCCACGCTCCACGGCGTCGCGGATCAGCTTGACGCTCTCCTCCTTGCTCAAGGAGTGGCCGTAGCTGAAATTGAGGCCCATGCAGCCGAAGCCGAGGGCTGAGACTTCGAGGGTTTGTCCAAGTTTGCGCGTTTGCATTGTGTTGTTTCTTTCTGTTCGCAGTTCATCTGCGGGTTTTGATCTTAAATTGTCTTTGTTTCGGTTAACCTACCGCTTATCGGTCGAGACCGGCGTCGAGAGCTTCGGAGAGTGGAGCACCCTGGATGTCGATGGTGGCAAAGGCCGCGGCGATTTCGCGCAGGTCGTCAGCAGGCAGATGGATGTCCGCAGCAGGCAGATTGTCGTCAAGATGTTCGATCTTCGTGCCACCGGGGATCGGCACAATCCACGGCTTTTGCGCTAGGGCCTGTTAACACTACTTGTCAGCTCCGGGCCTGTTCACACTAGGGCCTGTTCACACTAGCGCAGGGCATCGAAGATGAGCGCGAGGTGAACGA
>CAXUGY010000009.1:0-79601 GCA_964250695.1 uncultured Chthoniobacterales bacterium | reverse complement strand
TCGGCATCTGGCACTACTTCACGCCCAAGTACACGCGCGTCGGCTACATGCCCACGCAGCCCGTGCCCTTCCAGCATTCGCTCCACGTCCAGCAGCTCGGGATGGATTGCCGCTACTGCCACAGCTACGTCGAGGTCAGCAGTCATTCCAACGTGCCCAACACGCAGACGTGCATGAACTGTCACACGGCCATCAAGGCCAACAGCCCCAAGCTCCAGCCGGTGCGCGACAGTTGGGCCAGCGGCAAACCCGTCGAATGGACCCGCATCCACCGGGTGCCTGATTACGCCTATTTCAACCACTCCGCGCACGTCAACCGCGGCGTGAGCTGCGTGAGCTGCCACGGCCAGATCAACCAGATGGAAGTCGTCTGGCAGGACCAGCCGCAGGGCATGGCCTGGTGCCTGACCTGCCACCGCGCGCCGGAGAATAACCTGCGCCCGCTCGCCGAAATCACCCATCTCGATTGGAAGCCCGCCGATCTGGGGACGAATCCGAAGACCGGCCAGCCCTTTACCCAGTTGGAAATCGGCACCCAACTCAAGGCCGCTTGGCACGTCAACCCGCCGGTCACCTGCGCGGGCTGCCACCGCTGATTTGGTTTTTCTCGAAGTTTCCGTTTTTTCCGATGAAACACGTTTTCCAGCATCCGCCCGAGCGGCCCAACCCCACCGGCCGCAAGTATTGGCGTTCCGTCGGCGAGTTGCACGACACGCCCGAGTTCCGGGGCTGGCTGGAGCGTGAATTTCCCGCCGGGGCGGCGGAGATGGAAGGCGACGCGCTTTCCCGCCGCAACTTCCTCTCGCTCATGGGGGCGTCGCTGGCGCTGGCCGGGTTTGGCCTGAGCGGTTGCCGCCGTCCCGAGACGTACCTCGTCCCGTACAGCAAGGCCGTCGAGTGGACGATTCCCGGCAAAAACGTTTTTTACGCGACTTCCATGCCGCGCCGCCGGGGCGCCATGCCGCTGGTCGTGGCCACGACCGAAGGCCGTCCGATCAAGCTCGAAGGCAACGCGCTCCATCCGCTGAGCAACGGCGCGACCGATCCCTACGCCCAGTGCGCTCTGCTCGACCTGTACGACCCGGACCGTTCGCGCTACTTCCTGAACAACGGTCAGCCCGTCGATGTTTCGCAGTTCACCGGCTTCATGCAGGACACCGTGGACGACATGAAGTCCAACGGCGGTGACGGCGTGGCTATTCTCGTCGAGGAAACCTTTTCGCCCACCCGCGACCGTCTGCGCGCCGACTTGGCCAAGGCATTTCCGAAGCTCACCTGGGCGTTGTACGATCCGCTCCGTCCGTTCAACGAGGTGGAAGCGACCCGCGCGGCGTTCGGCGACGGCGTGCGTCTGACCCCGCGTCTCGACCGGGCGGACGTGATCCTCTCGCTCGACAGCGATTTCTTGCACCTGGACGAGGGCGGCGTCGAAGCAACCCGCGATTTCTCGAACAAGCGCCGCGTGGCCAGCGCCACCGACTCGATGAACCGGCTGTACGTCGTCGAGAATCACTACACGATCACCGGCGGCAAGGCGGACCACCGCCTGCGCTGCCCGGCCAGCCAGATTGGCGCGCTCGCCGTGGCCATCGCCAAAAAGATCGGCGCGACCGGCCCGCTCGGCGAGCTGGTCGCCGCGTTCCCGGCGGACGCCGCCTCGCGCTTCCAGGGTCAGGACGAATGGCTGACCCAATGCGCTGCCGACCTCGTCGCCAACAAGGGCAAGTCGCTCGTCCTCACCGGCCCGCGCCAGCCTGCTTCGGTCCACCTGCTCGTGCAGGCGATCAACGGCGCGCTGGACAACATCGGCCACACGCTGGTCGCGCACTCCTCCGCCGAGCGCGGCGGCGCGGAACCGACCAGCCTTTCCGGCTTGGCCGACCTCATCGACGCCAAGAAAATCCAGACCCTTTTCATCCTCGGCGGCAACCCCGTTTTCAACGCGCTGGCGAACCTCGATTGGGCCGCGAAACAAAAGAGCGTCCCCACCGTGGTTCGCCTCGGATATCACGAGGACGAAACCAGCGAACTCGCCCAGTGGCACGTGCCGATGGCGCATTTCCTGGAACATTGGGGCGACGCGCGCACCGCCGACGGCACCTACGGCGTCATCCAGCCGATGATCCTGCCCCTTTTCGGCGGTTACAGCGACATCGAGATCATCAACCTGCTGCTCGGCCACGAAAAGAACGACAAGCCGGACCTCGTCCGCGCGACGTTCAACGAAATCAGCAAAGGTGGCAACGGCCAGGCGGCGCTCGCCTGGAATGCCTTCCTGCGCGACGGATTCCTGCCCGGCTCGGCGACGACCGAACTCGAAACCGCCAGCTTCAACGTCGGCGGCGCGGTGGCTTACCTCAAGGCGCAGCACGCTGACGACCCGTTTCCCGCCGCGCTCGGCGACGGCATGGAAGTCGTGCTCATTTCCGATTACAAGGTGGATGACGGCCGCTACGCCAACAACGGTTGGCTCCAGGAAATGCCGCACCCGATCACCAAGATTTGCTGGGACAACGCGGCGTTGATGAGTCCCGCCACCGCCCGCAGGCTCGGCGTGAACAAGGACGCCTTCGACGTGCAGCACAACGGCGCGTTCCGCGAGGGCGACTGGACGATGAGCGATTTCGTCGAGATCGAAATCCCCGGTGGCCGCAAGATCAAAGCCCCGGTGCTCGTCTCGCCCGGCCACGCCGACAATTCGATCAGCATCGCGCTCGGCTACGGCCGCCGCAAGGTGGGCCGCGTGGGCCGCCACACCGGTTTCGACGCCTACCCGTTGCGCACCGCCGCCGCGACGTATTTCGCCACGGGGGTCAAGGTCACGCCGGTCGCCGGAAAGTACCAACTCGTGACGACCCAGCAGCATCAGGCGATGGAAGGCCGCAACCTGGTGCGCGAGTTGCCCATCGACACTTACCGCAAGGAAGCCGGGTTCCCCTTCGAGGGCGAGCGTTCCTTCGTGGCGATGATGGGCATGGACGCCCACCTGCCGCCGAACGTCTCGCTTTACAAGAACCCGCCCTACGAATCCCAGCACCAGTGGGGCATGGCCATCGACCTGAACACCTGCACCGGTTGCAACGCCTGCGTGGTCGCCTGCCAGTCGGAGAATAACATCCCCGTGGTCGGCAAGGATCAGGTGTCCAAAGGCCGCGCGATGCACTGGATTCGCATCGACCGTTATTACTCGACCGTCGAGAAGAACGATCCGATGTACGACCCGACGCTCGACGACGATCCGCAGATTTTGACGCAGCCCGTCACCTGCCATCACTGCGAGAACGCGCCGTGCGAAACCGTCTGCCCGGTCAACGCGACGATCCACACGGAAGAGGGCCTCAACGCGATGGCCTACAACCGCTGCATCGGCACGCGCTACTGCTCGAACAACTGCCCGTACAAGGTTCGCCGGTTCAATTTCTTTAACTACAACGAGCGCAGCATCGAACCCATCGAAAAGGGTCCGTGGGCGGGCAAATCCGAGGCGTACCTCGGACCGTTCGGCAAGAACGGGATGCCCGAGATCAAGAAGCTTTCCAAGAACCCGAACGTCACGGTGCGGATGCGCGGCGTGATGGAAAAATGCACGTTCTGCGTGCAGCGCATCGAGGAAGCCAAGATCGGCCAGCTTCAGGTGGCGCGTGATTCCGCGAACACCCTGGTGCCGCGCGATTCGTTCACGACGGCTTGCGCGCAGGTTTGCCCGGCGGGGGCCATCGTGTTCGGCAACGTTGCCGACCCGGACTCCAAGGTTTCCAAGGTCAAAGCCCAGGACCGCGACTACAAGATGCTGGAGTATCTCAACGTGCGTCCGCGCCTGAGCTACCAAGCGGTGTTGCGCAACCCGAACCCAAAGATGCCCGGCGCGGCCCTGGTCGGCAACACCCTCCTGGGCAACCCGACCAACGTCCCGCCCGAGGACCTCAAAGAGCACGAGGACGGCACCGAACCGCCGCACGAACCTTCCGCGCCTGAAGTCAGCGGGAACCACAAAATCTGAGCGTCGATGAATATCCCGCCATTTTCCTACCTCTTTCGCTTCCAAGTCCCTCGTTCCCAAGTTGTACTTGGGAACATGCTTGTCCGCGAAGTTGCACTTCGCCAAATGCGGCAGGGCAGCCCAGCTTCTCGCGCAAGCTCGTTCCCAAATACAACTTGGGAACGAGGGAGCCAGCGAGAGAATCACGAAATCTGAGCCGTACCGCGAACCTTCTCTATGGCCACCGCCGCTACTCCCATTTCCTCCGGCGCTCACTCGCCCGAGCCCGACGCTCCGGCGCAGATCGACCCGAAGGCCGCTGCCGTGCTGGCGGACCTGCGTTCTCCGCTTGTGGCGAACGACCATTCGCTCCACTGGATCACCGAGAACATTTGCAGCATCAGCGAGAGCAAGACGCCCTTCTGGTGGTGGGCGGCGTTCCTCCCGTGCGCCACGCTGGCGGCGGTTTGCTTCGGCTGCTTTCTGTACCTCATCCTGACCGGCGTCGGCGTCTGGGGTGAGAACGTTCCGGCGGCCTGGGCGTGGGACATCACGAACTTCGTGTTCTGGATCGGCATCGGTCACGCCGGGACGCTCATTTCGGCCATTCTGTTCCTGACCCGTCAGCGTTGGCGCACGGCGGTCAACCGTGCCGCCGAGGCGATGACCCTCTTTGCCGTCGTTTGCGCCGGTCTGTATCCGGGCCTGCACGTCGGTCGCGTCTGGATGGCCTGGTTCCTGGCCCCGGTGCCGAACCAGTACGCCATCTGGCCGAATTTCCGTTCCCCGCTGCTGTGGGACGTGTTCGCTGTCTCGACTTACTTCACGGTTTCCGTCCTCTTCTGGTACACGGGTCTCATCCCTGACTTGGCCACCCTGCGCGACCGCGCCAAGGCCAAGGGCAATCTGCTCGCGGCCTACGGTTACGGCTTCTTCGCGTTGGGCTGGCGTGGCGGCAACCGCCAGTGGCGGCACTACGAAATGGCCTACCTGCTCTTGGCGGCCCTTTCGACCCCGCTGGTGCTCTCGGTGCATACCATCGTGTCGTTTGACTTCGCCACGTCGGTGGTCCCGGGCTGGCACACGACGATCTTCCCGCCCTACTTCGTGGCGGGCGCCATCTTCGGCGGGTTCGCCATGGTGCTGACCCTGATGCTGCCGATGCGTCTGATTTACCCGCAGATCAAGGATATGATGACAGCGCGTCACATCGACGTGATGGCCAAGATCATCCTCCTGACGGGCAGCATTGTCGGCTACGCCTACATCATGGAGTTTTTCGTGGCGTGGTACAGCGGCAACATGTACGAGGGTTACGCGTTTCTGCGCTCCCGTGCCGCCGGTCCGGTGACGGACTTCCTGCACATGCTCAACCCCAGCTTCCCGAAGCTGCCCTGGGCTCCCTACTGGTGGGCTTACTACGCGATGATGAGTTGCAACGTGCTCTCGCCGCAGATTTTCTGGTTCCGCTGGTGCCGCCGCAATCTGTGGATGGTGTTCATCGGTTGTATGTTCGTCAACGCGGGCATGTGGTTCGAGCGGTTCGTCATCATTGTGACGAGCATCGCCCGGGACTTCCTGCCGTCGAGCTGGGGCATGTTCCATCCGACCTGGGTGGACATCGTGACCTTCGTCGGCACGTTCGGCCTGTTCCTGTCGTTGTTCCTCCTGTTCATCCGCTTCCTGCCCGCCATCGCTATCGCGGAGGTCAAGGGTGTCACGCCCATGGCCGATCCGCACACCGGCCACGGTGCCGCCGCCGGTTACGCGGCTGGTCCGCAGGCCGAGCCGACCCACCTGCTGCCCCCCGATGAACGCGACCGCAGGGAAGCTGCCGCCGTTGGCAGTGGCACCCGCCCGCGCCCTTCCACCGAAGGAGCCAGCCTGCCCGCGACCAGCGAACACGGCAAGGAATCCATCAAACCCACGCCGCCGGGTGGCAGTGCCCACTAACCCCCATCGCGCCCCATCCGACGACCCGCCATGGCTACCGCCCTTACCGCCACCAGCCCGACCGCTCCCGCGCCGCCCACCCGCAAGCTCTACGCCATCGGCGCGGAGTTTCCTGACGCCGCGTCGATCTTCCACGCGGCGCAAGAGGTCCGCGACCACGGGTTCAAACGTTGGGACGTGTTTTCGCCCTTCCCGATTCACGGCATGGACGACGCCATGGGCCTGGGCAAATCCATCGTCAGCTTCATCGTGCTCGCCTGCGGCCTGACCGGCACTGCCACCGCCTTGCTGCTCGAACTCGGCAGCGCGATTTACCTCTATCCGCTGATCGTGCAGGGCAAGCCGACGAGTTTCACGACCATCCCGGCGTTTTTCCCGGTCATCTTCGAGTTGACCGTGCTGTTCTCGGCGTTCGGCGCGGTGTTCGGCATGTTGGCGATGAACCTCCTGCCGCGCTGGCACCACCCTCTCTTCAACTGGGACCGCTTCGCCAAGGTCACGGACGACGGGTTTTTCATCGTGGTCGAAGCCAGCGACGCGCGTTTCTCGGAAAAGGACACGCGTGAATTCCTGGAAAAAGCTGGCGGCACGAACATCACGCTCGTTTACGACGAGGATTAGGACGCCTCTCTCCGCATGAAAATCTTCTTCATCATTTTTACCATCGTGGTGGTGCTGGTCCTCCTCGTGGCTGGGCCGCGTGGACGCCACACCGCGGGCCGTCCCTTCGAGTTTTTCCCGGACATGGTCCGCCAGTCGAAGGTCAAGCCGCAGTCGCCCGCCGGGTTCTTTGCCGACGGCGTGAGCGGGCGTCGCCCGGTCGAAGGCACCGTGCCGATGGGTTTCGAGCCGCCGACGACCACCACCGCTTCCCGGATCGCCAACACCGCCGCCGCCAAACGCCTCGTGACGACGCCCGGCCTGACGTTCAGCGACGGACCGGACTACTACAGCACCGGCATGATCGGTGACCAATGGGGCACGGGCATCCCCATTGAGGTGACGCCCGCACTGCTCGAAAAGGGCAAGGAGCGATTTACGATCAACTGCCAAGTGTGCCACGGCGCGACCGGCGGCGGCAACGGCGTGACCAGCAAATACGGACTGGCCAACATCGCCAACTACCATCTGCCCAAATATCTCGCCATGGCCGACGGCGAGATTTATTACACGATCACCAACGGCCACAATTCGATGAACGGCTACGGGGCAAACCTCTCCGTGCGCGACCGCTGGGCCATCGTTTGTTACGTCCGCGCCTTGCAACGCGCGCAGAACGTCAAACTCGCCGAACTGCCGCCCGCCGAGCAGGACGCCCTTGCCAGCGCCAAGCCCTGATCTGGTCTCCCTTGTATTCGTTTAGCTTTTTTCGCTCATGAGCGCCGCCACCGTCCACGCCCCCACCGCCTCACCCAAGGAAGAACGGTTCAGATACACGAACCTGGGACCCGTCTTTTTCGGTCTGCTCGTCGCCACCGGGGTGGGTCTGGCCATCTGTCTGGTCAGCTTTTTCATCCCCGACAAGACCGGGCACGGCGCGCACAGCCAGTTCCTGTTTTCGTGGCTGTTTGCGTTCATGTTCTATTTCACGATCTCGGCGGGTGCGTTGTTTTGGACGATGCTCCATTACGCGGTGGATGCCGAGTGGAGCGTGGTCGTGCGGCGCATCCTCGAAACGATGGCCAACTCGTTCCGCTGGCTCTGGTTGGCGTTCATCCCCATCGCCGTCTGGGCACCGACCATCTACAAATGGCTGACCGTCCCGCTCGGCAAAGACCCGGCGCTCGACGGCAAGCGCGCCATGCTCAACGGCCACGTCTGGGCGTGGGCAACCGTGCTCATCTTTTCGTTCTTTTTTACGGCGAGCTTCACCCTGCGCTGGCTCTCGGTGCGCCAGGACCGGACCGGCGACCCGAGTTGCACGACCAGGGCGCGCAAGGTCTCGTTCTTTTCGATCCCGCTGTTCGCCGTGTCGCTGACCGCCGGGGCGATCTTCTGGGCGATGAGCATTCAGTATCACTGGTATTCGACCATGTGGGGCGTCTACATCTTCGCCGGGTCGGCCTGGAGTTCGATGGCGACGCTGATCATCATCACCTACCTGCTGCGGAGCGCCGGGTATCTGGAGGGCGTCGTCAGCACGGAGCACTTCCATATCATGGGCAAGCTGCTGCTCTCGTTCACGGTGTTCTGGGCGTACATCTCCTTCAGCCAGTTCTTCCTGATCTGGTATGCGAACATCCCCGAAGAGACGGAATATTTCCTCATCCGTAACACGGAAAGCTGGAACACCTGGGCCATCGGCTTCGAGGTGATCGGCCACTTTTTTGTGACTTTCGCGTTGCTGTGCCCGCGCAAGTCGAAAACGAACACGAAGATCCTGTCCTGCATCGCCGGTTGGGTGCTCCTGATGCACGCGGCGGACATGTATTTCATCGTCAGCCCATTCTTGCACCCGAAAGGCGTCGCCCCGCTGACGATGATCGTCGATCTCGCCGCTCTGGCGGCCATCGGTTCGCCACTGGCCATCATCTTTATCCGGGCGTTGGGCCAGCACTCGCTCTATGCCCTGCGTGACCCGCGCTTGCCGGAATCCCTGCGGTTGGTGAACTGACGCCCACGGTTTTCTCCACTTTTCTTCCTTTCTATCTATCATGGCTCTCTCGCCCGTCACCACTGAACACCCGTCCGCGCCTGCGACGCCACCTGCCACCGGGTGGGGTCTGTTCCGCGGCGCGACGGTCGTGGCCGTCGTGTTGCTCCTCGTCGGCGCGCTGGCGTGGTTCGTGTTCGGCATCGGCACCGGCAACTTCGTGGATTCCGACGCCAAGCGCGTGCTCGAACGCCAGAAAATCCTGGCCGACCGCAACACCGAGGACACCAAGTTGTTGCACGACCCGGCGAGCTGGCTGGCCAAGGACAAGGGCATCGTGCGGGTGCCGATTGACCGGGCCGTCGAAATGACGATCCCGGATTTGCAGAAGGTTCAACCGCATCCGGCTTACCCGCTCACGCAGTCGCCGCCGCAGCCTGCCAACGCGCCGACCTCGCCCGACAAGGGTGCCGGTGCGACCACCGCCGCCGTGGCCCCGTCCGCCTCCAACCCGACGGTCGGCCAGCCTTCGCCCGCTCCGGTGACCGCCGCCACGCCTGCCCCGGCGACGAGCGCCTCCAACGCCCCGGCTGCCCCGGCGAATCCGCCCGCCGCGCCCGCCGCGTCGGCCCCGGCCCCGAGTGCCGTCCCTGCCGCCACGCCGATGGGCGTTCCCGCGCCGTCACCGGATAACAACGCCAATAACCCCGGCAATCCGCCGGTTCCCGGTACGTCCGCCCAGCCCGCCGCCCCGGCTCCCGCGCCAACCGCCGCACCCGCCACCGGCGCGAAGCCCGAACCGCTGACGCCGCCTCCCGCGCCGACCGGCACCGCCACCCCCGCCGCGTCGGAAGCCACGACCCCGACGCCTTCCGTCACGACGCCCGGCGCCAGCCCGGCGGGCACACCCTGAGTTCACCCATTTCCATGAGCACCGTTCCTATTTCGACCGTGGACCCGAGCGCCGCTGCCGTTCTCGTGCCCACGCCTGCCGCTGGCGCTGCGGATGTGCCCGTGCGCACGGAAGCCGCGACGGCGTTGCTGCCTGCCATCGACGCCTCGGTGCGTGGTCCCGTTTTGCTGTTCTTCGCGTCGGCCATCGGTTGGCTGCTCCTGGCCTCCGGGCTGGAAGTGCTGGCGTCGGTCAAGCTGAACTTCCCGTCCGTCTTGACCAATTTCTCGTGGCTGACCTTCGGCCGGGTGCATCCCGCCGCGACCTCGGCCTTCGTTTACGGTTGGGCGGCCACCGCCGGGATCGGCGCGTCGCTCTGGCTGATGGCACGCCTGTGCCGCACCCCGCTCCGGGGCAGCGGCGTGCTGACCGCCGCGTGGGGAGGATGGAATCTCGGGGTGACGTTGGGCGTGTTCGGCATCCTGTACGGCCACGGGACTTCGTTCAACGGTTTGGAGTTCCCGCGCTACGCGGCGTTGCTGATCTTCACGGCCTTCGTGTTCATCGCACTCTGGATGGGCCTCGCGTTCCGCCAGCGCACCGGCAGCGTGATCTATATTTCGCAGTGGTACCTGCTGGCGGCGTTCCTGTTTTTCCCGTGGATGTACGCCACGGCCAACCTGCTGCTCTTTTTCCTCCCGATCCAGGCCCCGGCGCAAGCGGTGGTCGCCGCGTGGTATGCGCACGGGATGATCAGTCTGTGGCTGATCCCGATGGCGCTGGCGATTGCCTATTACGTCGTGCCCAAAGTGGTGGGCCGGCCGTTGGCGCACTATAGTCTGGCCAAATTCGGCTTCTGGACGTGGCTGTTGTCCTCCGGCTGGAGCGGCGCGTATGATCTCATCGGCGGCCCCGCCCCGGCCTGGCTGCTCAGCCTGGCGGTCGTGTCGAGCGCGTTGACCCTGCTGCCGCTGTACGCCATCGGCGCGAACTTTCGCGGCACGCTCCACGGCCACGTCCGGGGTCTGCGCCACAGCCCGTCGTTGCGCTTCGTGACGGTCGGCGTGTGGTGCTTCCTCGCGGCGGGAATCGCCTCGGCGGTGACCGGTTTCCGCAGCATCAACGCGGTGGTGCATTTCACGCTGGTGGGCGGCGCGCTGCACGAACTCGTGGTCTACGGCTTCGTGTCCCTGGCGTTCTTCGGCGCGGTGTATTACATCCTGGCGCGGCTGCTCAACACCGAATGGGAATCGCCGGGCCTGATCCGTCTGCATTTCTGGTTCAGCGTCACCGGGTTCGGGCTGGCGGCGTTGGCGTTGACGCTGGGTGGGGTCATCCAGGGTCTCGGCCTGAACGACCCGAAGGTGCCGATTCTTGCCCTGCTGAGCATCGTCAACCCTTTCCTTTTCGTACAACTCGTGGCCGCGTTGATCCTGACCGCCGCCCACGCGTTTTTCGCCGCGTCGTTCGCGCTGATCCTCGCCCGTGTCGGCGAACCGGCCACGCGCCGTCCGCTGGCGATGATCTCCCGTTCCCTGGCGGCTTCGGCTGCCGCCCCCGTTTCCGCACCATGAACCGTTCGACTTCCATCTTTACCGGGCTGCTGCTCGTCTTTTTGACCTCCTGGCTGGCGCTGGTGCTGGTGCCGTACATCCAACTGGGCCGGATGCTGCCGGACATCGACGACACCACCCGCGACGAGACACCCGCCGCGTTCTCCGGTCTGGCCGAGCAGGGTCGGCAGCTCTACGCCGCCAACGGCTGCGTGTACTGCCACAGCCAGCAGGTCGGTTCGCGCGCCGACAACGCCGACCTCGACCGCGAAGGCTGGGGAGCGCGCCGCACCGTGGCCCGCGATTACCTGCGCGACCGCGCCGCGTACCTGGGCAATTCGCGCCTCGGGCCGGACTTCGCCAACGTTGGCGTCCGCCACGACAAGGCGGGCTGGTACTACCAGCACTTCTACGATCCCGCCGCCGTGTCGCCCGGGACGAACTGCCCGCCGCTGCCATTCCTCTTCGACACCCATCCCGTCACTGGCCAGCCTTCGACCGACGCCATCAAGCTGGCGGGTGATCAGCCTGCCGTGCCGACCGTCGAAACCGTGCCCAGGCACGACGCCAAGGCGTTGGCCGCCTACCTGCTTTCGCTCAAGCGTAGTTCGTACAAACTCGCCGAAGCTCCCGAGGAGGCCGCTGCCACCCCTTAATTCCCATGGCGAAACCGATTCGACCCTCCGGCGGTTCGGGCAAAAAGCCCGGCAAAGGACCGAACCCACCCGCCAACCCTTCCGATCCCCATCTCATGGCTTCCACGCCTGACAGTCCGACCCACGGCTCCACCACGCCCCAGGAGCACGAACACAACGCGAAGACCCCCCGGGAACGCGCCGGTGACCACAGCACGATGCCGCAACCGGCGGTCATCCCCGACGACCGCATCGCGGCGCACGGTCCCATCGCGCCGCCGGACAAGGACGAATCACCGCGCGAGCAGCACATCGTCACGACCGATCCGCACCGCAACCTCGCCCCGGAAGAGGACGACGAATCTTTCAACGAACTGGGCGACCCGGGTGAAACCGTGGACCTGCACCAGATGCACAACCTCGGCGCGTCCGGGGTGCCTGCGGTCCACCAAGTGGAGGCGTTCCGGCCCGTGCCCTGGTGGGCCATCGGCGCGGCGGGTTTGCTGCTGGCCTGGGGGGGCATCTACCTCGGCCAGTACAACGGCGGCTGGCAGGGCGACGTCTTCAACGAGGAAGCTAATTACCATCCGGTCAGCGGTCCGCCCGAAGACCCGAACTCGGAAGCGGTCATGATCCGCACCGGGGAAAAACTGTTCACGGCGAATTGTGCCGTTTGCCATCAGGCGTCCGGCCTGGGCGTCGCGGGCCAGTACCCGCCGTTGGTCGGCTCGGAGTGGGTCGTCGGCGACGCGCCTAAACGGCTGCAACAGATTTTGCTGCACGGCCTCCAGGGATCGGTCCACGTCAAGGGCAGCGTCTACAACAACGCGATGCCCGCGTGGAACGTGACCCTGACTGACAAGCAGATCGCGCAGATTCTCACTTATGTGCGCGGCAAGCTGGGCGGCAACAGCGCCCCGGCCATCACCGAAAAACAGATGGACGAAGCCCGTGCGCTGACCAAGGACCGCAGCGAAGCCTGGTCCGAAGCCGAACTCCTGGCCATCCCCCCCGGGCCGATTGATGGGGGCGCTCCCGCCGCCGACGCCACCAGCAAAGCCGGTGCCCAGGTTCCCGCCACCGCCAACCCCGGCAACGCCGGCAGCGCCGCCAAACCGGCCACCCCCGGGATAGGCCAGGGACCGGGACCGGCCCCTTCGCCCGCGCCTTGACAAAACCCGATTTCTCCACGAACTTGCCATGTCCAATTTTGCACCGCGGCATGTGTCCTGGCCGGGCAACCAATCTGCCATGACACCCTCGATTTTCCGACGCTTGCCCGCCCTGCTTTTGTTCGCAGCGGCTGCCGTCTTGCTGGGTCTGACGCCCTGCCACGCCGAACTCCGCCAGTCGAACCTCTGGTGGACGCCGGACGCGGTCACCAAGGGGGGACACGAAGTGGACAAGCTGCTCATGTTCATCTTCTGGCTGACGCTGGCGGTGTTCATCCTGACGCAGACGGTCTATCTCTACTTCATCATCAAGTACCGCCACCGCAAGGGGGTCAAGGCGGTGTACAGCCACGGGAACAACAAGCTGGAAATCATCTGGACGACTATCCCGGCGGCGATCTTCATCCTGCTCGCGGTGTACAGTGACAAGCTCTGGCTCCAGATTCGCGGCAAGGCCCCGGCCAAATCGTTGCAGATCGACATCGTGGCTTACCAGTTCGGTTTCCACATCCGCAACCCGGGACTCGATGAAGCCTTGGGCGCTTCCCAGATGGCGTGGGTGACGATGGGCACGAACAACTTCGGCTTGAATCCCGATCCCAAGCAGCACGACCCGCGTTCCGACGACGATTTCCAGTCGGAAAACCAATTAACTCTGCCGATGGGGCGTCCGGTTCAGGTCACCCTGCGTTCCCAGGATGTGATCCACGCTTTCTACGTGCCGGAATTCCGCATGTACCAGGACATCGTGCCGGGCATGACCATCGACTGGGTGTGGTTCGTGCCGGAGAAAGTCGGCCATTACGCCCTGGCGTGTAACCAGCTTTGCGGCAGCGGCCATTACAACATGCAGGCGGCCATCGACGTGGTCAGCCAGAAAGATTACGACAAGTTAGTCAAGGAAAAGAGCGCGGCCTCGCTCAAAGCACGCGATGACAAGAAGGCCTCTCCCGCCACTCCGCCGGCTCCGGCGGTGACCACCAACGCGGCGCCCGCCGCCGAGTCCGCCGTTGCCGTCGCGCAACCCGCGCATTTCTAGACCGAACCCGTTTTCCAAACTCCGCTATCCGCTAGACCATCATGGCTACCCTTACCGCCCACGCGACCGAATTCGCCACGGACGTGCATCCTTCGCACGACGAGCACCACCATGAGCCGGGCTTTTTCCGGAAGTATATCTGGACGCACGATCACAAGATGATTGGCAAGCAGTACCTCCTTGCCAGCATGTTTTTCGGGGCCATCAGCGGGATGCTGGCGATGGCCCTGCGCTGGCAGCTCGGGTTCCCGGGCAAGCCGATGCCTATCATCGGGCATCTGCTCTCCCTGCAGACGAACAGCGCCATCGTCAACCCGGACGGGTCGTTCCAGCCGGGCGGCTATAACATGCTGGTGACGATGCACGCCACGATCATGGTGTTCTTCGTGGTCATGCCGCTGCTCATCGGCGTCTTCGGGAATTTCCTCATTCCGCTCAAGATCGGCGCGCCCGACATGGCGTTCCCGTTCTTCAACGAACTGAGCTTCTGGCTGTTCGCGCTCTCGGGCGTGATGCTGTTGAGCAGCTTCTTCAGCGCGGACATCACCGATTTCTGGAACAACCACATCATGCACAACGGCCAGCCGCCGGACCTCGGCGGCGCGGCGGCCGGAGGGTGGACGAGCTACGCGCCGCTCAGTTCGGTGGCGGCGTATAACCACACGAAGTACGGCCAGTCGGCCTGGGCGCTCGCCATCTTCGTCAACGGTCTGGCGTCTATCGCCGGGGCGTTCAACTACATCACGACGATCATCAACATGCGTTGTCCGGGCATGACGATGTTTCGCCTGCCGATGACGGTGTGGTCGCTGTTCATCACGAGCATCCTGCTCCTGCTGGCGGTGCCGGTGCTCAGCGCGGCGGGGGCCATGCTCTGGCTCGACCTGAACATGGGCACGACGTTCTTCACCCCGTATCACAACGGCGTGGCGACCGGTGGTGACCCGCTGCTCTACCAGCACCTTTTCTGGTTCTTCGGACACCCGGAGGTTTACATCATGATCCTGCCCGCGATGGGCATGGTCTCGGACATCCTGCCGACTTTCACGCGCAAGCCGCTGTTCGGCTACCGCGCCATGATCTTTTCGATTGTCGGCATCGGGTTCCTTGGCTTCTTCGTGTGGGGTCACCACATGTTCGTTTCGGGCATGAACCTTGTGGTTTCCGCCGGGTTCTCGATCTCCACGATGGTCATCGCCGTGCCTTCGGCCATCAAGACTTTTAACTGGATGGGCACGGTGTGGAAGGGGTCGATCCGGTTCACGACGGCGATGTGTTTCTCGCTGGCGTTCGTGTCGATGTTCGTCATCGGCGGCCTGAGCGGCATCTTCATGGCCTCCACGCCGGTCGATCTGTTCATTCACCACACGTACTTCATCGTGGCGCATTTCCACTACGTGCTCTTCGGCGGCAGCTTGTTCGCTATCCAGGCGGCGATCTACTTCTGGTTCCCGAAGATGTTCGGACGCATGATGAGCGAGAAGATTGGCATGTGGAACTTCTGGCTGATGTTCATCTTCTTCAACCTGACGTTCTTCCCGATGCACACGATGGGCCTGGCGGGCATGATGCGCCGCATCGCCGATCCGACGCAGTATGCTCACCTGCGCAACCTGCAACCCTTGCAGAAGTTCATCTCGATCAGCGCGTTCGGGTTGGGATCGTCCTTCCTGGTGTTCTGGTATAATTTCTTCTGGAGCATGTTCTACGGTGAGAAGGCCGTGGCTAATCCGTGGCTGGCGAACTCGCTGGAATGGACGCTGCCGTCGCCGGTGACGTTGCACGGCAACTTCGAGAAGGTGCCGCGCGTCTACCACGGGCCTTACGAGTACAGCGTGCCGGGCATGGAGCAGGATTACCTCATGCAGACGACACCCTTGCGCGACATCAAGCACGAGGTCACCCACTGAGGGAAGGCACGATGCACGATGCGCCACGCGGCACGGTCAGTGAACCGGCGATCACCGCCGGGACGGACGCCGCTAATGCTTCGCAAAGGTGGCGCCATGGGCTGGGAGCGCGTCCCTCCAGTGGTGCCCGGAGGTCACCCTCTACCTTGCACGCGTACACGGTGTTCATGGCGTTGAGCATCCTCGCGCTGATTTGCAGCGGCGGACTGGTCACGAGCAACGACGCGGGTCTCGCCGTGCCGGACTGGCCGACCTCGTTTGGCTACAACATGTTCGCGTTTCCCCTGTCGCGCTGGCTGGCTCCGGGCGGCGTGCGGCTGGAACACGCTCACCGGCTCATTGCGACCGGCGAGGGGATGCTAGCCATCGTTCTAGCGATTTGGATGTGGCGTTCGGAACCGCGCCGGTGGGTTCGAAATCTCGGTTATGCGACCGTGGGCGCGGTGGTTTTCCAGGGCATGCTGGGTGGTCTGCGCGTCGTGCTCCGAGCGGATTGGATCGGGATCGTCCACGGGTGCTTCGCGCAGGCGTTCTTCGCGCTGACGGCTCTGATCGCGCTGGTCACCTCGCGCTGGTGGCGGACACTCGACGCGCCGGACTCCCGTCGTCCGGACCCGGCGGCATTGGCGGGTTTTGCCAAGCTGGCGCTGATCGTAGCCGTTTTGATTTACGCGCAGTTGGCGCTCGGGGCGTCGATGCGGCACGCCCACGCGGGTCTTTCGATCCCGGATTTTCCGAAAGCCTACGGGCACTGGTGGCCGCAGGTCCACCGGGCGGATCTGCCCGCCCTGAATGCCCACCGCACCGGGGAGTTGCACCAGCCGCCGACCAGCCTCGCGCAGATTCATTTGCAGATGACCCATCGCATCATGGCAATCTTCGTCATCCTGCCTGGGATTTTGTTGGTCGCGTCTGCCGCGTGGCGCCACCGCCGTTTGCTGCCTGACTCGCTGCGTTGGTTTGCGACCGCTGGTGTGTTGCTCGTGGCAATGCAAATCACGCTGGGCATGTTTTCGATCTGGACGAACAAGGCGGCGGACGTGGCGACGGCGCACGTGGCGGTCGGCGCGAGCCTGCTGGTGTGGTCGGTGCTCACTTACGCGGCGGTGCAACGCTGGCGGGCCGGGTCACTCTCGGGTGCTGGCAGCCCGCAAAACCGCCGCGTGCCGCAACCGGTGGAGGTTCTCGTCTGATGAAACCGGCCACCCTCCTCGAACCCGGCGCGCTGGACGTGGACGACGCACCGATGCACTTGGCCACAGACGCGCACCCCGGCGCGTTCGCGGATTTTTGCGAGTTGGTCAAGGCGCGGTTGACCTCCCTGGTCCTCGTCACGACGCTCGCCGGGTTTTACCTGGGCTGGACCGGGCCGATGGATTTCCTGCGGTTGTTCAACGCGATGTTTGGGACCGCCCTGGTGGCGGCGGGGGCCGGGGCACTCAACCAACTCATCGAGCGCGGCCCGGACGCCCTGATGCACCGCACCCGCGAACGCCCCCTGCCGGCGGGCCGGATGAAGCCGGACACGGCGCTGCTCGTCGGGTTCGGGCTGGTGGCGGGTGGATTGCTCTCCCTGTTTTTCCTGGTGAACGCGCTCAGCAGCGTGCTGGCGGCGTTGACCATGGCCTCTTACGTTTTCGTGTACACGCCGCTCAAACGGGTGACGAGCCTCAACACGTTGGTCGGCGCGGTGCCCGGGGCGTTGCCACCGGTCATCGGCTGGGCGGCGGCGCGGGGCACGGTTGGCGTCGAGGCGGGCGCGCTGTTTGCGATCCTCTTTTGCTGGCAAATGCCGCATTTCCTGGCCATCGCGTGGATGTATCGGGAAGACTATGCGCGGGGCGGTTTCGTCATGCTCACGCACGAGGACGAGCATGGGGCGGCCACCGGACGGCAGGCGGTCAATTATTCGTTCGCGTTGTTGCTCGTGAGCCTGACCCCGAGTTTGTTGGGCATGGCCGGGCGCGAATACTTCCTCGGGGCGTTCCTGCTCGGCGCGGGGATGGTGTGTTGCGCCGCGCGGATGCAGCTCTCTCCGTCCCGGACCCAGGCCAGACAGCTTTTCTTCGCGTCGATCCTCTATTTGCCGCTGCTCCTCGCGCTGCTGGCGTTCGCCAAACTGCCGCCGCCGCTTTTGTCGCTGGTGCCCGTCCAATGAAAGTCGAGCCTGCCATCCGCCGTGCGAATCTGCTGGTCTTCATCGGACTGATCGTCTTTGCCATCGCGTTGTGTGCGCTCATCCTGTTCTGGATGCGTGCGCGGACCCACGCCATGGGAGGCACCGTGTACCCGCCGGCGAGCCTTCAACTTTTCGCTCCGGGTGACAGAAGTTTTGCTGGTTGAAATGACCTGCTGCATCCGGTTAGTTTCATCGTCATCGCCCGAAGCCCATTTTCCTCATGAACTCCGCCGCCGAAGCCATCCAACTCCCCGACGCGCCGAAGGTCGATCTGACCAAGTTCGGCATGATTACCTTCCTGGCGTCCGAGGTCATGCTCTTCGCGGGCCTCATCACCGCGTATCTGATTTCGTGGTTGAGCCGTGGCCACGCCTACCAGCCGCAATGGCTTCAGGACGAGCACTTTTTCTGGCCGCTGCTGGTGACGAGCATCAACACGCTGTTCCTGTTTTCGAGCAGCGGCACGCTTTTCATGGGTGAGAAAGCGGTCGTCAAAGGGAAATCGCCCACGCTCTGGCTGTTGCTGACAACGGCGTTGGGCGCGCTCTTCGTCTACATCCAGTACCGGGAATGGACGAATCTGTACAACGAACACGTCTGGTTCAATACCGGCGGGACGTACACTTCCAACTTTTTCGCCATCACGGGCTTTCACGGCTTGCACGTTTCCATCGGCGTGATTTTCCTGGCCGTCACCACCCTCATGTCCGCGCTGGGCCGCTTTACACCGCATCGGCACGATTTTCTGACCTGTGTCTCCTTATACTGGCACTTCGTAGACGTGGTGTGGGTGGTGGTATTCTTCATCTTTTACATCCTGCCGCACTTCGTTGGTTGAAGTAGTTTCGAGACCTACACCCCCCCGCAAACGATGCCCTCCGTGGTTGATACGCCGCTCAAGCCGGTCGCGCCGGTCAGCCGCACGTTGCAATGGGTGGTGTGGGCCGCGCTGGGGCTGATCCTGGCGGGGGTCGGCGTCGGGTTCGTGCGCCAGCAGTGGAAGGGAATGGAGCAGCGTGCCGTGACCCCGCTGGCGCGTTTCAACACGGTGCCGCCGTTCACGCTGACCGAGCGTAGCGGGCAGCCGTTCGATTCGACGGTGATGCTCGAGGGGAGAATCTGGCTGGCGGATTTCTTCTTCACGGCCTGCCCCGGCCCGTGTCTGAAAATGAACGCTCGGATGGAGGACATCCAACAGGCATTGACGCGCGACCACGCGGACGTGCGGTCGGTGTCGTTCAGCATCGCGCCGGAGATGGACACGCCCGAAGTCCTGCGCAAATACGCCCAGCGTTTCCACGCCTCGCCCGACAAGTGGGCGTTCCTGACCGGCAGCCACGACACGATTTACCACCTCGCGGAGAAGGCGTTCCTGTTGCCGACCGTCGATCAGCAAGGCAGGGAACACGCCTCTGACCAGGGGGATTTCATCCACAGCGAGAAGATCGCGCTGGTGGACCGGCACGGGGTCGTGCGCAAATATTTCGACAGCACGAACCCGGAGATTTTGCAGCAGGTCCTGACCAGCGTAGGGGACCTGTTGCGTGAACAGCCCGACGCCGCAGCCAAAGAGGCCAAGGGAGACGCCGCGCTGAAGACCGGGACTTGAAGCGGAACGTGGTTCGTGCGATGAAGAAGATAGCCCTATGAAAACCCTGACGACCTTTCGGCGGCGAGCGTCCTATGTTTTGGCGATGGCCTTGGTGTTTGCCTGCCGGGTG
This sequence comes from uncultured Chthoniobacterales bacterium, assembly GCA_964250695.1. Classification (GTDB taxonomy): domain Bacteria; phylum Verrucomicrobiota; class Verrucomicrobiia; order Chthoniobacterales; family SZAS-18; genus CAHJWO01. The sequence continues at coordinate 59,975 of CAXUGY010000009.1, read as the reverse complement.
GCCGAGGCGTGCCCCGGTTGCAAGCAGGGCGTAGGCGGCGACGGCGCGGGCGGTTTGTACAAGACGAACGGGGTCGCGCTCGGGTATGCGATCAGCATCGGATTTTTGTTGTTCATGATCGCCAGTTTGATAACCACGCTGGGATACTTCGCCTACCGCAACTGCCAGATCCTGGCGGCGCAGCAGCGGGCGGCGTTGGAAGCCGAGGAGTTCGGCCACGGCGGCATTCGGGCGTAGACAAAAACGCGCCGGACAGCGGTCAGGAGTTCTTTCTCCCTCGTTCCCGAGTTGTACCTGGGAAGGCGATTGCCTGCGAAATTGCATTTCGCCCGGGGCGGTAGGGCAGTGCAACTGCCCGGGCAAGTGCGTTCTCAAGGACAACTTGGGAACGAGGGAGGTGGGAACGCATTTTCATCCTTCCCTTCCCGTCCATTCCCTGTTTTTCTCGGCGGGTCCGCGCATCCCTTGCGCCTCCTTCTCATGAAAATCGTGGTTCTCGATGGTTACACGCTCAATCCTGGCGACCTGAACTGGCAGCCGTTGCTCGACCTGGGCACCGGCCAAATCTACGAGCGGACGCCACCGGCGGAGACCGTGTCGCGGGCCAAGGGAGCGGAAATCCTCCTGACCAACAAGGTCGTCATCGACCGGGAAGTGATCGCGCAGTTGCCGGACCTGCGTTACATCGGCGTGCTGGCCACGGGGATCAACGTCGTGGATGTCGCTGCGGCCAAAGAACGCGGCGTCGTCGTGACCAACGTCCCGGCGTACAGCACGGCGTCGGTCGTGCAGTTGACCTTCGCGCTGCTGTTGGAACTGACGCATCAGGTCGGTCACCACGCCCGCAGCGTGCGCGGGGGCGGCTGGGTCAAATCCAAGGATTTCGCGTACTGGGATTTTCCGCTGGTCGAACTGGCGGGCCTGACGATGGGCCTAGTGGGGTTCGGGGCGATTGCGCAGGGCGTGGCGCGGGCGGCGCAGGCGTTCGGGATGAACGTCATCGCCACGCGGCGGGGGGACCGTCCGCCGGAGGTGCCGGGGGTGGAGATCGTGGACCTGGAAACCTTGTTCCGCCGCAGCGACGTGCTGAGCGTGCATTGCCCGCTGACGCCGGAAACCAAGGGACTCGTCAACGCCGGGCGTCTGGCCCTGATGAAGAAAAGCGCCTACGTGCTCAACACCAGCCGGGGGCCGGTGGTCAACGAGGCGGACCTGGCCGACGCGCTCAACGCGGACCGGCTGGCCGGGGCGGGGTTGGATGTGCTGTCCACGGAGCCACCGGCGGCGGACAATCCGGTGCTGGGCGCGAAAAACTGCCTCGTCACGCCGCACATCGCCTGGGCGTCGCGCGCGGCGCGGACCCGGCTGCTGGGGGTGGTCGTGGCGAACATCAAGGCGTTTCAGGACGGCCAGCCGCAGAACGTGGTGGGGTAGGTTTGACCCACGGCACCAATCCTGCCGGTTCGGCCTGGACCTTCGGGAAGGTTGACCATCGGAGATCGGACGACTACATTTTTCAACATGCACGCCGTCGAATTTACCGCCGAGTTGAGCGAGGCGGCTACGTTGGTCATTCCACCGGAAGCGGCCAGGCAATTGCCCAAGGCTGGCCGCGTGCGCGTGATCGTCCTCTCAAACGGCGATCCCAGCGCAGAAGCTGAGTGGCGGGCGGCGTCCTACGAACAGTTCCTGGCCGACGATTCGCCGGAAGACGCCATCTACGAATCCCTGCGTTGATTCATCTGCCGCGTGACCTCCGTGCAGCGAGCGGGCCTTGCCGACGTGAATTTGACGGACTGGCGCACGGCGGGTCTCCTCAAGCCGTCGGTCGCGCGTCTGGACCGACTGGTCACCGCCGAACGGAGTCTCGTGTTTTTGCGCCGGTCAGGCGTGCTCAGCGCCCTCGATCAATCGGCAGTTCGTGCGATTTGAAACGGGCAAATGCGCCTCTGAACCACTGACTTGGTTTGCACGCCGTGCCCTGGAGGAAGCATTGCCGGCGGGTGACAATCCGCCGCCTTGGGCTATCTTAAAAATAGCCCTACCGCCATGATCCCGAACGCCCTCTTCCGCCGTCTGACCGGCTTGCTTTGCCTGCTTGCTTTCCTCGTTCCGCTGGCCGCCCGGGCCGAACTCAAGGAGGACGATTTCAAGCAATGGTCGCTCTTGGCCGTCCAGGATGAAGGACGGATCAAACCCCTCGACACCTTCGCCCACGAGGCGTTGCTGCGTTTGACGGGCGGCAGCTTCCTCGGCATGGCCGTTTACAAGGACACCCACGGCAAAATCTGGCAGCCCAACGATTTCCTGCTCTCCGTGCTGATCAGCGACCCCGCGATCCACGACTGGAAAAAGGAACCGCTGCTGCTCGTCGGCTACCGCCCGCTGATTCAGAAACTGGGCCTGGACGCCACGCGCAAGCGGTTTTCCGTCGAGGAACTCGCCAACGTGCCCGCTCTGGAAACGATGGCCCGCGACATCCGCAACCTGCGCGCCCGGGAGGCCGACCCGCAGTTGAGCCGCGACCAGCAGGAGGTGGAAGCCATCAACGGGCGGCTGATGTTCTTCCGCACGCTGCTGACCGGGGAAGCTTTTCTCGTCGTGCCGCGTCCCCCCTCGGCGACGCCGAACGCTCCCGCGCCGATGGCCGAGGCCCCCGCCGCCGCCGCACGGCGCACCGCCTGGCTGGCGCCGTCCGATGACGCGAACACCACTTATGGCCCCGAACGGTTCGGGCCGGTGGCGGCTGCTCTGGGCGAGACGCTCCGGGCGTACCAGGCGGGAGACGGCTTCCAGTTCAACCGGCACGCGCGGGAGTTGCGCGGCAGCCTGCGGGCGCTCAACCCGGCGCGTTACCCGGCGGATTCCGCCCTCGCGCTCGAACACACGTACAATCATCTGGGCGCGTTCCCTTGGGCGACGATCCTCTACGGGGTCGGCGCGGTGGCCCTGGGGCTGGCCGCCGCCGGGAACTGGCGTTCCCTGCGTTGGGCGGGGCTGGGCATCGGGTTCGCCGGTCTGGTGATGCACGCGGTCGGCATCGGAATGCGCTCGGTGGTCGCGGGCCGTCCGCCGGTGACGAACATGTATGAGTCGATGATCTGGGTGGCTTTCGTGGTGACGGCGCTCGGGTTCGTGTTTTTCGCGGTTTACCGGGGCACGACGTACTTGGTGGCCGCGTTGCCCGTCGGGTGCCTGCTGCTGTTGCTGGTGCAGCAACTGCCCGTGGCGGTCCCGGGCACCATCGAACCGTTGCGGCCCGTGCTGCGGGATAATTTCTGGCTCACGACGCACGTCCTGACCGAAACCGCCAGCTACGGCGCGTTTGCCCTGGCGATGGCCTTCGGGCACATTTTGCTGGTGCGCTACGTCGTCAACCCGGCGGCAGCGCGGACGGACGGCACGCTGCACTTCTGGCTCTACCGGGTGATGCAACTCGGGGTGCTGCTCATCACGGTGGGTACGATCCTCGGCGCGGTGTGGGCGAATTATAGCTGGGGCCGGTTCTGGGGCTGGGACCCGAAGGAGACCTGGGCGTTCATCACGTTGCTCTGTTACATCGTGGCCATCCACGGACGGATCGCCGGGTGGTGGGGGCAGTTCGGGCTGGCGGTGGCGAGCGTGCTGTGTTTTGCCGCCGTGGTGATGGCTTGGTACGGGGTGAATTTCGTGCTGGGCAAGGGGCTGCACAGCTACGGGCGCGGCGTGGGCGGCGAGGGCTACGTGGCGACCTTGCTGGTGCTCGATGCCGTGTTTCTGGGCGTGGCCTGTTGGCGTCATGCGCGAGACACCGGCACCGGTGGCACGGGGGCCGCGCGCGGGTCGGCCTAACTTGAACCGGAGGAACTCACGCCAAGCCGCAAAGGAAGAAAAGAAACGGACGGGAAAAGCCTTTTATCCCCTTTCTTCTCTTCCTTTGCGGCGTGGCGTGAAATTTATTTCCCTTCCCGCGTCAACGCGGTGATCTGCGCCGCAAACGCCGGAAACGCCTTCCACAATTCCACCCGGGTGCCCAGGTGGAAATCCCCGTACTCGAACCCCGGCGAAACCGTCGTGCCGAAAAACGTGTAGGCGTCCGGCCCCGCCGATTCCACGGGCCGCGATCCCTGCCAGACCCCGTGCGGGATCACGATCTGCGGTCGTTCGCCGTTGAACACGTCCGGCCCGAGCCGGAGCGTTTCGCCGTGGCCGTCCGGGTAGAGGAGGAGCATTTCCAGCGCGCTGCCGCCGTACCAGTGGTACACCTCGTCGGTTTCCAGCCGGTGCAGGGCGGAGAATCCCTCGCGCGTTTCCAGGGCGTAGATGGCCGTGCCCGTGGAGTGATCCGTCGCGTAGCGCGGGGGAAGCGCGCCGGGATGGACCGTTTCCGGGGAGCGGTAGGTCTGGACGAACCAGCAGCCCTCGTCGGGGATCTTCTGCATCTTGAAAAGCTCGATCAACCGGGCGGCGGGGCCGGGTGGTTCGGCAGAACGCGCCGGTGGTGAGGCGAGCAACCACAGGAGAACAAAGAGGCTGGAAAAGGTGCGCATGGAAGAGAGATTCCTACAGGTTGCCGCCGCCGCCGACGACAGAAATCCGGTGTTTGTCGGCCAGCCGGACAATCTCGTCCTTTTCGAGCAACAACGTTTTGCCCGCCTCGACCACAATCGCCGATAACCGCGCCTCGGCGGCGGCGGCCAGCGTGCGCGGACCCACCACCGGCACGTCGAAGCGCAAATCCTGGTTCGGCTTGGACACCTTGCCCAGCGTCGCCCCGCCGCGTCCGCCCGCCAGCGCGCCGCCCCGGCGAATCGCGGCGTCCGTGCCCTCGAACGCTTCGACCGCCAGCACCGTGCCATGGCGCACCACGACCGATTGGCCGATGTCCAGCGCGCTGATCCGCTTGGCCGTGCGCAGGGCAAATTCCACGTCGAGCAGCATGCGCTTGCCCGGCGCGGGACCGGCCAGATGGCCCGGCGCAGCGAGCAGGTGTTCGAGAAACGTCGTGGCGGGCAGCAGGGTGACGCCGGAGCGGGTCATCTCGTCGGCCACCGCGCCGAAAAGGCTCTCGGCGTTGCGCTCGCGCAGACGGCCCAGGAGCAGCAGGGCCTTGAAATCGGGCCGCAGGTCCCACAGGTTTTTCGGCGCGATCTGCCCGGCCATGATGGCTTGGGGCACGGCGTGTTTCTGGAAAAAGGACAGCATCCGCCCGAGCTGGCCCACGCGCATCCAGGCGATTTCGTCCACCAGCGCGGCGAGGGCGGAATCGGTCTCGTGCTCGAACGCCGCCACGACGAGACGCGTCACCCCGGCGGCGCGCGCGGCCCGGGCGAGCACCAGCGGGTAGTGGCCGCTGCCTGCGACGATGCCGAGGACCGGATTCAAGTTTTCTCCGGTTTCTTGCGTTTCATCCTCGCCTTGGCCTCGGCCATGAACGTGCGCATCTCCGCCTCGCCCCCCCGGCAAATCGCCACGAACCCGATCTGCCCGCGCACCTGCACGGCGGCGGACCAACCGTCGCCGCGCAGAAACTTCCAGCGGCCCGCCGGATGGATCGTCACGTTCTGCTGGTCCGCCCGGAAGACCAGAAACGTCATGTCGTGATCCTTGACCTGCACCTGCGCCACGAATTTTTCGTTCTTGGCGAACACCCGGTAGCCCGTGGCGATGTCGCGGTCAAAAATGGTCGGCACCGCGTAGTCCTCCAGCCCGTACTGGAGAAAGAGCGTGTCGCCGAGCCGGCCGCATTCGGCGCTCAGGGGTTCGAGGCGCCCGGCATTCACGCCGGTGCGGGTGTACTCGATCATCTGGCGCACGGTCTCGTCGCCCGCGAAGCCGGTGCGGTGATCGTAGATCGCCATCCCGGCCCACGCCGCCAGGAACAAAAACGCCAGCCCGACCGCCAGGGCCACGGGCTGCCACAGCAGGCCGCGCCAGGAAAACCCCCGGGGCCGGGTGGCACGCCGTTGACCCGCCGCGACCTCCCCGTGGAAACCGGCGGGCAGCGGCAGGCTCTGGACCTGCGCCGCCATCGGGCCGTCGAACTCCGCCTGGCGCGCAAACGCCTCCTGGAGCTTCGGGTCGGCGGACAGGCGCTGGATGGCCTCGCGCAACCGGCGGTCCCCCTGGTCCGCGCGGTCAGGTCGGCAGCAGGCCAGCCGGAGGCGGTGCTTGTCGGTGGGGGGAGGGACGGACATGCGGGGCAAGGGGGGAGTGTCAGCAGGTGGTGACCTTTTGACGTTGGAGCAGCGCGCGGCCCCGGGAGAGCAGGGTGCCGAGGTCGTCCGGCTTGATTTCCAGCACTTCGGCGAGTTCCGCCGGGGTGAAGAGATAGAGGTAGAAGAGGATCGCCGCGCCGCGCTCGGCTTCCGGCAGGCTGCCGAAAAGCAGGGCGAGTTGCTGCGACGAGTCACCGGCGGGGTCGAGCGCGGGGACGCTGGCGTCGGGAGCGGGCAGGAACGAGGCTTCGCCACCGGGCGGCGGCGGCACCGGCCCGGCGACCGTGTGTGGCCGGCGGCACGAGGCGCGGGCGTGGGTGAAGATCCAGCGCCGGACCTGCCAGGGGTTGCGCAGGTCACCCAGGCCCTCGCGCTCGGCCTCCTCGACAGTATGCTGGAGCACCTCGGCGGCAGCGGCGGGGCTGCCCGTCATCAGAAAGGCAAACCGATAGACCGCCGGCAGGTGGTCCCGGTAAGGTGGTAGGTCAGGCGTCTCCCTCACGCGGAGTCAAACTTAGACACCGCGCGCGGGTAGCTCAAGCGTGGATTTTGCCTGGACCCGGTCACAGGCCGCGTTTGACTTGGACCCGTTTGGTTTCTAAGCTGCCGTTCATACTTTTTCGCCCGCGTGCCACCCGTGAAAAACATCCTTTTCGTCTGCACCGGCAACATCTGCCGCAGCCCCATGGCGGAGGGACTCTTCCGCCGGTTGGTCGCGGACCGCGCCGACGTGCAGGTGGCCAGCGCGGGCGTCAACGCCTCCTACGGTCAGGCGGCCAGCACCTATGCCGTCGAGGCGTTGGCCGACCTGGGCATCGACATTTCCGGTCACCGCAGTCAGCCGCTGACCGGCCAGTTGGTCCAGGATGCCGACCTGATCTTCACCATGACGCGCGGACACCTCGACGCGCTCGAAGCTTATTTTCCCGAGGCGGCCGACAAGGCGTTCCTGGTGCGCGAGTTCGACCCCGCCGCGCACGCGGGCGATCTCGACGTGCCCGACCCCATCGGCCAGAGCCGCGCCGTGTATTTCCGCTGCCGTGACGCCCTGAAAAAGGTGTTGCCCAGCCTGCTCGCGCTCCTCGAACCCGCCGACGCTGCCACCGCCAAACCCGCCGCCGCCGATCCCACGCCCATGCAATCCATTCCTTCTCCCAACCGTCCGACCCTCGCCGAGATCGACCCCGACATCTTCGCCGCGATCCAGCACGAGGAACGCCGCCAGAGCGAGAACATCGAACTCATCGCCAGCGAGAACTTTACCTCGCGCGCCGTCCGCGAGGCGCAGGGCAGCGTGTTCACCAACAAGTACGCCGAGGGCTACCCCGGCAAACGCTGGTACGGCGGGTGCGAAAACGCCGACGTGGTCGAGCAACTCGCCATCGACCGGGCCAAGCAGCTTTTCGGCGCGGAGCACGCCAACGTCCAGCCCCACAGCGGCGCGCAGGCCAACATGGCGGTGTATTTCTCCGTGCTCCAGCCGGGCGACAAGATCCTCACCATGGACCTGTCCCACGGCGGGCATCTGACGCACGGCAACAAGGCGAATTTCTCCGGGCGGTTCTACGACGTGGTGCATTACGGCGTGGCGCAGCACGACGAGCGCATCGACTACGAGGCGTTCGCCGAGCAGGCGCTCGCCGAGAAGCCGAAGATGATCACCGTCGGCGCGTCGGCTTATCCGCGCACGCTGGATTTTGCCCGGATGCGCGAGATCGCCGACAGCGTGGGCGCGCTGCTCTTCGCGGACATGGCGCACATCAGCGGGTTGGTCGCGGGCGGGCAGCACCCCAGCCCGGTGCCGCACGCGCATTTCGTCACGACCACCACGCACAAGAGCCTGCGCGGGCCGCGCGGGGGGATCATCCTGTGCCGGGAACCCTTCGCCAGGGGGGTGGATTCGCAGGTGTTCCCGGGCATCCAGGGCGGGCCGTTGATGCACGTCATCGCGGGCAAGGCGGTGTGTTTCCACGAGGCGTTGCAGCCGGGGTTCGCGGAGTACCAGCGGCAGGTCGTGGTCAACGCCAAGGCGATGGCCGCGCGGCTGGCGCACAACGGCTACCGGATCGTCAGCGGCGGCACGGACAACCATCTCCTGCTCATCGACCTGCGGCCCAGGGGGCTGACCGGCAAAGACGCGCAGGAAACGCTCGACGAGGCGGCGATCACCGTGAACAAGAACGCGATTCCCTTCGACACGGTGAGCGTGTTCAAGGCAGGCGGCATCCGGGTGGGCACCCCGGCGGTGACGACGCGCGGTATGAAAGAAGAGGAGATGATGGAAATCGCCGACCTCATCCACGAGGCTTTGCAAGCGCGCGGCAACCCGGACGCGCTCGGGAAGGTGCGCGCGTCGGTCGTGGCGTTGACCCGGCAGTACCCGCTGCCTTGAAGCGATTCATCACGGCCAATGATGCCCGCCTGCGATCCGAAGGGTACAAGGTCGGTGAAATCAATGCGCTGCCGGTCATGGAATTGAAAACCCACATGGAGGCGTGGGTGGAAAAAACTTAATCGTCAAACCCGGTTTACGTGTCGCCAAACCATGAATCCGCCGCTTCCCGTTCCGCGCGACGACTCCCTGGCCGGTTGCGTCTGGCTGGCGCGCTTTCTTGCCAAGGCCCGCTTGTTATTGGCTGACCGGCTGCCGCCCGACTACGTCGAGCGTTTCGGCCATCCCGAGGGCGTGGACGGCCATTTTTTTCGCTTCTTCGCCGTGGGTCATGAACAGATGATGGACGTGATCCGGCGCGAGCCTTCCAACGAGGCCGTCGCCCGCTGGTTCCTCGCGTTGCCCGGGATCGACGCCGCCCGCATCGCCGCCTGGAACGCCTTTGCCGAACGGCTCGGCCAGCCGGGCCACTCGATGGCCGAGCGTTTGCAGGAAGTCCTGCCGTCGATGGCTGGCCGGGTAGACACCACCAAAATCCACTCGATCTTCGACCTCATCACCGCCGACGAAGCCGCGAACTGACGCTGCCCGACGCATCCCGCCAGCCGTCCGCCGCCGATTTCTTTCGATTCCCTATGCAAACCGCGAGCAATCCTCTCCGCGAAGGTCTTTCCAACCGCGCCCAGCCCAAGCCTTGTGCCCTGGTCATCTTCGGCGCGACGGGGGACCTGACCCACCGCAAACTGGTGCCCGCCCTGTACAACCTGGCGGCGGACGGCGACCTGCCGCCGGGCAGCGTCATCATCGGCTTTGCCCGGCGCGACAAGTCCGACGACGTGTTTCGCCAGGAAATGGCCGAGGCGACCAGGAAATTCTCGCGTCAGCCCGTGCAGCCGGAGCTGTGGGATCACTTCGCGCAGACCCTTTTTTATCACCGCAGCGAGTTCGACAAGGACGAGGGTTACACCGCGCTCAAAGACCGCATCGACCAACTCGACCGGGAGCATCATCTCGGCGGGCGGCGCATGTTCTACCTCGCGGCGGGGCCGGAACAGTTCGAGCCGATCATCTCGCGGCTCAAGCGCAGCGGGTTGAACGAACCGGGCGCGGACGGCGGCTGGTCGCGCGTGGTGGTGGAAAAACCCTTCGGCACGGACCTCGCCAGCGCGCGGCACCTCAACGAGGTGGTGAGCGGCGCGTTTCCAGAGTCGAGCACCTATCGCATCGACCATTTTCTCGGCAAGGAAACCGCGCAGAACATCATGGTCCTGCGCTTTGCCAACGCCATTTTTGAACCGATCTGGAACAGCCGCTACATCGACCACATCGAGATCACGGCGGCGGAAACGCTCGGCGTCGAGGGGCGCGCCGGTTACTACGAGACGAGCGGGGCGTTGCGCGACATGGTGCAAAACCATCTCATCCAGCTCCTGACGCTCGTGTGCATGGAGCCGCCGACCGACCTCGGCGCGGACAGCGTGCGCGGGGAAAAGGTGAAAGTGTTGCGCTCGCTGCGGCCGTTCAAGAACGCGGACGACGTGAAGCAGAACGTCGTGCGGGGGCAGTACGCCGCCGGGGCGATCAACGGCCAGTCCGTGCCCGGGTACCGCACGGAGCAGAACGTCAAGCCGGGGTCGATGACCGAGACGTTCGTGGCGATGCGGGTGTTGATCGACAACTGGCGCTGGTCGGGCGTGCCGATCTACGTGCGGGTGGGCAAACGCCTGCCGAAAAGCGGCGCGGAAATCAGCATATTTTTCAAGCAGGCCCCGAGCGTGTTGTTCAACGAGCAGACTCCCGGCAGCGACGAGGTCGGCGCGAACAACGTGCTGGTGATCCGCATCCAGCCCGACGAAGGGGTGTCGTTGCGGATGCAGAGCAAGCTGCCCGGGGCGGCGTTGCGGGTGGAGCCGGTGAAGATGGATTTCCAGTACGGCGCGAGTTTTGGCAAGGCCAGCCCGGAGGCTTACGAGCGGCTGCTGCACGACGCCATGAGCGGCGACCCGACGTTGTTCGCCCGGCGCGACGAGGTGGAGGAGGCGTGGCAGTTCGTGGATGTCATCGAGCAAAGCTGGCACGGCACGACCGACGGCACCGCCACCGCCGACGGCAAGCCCGCCGACGCGCCGGAGCTTTACGAGTACGCCGCCGGGAGTTGGGGACCCAAGGAAGCCGACGACTTGCCCGAGCAGGACGGGCGCAAGTGGCGGCGGTTCTGATCAAAAAATGATGAAAACATCGTTTGCCACCTTATCGCTGTTCCTGATTTTGATTTCGACTGGGGTCGCTGATCCCACAGCATCGACAGATTATGCGAAGCAAATTCTAGCCCGGTGGATTGGGAGCAGGAAGTTCGAGATTTACTACGCAGACGCCACTTGGGCAGTGCAGAGGAACGAGGATTCCAAACCAGATAAAGAAGGACGTCACTGGCTCATCGACGGAAACAAACTGACTCTTACTTGTTCGGGTGGGACCAGCATAGAGACGATTACGTCCATGACCCGATCCAAATTTGTGACCAAGGACGATGGGTATGAAGACGTGCGCCATCGTGCCGATAAGTGAATCTTCGAGCTAGTTCGTAGCTTGCGGCTGACGATGCGGCACCCCCCTTCTATGAACAGACCGACCAAGGCCGAGGCGCTTTCGGGCTTCCGTCTGAACTCGGTGTATCCCGGAGGTAAGGAAGGTGTCATCGACCTATCCCAAGATGTTGGGCGTGGCGTTTTTACCGCCCTAGCCGACGAAGCGTTCTTTCGAACCGTTCACGTTGGACAATTCGGACAGATTGCGTGGTCAAAGGACATCGAAATTTGCCTGGACTCTGCTTATGACGACATCACTCGCCAACGGATAAACGAGACAGTGGACTTTCCGCCCTCCCTTGAACTTGCCATTTTGGCCGAACCTGACATGCTGTTTCCATGAGCAACAAAGAGCTTGTGCTTGGTCTGCTCGCCCGGCTCCCAGAAGATACTCCGCTCGAGAATATCGCGCGTGAAATCGAACTTCTGGCTGGTCTCAGAACGGCGCGGGAGCAGGCACGCCGCAGGGAAGGGATTCCGGCGGAGGAGGGCCGTGGTCTCGTGGATACATGGACTGGCCAGTAATCCTCACGCCGCAATCTCAGGACGACCTGCGGGAAATTGTTTTATTTATTTCACGCCACAACCCGGAACGCGCCCGCTCCTTCGGCAATATCCTGATCGACAAAGCTCTTTCTCTCGGTTCACAGCCTGAAAAGGGGCGGGTGGTGCCGGAGCAGGATGATTCTGCGGTGCGCGAGATTGTCCACGGAGCTTATCGGATTATTTATGAGGTGATGCACAACCCGAACGCTGTTTTCGTGCTCCGATTCTGGCACGGGGCGCGAGGCATCCCTGAAATTCCGAGAGATTAACTATCTACATCGACCGCCTATATGTCCACCGAAGTCACCCTCGAACAACCCTTCTTCGCCCAGGGCATCCCGGTCGAAGTCGGCAACATCCAACGCGAGTTAAAAAAACTCTGGCAGGACAGCCATGAGATGGCCACGCGGGCGTCGCGGCTCAACCTCGTCATCTTCAGCACGGCAACATCCTCGTTGCGGGCGAACACGGCGCTCGTCGAACAAATCGCCAAGCAACACGCCCTGCGCGCACTGCTCATCGCGTCCAAGCCGCAAACGAATGAAACCCGCGTGCGGGCCTGGGTCAACGCCCATTGCCAGGTTTCCAAGAGCGGCCAGAAACAACGCTGCTCCGAGCAGATCGCCATCCAACTGGAAGGCGAAGCCCGCACGTCGGGACTCGTGCCGAACCTCGTTTTCTCCCATCTCGACAGCGATCTGCCGCTGTATTTCTGGCGGCAGGGACATTTTTCCAGCTCGCCCAGCGAACAACTCATGGCGTGGGTGGATTGCCTCCTCTACGACAGCGCCGACTGGCCCGAGCCGGGCGCGCAGTTCGCCATCATCAAGAAGCTTGCCGCCGATGCCAACCTCGAAAACGGGTTGGCCGACCTGAACTGGACCCGGCTCAAGGGACTGCGCTCGGCGGTCGCGCAGTTTTTCGATGCCCCCGACGCGCAGGCCTCGCTGGCGACCCTCGACGCGCTGGAAATCACCCACGCGCCCGGCGCACGGACGCAGGCGATCCTGTTGGCCGGGTGGCTCGGCGTGCAACTCGGTTGGCAGGTGGCGGGCGGGTCTCCCTGGCGGCAGGCCGGGTTCCAGGCGGCGGGCGGGCGCACCGTGGCGGTGACGTTCCACGAACAAGCCGGACCGGGCATCGGCAAAGTGGCGCTGCGGGCGTCCGAGGGCGGGAGTTTCGTGGTCAGCCGCGACGCCGAATCCCGGTTCTTCAACACCTGCGCGCATTGCGGCGCGGCGGGGCACGAGCAGAACCAAGTGCTGCCCGTCGGGCCGGAGGAACTGGCCGATTTGGTCAGCGACGAACTCGTGCAGGGCGGCGGACACCGCGTTTACGGCAAGGTGCTGGAGTTGATTCGCGGATGGCTATAAACGGCGGCCGGCGTTTTTGAGGATTCGCGGGTGAATTGTCACGTCCGCGTGAGTCTCGTCGGCGAGTGAGCGCGTAACTACCCGATGTCTGCCTCCTCGCCCCGCGTTTTCCTGACGGCGGAATGGCGGTCGCTGGCCATGGTCAATTACGTGGTCGATCCGGCGGTGCTCGCGCCGTTCGTCCCGGCGGGCACCGAACTGGACGAGTTCCAGGGCCGCGTGTTCGTGAGCATGGTGGGATTCCTGTTCCTGAAAACGCGGGTCTGCGGCATCCCGTTTCCGTGGCACCAGAATTTCGAGGAGGTCAACCTGCGGTTCTACGTGCGGCGGCGGGTGGCGGGAGAAGACGGCTGGCGGCGCGGCGCGGTGTTCATCAAGGAAATCGTGCCCAAGTTCGTCATCGCCACGGTGGCGCGCGTGCTCTACAACGAGCCGTATCTGGCGCGTCCGATGCGGCACCGGGTCGGGCAATCGGCGGAAGCCACCGGGGCGGAGTACGGTTGGCGGCACGACGGATGCTGGCACACGCTAGCGGTCACGGCGGCAGGCGGCGAGCCGGGACCCATCGCGCCGGGGTCGGAGGAGGAATTCATCACCGAGCACTACTGGGGCTACAACAAACAGCGCGACGGCGGGACGATGGAATACGCGGTGGAACACCCCCGCTGGCGGGTCTGGAAGGCGCGCGGCTACCGGTTCGACTGCGACGTGGGCAACCTGTACGGGCAGGCATTCGTGCCGTTTCTGACGGTACCGGCCTCGTCGGCGTTTCTGGTGGAGGGTGCGCCGGTGAGCGTGCGGCGGGGACGGCGTCTCTGAGGAAGCCAGAAAACCTCACGCCGAGCCGCCAAGCCGCAAAGGGAAGAAGGAAACGCGGAAGGAATTTTCTTCGTTCCCTCTCTTTTCTTCCTTTGCGGCTTGGCGGCTTGGCGTGAGGTTTTCTGGACTTATCTTTTCTTCGGATAGAGAGCCAAGGCGGCCACCAGCCCCAGGCCCGCGACCCCCACTAGATACGGGAAAGGGTCGGCAGGTTTCGGCGGCAGCCAATCTACGCCGCGCTCGTCGGTGTGCGCGGGTTCCTTGACGTAGCGTCCGTGCGGCGGCGCGGAGAAGTGCCGCGCAAAACGCCCCAGATCGCCCGGCAGCTCGTGCCCGCTCATGGGGTAGCCGTGCCCCGCGCCCATCGTTTCCGGCTCCAGCGTGGCCAACGTTTGCAGGGAATCGCCGTATTCGCTCCAGTCGCTGATGAAAGGGCTGCCGCCGGTGGAGAGTTCCCGCTGCTTGACTACCATCTCGACCCAGGAATCCATGTTCATCGTCGCCACCGCATCGCCCGCGAGCAGCGTGCGGTCCCCGGCGCGGAAGAGCGAGACGTGGCCCGGCGCGTGGCCCGGGGTGAACACCCAACGCCAGTCGGGGAAGCCGGGCAGGGGACCCTCGGCGTCCATCGGGCCAGCCGGGCCAGCCGGGGCCGCGTAGGCGCGCAACCGGGCGCCGAAATCATGGCCGCCGTGGGGAAGAATCCGCGACATCATGGCAATCGCGCCGCCCACGGTCGGGTCGGGCGGAGGATAGTCCGAGCGGCCCGTCAGGTACGGCATTTCGAGCGGATGGGCGTAGATGGGCACGTCCCAATGGTCGGCCAAAGCCGCCGCGTTCCCGGAGTGGTCGAAATGCCCGTGGGTCAGGAAAATGGCTTGCGGGCGGGAGTCTTGCCCGAAGCGTTCGGCGGCAGCCGCGCGGATCTTCCAACCGAAACCGGGCACCCCCGTATCCACCAAAGCCCAGGGACCACCGGGTTCGCCGATGAAGTACGTGTTGACGAAACTGGTGGGGACCCAGGCGACGCCGGGAGCGATGATATCCATGAGAAGGGAAGGTTGGCGGGTGGCGGTGACTGAATCGGCCAGCGGGAAGGGAATGGATGCGGACCGCCAGGATTCCGGCGCCGTTCACGCGGGCAACCGTCGGATCAAGCGGACCAACGCGTCGTGTCAAATTCCCAACTCCGCCTTTACTTCCGCGAACGCCCGGATGGCGAAATCAAGGTCCTTGCGGGTGTGCGCAGCCGAAACCTGCGTGCGAATCCGCGCCGTGCCCTCCGGCACCACCGGGTAAAAGAACCCGACCACGTACACGCCCTTCTCCAGCATCCGGGCGGCGAAACGCTGCGACAACGCGGCGTCACCCAGCATCACGGGCACGATGGGATGGGTGCCGGGTTTGATCGTCAGACCCACTTTCACGATGTTCTCGCGGAAGTACCGGGTGTTTTCCTCCAGGCGGTCACGCAGTTCGGTCGAGCGGGTGGCCATTTCAATCGCTTTCAACGACGCCGCCACCACGCAGGGCGCGACGGTGTTCGAGAACAGGTAAGGACGCGAACGCTGGCGCAATAGATCGACCACGGGTTTGCTGGCGCTGGTGTAGCCGCCGCTGGCCCCGCCGAGCGCCTTGCCCAGCGTGCCGGTGATGATATCGACGCGGCCCAGCACGCCGCAATGCTCGTGGGTGCCGCGCCCCGTCTTGCCCAGGAACCCGGCGGCGTGGCAGTCATCGACCATGACGAGCGCATCGTACCGATCCGCCAGGTCGCAGATGCTTTGGAGGTCGGCGATGGTGCCGTCCATGGAAAACGCGCCGTCGGTGGCGATGAGCCGGTGCCGCGCACCGCTGGCGGCCTGGAGCTTTGCTTCGAGATCGGCCATGTCGTTGTGCGCGTAGCGGTGGCGTTGGGCTTTGCAGAGCCGGATGCCGTCGATGATGCTCGCGTGGTTGAGCGCGTCGCTGATGACCGCGTCCTCCGCGCCGAGGATGGTTTCAAACAACCCGCCGTTGGCATCGAAACACGACGGATACAGGATCGTGTCCTCCAGGCCGAGGAAACGTGACAATGACGCTTCGAGTTCTTTGTGGATTTCCTGCGTGCCGCAGATGAAGCGCACGCTCGCCAGCCCGAAGCCCCATTCGTCGAGCGCGCGTTTGGCGGCAGCGATGATCTCGGGATGGTCCGCGAGGCCGAGGTAATTATTGGCGCAAAAGTTGAGCACCTCGCGGCCGTCGGCGGTCGGGACGTGGGCGTTCTGCGGGCCGCTGATGATGCGCTCGGTCTTATAGAGCCCTCGTTGGGTAATCTCGGCGAGCGTGGTGGTGAGTTGAGTATCGAAGGCGGTGGACATGGTGACGGGAGCAGGTTTCCTTCTGGATCGTGCGGTGCGGGACTGCCGGGTGCCCGTCGCTTTTATGCGGATTGTAAGCGCGGCGTCAATCCTGCGAAACCATCCTGGCAGTTATACAATCCGCTCGATATTTGTGCTCGGCTGGCTAGTAATAGCCAGGATGGATCGGATTTCCTCCCGGTTGGTTTTTGCCGTGATTGGCCTGGGTCTGGCCACGCTGATGTCCGGGTGCGGCGCCACGCATCCGCTCCCGCCTTACGAACGGCCCATGGCCCGCACCGAGTACCAATCGGTCCGCACCACCGCGTACACGCACACGGAAGCCGACCACCTCGCCTACGGCACCCACAACGCACTCGGTGGCACGCTTCATGCCGCCGGCGCGCCGATGTTGACGGTTGCCGCGCCTGCCGCGCTCCCCGTCTCCAACCCGGCGGACATCGTGGACGAAGCAGGCGGTTTTCACCGGGCGCCGCTGGTGCCTCGCCCGGTCGCGCCCTCGGGTGGAAGACTGCCGCCAGCGACGCGATCTGCCTACGCTCCGCCGAGCGTCTACGGCAGCGCGGCGGCGGATTGGTCGCGCTGGCCGGCGGGCACGGTGTTCCGCCTCGAATCCACCGGGCAGATTTACCGGGTGGACGATTACGGCTGGGCGCTGGCCGGACGCAACACGATTGACCTGTATAAATCCAGCCGTGGCGCGATGAACGAGTGGGGCGTGCGGCGGGAAGCGATCCGTATCCTGCGCTGGGGCGACCGGCAGGAAAGCCTGCGGCGGTTGCGGGGTCACCAGAAATACCGGCACATCCGGCGCATGGTCCTGGAACTCGAAGGAAGAGAACGAGCCGCCGCGAATCTCGATTGATGCTGGTTTCGGAGCAAATCTCAGGCCAAAATATTTAGGGAAAATTTTTCTACAGAGTGAATATGCCCGAAAATAAATATTTTGAAAAAAGTCCTTTATCCCTTTTGAGAATTGCTCTAAGAATTGCGGCGAACCGAAGGAATCCAGGGAAACGAAATTACACACATGATCACATCATTTCTAAACACCATGCGTCGTTCTGCCACCGTGGCGAGCATGGTGGTGGCGGGGGTATTCTGCGCAAACCACGCCGCTCAGGCGTTTCAGTATAAGTTCGATGACGGTACGGCGGAACGCTCCTTCGGGGTGACCGAAGGTGGTTCCATCATCGCGATCAACGCGTTCCCGACCACGAGCGGCAACTCGACGATTGGCTCGATCTCGGCTGTGTTCGGTAACCCGTTCTTCCCCAACGAAGCGTCGTTGCTCGGCACGTCGTTCACGGTGGCGCTTTACAGCTCCACCAGCTTGACCAGTCTCACGAGCGCCATTCTCTTGACCACGGCGACCGGAACGGTAACGTCCGTTGACGGCAACGTGTTCATCACGGTGCCCATCACTCCGACGACGATCACGACACCCGACTTCTTGATCGCCTACAGCGTGGCGAGCACGGGGGCGGCGCTCCCGGCAGCCCTGGACAATGACACTGCCTACGGACGTAGCTTCGTGGCTGGCGACTTCGGTGGAGACCCGGTCAACCTGGCCAACCTGGCTGGCAACGACATCCCGCCTTCGAACGTGAACAACCTGGGCTTCAACGGCAATTGGCTCCTGCGTGCGGACACGGTGCCGGAGCCTTCGACTTACGCCATGATGGGCATCGGCTTCATTGCGCTCGGAGCAACGCTCCGCCTGCGTCGTCGTATTTGCTGAACATTTTACCCGTACTTAGATAAGCAGCTTTTCCGTTCTTAACAGCCCCAGTATAGTAAAATAACTGACGCTCCGGTCTCCGATGAGGGGACCGGGGTGTCGCTGTTTTTGGCGGTAAGGATGGCTCTCCGGGCCAGTCCGTCTTTGTTTGGAAAACGTTCGGGTTGATTCGACAGTCTGCCGGACAATCACGGACCGGCTTCGGAGAGCCATCAGGACCCCTGGGAGACGAAGCCGCCACGCGTCGGCAGAACTCAGCGGTGCCGGAGCGTGTGCCAGCGGCGGCAGAGGTCGCGGGCGGCGGGCAGCCACTCGGGAAACCGGAAGTCGAAGCCGGATTGCACCAGACGCGCGGGCGCCACCCGGCGGCTTTTGAGGATCAGTTCGGTTTCCGTGCGCAGAAACCACGCCCCGATCTCCAGCATCCACTCTGCCGCCGGTAGTCCGAGGGGCATCCCCCCCGCGGTGCGCAACGCGCGCATGAACTCGCGGTTGGGCAGCGGGTGCGGCGCGGCGAGGTTGACCGGGCCGCTCAGGTCGTCGTGTTCGATGAGCCAGTACACGGCGCGCACGAAATCCTCCTCGTGAATCCACGAGACGAACTGCCGACCGTCGCCGCTGGCCCCGCCGAGGCCGAGGCGCACGAGGTTGAGCAGCACGCAAAACGCGCTGCCCGGGTCGGGGTTCATGGTGATAGCCGAGCGCATGAGCACCTGGCGGGTGCCGGGGGTGGCGTCGATGGCCGCCGTGGCGGTGTGTTCCCAGCTTCTGGCCACGTCGAGGGAGAAACTCCACGGGTTGGGCGCGGCGGGTTCGCTGCCGCCGAGAAGGCCGGTAAACTCGTCGTTGGGCGCGTCGAAGCGGTGGGCGTAGATCGTGGCCGTGCTGGCCTGGAGCCACACGCGCGGCGGGCGGCGGCGGCGCGCGATGGCCTCGCCGACGAGCCGGGTGGAATCCACGCGGGAATCCTTGATGACGCGCCGGTTGGCCGGGGTATAGCGGCAGTTGACGCTGCGCCCGGCGAGGTTGATGACGGCGTCCGCGTTCTCGAACTCGCTTTCCCACGGCCCCGGAGAGCGGGCGTCCCACACGGCCACGCGCCAGGGCGGGGACTGGCCGAGGTGACGCATCTGCCGGCTGAGCACGATCACCTCGTGGCCGTCGCGGTGAAACGCCCGCGCCAGCAGCGTGCCCACTTGCCCGGTGCCGCCGGGGAGAACGATCTTCATGCTGGCGACACCGTAACCTGAGAAGAAAAGAAAATCTCACGCAAAGCCGCCAAGCCGCAAAGGAAGAAAAGAAGGTGGAAGGAGTGTTCTCCAAAATCCGCTTCTCCTCCTTTGCGGCTTGGCGGCTTGGCGTGAGATTTCTTCCGTTATCCCGCCCAGTCGAGCACGATCTTGCCGCTTTTGCCGGAGCGCATGAGTTCAAAGCCTTCCTGATACCGCTCGTAGGGAAACCGGTGCGTGATGACCGGCGAAATGTCCAGGCCGCTCTGGATCATGGCGGTCATCTTGTACCACGTCTCGTACATCTCGCGCCCGTAGATGCCCTTGATCGTCAGGCCGTTGAAAACGACGGCGTCCCAGTCAATCGCCCCGGCCTCGCCGTGGATGCCGATGCCCAACAGGGCGATCTTGCCGCCATGACACATGTTGGCGATCATGGACTTGAAAGCCACGCCGTTGCCGCTCATTTCCAGGCCCACGTCGAAACCTTCCTTCATGCCGAGACGCGCTTGCACATCGGCGAGCCTTTCCCGGCTGACATCGACGGTCTCGGTCGCGCCGAGCTGGCGGGCGAGGTCGAGGCGGTAGGGATTCACGTCGGTGACGACCACCGAACGTGCCCCGGCGTGCCGGGCGACGGCGGCGGCCATGCAGCCGATGGGACCCGCGCCGGTGATCAACACGTCCTCGCCGAGCACGTCGAAACTCAGCGCGGTGTGGACGGCGTTGCCCAGCGGGTCGAAGCAGGACAGCACTTCGAGCGGGATGTTCGGGTCGCAGTGCCAGACGTTGGTTTCCGGGATGGACAGATATTCGGCGAACGCGCCGGGCCGGTTGACGCCGACCCCCTGGGTATGCGCGCAGAGGTGGCGGCGGCCCGCGAGACAGTTGCGGCAGCGTCCGCAGACGACGTGGCCCTCGCCGGAAACGATCTCGCCGGGATGGAAATCGTGGACGTGGCTGCCGACGGCTTCGATCCGCCCGACGAACTCGTGCCCGGTGACCATCGGCACGGGGATGGTCTTCTGCGCCCAGGCGTCCCAATTATAGATGTGAACGTCGGTGCCGCAGATGGAGTTTTTCAGGACGCGGATGAGCACGTCGTCCTCGCCGACCTCCGGGCGGGGGACTTCTTCGAGCCAGAGACCGGGTTCGGAGCGGCGTTTGACCAGGGCGCGCATGGTTTGCATAATCCGGATAGATAGCACTTTCCCAGCGCCTTGTCCCCTGATCCGGCGGGGGGAGCCCTCACGCGAGGCACGCCGGGTTGGACGCATCAACCCAGGCACGAAACGATTGTGATTGACTCGTCCACCGTTTTTTTCCATAAGTGGCCGCTCCGTGAAAGGGGCTGGATTCGCTCCCCGATTTCGGCGTCTGCCTGGCGAACCCCCACCCTGAACCGCGTATCCTACGCTCACGAATGATGTCTCCGAAAACCCCGGCCTCCCATCCCGCCGAAAAGAAACCGGGCGATTTTCAACGCCGACTCGACAACCACTTCCTGGCCTGCTCGGCGTTCGCAGGCGCGGCGGCTTTGTTGGCCGCTTCCCCGGCGGAGGCAAAGATCGTTTACAGCGGGGTCAAAAACGTCACGGTGCCCGCCAACGGCACCGGGCTGTCCATCGACCTCGACGCCGGAGCTTTTTCCACCACGGAAGAGATTGCGGGCTTTGACTTGAAGCTCGACCTCGCAACGAGCACGCGTACCCGGCAACTCAAGTTTACCGGCGGCAGCGCGGACGCGGACGGCGCGGACGCGACGATTGTGACGACCCACAGTTCGAGCAGCAGCAGCAGTTCGTCCACCACGGTGGTGTCGGTGAATAAGTTGACCGCCAACAAGACGGTTTCCGGCGACAGTAAATTCGCCAATCTCGGCAACCTGGGCACGGTCACCACGGGCAGCAGTAGCAGCAGCAGTTCGAGCAGCGGCGGCGGCCCCACGGCTTCCGGTCCGTGGGGGAAGGGAGGCAGCGGTTACGTGGGTTTCCGGTTCGTCTCGGCGGCAAACACCACCCTGTACGGTTGGGCGCAGTTGAGCGTGGGGGCCGATCTGCAAACCACGGTGGTCGATTGGGCATATGACGATAGCGGCCAGCCCATCGGCGCAGGTCAGACGCTCGATACCGTCGTCAAGGTCTCGGTGACGCAGCCGACGGCCGCCGAGGGGGGCGGGAACGGCCTGATCCGATTCGTCCGCAGCGGCGACCGGAGCCAACCGCTGACGGTGTATTACCAGGTCAAAAGCTCGAGCACGGCGGTGGCAGGCGTGGATTATCCAACCCTGTCGGGGACGGTCACCATCGCCGCCGGAAAAAAGGCGGCCAAGCTGCCGATCAGCGCGGTGAACAATCTCACGAAGGACGGGACCCGCACGGTCGTGGTGAAAGTGTTGCCGGGCCATGGGTACGGGGTGGAGAAACCGAAGAACGGCACCGTGTACATCACGGACAACGACTGATCCGGCGCGGCGCGGCGATCCATGGGGCAGCGACTGGCCAAGCGGGTGTTGCTCGTCGGCTGGGACGCAGCGGACTGGCAGATCATCCATCCGTTGCTCGACGCCGGGCAGCTTCCCGCCCTGGAGTCCGTGATCGACGGCGGGACGATGGGCCAGCTCGCCAGTTTACAGCCGCTGCTCTCGCCGATGCTGTGGACGAGCATCGCCACCGGCAAACGCCCGCCCAAGCACGGCATCCACGGCTTCATCGAGCCCCGGCTCGACGGCGCGGGCGTCCAGCCGGTGACGAGCACTTCGCGGCGCGTCAAGGCGTTGTGGAACATCCTGACCCAGCAGGGCCTCCGCAGCGTGGTGCTGGGCTGGTTCGCCAGCCATCCGGCGGAGCCGATTGACGGGGTGTGCGTGACCAACCATTTTGCGCGGGGCGTCGGGGCGGCGACGGACGGAGTTTCCTGGGGGCTGCCGCCCGAGAGCGTGCATCCGCGCCGGTTGGAGCAAACGCTGGCCAGCCTGCGCGTGCATCCCGCCGACCTGCGGGCCGAGCACCTCCAACCGTTTATCCCGCGCGCGGCGGAGATCGACCAGGGCGACCCGCGCGAACAACAGCGGCTCCAGACGCTGGCGCGGCTGCTGGCCGAATGCGCGAGCATCCAGGCGGCGGCGACGTATTTGCTGGCCAGCGAACCGTGGGACTTCGCGGCGGTATATTACGACTCGATTGACCATTTTTCGCATGCTTTCATGCGATTCCACCCTCCGCGGATGGAAGACGTGGGCGAAGCCGAGTTCGAGATGTACCGGGGCGTGGTCGCGGGAATCTACCGTTTCCACGACCTGATGCTCGCCCGCCTGCTGGCCCTGGCTGGCGAGGAGACCGCCGTGTTGATCGTTTCCGACCACGGCTTTTACAGCAATCACCTCCGGCCCCGGCAGATTCCCGACCGGCCCGCCGGCCCGACCCGGTGGCACCGGCCTTACGGCATCCTGGCCGTGCGCGGTCCGGGCATCCGTGCCGACGAGCAGATTTACGGGGCGACGATCCTCGACGTGGCGCCGACCGTGTTGCACCTGCTGGGGCTGCCGGTGGGAGAGGATATGGACGGCAAAATCCTGGCCGGGGCCTTCGAGCAGCCGGTGGCGGCCGGGCGGATCGCCAGTTGGGACGAGGTGCCGGGCGCGTCCGGGATGCATCCGCCCGAGCGTCGGCAGGACCCGCTGGCCAGCCAGGAAGCTTTGCGTCAACTCTTCGAACTCGGCTACATCGAAGCCCCGGACGCCGACGCGGCCAAAGCCGTGCGGCGGGCGAGCGACGAACTGCGCGGCAACCTGGCGCTCTCGCTGCTGGATGGCGGCGAGCCCCTGGAAGCCATCCCGCTCCTGGAGCGGCTGGTGGCGGAGCGGCCCGGGGAAAAACGCTTCCGGTTGTCCCTGGCGGAATCCTATCTGATGAGCAGCCGGATGGCCGATTGCCGACAGGTTCTTATCTCCCTGTACGGGGACGATCAGGACGACCCGCCGCCGCAAGCGGATTTGCTGCTGGGGATCACGCTCTGCGCGGAAGGCCGGTCCGCCGAGGCGCTGCACCGTCTGAAGCGGGCCGAACGCGCCGCGCCCCGGTTGCCCCGGCTGCACAACCAACTGGGGGCGGTCTATCTGAAAACCCGGTCGTGGCCGGAGGCGGAACGCGCCTTTAGGCGGGCCCTGGAGATCGACGCCGATTCGCCCGCCGCCTTTGCGGGCTTGGCGGCGGCGGCCCGGCGGCAAGGCCGGGTGCGGGAAGCCGCCGAACACGCGCTGCAAGCGGTGGGGCTGCAATACGCCTTTCCCAGAGCCCACCTGCAACTGGCGATGGCGCTCTCCCGGCTCGGGGATTTACCGCGAGCGGCGCAGGCGTTGGAAACGTGTTTGGTCCTGCGTCCGCAAATGCGCAACGCGCGCCGTTTGCTGGAGAGAATCCGGGCGCGGCTCAACGGAGCCGTTGCCGCGCCGGCAAAATGACGAAACACGTCTTGCCTTGCGAGACGATTCGGATGATGGTGCCACTCCCGGTGATGGCAAAATCCATCGCCCTACTACCATGAGAGAGAACATTCATCCCAACTACAACGCCACCAACATTTCCTGCGCCTGCGGGAAGGTTTACCACACGCGCTCCACGCGCAAGGACCTGAACATCGGCATCTGCGCCGCCTGCCACCCGTTCTTCACGGGCGAACAGAAGTTCATCGACACCGCAGGCCGGATCGAGAAATTCTCGCGCCGTTACGGCAACGCCCGCCCGGCTGCCGTCCAGAAAGCCTAGCTTTTTCATCCTGAATTCCCGCCAGACGGTGGGGGCGCGTTTCACCGTGCTCTCACCGTTTGTTTTTTGTCGGGAAGCCGTCTCTGTTTGCCTCCTTGCTTTCCTCCATGGACCTCGCCCCGATCATCGCCAAGAAGACCGAGCGTTTCCGCGAACTGGATAACGCCATCGCGGACCCCACGCTGTTCGACCAGCCCGCCCGTGCCCGCGCCACCCTGCGCGAACACACGCAACTCAAGGGGTTGCTGGAATCCTGGACCGCCCGGCGGAAGGCGCAGACCCAGCTCGACGAAAACGTCGAGATGACCCGGGGCGAGACCGATCCCGAAATCCTCGCCATGGCGGGCGAAGAGGTCGCCGCGCTCGAAAAGGAACTAGCCCGGCTGGACCGCGAAATCCAGCTCCTGCTCCTGCCGCCCGACCCGAACGAGGACCGCGACGCCATCGTGGAAATCCGCGCGGGCACCGGCGGCAGCGAGGCGGCGCTTTTCGCGGCGGATTTGCACCGGATGTACACCAGATACGTCGAAGGGTTGGGTCTGAAGATCGAGCCGATGGATTCCAGCCCGTCGGAACTGGGCGGGTTGAAGGAAGCGGTGTTCCGGGTGTCGGGCGAGTCCGTGTTCCGGCGGCTGCGCTACGAGAGCGGCGTCCACCGGGTCCAGCGCGTCCCGGCGACGGAAGCACAGGGGCGCATCCACACCAGCACGGCGACGGTAGCCGTTTTGCCGGAGGCGGAGGAGGTCGAACTCGAACTGAAGCCGGACGATTTGCGGATCGAGGTCTGCCGGGCGGGCGGTCCGGGCGGGCAGGGGGTCAACACGACGGACAGCGCCGTGCAAGTGCTCCACATCCCGACCGGGACCATCGTGCGCTGCCAGGACGGCCGCAGCCAGATCAAGAATAAGGAGAAGGCGATGAGCATCCTGCGCGCCCGGCTGCTCGAACGCAAACAGGCCGAAGAAGACGCCGTCTACAGCGCGCACCGCAAGAGCCAGATCGGCAGCGGCGGCCGCGAGGAAAAAATCCGCACGTACAATTTCCCGCAGAACCGCCTCACGGACCACCGCATCAACGTGACCCTGTACAGTCTCGACCGCGTGATGGAAGGCGACCTGGGCGGGTTGATCGAATCGCTCCAGACGCAGGACATGGAGGAGCGGCTGGCGGCGGCGAACCTGGCGGTGTGACGGGCGTGATTCGCTTGCGCGCAAATTCCGAAGCAAATAAGTTGCTCCCATGGGAAATGCTCAACTGGTCGAGGATTACTACGTCACGACAGAGGAATATCTGGCAGGTGAATTGATCGCGGACGAGCGGCACGAATACGTCGGCGGAGTCGTGTATGCGATGTCGGGCACGACCTCCGGGCACGGACGGATCGTCGGGAACATTGCCCGCGCGCTGGGCACCCAGCTTCGCGGCCGTCGATGCGAAGCGTTTTCCACCGATTTCAAGGTGGGTATTCGTACCGAGCGGGCGCAATTTTACTACTATCCCGATGTGGTGGTGGATTGCGGGAACCCGTCGGACGATGCCTATTTTGCCGACGAGCCCCGCATCATTTTCGAGGTGCTCTCCGAGAGCACCAAACGCACGGACCGCACCGAAAAGCGGATGAACTATCAGACCCTGCCCACGCTCGACGTTTACGTGCTGGTCGATCAGGTCCGGATGGCGGTCACGGTCCACCGGCGCGCGGAAGGAGATTGGACCACCGAACTGCTCACGACGGCAACGGACGTGCTCGCGCTGCCGACCGTCGAGTGCTCACTGTCTTTGGGCGCGATTTACGAGCGCACGCAGCTCGTGCGTTGATCCGGGCGCGCCGTCGCGGTGTCCGAAACGCTTGCCGGGGCAGAGCTTGTCTGGTAGAACTTGCCGACATGAACAGCGACGTGCCGCCCGAATCGTCCACCTCCGCGTTCGAGGATTTCCTGGCTGGCAAGCCGGTCGCAAGCCCGGCCCCGGGAGAAGGAAGCGTCATCGTCCCGCCCGCGCCGGAAGACGGTGCCGCGACGGAGCGGATCGCGGCGAATATTCGTGCGGCGCTCACGGCTCAGCTCCGCAACGAAGCGACGACGGTGTTGCCCGCCGGGATGACCGTGCGCGCGCAGGGCAACGTCGGTGCGTTCGAGTACCGGCCCGACGTGATCGTGGATGCGGACCTGCCCCCGCCCGGGTCAACGGCAGCCCGGAACCCGCAGGTGATCTTCGAGGTGGCCGCCGCCGGGTCGGAACGCGCGGGTTTCATCGAGCAGTGGCAGATCTACCGCGCGCTGCCCGCGTTGGGTGCTTACGTGCTGGTCGATGCCGCGCGGCTCGCGGTCACGGTGTCCCGCCGCGCCGGTCAAACGTGGAAAACCGAAACCTGCGAGGATGCCGACGACCAGTTCATTCTGGCGGCGATTCATTGCCTGCTTTCGCTGGAAACGATTTACGCCGGTGTCTTCCCCGAGGCCGACCAGGGTTGAGCCCGTCATGACAGCCGTTTTTACAACGCTTGAAACTGGTCGGGCGGAGAAGGTAGGTTCAACTCGTTCCAAAAGTCGAGAAACTCGCGGTACAGCAGGAAAACGCCGCGGTCCTCTCTTTCAAAGACCTTGCCTTGTCTGCGAAGTTGTACTTCGCTTGGCGCGAGGTCTATCGCCGGAGCCTGGATCAGGCAGTGCAACTTGGGAACGATGAGGCGAAGGCAACCGGAAATCGGCTACGGACGATCCAAACGCGCGGGCAAATCAGCGGCGGAAACGACGCTTTCCTCCCGCGTGGCGAGCGACTTCCATTTGATTTGCGGCCACTCGTGGCCCACGACGGCCGCGTGGGTTGCGCCGAGCGTTTCGGCGGCCTGGAACTGCTTGCCGACCTTCTGCGGCCCGAGCGGAAAATCCACCCGGCGGCCCGCCCCCCGCAACTGCCCGACGAGACCCAACGCCTGCGGGCGAAACGCCTCGTCGGCGACCACCACGTACACGTCCAGCGCGGCGGCGGTCCGCGTGGCGGCGGTCAGCGCGGCGGCGGTGTGCGGCAGGGCGCGCAACAGGTCGAGCAGCGTCACGTCGCCCACGGCGAACCCGAGCGCCGGGTGTTGCACCGCGCCGTCGCTGATCGTGCCGACGAGTTCGTCGTACCGCCCGCCACCCGCCAGCGCCCGGCTTTCCCGCGCCCGGTCGAACACCTCGAAAACGACCCCCGTGTAGTACGCCAGCCCGCGCACGATGCGCGGGTCGAACGTCACGAATGGGCCCAGCCCCCGCGCCTGCAAATCGGCTTCCAGCGGGCCGAGCGCGCCGCCGAGTTCCGCCGCGGGCCGCGCCAGGAACGCGTCCAGTTCCTCGCGCGTGACGCCGAACGCCGCCAGCTTTTGCGCGCTGACTTCGGGCCGTTCACGCTCGATCTTGTCGATGATCTGCAAGAACTCCGGGGCGCGTTCCGCCGCGATCCCGCGCGCCGCCAGAAACCCGAGCCACACGTTGCGGTCGTTGACGCGGACAAAGAAATCGGTCTCCGTCAGGCCGAAGCTGCGGAACAGATCAATCGCCAGCGCGATCATCTCCGCGTCGGCGGCGGGACCAGCCTCGCCGATCAGGTCGCAGTTCAGTTGCGTGAACTCGCGCAGCCGCCCTTTCTGCTGTTTTTCGTAGCGGAAAAAACTGGCAATCGAAAACCATTTGAGCGGCTTCTTGAAATCGCGGTCCCGCGTGGCGACCATCCGCGCGAGGGTGGGGGTCATTTCGGGCCGGAGAGCCACCTCGCGCTCGCCCTTATCGACGAAATTGAAAAGCTGGCCGACCAGTTCGCCGCCGCTCTTCTTCTTGTAAAGCTCGACGCTTTCGAGGGTCGGTCCGTCCACTTCGACGAACCCGTACCGGCGCGCCACCTCGCGCCATCGCTCGAAAACGTAGCGGCGGGCGGCGGCATCGGCCGGGTAAAAATCGCGGAAACCGGGAAGGGCCTGGATCATGGCGGAAGGCATTATCCGGCGTGCGGATGACGATGCAACAAGATGTGCGGTTTTTCCAGCCCGTGCGCGAGCATGAGCGCCTCGTCGGCGAGAAGCTGCCCGGTGGGTCCGTCCGCGACGAGCCGTCCGCCGTCGAGCAGGATCGAGCGCGGGCAGAGTTCGACGACCAACTCCAGATCGTGCGTGGCGATGATTTTCGTGGCGGGAATCCCGGCCAGGAGGACCTTGAACTCGCGCCGCCCGCGCGGGTCGAGGTCGCTGGTGGGTTCGTCGAGCACGAGCACGCCCGGTTCGCACGCCAGCACGCCCGCCAGACACACCCGGCGTTTCTCGCCCTGGCTGAGCTGGTGCGGACGCCGGTGCTCGAAGCCGACGAGGTTCACGCGTGCCAGGCAGGCGCGCACCCGTTCCCCGAGCGCGTCACCCTGCAACCCGAACTGCCGGGGGCCGAACGC
Organism: uncultured Chthoniobacterales bacterium; assembly: GCA_964250695.1. GTDB lineage: Bacteria > Verrucomicrobiota > Verrucomicrobiia > Chthoniobacterales > SZAS-18 > CAHJWO01. The sequence goes on along the minus strand of CAXUGY010000009.1, from coordinate 31,545 downwards.
GACATCTTCCCACACGGTCGGACAAAAAAGCTGGTCGTCGGATTGCTGGAACATCAGGCCGACGCGCTGCCGGACGGCGGGCAGGTTCGGCGGGGTCAGCGGCAGGCCGTCCACGTACACGGCGGGCACGGACGGCAACCGTTCGGGCAGGATGCCGTTGAGATGCAACAGGAGCGTGGATTTGCCCGCGCCGTTGGGTCCGAGTAACCCGACGCATTCGCCGGGCGCGACCGAAAAGCTCACGTCCTGCAACGCGGCGCGGCCATCATCGTAACGGAACGAAAGGTCGCGGATTTCGAGGGCGGCGGGCATTCCCGTCAACCTTTCCATCCCCGGGCGCACATCGCAGCATAAATCCGCCCGGCGCGTTCGACCGAGCGCACGAAAAGCTGGCCCAGCGTTTCCGCCAGCGACCGCCAGACCGCCAGCCGCGAGCGCGCCGTGAACGTCCGGCTCGTGCGGGCGCGCTGCATCCGGGCACTTTCTTCCACCAACACGAAAAGATAGCGGTCCATCAGGGTCAGCGTCGTCAGCAGCAGCGCGGGCACCCGCCACGCCCGCAGTACGCGCACGATCTCGCTGAACGGCGTGGTCGCCGCCAGCAGCACGAGCGCGGCGAGACACAGCGTCGAGCGAACCACGGCGTGCCAAAACACCTCCCACCCGTGCGGCTGCCACAGCGACAAGGCCGCCACGCCAAACACGAACGGCTCCAGCCACAACAGCCGCCGCCACAAAAATCCCGCCGGTAACCGGCTCAGCGCGGCCACCATCCCCAGCGCCACCGCCACCCCGCCGCCGACCGCCGAGAATGCCCCGCCGCTCCACCCGCGCGGCAACGCCACCAGGCCAAGCACCAGCCCCACGGTCACCCCCAGCTTTACCGCCGCCGACCACCGATGCACCGGACTGCGTCGCGGTTGATAGCTTTCCAGAAGTCCGGCGTGCATCGGGCGAAGCTACTCCGTGGGAACCAACGTCTCCGTTCCCTGAGGAAGGAGCCACCGCGAACCCCAACGCGCCAGGAAAAACACCACCAGGGTGCCCAGTAGCCCGGCCAATGCAGTCGCCAGCGCGGGCGAGGGAATGCCCGGCAAAAGGTAATTCGCCAACGGCGTGTGTGCGGCCCAGGAATGCCGCGCTGAATCGATAAAACCGTGCGTTTCCGCGACGTGGTCCAAACCATCGGGCAGCTTGCTGGCGAACGGCGATAAAAACAGCGCCAGCCCCGCCGCCGCGACCAGCCCGTAACCTGTGAGCGTCCGGTAGCCGGTGCGTTCCTCCGCCGAACAGCCCGGCGCGTAAAGCAATTCCGGGTGCGCCTGACCCACCGCCACCAACACCAGCGCGGTGATCGCCGCCTCACCGACCCCGATGAGCATATGCACGCCCGCCATCGCCGGGAACGCCACCCGCCACGGCACCGTCCCCGACGCCGCCAGTTCGCCCGCGCAGCACACCGCCGCCAGCACCGTGCTCACCCAACCGGCGAACGCCGCCGCCGCCACCGCCCCGCGCAACCCGCCGCCCAGTTGCCGCCGGACCATCCGGTACAGCGCATAACCCACCAGCGCGCCGATCACGCCCATGTTGAAAATGTTCGCCCCCAGCGCCAGTACGCCGCCGTCCGCAAAGACGAAGCATTGCACCACGAGCACCGCCGTCAGCGCGATCACCGCCGCCCCCGGCCCCAGCAACGCCGCCGCCAGCACCGAGCCGACCAGATGCCCGCTCGTTCCGCCCACCACCGGGAAATTAAGCATCTGCCCCGCGAAGATAAACGCCGCCGCCAACCCCAGCAGCGGCACCCGGCGCGGCGGCAGGGTGCGGCGGGCGTCGCGCAACGCCAGCGTCAGCGCCCCGACAGCCAGCGCGTCCGCCGCGAGGCTGGTCTTCAGGTCGAGAAAACCGTCGGGGATGTGCATGAATTCAGGAGGTCAATCGGCAACTTCCAGTGCCACCGGGAACAGGGGACAAATATTCGACCGGCGGATCATCCCGGTCACATCACAAAACGTCATCTTGCCCTCCACGTCACAAATCCAGCATTCCAACGCGCCACGTTCAAAGTAAAGCTGCATCCGAGCTTCGATCTCGCCGCGCCAGTTGTGCCGGGCAGCGACTTCCACGCAGATTTCTGGAGCGATGACCAGCACATCATCAACGGGTGGTTGCGCAACGCGACGCGCTCTGGAAAGCCAGGCGACATCCACCGCTTTGACTCCTTTTGCCGTGCGTAACGGAACAATCGGCAGCGCATCGCCGTTCTTGAGCAGTCGGTGGAGTAGCTGCAAGACCTTGCTCAAACGGTCGGAGTGATCAGCGTCAGGCATCGGCAAAACCACGGCATTTCCCCACTCGTCGCTCTCAACGCGATTAGGTAGCGACGTGAAAGCCGGGTCAGCGCAGATTTGTTTCCACATCCAACCCATGTTCGTCGTGCCGTTGCCCTCCCCAGCTTTACGCCAAGTCCGCGTCGTCGTCCTTGCCCGCCGCGCTCTTGTCGCGCTTCAGCCCCCGCAGCTTGCCGTGGATGAACGGGTCGATCTCCCCGTCCATCACCGCCTGCACGTCGCCCGTCTCGACGCCCGTGCGCAGGTCCTTGACCATCTGGTACGGCTGGAAAACGTAACTCCGAATCTGGCTGCCCCACGCCACGTCGCCCTTCTCGCCGTATTGCCGGTCCACGTCCGCGCGCTTCTTATCGACCTCGATCTGCGTGAGCTTCGCCTTGAGCAGTTTCAGGGCGGTCATGCGGTTCTTCATCTGGGAGCGCTCGGCCTGGCAGGCCACGATGATCCCCGACGGGATGTGCGTGATCCGCACCGCCGTCTCGACCTTGTTGACGTTCTGGCCGCCCTTGCCGCCGCTGCGGAACGTGTCGAGCTTCAGGTCGCGGTCGTCGATGTCGATGGGCGCGTCGTCGGGCAACTCGGGCACCACGTCCACGCTCGCAAAACTCGTGTGCCGCCGCTTGTTGGCGTCGAACGGCGAGATCCGCACCAGCCGATGCACGCCGCGCTCGGTGGACAGGTAACCGAACGCAAACTCGCCCTCGACCTTGATCGTCGCGGACTTGATCCCGGCCTCGTCGCCTTCCTGGATGTCCATGACCGACCGCTTGAACCCGTGGTGCTCGCCCCAGCGTTCGTACATGCGCAGCAGCATTTCCGCCCAGTCGCAAGACTCCGTGCCGCCCGCGCCGCTGTGGACCGTCACGAACGCGTTGGACTTGTCATTTTCCCCGGCGAGGAGCTGCTTCAACTCGAAATCTTCCAGCTCGGCCCGCGTGCGGGCAAACTCGGACGCGTACTCCGCGTAGGCGGCCTGTTGCTGCGCGGGGTCAGCCTCCTCGTCCGCGAGCAGTTGCAGCGTTTCCAGATCGGATACCTGTCCCTCCAGCGCGATGAGCGGCCCGATGCGCGCGCGCAATGCGGACACTTCCTCCACCTGTTTCTGCGCCTGTTCCTTGCGGTCCCAGAAGCCGGGTTCGGCCATGAGCGATTCGAGTTCGCTCAGGCGGGCCTGTTTGCCCGGCAAGTCAAAGATACCTCCGCAGACTGCCCACGCGGGCTTTGAGTTCGTCGGTGCGGAGGGCGTTGGGATCGTCGGACATGGCAGGCCGAAGATAACTGAAAATCGGAAATTGTCCGCAGATTCCGCAGATTTCCGCAGATTGCAGAAATGTAGAGAGGAGTTTCCCTCTCCCGAGTCTTCTCCTAATCTGCGGAAATCTGCGTAATCTGCGGACAATTTCCGTTTCAGGGTGCCTCGGTCTGAAAAGTCGCCGCGCAGGTCGCGCAGCTTCCCCACTGTGGCGCTTGCCCTTCTTCCGCCGGTTCGATCAACACGGCGGCAGCCGGGGCGACGCCGTTGTGGAAGTCGTGCCGCGCCTCGAACCCCACGACCTTGCCGAAATACTTGTGGTCCGTGCGCTCGTAGAGTTTGGTCCCGTCGGGATACTGCTTGCGCCACGGCGGCTCGCATCCGCCCAGGGTCAGCAGCAGGGGCGCGAGGCAGCAAAGAAGGGCGCGGCGCATAAGGAAATCAGAAAACACGGCGATACCACCCAAGCGGAAACCGGCGCAAAAATCCAGCGCCCGCTTCACCGCGTCGGACCTGCTACGAATGACGACCTCTGTTTCCCGTTCAACGCCGCGCCGCCGGTGGCACGGGCACGCCGGGCATCTCCGGGGTGACGGCTGCCGCCTTGGCCGGTTCGAGCCGCAGAATCGTCTCGCCCTCCTTCATCATGTCGAACTTGTCCCGGATGAGGGTCGCCAGGTATTCGGGGTCGTTTTCGAGCCAGCCGATCTGCCGCTTGTTGCGCGACTTGAGCGCGCTTTGCTCGTCGATGAGCCGGTGCAGCCGGTTGCGCGCTTCCTGCTCGGTGCGTTGTTTTTGCAGTTCCGGCAGGAACGAGCCGATGATGAACGCCACCATCGTCAGGATCAACAGCACCCACAACAACCGGTTGATGCGCTGCCAGATGCTGACGTGCGGCGGCTCGAAATCGTCCACGTAATAGCCTGAACTCACGGTCACCGCATCTTACCCCCATATTGTGCGCTGTCACCAAGAATGTTGGCAATTCGCAGCAACTGGTTGTATTTGGCGACGCGGTCCGTCCGGCAGAGCGAACCGGTCTTGATCTGACCCGCGTTCGTTCCCACGGCGATGTCGGCGATGGTCGTGTCCTCCGTCTCGCCCGAGCGGTGGCTGATGACGGCGGTGTACCGGTTCTCCTTGGCCAACTCGATGGCGTCGAGGGTTTCGGTCAGCGTGCCGATCTGGTTGACCTTCACGAGAATCGAATTGGCCACGCCCTTCTCGATGCCTTTCTTCAAAAACTCGACGTTGGTCACGAACAGGTCGTCGCCGACGATTTGCACCTTGTCGCCCAGCGCGTCGGTGAGCAGTTTCCAGCCGTCCCAGTCGCCCTCGGCGCAACCGTCCTCAATGGAGATGATCGGGAACTTGCCCGTCAAATCCTTGTAATAAGAGACGAGGTCGGCGGCGCTGCGCTCGCTGCCGTCGGATTTCTTGAATCGGTAGAGATTCTTCTCCTCGTCGTAGAACTCGCTGGCCGCGGCGTCGAGCGCGAGGAACACGTCCTCGCCGGCCTTGTAACCGGCGTCGTCGATGGCCTGCACGAGCGTTTCGAGCGCATCGTCCGCGCTGCTGAACTTCGGCGCGAACCCGCCCTCGTCGCCGACCGCCGTGGAGAGGCCGCGCTTTTTGAGCACCGCTTTCAACGCGTGGAAAATCTCCGTGCCCGCGCGGAGTGCCTTGGAGAACGTCGGCAGCCCCTTGGGCATGATCATGAACTCCTGGAAATCAATGGGCGCGTCCGAGTGCGCGCCGCCGTTGATGACGTTCATCATCGGCACGGGCAGCACCTTGGCGTTCGGTCCGCCGAGATACTTGAAAAGCGGCTGGCCGAGCGCGGCGGCGGCGGCGTGGGCCGTGGCCAACGAGACGCCGAGGATGGCGTTCGCGCCGAGCTTCTTCTTGTTGTGAGTGCCGTCGAGTTTGATGAGCGCCTGATCGATTTCGACCTGATCCTGCGCGTCCATGCCGCACAGCGCCGAAGCGATGTCGTCGTTGACCGCTTCGACGGCTTTCTTCACGCCCTTGCCGCCGTAACGGTTTTTGTCGCCGTCGCGCAGTTCCCAGGCTTCGTGCTGCCCGGTGGACGCCCCGCTGGGCACGGCGGCGCGCCCGTGGTCGCCGCTTTCGAGGAAGACCTCCACTTCGATGGTGGGGTTGCCGCGCGAGTCGAGGATTTCCAGGGCGCGGATGTCGGTGATGGTCGTAAAGTCAGACATATGATAGAGAGTTAAACGGGTAGAGCCCTCGACGGTAGCGCGTCGGAGATGATTAAGGAAACAAATATCAAAACCTTCGATGTTGGCAACGGCCTTTTAGATCTGGCGTGCTTATTTGCTCGCACCGCCTTGTACCCACATGCACACTGCTGACTCAATGGGGTAGCCGCCAATTTGCTCACGAAGAATCTAATCCGAGGTGCTGGATAAGACGGCGGGACTTCCGGCGGGTGCGTCCATGCTTACGGAGCCCAAGACCGGAACTTCAACGCGAGTCTGACCTTGCTCATCGGCAAAACTGAGCTTTTTCGAAAATGGACCCGCCGCCATAGGAGCGATGATGGTAAAATGAAACTGTATAAAATCTTGTCCTGTTACCATTGAATCAACTTTCGCGAATTGTGTCTGCGAAGCGAACCTCAGATGTTTTGTATCTAAACGAGACGACGATATTTTTATCGTGCGCTCTAGTTTTGTCGCTTGAGTGAGCGATCCCAAATAAATGGAAGATGGCACCACTTTAATAGGTCCAACTAAATTTGCTCTCACCTGCATATCAAACGAATGCGCCAATCTATTGGCTGCGTTGACGGGGTATAATTTAATGGAGTGAAGCATCGGTCCAAAAGGTAGATTGGCGGTATGCAAAGTCAGACTGACTGAAAATTCATTCTCTGAAACCTTGCTGATGCTTACAGATAGATTACGATGATCGTAAACAGCCTCAATGTCATTCCAACTACGGCCTGAATTACCTCGCAATACCTTGATGGTGGTTGAAAGCGGGTCCACTGCTTGGTCAACGTCTCCGAAGTATATCACCGTTTTATCTGGGATTAGGTCAGTAACAACGTTGCCTGTAACAGGCACATAAAACTTCTCTGCCTCGCCTGCATTATCTAACCCAAATCCAGATACTTTCAGAGAGAATGCGCCAGAAATTCTGCCTGCATGGACGTTGCCAGACACCGTACGCTCTTCAGAAGGTGCCATTTGACTGTCTCCCTCAAGAGAAACGTCGGTGCATGAACATGATGCTTCCAAAGGGCCAATTTCGATCCGCTTGGTGCCATTATTCCTTAAAGTGAATTTAAATGAGTTCAAACTCTCAACTTCTACGTTTCCAAGATCGATTGCCGTCGGAGTTTTTATGTTTCCCGCTTGAGTAAATGGAGTAACTGATATGGCTAGTATTAACGTCGTAATAACCGCTAGCGTTTTCAGCAACAAACTCTTGACAAGAAAGTTGTCCGGTTTCAACATGAACATGAAGTTAAGGTAACAACTACTTTGCGGGGGCAATAGGAGGTTGTTGCGGAACAAGTGCCATTCGCGGTTTGAGTGCTTGGCGCATTTACCAATACAAATCAGGAGCGAATGTACAAGCGCGTTGCATCAAAGATAAAGAAATCTTTGCTCATTTAGGGATGTTAATTAGTGTCTTGGATGTAAGATCATAAACAGAATCGCCTGTAGTCACGTCTAATTGTAAATCCTCGGGGTTGATTCCTCCCACTTTTACATCCTTGAAAGTTCCCTCGCGAACACTTTTATAAAATTTGACAGGACCATCTGGGCCGCTGATCTTTCCGACCCACTGATATTGCGTGATCATATACCGAACGGGATAATTTAAGGAAATATGACTTGCTTCGTCGATCGCGTTTTTAGACTCAATCGTTTCGCATTCCTCAATTATATATCCTTGTTTATCGTAAGCCTTCCACGCTATTGGCAGCAGGCTAACTATATCAAAATACACATCGTAATCTGCTGGCTTCAGTGCGTCTTGAGCAAATCCATCAGCAACTCTTAATGCAAAGCAAAGCTTGTTATTGATTTGTTGTTTGCCTACAAACGATATCCTTTGAGAAAGTGTATTCCAAAGAGGAGCGCCAGCTTTGAGAGTGCTAAGGGTGAAAGGTTCGGCACCGTACCTTAGGAAAGAGTACATGATCAACGGAGACTGTAGCATTTTGAGCATTCCTAGCTCCATCGGCCCATCTTTAACTAAAACTTGTGTGCTTGGTTCAATCAGCCAGTAGCTGCGTTTGCCATCAAAACTCTGCGTTTTATGGAATCCATCTCCAGGGGATCCGTTTCCAGACAAAAAGTCCAGCCAGTAACTGTCGCCCGCCTGCTTCCAAGTCATTCTCGCATAAGATGAGGTTTGCTCTTTGCCCCGTTCCACCGTGTACTCAATCGATGGGCATGTAGACAATATTTTCTTGAACTGTTCTTCTATTCGCAGCAGGTAGTTACTCCCGTCAGAAGTATTTGTGGTCAGTGCCGGAAGTCTGGGCATCTTATCCTTGGGCACGTCTTGTGCCGTCGAGCGACACAACTGAACCAGCAATCCAAAGGATAGAGCCAGAAGGACTTTCATAGGGAACGAAAAGAGCAGCCTTGCAAACATAGGAGAGACTTATCAAGTGGCTACCCCAAGGCAGGCATACAGCTTCGCCCTGAGACGAATCAAGAGGTTGTTGGCCACGCAGTCATTCAGACGGCTGAACCGTCTTTGCACCTGGGGCTCCACAGTTCAGCGTCGTTTTCCAGCCACAAATTGTGCCGCCTGCGCCCAAATCGGTTGAAAAGTACGCGATGCCGCATCGGTTATCTTTATCGATCGGCACTGAATCCCCCTGTTTAGTTCCATCAACCATATTTCCTTGACCCGAACAGTCAGGGTCCTCTGTAATCTTGCGCTCGACTCGACCCTCGCCTCCCACGCTCCAGACTTTACCCGAAGCATCAACGTACCAAGTGCATTCCTGATGAACAGGCTTGCCTGCGCAGGTTATTTGTGACGAATTTTGATTGGCAAATCCCACCCCAGGAAACGTCGCCATGCACATGATTGCAGTGAGTGTCAAAAAACGAATATATTTCATATGTGTATGAGTTTTCCTAAAATGCTCACATTTGTCTAGACGAATTTTGTCAGCCAACACCTTTTTTGGTCGGGTGTTTTTGCTAACTGCGGATGATTCTATACGGTGTCCTAGACTTTATGAGCTAGCTTGGCGGGCATGCGCCAATCTAGAATTTACGCGGCTAATCCTCCGACGACAGGCGGGCGCTGGTGGCCCTGTATCTGTGTCTGATGAAGGAGGACACCCCCCAGCGTCAGCATTCGGTGCGGACAGGGTTTGATGCGTTGCGTTACATATTGCGCGCAGTCTTGCTTTGCTGCTTGCGGCCCAACGACTTGTCACCCTAGCAGATCGGACCGCCGTCAGGCATAAAAGTACCCATTCTTTGGCGAGATATTCGCCGAAGGCTTCTCTCGCTAACGTGCAGGCTCTCTCTAAGCCGCCGGTGCTTGATACGCCTTGATCGACTCGATCTTCACCTGCCGCGTGTCCGTGCCGTTCTCACTAGGCAGCGCGATGGTCTCGCCGACCTTGTGGCCCAGGAGCGCCTGCGCGATGGCCGTCAGGTACGACAGGATGCCCTTTTCCGGGTTGCCGTCCCACGCGCCGAGGATCGTGTACGTTTCTTTGCCTTTGCCGGTCTCGGCCTTGAGCGTGACCACCGTGCCGATGGACACCTGGTTGGTGTCCGGATTCTCGAAGTTCGTGCCCTGCGAGCGCGTCAGGTCGCGCTCCATCTCGTGACGGCGGCGGGCCAGCACGCTCTGCATTTCCTTCGCCGCCTTGAACTCGAAGTTCTCGCGCAAATCCCCGTAGGAACGCGCCACCGAAATCTCCTCGATGTTCTTGGGAATCTGCTTGTTGACGAGATCGTCGAGTTCGAGCTTGCGCTTCTCCAGGCTCGACCACGAAACGATGAGCGCCTGCGGTTTCTCCTCGCCGCCGCCGGTGAGCAGGTTCTGCAAATCGGGGTGCAGCTTCATGAGCCGCGCCATCAGCGAACGCTTGTCGAGTTCCTCCAACGCGGGAGTCGCCAGCAACGCCCGGGCGGCGGAACGCAGTTCGCTGTGGTCGGCGTGCTTGAGGATTTCGGTGACGAGCGTGCGGTCGCTGGAAAGCAGGTCGTGCAGCCGGGTGGAGCGTTTGATGTCGCTCAGGCCGTCGCGCTCGATGGCGGAAAGGATCGCCTTGAAGAGGCGCGGGCTGGCGAAATCGGCGTATTTCTCGTTGTCGCGCTCTTTGCACAACCAGAGCAGCATCTCGCACGTCACCGAATAGTCGCGGATCGAACGATCCAGGAACGTGCGCATCTCCTCGGTGCGGCCCTGCGAATCGAACAACCGGGCAACCTCGCCGACGACGCGGGCGTTGTGGGTCTGCGGCAACAGCGAAAGCGCGCGGCTGGCCCATTTATCCTCCCCCAGGGCGGCGGGCATCTGGAACAACGCGAACCGCTGCTTGGCGGCGGGCAGGTTGCCGATGATCTCGCCCAGGCGGTTTTCCTCGTCGCGCATCATGGTCGTGAGCAACGGCGCGTCGGGCGGCAGGGTGACGCCGGTGGTGTTGGCGATCTCGTCGCGGGTGACGAGCAGTTCGAACGAGGCGTCGATGTCGAGCCGTTGGTTGCGCACCGCCGAAGCTCCGGCGGCGGCGAGCACGGCCGCCAGACCGTCGGTGTTGGCCTTGAAATCCTCGATGTTCTTGGTGATCTCGTCGAGCACGGCCAACTGCGTCTTGAGTTGCCGGGCGCTGGCGAACCGACCCAGGATTTCCTCGTTGTGGTTGAGCGACTCGTCGCGCATTTCCACGAAATCCGTCTTCTTGGCCGGGACGATGAAGCGGCCATCCTTTTTGAGGTGCTTCTTCGCGCCTTCCCACCAACGTTTGAACTCGGCGTCGCCCGAGAGCACGTCCGGGGTCAGCAGCGCGGCGATCTGGGTCGGCGTGGCGCGGTGGTGGTCGCTGTACTGGAGGATGGAGCGCAGCAGGGCGGTCGGGTCCTCGGTGGCCTGTTTCTTGACCCCGGCCAGATCGGAAGACTTGCGCGCCAGCGGGTGATCAGTCGGCAGCGGCTTCAGGTTTTCCCCGGCGTACTGGAGCTGCATGGGGTGCGCTTTCTTCGGGCCGAAGTCGATCAGGATCTGGTTGCCGTCGAGGTTCCAGGACGACACCCGGCCAAAGCCCCAGCTCTTGTGTTGGGTGTACGCGCCCGGCTCCAACAAGCTCAGGGTGCGCGCCGCCGCCGCCGTGAGCCGCCCCTCGTCAACAACCTTCTGGAGATCGGCATGGACGGCAGCGGTGGGAGCGGGAGAAAGTGTGGACATAAGGGGCGAAAAATAGCTTAGCCTAGCAAGGTAGAGGAAGCCGGGGCGATGGCCAAGCGAATAATAGACCACGGGGCCGAACAATGCAAAATCGGGACAAACATCCGCCCCTCGGGCTGCGATTCCTCTCCTTCTCTTTTTTCCGTGCGCCCCCGCCCGCCGCTGCCCTGCCCGGAAACTTTTTTGCCTCGCCGGAGACTTCCTGGTTGCGTCGGGCAGGCAAAGCTGGTTAAAACGAGGGATCAACGCGATGAAATCCCTCCTTTGTTCCCTCCTCCTCACCGCTTGCGCCGTAGGCGTCGTCCACGCCGACATCCAGGCCCCGCCCGTCAGCAACCAGGGGCCGACCCGCAAGCTCAGCCGCGGTTTTGCCAACACGGTGTTCGCCATTACCGATTGGCAGCAGAGCATCGCCGAGGCCAACGACCAGGATGGCAACGCCGCGAGCTTTTCCTTCGGTTTCATCCGGGGCGCGGGCCGATTCTTCACCCGCACAGGCGTCGGCCTGTACGAGATGGCCACTTTCCCGTTCCCGTTGAGCAAGGGCAAGTACACGCCGACCCTGCGCGACGAAGTGCCGTGGATTCACAGCGGCTATTCAGAGTTCCCGCCGGAACTGGGCTGGGAAACCCGTTACAACTACGTCCACTGAGGAAAAGGCAAAAATCAGAAGGCAAAATGCAAAAGTAGGAGGCGTGGAAAGCGCCATCCTCCCGCTGCCGCCGGAGATGCCGCCAAGGCGTCTCGCGGCGGCTTTGTTTTTCTGACTTTTGCATTCTGCATTCTGCATTCTGACTTTTGCGTTATTCCCTCCACATCGACGAGGTCGCCTTCGGGGGCCGGGGCGTAGGCCGGTTGGAGGATGGCCGGGTGGTTTTCGTGCCGTTCGTGGCGGTGGGGGAAACCGTGCGGGTCGAGATCGTCCGCGAGCACAAGAGCTACCTGGAAGCGCGGCTGCTGGCCGTGGAGGACCCCTCGCCGCGCCGGGTGACGCCGCCGTGCCCGTACTTCGGACGCTGCGGCGGATGCAGCTACCAGCACCTCGACGCGGACGAGCAGCGCGACACCAAGCGGCGGCAGGTCGAGAGCGTGCTGCGGCGCATCGGCAAATTCGGGGAACTCACCGTCGAGCCGACCGTCGCCTCGCCGCAGGATTACCACTACCGCAACCGGATCACCGTCCACGCCCGGGATGACGGGGTCGTCGGGTTCTATGGCCGCGACGAGGGCCGGGGCCGCGCGCTGCTCGACATCGCGCAATGTCCCCTCGCGGCACCGGCGGTCAACGACGCGCTGACCCGTTTCCGCGCCAACCCCCGGCGGCGGGACGGCCACTGCACCCTGCGCGCGGCGGACGCGACCCACGGCGGCGGCTTCGAGCAGACCAACGACGGGGCGGCGGCGGAACTCCTGAAGCTGGTGACCCGCCTGCTGCCTGTGGCCGAAGCCGGGGTAACGACCCTGATCGACGCCTACTGCGGCGCGGGGTTTTTCGCCCGGCACCTGAGCAGCCGGTTCGAGCGCGTGGTCGGCCTGGAATGGGACCGCCGCGCCGTGGCCCGGGCCCGCCGGCACGCCGCCCCGCACGAACAATACCTGGACGGCGACGTGGCCGCGCTGCTGCCGGACGCGCTGGCCGCCGCCCCGCTCGACGCGACGCTGCTCATCCTGGACCCGCCGTCCGAGGGCTTGGCGGACCCGGTGCGCCGGGCGATCCTGGCCGCGCCGCCCGCCGGGGTGATCTACGTTTCGTGCAATCCGGCGACGCTGGCGCGCGACCTCGCGGCGTTGGGAGCGGCTTATGCGCCCGGCAGCGTCACGCCGCTGGACATGTTCCCGCAGACCGCCGAAATCGAGGTCGTGGCGCATCTGCGGCGGCGCGGAATCCCGGCTTGATTTGCCGGGCGGGTTTTCCTTGTTGAATGCGCCCCGGGCGGCTATCACCTGTGCCGATGAGAGCAGACCCGCCCGCTCCCGGCGCCCCGCCCCGCTTCGCCCACCTCGACACCCTGCGCGCGGTGTCGGCATTGCTGGTGGCCTGGGCGCACCTGGCCGAACGCTTCCGGCCCTTCAGTCGTGATCCGGGCGCGGGCAGCTTCCTCGGTGACGCGCCCCGGCTGCTGAATTTCGGACGCCTGGGTGTGCTGCTGTTTTTCGCCATCAGCGGGTTCGTGATCTACGCCAGTTTGCGCGGCCCAGGTCTGCACCTGGGCCGACGGTTTGCCATCACCCGGTTTTTCCGCCTCTACCCGGCCTACTGGCTGTCGCTGGCCCTGGGGCTGCTGGTGTTCTGGTGGTCCCGGGGGATGACGTTCCGCCCGTCCCTCGTGGCCGCCAACGCCACGATGCTGCCGCGCCTGCTGCACGCGCCGCTGGTGCTGGGCGTGTATTGGACGTTGGAAACCGAGTTGGTGTTTTACGCCGGTTGCTGGGCGTTGTGGCGCGGCGGCTGGTTGGAAAACCGGCGGGTGCTGGTGGGGCTGATCGTGGGCCTGTGCGTGGCGTGGTGGGCGACGCGGGGATTGATCGGCGCGGGTGTGCTGCCGTCGAACCTGCCCGCCTCGTGGAAGGCGCTGCCACGGCATTTGGCCATCATGTTCTGGGGGGCGTTTTTCCGCGTGTTGTACGAGGAAACGGAGGGTTTCCGGGCGCGCTGGACGGGCCACCGGCAGGTGTGGCTCCTGGCCGGACTGGGCCTGTTGTTGATGATGATGGATGGTCCGAAGGGTTTCCGCATCACATGGCGTCCGCATCTGGTTTTACCGTCGGCCTACACGGTCGCGCCGCTGCTCTTTGCCTTGTGGGTGGCTGCGTGGCGGGTGCGTTGGGGCGCGCTGGCCTGGTTGGGTCGGGTGAGTTATTCGTTTTACCTGTTCCATCTGGTGGTCGCCGTGCCGCTGCTCGCCTGGGTGGCGCTGACGCCAAACGCCGCGTGGCGCGGCTGGCCGCTGGGTGGGTACATGGGGGTTGCGCTGGTGCTGACCGTCGGCGTGAGCGCGGCGGTTTACTATGGAGTGGAACGCCCGGCCATCGCGCTGGGTAAACGGCTGGCCGAGCGCGCCGCATCCTGATGGCCACGCCCGTCAAAACTAACAAACCCAAGGGCGCGCGCCCGAAAGCCGCCGCGCCCACCGGCAAGAGCGCGGGCCGACGCCGGCGCTGGGGGCGCATCGTCCTGTGCCTGCTGCTGATCCTGCTGTTGCTGCCGGTCGTGGAAGTGGCGGCCGTGCGGTTCGTCCATCCGCCGTTCACCCCATTGATGGGTTTCCGCTGGGTGGGGGACCGTTTCGGCGGCGCGCACCGGGCGCAGGTGCTTTACCAATGGCGTTCCTGGCACGAATTGCCGTCGGCCTTCCTCAAGGCGGCGTGGGTCTCCGAGGACCAGCGGTTTTTCAAGCACCACGGCTTCGATTGGGTCGAGATGAGCCATTCGCTCGCAAAAGCCGAGCGCACCGGCCAGGACCCGCGCGGCAGTTCGACGATCACCATGCAATGCGCCCGCTCGCTCTTTTTGTGGCAGGGACATTCCTACGTGCGCAAGGGTCTGGAAGCCTATTACACGGTGTTGATGGAGGCGTTTCTCTCCAAGCGGCGCATCTTCGAGTTGTACGCCAACGTGATCGAGATGGGACCGGGGGTGTACGGCGTCGAAGCGGCCAGCCGGTATCATTACGGCAAGGACGCCCGGCAGTTGGATGGCGACCAGGCGGCAATGCTAGCCGCGCTGCTACCCGCCCCGCGCACCTGGAATCCCCGCGCGCCGTCGAAACGGCTGCTCGCGCGGCAACAACGGATTCTGCGCGAACTGCCGACGGCTCATTGGCCTGGATGGTGAAGCGGTCCGGACGGGCAGCCGGAACCTTAACGCAGAGGACGCAGAGAGCAGAACGAGAAACGCAGAGAAGAGGGAGAAAGGGGAAATGTTTCTGCTTTCCTCTTCTTCCTCTCTGCATCCCTCCTGCCTTTTCTCTGCGTCCTCCGCGTTAAAATTCCGGCTGCCCGTCCATTACGCCCCCGGTGCGAGCAGCTTGCGGATGGCGTCGTCGAGCCGGTCGATGGTCACGGGCTTGATGAGATGATCGCTGAAACCGGCCTCCCGGGACTTCTCGATGTCGTTTTCCATGCCGTAGCCGCTCAGCGCGATTCCCGGAGGGCCGCCCCGCTCACGCAGGGTGCTCATCAACTCGAACCCCGTGCCGTCGGGCAACCCGATGTCGCTGATGAGCAGATCGAACGTCGCCCCGTCCGCCGTGGCCAGCGCCTCGGTCACGGAATGCGCCACCGCCACCTTGTAGCCGCGCCGCTGGAGCAGCCGCGACATGCCCAGACATGTGTCCAGATGGTCGTCCACCAGCAGCACGGACCGCCCCGCGCCGTCCACGGTCACCGCGCCCGCCGCTGCTGCCGGGGCGGTCGGGTGGGCCGCCGCCGTCTCCTCGGGCGTCGGTGCGGTGACCGTCGCCAGTTCGACGTTGAACGTCGCCCCCTTGCCCGTGCCCTCGCTGGCCACGGTCAGGTTGCCGCCGTGCGCGTCCACCATCGCCTTGGAAATCGCCAGCCCCAGCCCCAGCCCGCCGAAGCGTTGGGTGATCGAGCTTTGTCCCTGGTCGAACGCGTTGAAAATCCGCCGCAAATGCTGCGGCTCCACGCCGATGCCCTCGTCGATGACCTCCACCCGCACGAAATCCGGGTCCGGCTCGTCGCCCGGCCCTTTGAGCGAGTGACCGTTTTCCTGTCGCACCGCCGACCCCGGCGCCGTGCTGTCCGTGGCCCCGCCGGGCATCCGCATGAAATCTGCCGTCGGCGCCTGGGCATGGCGCAGCCGCGTGGCCGCCGCGAGGTTGATCGACCGCACCACGATGCGCTTGCCCTGCGGGGTAAACTTGACGGCGTTCTTGAGCAGGTTCCAGAAAATCTGCTGGAGCCGCGCCGGGTCGGCCCGGACGTGGTGCAGCCGGGCGCGCAGTTCGAGTTCGACCTTCAGCCTTTTTTCGTCGATCTCGCGTTGACAGATTTCCAGCGCGAGGCGCATCGTGCGGTGGACATCGACCGTCTGGAGCGAGAGTTGCAGCTTGCCCCGGCTGATGCGGGTGACATCGAGCAGATCGTCGATGAGCCGGGCTTCGAGTTCGACGTTGCGCCGGATGATCTCCAACGGCTGGCGGGCGGCGGGCAGCGCGTCGGTGACGGTTTCGAGTTCGGCGACCATGGTCAAAACGGGGGAGAGCGGGTTGCGCAATTCGTGGCTGAGCTGGGCGAGGAATTGGTCCTTGGAGGTGTTGGCGTTGATGAGTTCCTGGCGCAGCGTGACGGCCTGCGTGCTGTCTTCCACCAGGCACAGCACGCCGAGCGTCCGCTGGTGGCTGTCCTGGAGGCGCAGCAGATTCGTCGTCAGGTAGCGGGTCTGGCCGTTCGCGCCGGGGGTGCGCTGCTCGACGGACTGGAACGGCACGCCGAAACCCAGCACCCGCGCCAACGCCTCGCGGTTGGCGATGTTGACCTGCGAGAACCGGGCCTGCGTGATGTCGGCGCCGCGCGGCAGCCCGCCCAGGGAGGCGGCGATCTCGGTGAACGAGTCGTTGGCGCGCAGGAAGCGTTCGCCCTCGGGATCGACCAGCGCGATGCCCACGGGCATATTGGCGAGGATCTTCTCGTTGAAAATCTGCGCCTGCTCGGTGCGCAGGCTGCTCAGGAGCTGCCGCCGGTAAAACGTGGCCAGGAAGATGGCGGCGACCACCGTGCCCACCACCAGCAGACCCACGAGCAGGGCGGTCTGGCGCAGGAAGTCGTGGACGGGCTTGTGGAACGCGGCGGCGGGCCGGTCCAGCATGGCGGTCCAGCCGGTGGGACGCACCGGAGCGTAGAAATACATCCGGTCGCGGAGTTCGTCCATGCCGGTCTTCTGCTGGCTGAAATCGCGCCGCAGCTCGGGGGCGGCCTCGCCCTGGCCGGGCGCGTTGGCCTGGAACGCCCCGGCAAAAAACGGGTGGCCGTTCTGATCGATGATTTGCAGGCCGTTGCCCGGGGTTTCCACGCTGTGGAGCCGCCGTCCGATGCGCTCCACGAGCAGGTCCGCGCCGAAATAACCCAGGACGCCCGCGCCCGCCTTGTCGCGGACCGTGGCCACGATGCTGACCACCGTGCGCCCGTCGGCCGCGCGCCGGTAAGCCGGGGAAACGCGGAAACCGCCGTCGGGCGGTTCGGGCAGGTCCTTCCAGGGCGCGGCGCTGAACTCCGTCGATTTCTCCGCCGCGCCCTTGACCGGCGGGGGCAAAACCGCCAGCGCGTGTCCGGCGGCGTCGGTGAGGAACAGGCCGTCGATGGTGCGCGAGCGGGGATAGAAAATATTTTCCAGCCACTCGGAAGGCGTCGGCGGCGCGGCAGGCGTGGCAGCGGTGGCCGTGGGCGCGGGGGCAGGGAGCGTGGCGGCCGGAAGACGCGGGGGCGGGCGGCGGCGGGCGTTCGTGGCCCAATCGGCAGGTGTCGGGGCCGGGGCGGCGACGGGGATCGCCGCCGGGGCGAACAGGGCCGCCGTGCTGGGCAGGGTGCGGTAGTATTCGAGAGTGTCGCCGGAGCGGGCCAACTCGTTGGTGACGTGCTGGGAAAGGCTGTTGATGAGGGTTTCGGCGTCGTCGAGGCTCTTGGTTTCGAGCGTGCGGCTGAGCACGGAATACGAGTAGTAGGCGAGCAGCAGCGAGGGCGTCCAGCCCACGAAAAGCACGCAAAGCGCCAGATGAAACGGCCGGAGGCGGCGCTTGGTGACGAACTTGGCGAGAGAATCTTTCACGGCGGTCGCTTCGTCCGACAGCGGCCGTCGGGAGAAGTTCAGAAAATCAGCCCAACCTTCAAGGAAGATTGCAAAGGATCAAGCGCGGAAAACTTCGGAGGCAAGGTGGCAGGCGGCGCGTTCCCATGGCGCCTGGAGGCCGCCAGCCACCTTCGCCCGAAAACCATCCGCGCCGTTCCCCCGGTTTCCGTGTATGGTGCGGGTTCCCGATCCCGGACCCGTAATCCCTCCCTCTACCAGCGGGCCGAGGGTTTACTCTTGACGGTCGGGGAGAAACAGCCATCATTTCGCCGGAAAATCCAGAGCACACGCTTCTCTTTCTTTCTCTTTTCTCTAGCTTATGCCCGGACATTTTGGTGAATTATTGTGGACGCTCTGTTACATGGCGGTGCTGCTGGGCTTCTCCGCCTACGGCATCCATCGCTGGTGGATCATCTACCTTTTTTTGAAGAACCGCCGCCGTGCGCCGCAGCCGTTGTCCCGTTTTGAGCGGCTGCCCGTGGTCACGGTGCAACTGCCGATCTTCAACGAACGTTACGTCGCCGAGCGGTTGCTGCGGGCGGTCAGCGCGCTGGACTATCCGCGCGAACGGCTGGAGGTCCAGGTGCTCGACGACTCGACCGACGACACCCGCGCGTTGATCCAGCGCGAGGTGGCCGCCCTGCAAGCCGGGGGCCTGGACATCCGCTGCATCCACCGCACCGACCGCACCGGCTTCAAGGCGGGCGCGCTCGAAAACGGGATGCACAGCGCCAAGGGAGAATACATTTTCATCCTGGACGCGGATTTCCTGCCCGGCGCGGACATCCTGCAAAAGACGATCCATTTCTTCACCGATCCGCAGGTCGGCATGATCCAGACCCGCTGGGGCCACCTCAACCGCACCTATTCCCTGCTGACCCGGGTGCAGGCGATGTTCCTCGACGGCCACCTGCTGCTCGAACAGACCGCGCGTTCGCGTTCGGGGCGGTTCTTCAATTTCAACGGCACGGCGGGTCTCTGGCGGCGCACGTGCATCGAGACGGCGGGCGGCTGGCAGCACGACACGCTCACCGAGGACCTCGACCTGAGCTACCGCGCGCAGTTGGAAGGCTGGAAGTTCGTGTTCCTGTCCGACGTGGTGACCCCGGCGGAACTGCCCGTGGACATGAACGGTTTCAAGAGCCAGCAGCACCGCTGGACCAAGGGCAGCATCCAGACGTGCAAGAAGATTCTGCCGCTCATCCTGCGGAGCAAACTTCCCTTCAAAATCAAGCTGGAGGCCGCGCTGCACCTGACCTCCAACTTTTCGTACCTGCTGCTGGCGGCGTTGTGCGTGCTGCTCTCGCCCACGGGTTACGGCGGGCACGGCTGGGTGCGTTTCGTGGTGTTCGACGCGCCGGTGTTCCTGGCGGCGAGCGTGTCGGTCGCGGTGTTCTACATCTGCGCGCAACGGGAACTGTATCCGCGCACCTGGATGCGGGAAATCTTCCTGCTGCCCCCGCTCATCGCGCTGGGGATCGGGTTATCGCTCAACAACGCCCGCGCCGTGCTGGAGGCGATCTTCAACCAGACTTCCGCGTTCGTGCGCACGCCCAAGTACGGCATCGAACAGGGTCCGCTGGTCGGCACGGAAACGGTCACGTGGCAAAAGAGCCGTTATCTGCCGATCAAATCGCTGTTGCCGCTGGTTGAGCTTGGCTTTGCGATCTACTTCACGTATTTCATCTACTGCGCGGCGGTGGGGGGCCAGTATTCCACCCTGCCGTATCTGGTGCTCTTCCAGTTGGGTTTTTGCTACGTGGCGTTTTCCTCGCTCACGCAGTGGATGCCCGCCCGGTGGCGCACGGTTCCGCCCGCGCTGCCCGTCTGACGAGATTTCCACCCGTTCAACCCTTGCGCTCCGTCTGCTCCATTCCCATTGCATGGACTCCGCCGCTGCTCGCCGCTGCCTTCGTTTTTGTGGTCTGACGACCGTTGCCGCCGTTTTGCTGAGCGGGTGTGAAGCCACGCCGCCGCTCGCCGCCACCCGCAACCAGGTCATCATCAGCGTCCGCGACCAGAAGTTGACGGTCGTCAAGGAAGACCACACCCGCGTTTCGTTCCCGATTTCCACGTCGAAATTCGGCCTGGGCGACCGGCGCGGCACCTACGAGACGCCCACCGGCGAACTGGCCGTGGCCGCCAAGATCGGCGACGGCGCGGCCCCGGGCAGCGTTTTCCATGGCCGGGTGCGCACCGGGGAAATCGTCAAGGTGGATGCCCCGGGACGCGACGCCATCGTGACGCGCATCCTGGCTTTGCGGGGTCTCGAAGCCGGCAATTCGGGCGCCTTCTCGCGCGGCATTTACATTCACGGCACGCCCGAGGAGCGCAACATCGGACGGCCCACGAGCTACGGCTGCATCCGGATGCGTTCGCGCGACGTGATCCAGCTTTACAACATGATCAAGGTCGGCGCGCGGGTGCAGATCATCGACACGACGCAGAATCAGGCCATCGCCGCGAACATCGTGCAGCCGCCCGCCGGTGCGCCGCCGCCGAACATCGTGCAGCCGCCCGCCGGTGCGCCGCCGCCGAACATCGTGGCGTCTGCGGCGGTGAACCCGGCGGCGACCGGGACGGCCCCGGTGGTCGTGCCGCCGCCTGCCGTCCCGGCCAAGAAACAATGGGCCGGTGCGCCGACGACGTTGCTGGCCAAACAAACCGCCGCCGACAAGATAAAGGCCCGCCCGCCGGTGGGCGCGGCGCCGAACGCCCGGCCCATTTCCAACAATGCGCCCACCGATGGCAGTTCGACGGGCAATGCGAACACGCTGGGCCGCTCCATGCTCGACTCGCTGTGATTTGCCGCTGAGAAAGCCGTTGACAAGCGGCCCGGGACGCGGCAGTTTCGCAGCCCTTCGACGACTTCTAACTTTTCGACATGGCCAACACCAAATCCGCCGCCAAGCGCGCCCGCCAGACCATCAAGCGCACGCTCCGTAACCGCCGGGTGCTCACCGCACTCAAGACCGAGACCAAGCGCCATGCCGCCAGCAGCACCGGCACGGATAAAGCCGTGACCCGGGCCACTTACGAGAAGCTCGTGTCCGAATTGGATAAAGCCGCCAAGCGTGGCGTGATCCACAAAAACGTCGCCAACCGGCGCAAGAGCCGTCTGGCGAAGAAGCTCGCTGCCGTGGCGGCTTGATTCGGCCCGGGTAGGGATGGCTCTCCGGGCCGGTCCCTGGAATCTCTGGGAAGTCGCCGGTAGCCGCACGATGACGGACTGGCTCGGAGAGCCATCCCTACCTTGAGGATGACAGGCGTGTTTTGATGGCGCGCGCCTTTTCCAAGGCGGTTTCCACCGATTCGTCCAGCACGCAGAAATGCCCCATCTTGCGGCCCGGCTTGGCCGCCGCCTTGCCGTAGAGATGGAGCTTCGCGGCAGGCTCTGCCAAGACCGGCTGCCAATCGGGCGGACGATGGTCCGTTCTCCACAGGTCACCGAGCAGGTTGACCATGACGGCTGGCCGCAACAGCCCGGTCCCGCCCAGCGGCAACCCGCAAATCGCCCGGGTGTGCTGCTCGAATTGACTGGTCAGGCAGGCGTCCAACGTCAGGTGGCCGGAATTGTGCGGACGCGGGGCCAACTCGTTGACCAGCAGCTTGCCGGACGAAGTGAGGAACATCTCGACCGCGAGCAAACCGCGCACGTCCAGGGCGGCGGTCACGGCGCGCGCCAATTCCCAGGCGTCGGCCGGCACCGGCGGCGCGAACCGGGCGGGCGCGATGGTGAAATCCAGGATGTGGCGGGTATGGATGTTCTCGAAGACCGGGAACGGCACGATCTGTCCCTGGCCGTTGCCCGCGCAGATGACCGACAGCTCGGCGGCAAAATCCACCCACGCCTCGACGACCCCACGGCGAGCCTGCCCACCGCTCCATTGCTGCCAGGCGTCGGCGGCGGTCAGGCCGGGCGTGATTTTTAGCTGGCCTTTGCCGTCGTAGCCGCTCTCGGCGGTTTTGAGCACGCAGGGAACGCCGAGGGCTGCCATGGCGGCGGCGAGTTCGTCCGGGGTGGTGACCACGCGGAAGTCGGCGTGCGGGAAACCGTGCCGGTGGAGGAAGTTCTTTTCGCGTTCGCGGTGCTGGCAGATTTCGAGCGCCTGCCAGCGCGGATAGACCGGGCAGAAGCGTTCGACGGCCCGGAGAGCGGCGGGCGGAATGTTCTCGAACTCGAAGCCGACGGCGTCCAGACCGGCGGCGAAGGTTTCCAGCGCGGCGAGGTCCGTGAACGGGGCGCGGACCACGCGCTCGCAAACCGGCGCGGCAGGGGCGGCGTCACCGGCGGGGTCAAAGACGCGGAATCCGTAGCCCATGCGCCGGCCAGCCAGGGCGGTCATGCGCGCGAGTTGCCCGCCGCCGAGCAGGCCGAGGGAAGCACCGGGAGGAATCATGGGAGAAAGGCAAAAGTCAAAATGCAGAATGCAAAAGTCAGCGGGGGATGCAAGGTCGGAGGGACCATGGGCTACAGTCTTATTTTTGCATTCCGCATTTTGACTTTTGCCTTTTCCTCCTTGTCGAGCCAGCCGACGACGACCGCGTGCGGCACGGTCAGCGCGGAAAGCAGGATCAGGTAAGCCGTGACGACCTGGGCCGAGCCGTGCAGCAGGGCAGGCCAGACGAGAAAGATCACTCCCAGGCCGAGCAGGGAAAGGACGGTGAGCGGGAGGGTGCGCCGGTGGAAATCGACCACGGCGCGCCACAGCGGGAGCGGGCCGGACGGCTGCAAGGTCCCTTCCATCCGCAGCAGGTGCCGCCACGCGTGGAACGCCACCCAGTAGCAGGCAAACGACAACAACGGCGGGGCCGCCCGAAACAGCAGGAGCAGCACGCCGGTTTCCAGTCCTTCGAAGGCCAGCGTGCGCTGGTCCGGGCGGGTGGATTGGTAACGGATTTCCAGGCACAGCCCGGCGGTCTGCAACGCCGCGCCCAGCCACAGGAAATACGGGGCGAAACGCAGCAGTCCGACCACGACCTCGCCGCTGCCATGCCCCAACGCGGCGAAGGGCGCCAGCACCGCCGCCGATTTCGCGGGCCAGAAAGCCAGCGAGGTAAAGATCACCAGCAAGCCCCGGCCCACGCCGAAAAGCCACCAGACCGGATCGTGCAGCGGCGTCTTGTCGGGGAACAGCACGGACGCCTCCGCGCTGCCGAAGTGCCAGACCGTCAGGGCGATGAACCCGGCCAGCGCCAGACCCGGTTGCCCGTACCACAGACCGAGCGTCGCCAGCGCGGCCAGCACGTAGACCGACGCCAGGAGCGCACGGGTCTGCCAGCGGTCCCAGCGCGGACCTGCCGCCAACCGCAGGACCCACCAGTCCGCCGAACCGTGCGGCAGGCCGAAAAACGGCACGCTGCCGACCAGAATCCAGACCGCCAGTGAATCGGCCCGCGCCCCCGGCAAACCCAACGCCGCCGCGACCGCCGCGACCGCCGCCAGCCAGGGGAGACCGTAAAGAACGGCGCGGTTTCGGGTGCAAGCGGGCGGCATCGGTGCTTCACTTGGCCCAGTTGTCATGACTTTTCCAGAAACGTTCGTTCCCACCGCGCGAGAAGTTGGCCTGCTGCCGATGGTCACGGAGCTTTTTTTCGTGGCCGCGATGTTCAGTTTCGCCGCCGGATCCGTCTTTTTCCTCAGCAGCCGCCCCAGCGTCGCGCCGTGGCACCGGACCTCGACGACCCTGTCGGCGGTGATCTGTCTGGTGGCGGCGGCTTCCTACGCGTTCATCCGTTATTATTACCACGACATGCTGCACCAGGTGGTGCTGGTGGCGCAGGACCCCGGCGGCAAACGGCGGGTGATCCACGACGCGTTTTTCGCCATCGGCCAATACCGCTACATGGATTGGGCGGTGACGACGCCGCTGCTGCTGCTCAAGATGGTGCTCGCCCTCAAGGTCAAGCCGCGCGAGATCGCGGGCTGGATCGCGCTGCTGCTGGGAGCGGATTTCTTCATGGTCATCACCGGGAGCATCGGCGACCAGCAGTTCGGAGCGGACGGCGCGCTGCTCGTCGGGCGGCACCTGTTCTGGGGGACGGTCTCGACGCTGGGCTACCTGGTGATTCCCTCCGTGTTGTTCGTGCGTCTGGGGCCGCGCTACGGCGGGCGCGCGGACGACGAGAGCGGCCACGCGTTCCGGCTGATGGCGCTGACGACCGTGACGGTCTGGGGCGTGTATCCGCTGGGTTATCTGGCGCCGGTGTTGTTCCCGGCGGCGGACCTGAACTGGGTACACCTGGCGTACACGGTGGCGGACGTGGTCAGCAAGATCGGCGTGGGCGTGGTGGCGTTCCTGGCGGGGGTGGAGGAGTTGGATCGGCGGGTGCCGAAGGAGTCCGTGCAGCACGGGCGGTTCATCGGCTAAATCGGGCATCGACAAAACGGCGGAGCGCGTGAAAGGTCTCCCTCATGGAAATCGCCACTCAACTCGCCCTGTTTCTTGAAAATACGCCCGGGACGCTGGCCGCCGTTTGCGACTCGCTGGCCGCCGCGAACATCAACATCCTCGCGCTGACGATTTCCGACACGGTCGATCACTCGGTGGTGAGGATGATCGTCAGCGACACGGACAAGGCGTTGGCGATCTTCGAGGAGCACGGCACGCTGACCGTCGAAAACAGGGTGCTGCTCTGCGAGATCGACAACCACCCGGGCAGTCTTTCCAAGGTCGCGCACCATCTGGCCGGGGCGCAGGTGAACATCGAATACGCCTATTTGGCCACGGGCCAAGCCAGCGAACAGGGGCTGATGGTGCTGCGCGTCAGCGACGCGGAAAAGGCTCTCGCGGCCATCCAGGGGAAGTAGGCGGGTCCGGCTTTTTAAATTTCGCCCGGTTCGTCACCGCCGCGAGGGCTCCGTTGTCCGATGCTAAACGGTCGTCCGGATCGTTGGAATCCGGCGCGCCCTTTTCGTCGTAAACCATTCCCCGATTTATGCCCATCAAAGTCTGGCCTGGAACCCCCTATCCCCTCGGCGCCACGTGGACCGGCCAGGGTGTCAATTTTGCCGTGTTCAGCGAGAACGCCACCGGCGTGGACGTGTGCCTCTTCGACCATGCCGACTCGGAAACCGAAAGCGTGCGCGTGCGGCTGACGGAGTACACCGACCAGGTCTGGCACGCCTTTCTGCCCGAAATCCGCCCCGGCCAGCACTACGGCTTCCGGGTGTACGGGCCGTATGCGCCGGAAAAGGGCCTGCGCTTCAACGCTTCCAAGCTGCTGCTCGACCCGTATTCCAAGGCGGTCAGCGGCGACGTGGAATGGGGCACGGAGATGTACGCCTACGAGATGGGCGACGGGACCGATTCCATCCGTGACTACCGCGACGACGCCTGGGGAATGCCCAAGAGCATCGTCATCGACCCGGCGTTCGACTGGGGCACGGACGAACTGCCGCGCACGCCGCTGCACCGCTCGATCATCTACGAGGCGCACGTCAAAGGGTTTTCCATCCAGAATCCCGACGTGCCCGAAAAGGAACGCGGCACCTACGCGGGCCTGGGCAGCGCGGCGTCGATCAAGTACCTCAAGGAACTGGGCATCACGGCCATCGAGTTGCTGCCCATCCACCAGCACGTCGAGGATCAGCACCTGACCGAGAAAAAGCTCGTCAACTACTGGGGCTACAACACGATCAGCTATTTCGCGCCCCATCACTCCTACGCGGCCAGCGGACCGGGCAGCGCGTCGGTGAGCGAGTTCAAGCAGATGGTCAAGAACCTGCACGCGGCGGGGATCGAGGTCATCATCGACGTGGTCTACAACCACACGGCGGAGGGCAACCACCTCGGACCGACCCTCTCGTTCAAGGGCATTGATAACCCGACGTATTACCGGCTGATGCCCGACGATCCACGGTACTACCTGGATTTCACGGGCTGCGGCAACTCGCTCAACGTGCTGCACCCGACGGTGTTGCGCATGATCGTCGATTCCCTGCGCTACTGGGTGACGGAGATGCACGTCGATGGGTTCCGCTTCGACCTCGCGGCGACGCTGGTGCGCGGCGAGAACGACATCAACAAGTATTCGGCGTTCCTGGCGATCATCCACCAGGACCCGGTGTTGAGTCAGGTCAAATTAATCGCCGAGCCGTGGGACATCGGCATGGGCGGCTATCTGGTGGGCAATTTTCCGGTGTTGTGGACCGAGTGGAACGGGCGTTACCGCGACACGGTGCGCAAATACTGGAAGGGCGACGACTCGCAGGTGGGTGAGTTTGCCTATCGCATCAGCGGCAGCTCGGACCTGTACCAGACCAGCGGCAAGCGGCCTTACGCCAGCATCAATTTCATCACCAGTCACGACGGATTCTCGCTCAACGATCTCGTCAGCTACAACGACAAGCACAACGAGGCCAACGGCGAAAACAACAACGACGGCGACAACAGCAACCACTCCTGGAACGGCGGCGCGGAAGGCCCGACCGACGACGAGAAGATCAACGCCTTGCGCCAACGCCAGCGGCGCAATTTCCTGGCGACGCTGATGTTGAGCCAGGGCGTGCCGATGCTGCTCGGCGGCGACGAGTACGGGCGCACCCAGTACGGCAACAACAACGCGTACTGCCAGGACGACGCGATTTCCTGGCTCGGCTGGAAACGCGACAAACCCGCGCAGCAGCTTCTCTCTTACACGCAGAACCTCATCAAGCTGCGCCACGGGCATCCGGTGTTCCGGCGGCCCAAGTTCTTCCAGGGCCGCAAGATTCGCGGGCAGGACGTGAAGGACATCATGTGGTTCAATCCCGGCGGCACGGAGATGAACGACGAAGAGTGGAACGCGAGCTTCGTGCGTTGCGTGGGGATGTTGCTGAGCGGCAAGACGATGGACGTGCGCGACGAGCAGGGGGAGCCCATCGTGGACGAGACGTTTCTGGTGTTGTTCAACGCGAACCACGAAGCGCAACGTTTCACGCTGCCGGGGCGGGTGGACGTGCGCTGGGGTCTGTTGCTCGACACGGCGGAGGACACGGGGTTCATCGAACCGACGCGCATCATGCAGGCCGGGCAGGCGATCAAGCTCATCGACCGTTCGCTGTGCCTGCTGCGGTTGGTCGAAGGCGAGGAAAGCTCGATCACGTTGCGTTGAGATGATGAGATGGTTCCGCTGTACTCTGCTCCCTCGTTTCTGCCTCGTTCCCGGGTTGCACTTGGAAACGAGGCAGGTTCGATGGCATCACGCTGAAGTCGCATGGTGTTTTCACGTGCGTGAAATAATTTCACAATTCGATTGACTTCCTGTCTGGATTTGCTATTCGTTCTTTACCAATTTTCATAGCCGCTCCGGTTGCCAAGCCATCGCTTCGCTTCCCTGACACGCGCACGGTGCTTGCCTCACCGTTGATAAACTCAATCCGTCAGAAACTTTCCTGTCATGTCTGCCGTCCAACCTCCTCCCGGCGCTGCCGTCCTGACGGACGGCGGCGGGGTCCGCTACCGCGTCTGGGCCCCGGAGACGCGGGGGGTAGAGACCGTCGTGTTTTCCGAAGCTGGCCTGCCGATCCGCACGGTCGCGCTGGCGGCGGCGGAAGGCGGCTATTTCCAGGGCGACGACGCGCAGGGCCGGGCGGGCGACCTGTACAAATTCCGGCTGGACGGCGACGAGGGGAAGACGTTCCCCGACCCGGTTTCGCGCTTCCAGCCGCAGGGGGTCCACGGGCCGTCGATGGTGATGGAGCCGTACAATTACGCGTGGCAGCACGATGACAAAAGGCCCAAGGCTGCGCTCGACTCACTCGTGATTTACGAGCTGCACGTCGGCACGTTCACGCCGGAAGGGACGTTCCGCGCCGCCATCGACAAGCTGCCCGCGCTGGTCGAACTCGGCGCGACCGGCCTTGAAATCATGCCGCTGGCCGATTTTCCGGGCCGCTGGAACTGGGGCTACGACGGCGTGTTTTTGTACGCGCCGTCCCGCGCTTACGGTCAGCCGGACGACCTGCGCGCCCTCGTGGATGCCGCCCATTCCCATGGTCTCGCCGTGATGCTCGACGCCGTTTACAACCACTTCGGACCCGACGGCGCGTATCTCGGCGCGTACACGAAGAGTTATTTCAATCCCGCCCACAAGACGCCCTGGGGTGACGCGCTCAACTTCGACGGCGAACACAACGCCCCCGTGCGCGAGTATTTCCTGGGCAATCCGGTGTACTGGATGGACGAGTTTCACATCGACGGCTTCCGGCTCGACGCGATCCATGCCATCATCGACGAGACGGACCGGCACGTTCTGGCGGAAATCGCCGAGGCGGTCCATGCGCGGGGCGGGTTCGTCTTCGCGGAGGACGAGCGCAACGCCGCGTTCCTCGCCACGCCCGAGGCCGACGGCGGCACGGGGCTGGACGGCCTGTGGGCGGACGATTTCCACCACAGCGTACGCGTCGCGTTGACCGGCGAGCGCGAATCGTACCTGCGCGATTTTACGGGCGAGACCGAGGAACTCGCCGACACGCTGGCCAACGGCTGGCACTACCGGGGGCAGGAGTCGGGCAACCATGGCCAGGCGCGGGGAACGCCCTGCGCGCAGTTGCCGCCGCACGCGTTCTGCTACTGCATTTCCAACCACGACCAGGTGGGCAACCGGGCGTTCGGCGAACGGCTGACGGTGTCGTGCAGCCCGGAAGCGTACCGGGCGGCCAGCGCGCTGCTGTGTCTGGTGCCGTATACGCCGCTGATTTTCCAGGGGCAGGAGTGGGCAGCCTCGACGCCGTTTTTGTACTTCACGGACCACAATGCGGAACTGGGTCGGCTGGTGACGGAGGGTCGGCGCAAGGAGTTCAAGGGGTTCGCGGCGTTTGCGGACGAGGAGAGCATCAAGCGCATCCCCGATCCGCAGGCGGAATCGACCTTCAACGCGTCCAAACTGAACTGGGCCGAGCGCGGAGAAGGACTGCACGCCACGACGCTCGCGCTTTACACGGAGGCCCTGCGGCTGCGGCGCGCGGAACCGGCGTTGCGGCGGCGAGGGCGTGCCGATTGGCAGGCCGTGGCCCTGGGCGGTGAGGCGGCGGCCATCGTCTACACGGAGCCGAACGCCGGGGAAATGTGCATGGTGGTTTTCAGCCTGACGGGCGGCAGCGCCGGTGAGATGGGCATCGACGAAGGGCCGAATTTCCGGCTGCTATTTTCCAGCAACGAGGCGCGTTTCGGCGGCAGCGGGTCCACGGCGTTCAACGCGGAAACCCGCACGATGCGGTTCGAGCGGCCGGAACTGCTGGTGCTCAAGGCGAAGGTCTGATTCCCGGTGCGTGCGATGGCCGGATTTGTCCGCAGATTTCCGCCGATGGCGGAGGAAGAGAGACCAGAGGTTTCGCCGCCGTTTTCTTCCAATCTGCGGAAATCTGCGTAATCTGCGGACCATTCCATGGTTCCCGCTTCCTCTGCACTCGTCCAGATCGTCCCGGTCCTGCCCCCGGCGATCAGTGGGGTCGGCGACAACGCGGCACTGCTGGCGGCAGCCCTGCACGCCGGCCACGGGGTCGAAACGCGCTTCATCGTCGGCGATCCTTCCTGGCGAGACCAGCGCGCGGACCCCGCCGCCTTCCCCGCCGAAACCGTCCGCGCCCGCACGGCCCGCGAACTCCTGCGGCTGCTCCCCACCGGCGCTGAGCCGACGCCGGTTCTGCTGCATTACGTCGGCTACGGTTATGCCCGGCGCGGCTGCCCGTTCTGGCTGGCGTCCGCCCTCGAACGTTGGAAGCGCGCCGTGCCCGCCGCCCGCCTGCTCGTGCTGTTTCACGAGACCTACGCCAGCGGTGGTTCCATCCGGTCGAGCGCGTTCTGGACCAGTCCGCTGCAAAAGTCCGTTGCCAGCCGCATCGGCCGCCTCGCCGACATCCGGCGCATCACGACCACCGTGGCCGCCGAGGAACTGCGCGCGGTGGGTGGCGTGCCCGTGGGCGGACACCTGGAAGTCTGCCCCGTTTTCGCCAATCTCGGTGAACCCGCCGCACCCACGTCACTCGCGGCCCGCCGTCGGCAAATGATCGTCTTCGGCAGCGGTCACTGGCGCGCGGAAGCCTACACGCGCCGGTTGCCCGACCTGATCGAAACCTGCCGCCGTCTGCCAATCGAGCGCGTCATCGACGTGGGCAGTCCCCTCGGGATGCCGCTGGACCACTTGCTGCCCGTGCCGCTGGTGGAGGCCGGTCCCCTGCCTGCCGCCGAAGCAGGCGCGTTGTTTGCGGAATCGTTCGCCGGTTATTTTACCTACCCGGTTTCCTTTCTGGCGAAATCGAGCATTTTCGGGGCGTACTGTGCGCATCGCCTGTTGCCAGTCACCTTCGCCGAAAACCGCGAACAGAACCTCGACGGCCTCGCGCCAAACGTCCACTACCGGCTGGGCAGCCGCGAAGCCTCGCCCGAAATCCTCGACGCCACCGCCGGGGCCGCGCACGCCTGGTATCGCCGCCACCACCTGGCCGTCCATGCGGCCAGCATCCGGGAACAGATGATCGCCGGAAACACGCCACAGGCGCGGCTGGGCCTCCTCACGGCGCCGCCTGGACCTTGAGCGTCACTTCCTGGCCAAACCCCGTCTTCCACGTGGCGTCGAGTTTCTGTAAATCACCGCTGAGCGTGCCGTAGAACGTCCCGGCCTTGAACGCGTCGCCGCCTGCCACGTCCGCCGTTCCCGCCACGCCTTCCAGGTGGATGGCAAGTCCCGGCGCGGAGATCGTCCCCCGAATCTCCGCGTCCCCGGCCGCACCGACCCCACCGCCGTCCGCAAGCTGGTAGCGCACGCGGTTGAACTCCAGCGTGTGCGCATCGAGCACGGTGAAATCGTGCGGCTCGACGACGATCTGGCGCGCCTGCGGCTCGCCTTGCAGATGAATTGTTCCCTGGAACTGGCGAGGCAGGCGCTTTTGCAGGTCCACTGCCGTCTGCGGGGCACGCTGACACCCTGCCAAGACGCCGCAAAGCACGGCGGTCAACACGGACATCTTCCAGGTTTGCATAATCAATTTTCTTCCTTCGCCCAGCCGAGCATCCGCGCCCGGCGGTCCCCGTGCGGCAGGCGGATCGTCACCGTCAGCCCCCGGCCCGTGTCGTTGCGCAATTCGATCTCTCCGCCGTGCTCGCGCACGATGCGCCGCACGATCAACAGACCCAGCCCGCTGCCGCTGCTCTTGGTCGTGTAGTAGGCGTCGAACACCTTGCCCATGTTCTCGGGCGCGATGCCCCCGCCGGTGTCCGCGAACGCCACCGCGACGTAATCCGGCTCCAGCGTCGTCGCAATCCGCAGGATGCCGCCGCTTTTCATCGCCTGGAAACTGTTGCGGATGACGTTGTAAAACGCCTGCTTCATCTGGTCACGGTCCAGTTCCAGCGGCGGCAATTTTTTGTCCAGTTCCAACTCGACCAGAATATCGCGGTCGGCGATTTCGGCGGTCAGAAACGACACCGATTCCTCCAGCACCGCGTTGACGTCCGCCGGGGCCGTCAGCACTTCGCCGGGCCGGATCGCGCGCAAGAACTGGCTCACGATAAAATCCAGCCGCCGGATTTCCTCCCGTGCGATGCGCAACGGCTCGTCCAGATCGTTGCGCTGGTCCGGCGGCAGCTTCCTCAGTTTGCGTTCCATGAGTTGCAGATGGATCGTCAACGAATTGAGCGGGTTGCCGATCTCGTGCGCCACCCCGGCGGCGAGCATCGTCAGCGCGCTCAGGCGTTCGTTCTCAATCGTGGCCTGCGTCGCCTGGC
>CAXUGY010000008.1:0-87785 GCA_964250695.1 uncultured Chthoniobacterales bacterium | reverse complement strand
TGGACGCCGTGCGCGGCCTCGGCGCGCTGCACCTGCGCCTGCTCGTCGCCGAGCGCAACCTGCAAACGGCCAATCAACAGTTCGACGAAAACGTGCTCGCCCGCCAGAGCGCCGCGCTCGAACGCGAACTGGCCGGTGGCGACGCGCTCTCGGCCTCGTTGCGCGAATCCAAGCAGGCGACGCTCGAACTAACCCGCAAACGTTTGTCCAACGCCCGCCGCCGCGCCGAAAGCCTGGCCGAAATCCAGAGCGATCTGGCGCGGATCGAAGCGCAGGTGGATCTGGCCCTGGAGGACGCAAGTCTGGAGGGCAGGCCCGCCGTCGTCACCGCCAACCTCAACCTGCTCAACCGGATTCTGGAAGATAACAGTGCCTTGAGCGGCTTCGAGTCCACGGCGAGAACCGTGTCTCCTGCTGCCGCAGAGGTCAGCACGATCCGCCGAACGCCGACGGAGGAGGCTTGACGGAAAAGGGAGGTCCGCTGCGCGGCGGGTGGCTTTGCTCAATGGAGCAATCATTTTGCAAACGATGACAGAACCGCGTTAAAAGTTTGCGCGTCCCAGCCCACCCTTCGCCTTTTCATGTTTTCCTTCCACACTCCTGCGTTCGCGCTCCTGACCCGTTCCCTGCGCGAGGACAACCGCCTCAAGCAGACCTACTTCGTGCGCGGCGGACTGATCTGCTTCATCCTGCTGATGCTGCTGACCTCGCAGAGTTCCTACGTCTACACGGGCGCGCCGGGCCTGGCGTTTTTCAGCAAGGTCGTCTTCACCAATTTCTTCTTCATCACGCTGACCGGCCTCAGCTATTTCGCCGGGGCCATCGCCGAGGAAAAGGAGGAAGGCACGCTCGGGCTGCTGCGCATGACCAACCTCGGGCCGCTCACCATCCTGCTCGGCAAATCCAGCAGCCGGTTGCTCGGCATCGGACTGTTGCTGCTGGTGCAACTGCCTTTCACGCTGCTGGCCGTCACGCTGGGCGGGGTGTCCATTCATCAAGTGCTCGCGGCCTATTTTTCCTTGGGCGCTTACATCTTTTTCGTGTGCAACCTGGCGCTGCTGTTTTCGGTGATCTTCGCGCGGGTCGGCGTGGCGAGCGTGGTCACCGGCCTCTCGCTGCTGCTGTGCTTTCTCCTGCCCATCTGGGGGTTGGGGCTGGTCGGCTTGCTGGTCAATCATTTTCACGTCGTCCAGCAGAACAACGCCGCGTTGGCGGTCGTCACCGGGGGGTTGCAGACCCTGGGCCGAACGTCGGTTTTCGGGCAACTCGAAAGCATTCTGACCAATGGTTTCGCCGGGCGGCTGTTCGGGTTTCAGGTGGTCAGCAACCTCGCGCTGGGGGTCCTGTTCTTTTTGCTGGCGTGGTGGGGTTTCGACCGGTTCACCCGCGAACGCCGTCCCGGGGCGCTCACACGGAAGCTCCCGGCGTGGCGGCTGGCGCGCTTCGGGATGCCGGGCGCGGGGCGCGCCTGGGAGGGAGCGGTGTGGTGGAAGGATTTCTTCCTGCTCCACGGCGGGTGGAACACCGCGCTCGTGAAGCTCGGGGTTTACCTCTGCCTCGTGCTGGTCCTCCGGTTCAACATCAAACTGGCGTACCGGGGAAGTCCTCCCACCGACTACGAGTTGCAACTGGGAGCCGGGTTGATGGAAACGTTTTTCCTGTTGTTCGCGGTCGAACTGGCGTTCGGCGCGGGGCGGATTTTCCGCTCGGAAATCCAGGGGAAGACGCTGGCGGGACTGGTCGGGTTGCCCCTGTCGGTCCCGCGCATCGCCTACCAGAAAGTCGGCGCGCTGCTGCTCAGCACCGTGCCGGCGCTGGCGTTCGCGGGGGTCGGCGTGGGGTACGTGGTCGCGCACCGGCACCGCGATGTGAACGAGGCGTTCGCCTCCAAGGATTTCTGGCTCGCCATGTTTTTCATCGGCGCGCAGGGGTTGCTCTTTCTCCACCTGATCGCGTTCCTCTCGCTGTCCCTCAAACGGCTCTCGCTGGCGGTGGCGGTGGCGATCATGTTCGCGGGCAACATGCTCTGCGCCGCGCTGGCGGGGGTCCTCATACGTTACGGCCCGTCGTACACCGCGCTGGTTCTCTACCACTGCGGGCTGCTGGCGCTGGCGGCCTTTCTCCACGTCAGGACCGGCGGGCGGCTCCAACGGCTGGCCGCCCTGGAGGGTTGACCTATTAGCGGGTCGCTGATTACTTCCCGGCTCCGAGGGAATCGACGCTGCCCGAACCGCTGATTTTCTTCGTCACCGCCGGGGTGCCGTAATAGCTGACATCGCCCGAACCGCTGATGTTGACCGCGAGGGTTTCGCTGGCCGCGACCTCGCAATCCCCGGAACCGGCGACGTTGACGGTCGCCGCCGCGGTCTGCAACGCCGCCGCTTCGTAGTCGCCCGAGCCGTTCACATCGACGGTCTGGGTCTTGGCGTGGCCCGCGAGCTTCACGTTGCCGGAGCCGTCGATGGCGGTCGTCAGGGCGCCGATTTCCAGGCCGCCCAGATCGAGGTTGCCCGAGCCGCGCAGTTGGACGGTGAAACGGTCCGCTTTCAAGGCTTTGGCGCTCACGCTGCCCGAACCGGAGAGCACGACGGCGTCCAGCGTTTTGACCGCCACCTTGAAAATCACGGGTTTTGTCACGTGAATTTCCTCGCGCGCCTTGAACGCGATGAGCAGGGTGCCGTCTGCCGTGACGCTGGTTTCGATGAGCGGCAGGACGTTATCCTCGGCTTCGATGACCAGGCCTTCGGTGTCCCCCTGGGTGATGATCACGTTGCCGTTGCTCCGCAGATCGACGCTATGGAAACCGGTGGCCTGACGGGTTTCCGTGGTGACGTTGCCCGAGCCGATGGTTTTGGCCGACAGGCCAGCGGTCAGGGCGAACACGGCGAGGGTCGAGACGAGCGAGGTTTTGAGCAGGGTTTTCATTTGAGAAGCAAAGGCTGTACGCAACGCCCGAACTATTATCCGGTGCAATCCGCCCTGTCAAAGTCGCGTCGGCCACGGGCGGACGGCGGCCCGTTTCAATCCACGATCAACATGCAGTCGCCGTAGCTGAAAAACCGGTAGTTCTCGCGCACGGCCTCCCGGTAGGCCTCCAGCACGAACTCACGTCCCGCCAGGGCGCTGATGAGCATCAACAGCGTCGATCTCGGCAGGTGGAAGTTCGTGAGCAGGGCGTCCACTCGCTGCACGGTCTGCGGCGGATGGATGAAAATGCTGGTCTCGCCTTGCTGGGGGATGATCCGCCCGGCAGGGTCGCGCGCACAGGCTTCGAGCACGCGGACGGTCGTCGTGCCGATGGCCACGAGACGCGCGGCCCGGGCGTTGATGGCGGCGGCGGCGGCGGGGGTGATCTCGAAGCGTTCGGCGTGCATCCGGTGGGCGCTCAGGTCGTCGGCCTTGACGGGCTTGAACGTGCCGACGCCGACGTGCAGCGTCAGGAACGCGTGCGGAAACTTTGCGAGGATTTCCGGCGTGAAGTGCAGCCCGGCGGTCGGCGCGGCGACGGCTCCCGGCGAGCGGGCGAACACGGTCTGGTAGCGGGCGGTGTCGGTGGCGTCGGCGGGGCGTTCCATGTACGGCGGCAGGGGCAGCGCGCCGTGGCGGTCGAGGTCGATCACGTCGTCGAAACGGATGACGCGCTCGCCGTCGGCGAGGATGGCTTCCACGGTGCCATGGACCCCGCCCACGCGGACCGTCGCGCCGAGACGCGCCTTGCGGCCGGGTTTGACGAGGCAGGTCCAGAGCGTCGGTTCCGACCGGGCGACGACGAGCAGGCTGAGCGCGCCGTCATTGGCGGCGACGCTGGCCGGGATGACGCGCGCGTCGTTGAGCACGGCGAGGTCGCCGGGGCGCAGGTAGCCTGGGAAATCCGTGAACGCGCGGTGTTCGATCCGGCGTTCCGCACGGTGCAGGACCATCATCCGCGCGCCGGAACGTTCGGCGGGCGGGTAGCGCGCGATCAGGTGCGCGGGCAGCGGGTAGTCGTAATCGCTCGTCAGCAACATGCGGGCAAGAGGGCCGCTACAGGCCGGTCTGCTGCGTGGGCTGCCGGGTGTTTTTCATCCGGGAATTGGCGTACTCTTTTTCGGCGTCGGGCATCAGGTTTTGAATCTGCTGGATGCGCACGCCGTTGGAAGGATGGTCGCTGGCGAACGGCGGCGGCGCGCCCCGGCTGGTCTGCGCGTCCATGCGCTGCCAGAACTCCAGCGCGGCGTGCGGATCGTACCCGGCGCGCGCCATGTAGAGCAGGCCGATGTGATCCGCCTCGGACTCCTGTTCGCGGCTGAACGGCAGCGCGCGAAGATATTTGGTGCTGGCCCCCAGCGCGGCCATGATGCTTTGCTGCTGTTGATAATCCATGTTGGCCAGGCTGCCCTGCGCGCCCATCATGGCGGCCTGTTCCATCTGCTGGCGGTAGACCCGCTGGGAACCGTGGCGGCTGATGGCGTGCGCCATTTCGTGGCCGAGCACGGTGGCCAACCCTTCCTCCCCCTGGGCGACGGACAGGATGCCCGTGTACACCACGATTTCGCCGCCGGGCAGGCAGAACGCGTTGACCTCGTCCGAGCGGATCACGCTCACCTGCCACTGTAATTGCAATTGGCTCTTCTCGGCGGCGGCCGACGCCAGCCGACGGGCGACCCGCGTGACCATCTCCACTTCCGGCCCGCTGGTAATGCGGTTGGCCCCTTCCTGCTGGAGCACCTGCTGGTAGGATTGCAGGCCGAGCGCCTGTTCCTGCTGCGGGTCCATGCCGACGTGATGCTTGGTGCCGGTCTCGGGATTGACGTAGGTCGGCGTGAACAGGGTTTTGACCAGGATGTAACCCACCGCGAGGAGAATGGGCAGGATCGTGAAATGGCGGGGTTGCATGGGATTTTACCAAACGGGTGTGCCACCATTTCGTCGCGCGGGGGCCGGTTGTTCCTGACCTGACCGGAAAAAGTTGCGAATCAAATCTCGACCGCCACGCCCGGCGGCGGGACGATCACTTCCATCCCCGGGGCCTGCGCCGCCAGTTCCTGCTGGAACCAGGCAATCGCCCCGGGGTCGCCGTGGACGAGGATCGCCTTCTTGGGCTTCATCTGCAAAATGTAGGCGAGGATCTCGTCGCGCCGGGAGTGCGCGCTGAAATCGAACACTTCCACCTGGCACCGCCGCTGCACGGGCGGGGCTTCGGAATCGAGCTGCACCAGGTCGCCGTCCCTGGTGGCGCGCAGCTTGCCGGCGGGCGATTCGGGGTCCGCGTAGCCGACGAAGAAGATCGCGTGGCGCGGGTCGGAGAGCATCCGGCGGGCGAAGACGTTGGAAAGGGTGTGCTCGGTCATCATGCCGCTGGAAAGCGCGTAGATGCGCCGGGGCTTGATGGGCGACGAGCCCGCCTCGCGCCCGCTCAGGACGTAAGGCGCGACCGAGTGCAGCAACGAAATCCCCGGCAGCAGGCGCGGGGTGCTGTCGGCGAAACGGTCGTAAATCTCGGTCATCTTGGTGCTCAGGCCGCCGATGTAGATCGGCACGTCGCCCAGCAAGCCGCGCTGCTTGAAATTCATGAACGTCGCCAACATTTCCTGCGTCTTGCCCAGCGCGAACACCGGGATCAGCACCGCGCCGTCCCGCGCGAACACCTTTTTCATGCAAGCGGCGAGGCGTTCCTCCTCGCGGGTGCGTTCGGTGCCGGGGGCGGCGGGATGGTCGCCGCGCGTCGTTTCGACGATCAGGGCGTCGAGCGGTTCCTGGTCCGTTTCGCCGTTGAGACCGGGAAACCCGGCGGACTGGCTGACCGTCTGGTCGGCGAAATTCACGTCGCCCGTGTAAAAGACGCGCTTGCCCTCGGAACGAAAGAGAATGCCCGTGCTGCCCAGAATGTGTCCGGCGTCGTAAAACTCGAAGGTGGTTTCGTGCTCGCCGGGCCGCGAAACGCGCTCGCCCTCCAGGTTCCAGAGTTGACGTAGCGCGCAGGGCTGCCAGATTTGCGCGAACTGGTCGGCCTCGCGGTGCGTGAAAAGCAGGTTCGCCGCCGCTGCCTGGGGCCGCCCGCCGTGGCCGTTGGCCTGGGGCGTGCCGTTGGGCCGGGCCATGACGTTGACTGAATTGTGCAGCAACGCCTCCCCGAGATAGGCCGTGGGCGGGCTCATGAACACGCGCGCCCGGGACTGGCGGCGCATCAGCACGGGCAGGCTGCCGATGTGGTCGAGGTGGGCGTGGCTCACGAAAATGGCGTCGAGTTCGCCGTCGGGCACGAGGCGCAGGTTCGGGGTGGCTTCGTCGCCCTCGTGTTTGGGGTGCATCCCGCAGTCGAGGACCACACGCTGGCCGCCGAGTTCGAGCAGGTAGGAATTGGCGCCGATCTCGGTGTGACGGGTCAGGTTGGTAAAGCGCATGAAAATGGCAGGAAGCGGGGCGTTCCCGCGCCAGGAAACCGGCAAGCCCTCCTTTTATTAG
The DNA here is from genome assembly GCA_964250695.1 of uncultured Chthoniobacterales bacterium. Classification (GTDB taxonomy): domain Bacteria; phylum Verrucomicrobiota; class Verrucomicrobiia; order Chthoniobacterales; family SZAS-18; genus CAHJWO01. The sequence continues at coordinate 81,341 of CAXUGY010000008.1, read as the reverse complement.
ACGGCGCGAGAGCCGACAACATACTGTTTTCCCGCCTGAAAGGAACCAAAAGGTTACGGGAGCGTCACAAGGCGGATTTGTCCGCAGATTCCGCGCAACTTCCCGCCGCGGCCCCTGTTGATATCTCCAAACGATGCTCACGCCGCTGCCCGCCCAGGAATGGTACCTGACCAAAGCCGCCCATCTGCTCAACCGCACCGGGTTCGGGGGCACGCCCGCGCACGTCGATTCGCTGGTGCGCTCGGGCATGGCGGCCACGGTGCAATACCTCGTGGACGGACCCGCCGCCCCGGTCCCCTCTCCCGCGCCCGGCTGGGCGAAACCGACCGATTTCGCCGCGCTGCGGGAACAGGCGATGCAGGCCAAGGCCAACGTGCCACCCGGCGACGATGCCGCCACCAGGGCCGCGCGCCGGGAAATCAGCCAGGCCCGCCGCCGGGAAAACGCCCAGCACATGCTCGACCTCGGCGCGTGGTGGCTCGACCGGATGCGTGAATCCGTAGATCCGCTGGAAGAAAAGATGACGCTGTTCTGGCACGGGCACTTCGCCACCAGCGCGCAGAAGGTGCAGGACGCCTACTTCATGTGGCGGCAGAACCAGACGTTCCGCGAGCACGCCCGGGGGAATTTCGGCGTGCTGGTCAAGGCGATGTCGCGCGATCCGGCGATGATCCAGTGGCTCGACCTGCGCGAAAGCAAGGCGGCGCATCCCAACGAGAACTTCGCCCGCGAGGTGATGGAGCTTTTCACGCTCGGCGAGGGTCATTACACGGAAAAGGACGTGACCGAGGGCGCGCGCGCCTTCACGGGCTACCGGATCGACCCGCGCGACAGTGCGTTCCGCTTCGACGGGCGCCAGCACGACAACACGCCCAAAACCTTTCTCGGGCGCAACGACGTGCTCGACGGTGACCAGGCCATCGACGCGATCCTCGCGCAACCGGCGTGCGCGTTGTTCCTGGCCAACAAATTGTGGACGTTTTTCGCCTACGAGAACGCGCCCGCTCCGCTGGTGGCCGCGCTGGCCAACACGATCCGCGCCAGCCGGTACGAACTGCGTCCGGTGTTGCACCAGATGTTCACCAGCCAGGAATTTTATTCGGCGGCGGCGGTGCGCACGCAGATAAAAAGTCCGATCCAGTGGGCCGTGCAGACGGCGCGGGCGTTGGAGATCGAGTTGCCGCCCAAAGGCCCGCTCGCGGCGGCGTTGCGGCAGATGGGCCAGGTGCCGTTTTACCCGCCGAGCGTCAAGGGCTGGGACGGCGGCAAGGCGTGGATCAGCACGTCCACGCTGCTGACGCGCTACAACCTCGCCGGTTCGCTGCTGCGGGCGCCGACGCCCCGGCCCGAGCGTGATTTCGACCTGACGCCCGAGATGAGCCTCCACGGGGTGCCGCCCGCGCCGCCCATCGCGCCGCCGACCCAGGTCAACGTGGCGAAGCTCGCACCGCCTGAAACCCGCGCCGACCCGGCGACGCTGGTGCGCACGCTGGCCGCGCGGTTGTTCCAGGGTCCGCTCGCGCCCAAGGACCAGCAATCGTTCATCGAATACGTGGACGTGATCGCCGCCAACGGCAAGGGTATCACCGACCAGAACGTCACCGGCCTGCTGCACCTGATGATGAGCACGCCCGCCTTCCAACTTTGCTAACTTTCTCTTCTCCATGAGCGACCACCATCACGATTCCGAAGCCAACCACGAGCGCGGCACGCTCCAGACCCGGCGCTCGTTCCTGCGCTCCACGGTGCTGGGAGCGGCCGCTTCTTGGACGCTGCCCGCCTTCATCGACCAGACGTTCCTGGCCCTGAACGCGCAGGCCGCCGACAGCGCCACCCAGATCGTCACCGGCACGGACGGCCCGATCCTCGTCGTCCTGCAACAGGCGGGCGGCAACGACGGCTTGAACATGCTGCCGCCCTGGGCCGACGACGCCTATCACGCCGCGCGTCCCTCGCTGGGAATCAAGGCGGACAAGGCGCTCCGGCTCAACGACTATTGCGGATTGCACCCGTCGCTGACCTCGCTCAAGGGGTTGTACGACGAGGGCCATCTGGCGGTGGTGCAGGGGGTCGGTTATCCCAACCCGAACCGCTCGCATTTCCGCTCGACGGAAATCTGGCAAACGGCGTCCGACTCCGACAAATCGAAGCCCTACGGCTGGCTGGGCAGTTACTTCGATAGCTGCTGCCAGGGAGCCGCGCCGACGGTCGGCGTGTCCATCGGCGGGCAGATGCCGCAGGCGTTCAACTCGCCGCATCCGACCGGGGTCACGTTCGCCAACCCCGAGCAGTACCGCTGGATCGATAACCAGAAAAAGGGCAAGGGAAAGAGCGACGGCGAGATGAGCACGGACGAGCGGTATTTCCGGCAGATCAACGCGCCCGGCACTCTGGCCGACGGCAGCGAGGACCCTTCCGGCGACGGGTCCATCGGGTCGATCAGCGCGGGCGGGGCGGCGCACGCGTCGGACCTCGGCTCACTCGATTTTCTCGAACGCACGGCGCTCGACGCGCAGATTTCCTCCGACAAAGTGCTCGCCATCGCCCGCAAGACCAAGCCCGGCGCGGCGTATCCCAATTCGCGGCTGGCGGACAGCCTGAGCCTCGTGGCCAGGATGATCGCCGGGGGGCTGCCGACGCGGGTGTACTACGTCAGCCACGGCGGGTACGACACGCACCAGGGTCAAGCCCCGACGCACGAGCGGCTGATGAAGGAACTCGGCGACGGGTTGGGCGCGTTCTGCGCGGACCTCAAGACGCAGGGGAACTTCAACCGGGTGATGGTCATGACGTTCAGCGAGTTCGGACGCCGGGTGGCGCAGAACGCCAGCGGCGGGACGGACCACGGCGCGGCGGCCCCGATGTTCCTGCTCGGCGGCGGGGTGAAGCCCGGCCTGTACGGCAAGTATCCGAGCCTCACTGATTTGTATCAGGGCGACATCAAGTACAACGTGGATTTCCGCAGCGTGTACGCGACGGCCCTGGAGCGTTGGTTGAAGGTGCCCAGCCAGACGGTGCTAGGGAGGAAGTTCCCGCTGCTGCCGGTGGCGTGAGTTACGGGGTGGTCGTCAGGTCAGCCGAGAGGGGCGGATCGATCCGCTGGAAGACGTAGACGTAAACGGGGCCGTGGCTCCCGCTGACGGGCTCGAACGCATGCCAGAAGAGTTCCGGTCGATAAGAATTTATCCAGGGAACGTTGATCGTGGCAATGTGAGCGTACTGCACCGCGCCTCGATATTGCTGCTCCATCATCCGGCACATCCCCTTGAGGTACGGGCCGAAGGCCACGAAGTAATCAGGAGGCATCTGTCCGGTAAAATGGATCAACGGCAGGTTGACGTAGGCGGGGCGCGGGGGCCAGACGAATTGCCAGGCGTACAACGCCCGGGGAGCGCGGAGCATGACCGCATAGGCGGCGCCGTTGGGTTCCACCCAGACCGACCGGCCCGTGGCGACGTGCTCGTTGATCCACGCGGCGGTGGCGGTGTAGGGTTCGAGCTTCGGATGCGCCAGTTCCCCCAGGTAGCTGACCAACGTGGAACGGGCGCCGTCGAAATAGCGGAAGCTGCCGCTCGGAAAGTTCGTGCCGAAAACGAGGAGCGCCACCCCGATCTGGAGCACGGGGCGTCCCTTGAAAAGGAGGCAGAGGGTCATGGCCTCCAGGGCGATGGCCAGGGGGATGATCGGCGTCAAATAGCGAACGTCGGCGACAATGTCCCTGTGGACCACCTGCGGGGAAATCACGGTGAGAGCCGTGACGTAAACGGCGAGCGCCACGCAGCCGCGCACGAGCCAGGAGTGACGCCGCGCCACGCCGAGACCGGCGGCCACCAACAACAGCGGCAAGCACAAAAACTCGCAACAATTCGTGTCGCGCCACTGCCAATAAAACAACGTGAGCTTATCCCAGATGCTGTTCTGCAAGAGGTTGCCACCATGCGCCGTTTGCAGCGGGTTCCAGAAGGCGATGATGGTGCCTTCGACGATGAGTTGGGGGACGAACAGCCAGAGCAACAGCCGCCAGCCGAGCGGAGATTGCTTGCGACGCCAGACGAGATAATCAAACGCCAGACAAGCGTAAAAGGCGACAAAATCGAGGAGGTTCGAGGTGAAGAGAAGCAGGGATAATCCCGCGAAAGCGGCCACGGTGCCCACCGTGGGTTTCCGGCGGCAATAAAGATACGCGAGCGCCACGGAGAAGAAAATCGCCGCGGCGTAGTACCGGCAATTGCGGACAAATAAAATCAGCGAGACGTTTCCGATCAGGCCGAGCGCCAGGACCACGAGATTTGGCCCGCTCTCACGGCGCGCCCACCACAAGATCAGGCCGAACGTGCCGAGACCGAAAAGCGCGAACGGCAAACGGCCCGACCAGGGGTCGCTGCCGAAAAGCGCGAAGGACGCGGCCGTCAGATAAGCGGGCAGCAGCGGCTCGATCTGATTGCTGAACCCCCGGAGCGCGTTTCCGTCGAGAAAGGCGACGATGTTGCCGTGATCGATCAGCGCGGAGTTGGTGCCCGTGAGCAGGATGCTTTTCGCGCCCAGCGCGGTGGCTGCTTCGTCGTCCCACAGGGCGTAAGTGCCGAGCCGGGCAAAGATCAGGAAAGCCGCCAGGACCAACGTGGCGGCGATGATCGCGGGTCGGAGCCAGCGGGCGGGCGCCGCCGGTGGCGGGGCGGTTTCGAGCGAGGGGAGGGGCGTTTCGTAGACGGAGGTCATGACGGCGGGAGCAGCACTCGTTCTAATGGCCGTTCCTCACGTAGCGCAGCCCTCCCCAGCCGGGGCGGTCTTTCTGGAGGCGGGTCCGTGCCGACCGGGAAAAGAGCCTCGCCCCCAGCATGGCCACGTTCAGGGCGGATTCGCGCGCGATGGCGAAAGACATTTTTGAGGTTCCCGCCTCCCGCTCCGTGAAGGTGATCGGGATTTCCTGGATCGCAAAGCCTAACTGCCACACCTGACAGTGCATCTCGACGATGAAGCCGTATCCTTCCGAGCGGAACGCCGACCAATCCAAATGCTCCAAAACGGCCCGGCTGATCGCCTTGAATCCACTGGTGGGGTCGGTCAGAGGCAGCCCGGTCAACGCCCGGACGTAAGCGCCTCCCCCCAGGCTGAGCAGCAGCCGGGCGGGCGGCCAATTCAAGACGCGCACGCCGCCGAGGTAGCGTGATCCCACCACCACGTCCGCGCCCGGGCCCATCGACCTGAGCAGGCGCGGGACATCCGCGGGGTCGTGGGAAAGATCGGCATCCATTTCCACGCAGCAGTCGAAATCGCGCTCCAGCGCCCACCGGAAACCATCGACGCACGCCGAGGCGAAGCCGCGTTTGTGCCGGCGGCGCAGCAGGAAAACACGCCGCTCGAAATCCGGGTGCCGCCGGACGGCGTTCGCCGTGTCTTCCGTGGGAGAATCGTCGACGACGAGCGCGCAAGCCTCCGGGCAAGCCTTCTCCAGACGCTCCAGCAACACGCCGATGTTTTGTGCTTCGTTGTAGGCTGGAATGACGATCAAAGGGCTCATGGAGGGTGTGGGTCGAAAAAGTGTGCATCCACCGCCGCGAAACGGCCCCATGGTGGAGGCTGGACCGGCGGCGGATCAGGGCAGGACGTGCCTCATCGCGCCCCCCAATAAAGCAAAACATATGCCAGTGCCCGGCCTCGCCCGCAGGAAAACACTCGCAAAATCCAGCCCTCCGCGCGCCGTGTGCCCGCCGTCTTTCCCTGCGGGTGGAACCCGTCAGACCATCGGCAGCGTCACGGTAAATGCCGCCCCTTTCCCCGCCGCGCTTTGGACTTCCACGCGCCCGCCATGGGCTTCGACCACGGCTTTGACCAGGCTCAACCCGAGCCCGAGACCACGCTGCTGACGGCTCTTGTCGCCCCGGTAGAGGCGGTCCCAGATGCGGGGTTGTTCCTCCGGCGGGATGCCCACGCCGTTGTCGCGGATCGTCACGCGGATGCCGCCGTTTTCATCACGGGTGCAGGTGACCCAGACCTCGCCGCCCTCGGGCGTGTATTTGAGCGCGTTGTCGAGCAGGTTGGCGAAGACCTGGCGGAGACGGGCGGGGTCGATATTAGCCTCGCAAGGGTCGGTGAGTCGGGTGTGGACCTTGAGGTGGCGCTCGTCGGCGACGAGGTCGTACATCTCCACCGCCTGTTGCAAGAGGCCGGAGACCGGGACCCGCTCGCGGCGCAGGGTCATCATGCCCTGCTCGGCTTCGGTCACGTCGAGCAGGACGTTGAGCATGGTCAGCACGCGCTCGGATTCCTCGGCGCAATCGGCCAGGGCCTCGCGGGCGGCGGCGGGCGGGGCATCGCCGGTGAGGGCGGTTTCGGCGGAGGCCCGCAGGCGGGTCAGCGGGGTGCGCAGATCGTGGGCGACGTTGTCCAACGCCTCGCGCAGGGCGCGGATGAGCGCGCCGTTTTTTTCCAGCACGCGGTTGAACTGCCGGGCCAACTCGGCCAGTTCGCTGGCGGCCTGGGTCTCGGGCACGCGCTCGGAAAGGTTGCCCGTGCTGATGACCCGGCGCGCCGTTTCCAGCACCCCGCGCACCGGGGCCGTCGCGCGATAAGCGAAGAGGCCGCCGCCGGTCAGTCCGAGGAGGAGAGTCGGGCCGAACACGAGAGCCAGCGCGGTCAGGAACGGGCGCAGGAGCGCGGTGCTGCGGTCCGTGCTGCGGCCGACCTGGAGCACGTTGCCGTCGCGCAGGGCCGCCGAGGCGATGAGGTAATCACTGCGGGCGTCACGCGGGAGACGCAGCCAGTCCGCCGACGCGGGCGCGCCGAGCGGATTTTGCGCGGACGACGTGGCCGGGCGCACCCAGTCGAACGGCGCACGCATGAGCAGCACGCGGCCCTGCCGGTTGTTGACCCGCACGAAAAACGCGCTGGCGTTGTCCGTCGCGCCGTCGTCCTCGCGGTCCACGAGCGCGCGCAGGGCAAACAAACCGCCGCGATGGTAATACGCGGCGCATTGGTCGAGCCGCGCGGTGATGACCTGTTTCTCGTTGCGCTCGTAAAGCTGCGCCAACAACAGGTACAGCAGGCCGAAGAGCACCGCCGCGCTGGCCGTGAACGAGAGCGCGTACCACAGGCTCAGCCGCAACGCGAAACTGCCCCAGAGTTGTTCAAGCCGCTGCTTTGACGACATAACCGACGCCGCGCACGGTGTGGATGAGTTTGACGGGGAAATCGCGGTCCACCTTGGCGCGCAGGCGGTGGACGAGGACATCGACGAGGTTGGTCTGCGGGTCGAAGCCGAAATCCCACAGGGCTTCGAGGATCAGGGTTTTGGTGACCGGCCGCCCGGCGTGGCGCAGGAGCAGTTCGAGCAGCGAGTATTCGCGTGGCTGGAGGTCGAGCGTCTGCCCGGCGCGCGTGACCTCGCGGGCGAACGGGTCCAGCTTCAGGTCGGCCACGGCAAGGACGGCGGGGGCGGCGTCCGCACGGCTGGCGCGGCGGATGAGGGCCTGCACGCGGGCGAGCAGTTCGGAGAACGCGAAGGGTTTCGTCAGGTAGTCGTCGCCGCCGGATTGCAGGCCGAGCACGCGGTCGTCGATGGTGGCCCGGGCACTGAGGATGAGCACGGGCATCCCCACTTTTTTCTGGCGGATCTGGCGCAGCAACGAGAGGCCGTCGAGCCTGGGCAGGTTCAGGTCGAGCACGGCGGCGTCGTAGGTGACGGCCAGGGCGAGGTCCAGCCCGGTCTCGCCGTCAGGGGCGTGATCGACGGCAAAGCCGCTTTGCTTCAGCCCGTTGACGACGAACGAAGCAATCTTGGCATCATCTTCAACGACGAGGACACGCATGGCTGAGAATATGTCCGCAGATTACGCAGATTTCCGCAGATTGCAGAAGGATATGAAAAGGTTTCTCCGCCGCCTTCTTCCTCATCTGCGGAAATCTGCGTAATCTGCGGACCCTTTCTGCCTCCGAGCAGGCACGGGCCGTGCTCAAGTTCCCTTGCCCGCCTGTCCGATCATCACGCCGCCAACGCCTCCAGCTCATGTTCATCTTCTGGGGAACCAAACGCACCGAGAAGAAACAGGGACTCGTCGCCGAATTCTGTCCGATTGACCACGGTATCCGCGCCTTCCGGCTGCTGCGGATGGGGCTGGCCAGCCACATTTACTACCTGTCGTTCGGCCAGGGAAAACTCGTTGGCCACGTCATCGAATGCACCGACTGCGGGCTGCGGCTTGCGACCGATCCGCTCAAATACGCCCTGTTCGCGGCGGAATCCAAGGAAGCGCCCATCGGCCTGAGCGAATTGGAGCGGCTGACGTTTCCCCGGGTGCGCGAGGTGTATGCCGCGCGGCTCGCCCAGGAGGCGCAAATCCAGCGCACTGCCCATGTGCTCAACCCCGACGAACGCCTCCAGCGGATGCTCGAACCTTTCCGTCTGCTCAACCCCGGGGTGGAAACGCGCTACGCCACGAGTTCCACGCTGGACAAGCAGTCCGGCCTCGGGTGCGCGGGAACGCTCCTGCTGACGCTCGCGGCGCTGGCCATCGCGTTCACCCAGTTCGAGCCGCGCAGGGATCAGATTGCCGGTTTCGCCGTGCTGCTCGGAGCATTGGGAACGCTCTATACGTTGATCCAGATGGGCCTCGGACCGGGGCGGTTCGTGCGCACGCAAGTCATGCCGACGTTGGCGCGTGCCCTCGATCCGCTGGAGCCGACGCAGACCGAGCTTCAAGCCTGCCTTGATAAATGCAGAACCGCCGGGATGAAGATCGGCAAGAAGGTGAAACTCGCCCCGCTCTGGGCAGAGTTGGAGCACCGCACGGCCCGACTCGTGGCCGGGTAGCGACAAGCGGTTGTCAGACGACCGGCGCTAACGAGGCGCCAGCGGCTCTTTGAGGCGAAGGCGGTCGGTCATGGATTGGCCTTCGTCTTCGTTCATGATGTTCAGGTCGAGGTGGGCGGCGTAAAACCCCGTCGAAAAATCCGCCTTCACGAAATAGGTCCGGCCGGGTTTGGCCACCAGGCGGGCGCGGCCGGGTTCGCTGATGAATCCGTGCGCCTCGAAAATGTGTTCGCCGGGCGGGACGTACACGTAGAAAAACTTGCCGTTGGGCAGGATGCCGATTTCCCGGCCCGTTTCCCGGATGCGGTACACGATGCCGCTGCCCTGGTATTTGCGTTCGCGGTAGAAACAAACCAGGGCGGAGTTTTTGCCCGGCGTGGGCAGGGTGTACCCCGGCTGTGCGGGCTGGTCGGCGCAGCCGTTCAACAGAGCCAGCGCGAGGAGGCAGAGCCAAAATCGTTGTCTCATCGCGTTCTTTTACGGAGCTTCCGCCAGAGGGTCAAGCATTCGCAGAACACGCTGGTTTTCCGGCGCGTCGAAGCACGCGGCCACCGGTACGCTGAAGCCGGCGAGCACCACGCTCGTCAAGCGTCCGCCTGCGCTCAGCCGGGCTCGTAAGCGGAAATCCTCCCCGTCGCGCGACAGGACGTATTGTTCGAGCAGACGGGCCTCGGGATCGACGATCCAATATTCACCGATGCCGTGCCGGGCGTAGTCCTCGTGTTTGAGTTCGCGGTCGTTGCCTTCGCTCGATGGCGAGAGCACTTCGACGATCAGATCGGGCGGCGGGAAGGTTTTCTGGCCAGCCTCGAAACCGGCGCATTTCGAGGCCGTGAAAAAGCACACGTCCGGCTGGTAGTCGTTGCGTCGGGTGCGGACGAGACCTTGCCCCCGGTACACCGCACCCGCCGCGCGTGGGGTGGCAAACGCGGTCAGCAGGCTGGCGATGAAGAGGCTGGCAGCGGTTTCGCCGGGCTGCGCCGGAGGATGGATCAAGACCCGCCCGTTGATAAATTCAGCGGTCGTCGCCCGGTCAGGATCACCGGCGAATTGCTCGCGGCGGCACTGTTCTTCCGCGAGCACGCGCTGGAGATAGGCGAGGTGGTCGGGCAGCGCGGGAGAGCGTTCCAGTTCGGCCAGGGCGGCGGCGATACTCATCAACTCCCGAGCGTAGGAGTTGCCCGGCCCCGGAGCAAGACCTTGCATCCCGTCGCCGCCCCTTTACGTTCCCGGCATCGACCCGTCCATCGCCAACCCTGCCGTCGTCATCCGCGCGGAAAACCTGAGCCAGTCCTTTACCATCGGCGCGCGCAAGCTCGACGTGCTGCGGGGGATCGCGCTCGAAATCCAGGCGGGCGAGGCGGTCTTTCTGGTCGGGGCGTCGGGCGCGGGCAAAACGACCCTGCTTTACACCTTGGCCGGTCTGGAACGGCCCGCCGGTGGGCGGGTGCTGTTTGAAAACCAGTCCGTTTACGATCTCAGCCGCCGCGCGCAATCCCGGCTGCGGAACACGCGCATGGGCTTCATTTTCCAGGGATATTTCCTTTTGCCCGAATTGACTGCCCTTGAAAACGTCCTGCTCCCAGCCATCATCGGCGGCCAGCACGACCGCGCACGGGCCCGGCGCGCGGCGGACAGCCTGGGCGAAGTGGGCCTGGGCGAACGGATGCATCACCTGCCGCTGGAACTCTCCGGCGGCGAGCAGCAGCGCGTCGCCATCGCCCGCGCGCTCATCAACGATCCGGGCGTCATCTTCGCCGACGAACCCACCGGCAACCTCGACAGCAAATCCGGCCAGGCCATCATGGACCTGCTGCTTGCGCTCGTGCGTGAAAAGCGTAAAACTTTGCTGGTGGTCACGCACGACCTGAGTCTCGCCGCGCGCGGGGATCGTACCCTGGAGATGCGCGACGGCCTGCTCGTCGGTTCTGCTTCGTCTACCTTGCTTCCTCTCTGATCCCTATGAAAATCTACATCGACGGCGCCCTCTGCGACGAAGCCGACGCCAAAATCAGCGTGTTCGACCACGGCCTGCTTTACGGCGACGGCGTGTTCGAGGGCATCCGCTTTTACAACGGGCGCGTCTTCAAGCTGGCGGAGCACATGGACCGCCTGTACGACTCCGCCAAGGCCATCCTCCTGACCATTCCGATGGCCAAGGCCGACCTGACGCAGGCGCTTATCGACACCGTGCGCGCCAACGGCGAGCACGACGGCTACATCCGGCTCGTGGTCACGCGCGGCGTCGGCGACCTCGGACTGAACCCGAATCTTTGCGTCAAAGGTTCGATCATCATCATCTCCGCCAAGATCAAGATGTACTCCGAGGAACTCTACCAGCAGGGGCTGGAAATCATCACCTGCGCCACGCGCCGGGTGAGTTCGGCGGCCATGTCCCCGGCGGTCAAGAGTCTGAACTATCTCAACAACATCATGGCCAAGATCGAAGCGATCCAGGCCAATGCCGCCGAGGCGTTGATGCTCAACGAGCAGGGTTACATCGCGGAATGCACCGCCGATAATTTTTTTATCATCAAGGGCAGCGTGCTGTTCACCCCGCCGGTCAGCGCGGGCAGCCTGCGCGGCATCACGCGCGGCACCGTGCTCGATCTGGCCGAGGAAATGGGCGTGCCCATCCGGGAAACGGAACTGACCCGCTACGATGCGTTTGTGGCGGACGAGTGCTTCCTCACCGGCACCGGCGCGGAAATGGTCGGCGTCGTAAAGATCGACTCGCGCGTCATCGCCGACGGCAAGCCGGGACCGATCACGCAGGCGCTGTTGGCGAAGTTCCGCGATTTGACGCGGAGCACCGGCACGCCGATATTCGAGAACGCTCGCGGCACCGCTTCTGCTCCGGAGAGTCCGATGGTGGCAACCGCTTCCGAACCTTCCCTGGCGACAGCAGCCGGGCGCTACTAGCCCCGCCGCACGCGCTCTCTTCCCCGTGGAAACCCACATGCAATGTGATGTCTGCAAAGCCAAGGAGGCCGAGGTTTTCCTCACGCAGATCGTCGAAGGCAAGATGCAAAAGGTCAACCTTTGCAAAGCCTGCTCGAACGACCGTGGCGTGGATGATCCCACCGGCTTTGCCCTGACGGAACTCCTCTCCGGTCTCGGCACGAGCACCGAGACCGAAAAACCCGCCCCGGCCGGCAGCCATTCCACCGGCGGCAGCGGCAGCGGCGAGACGACCGCCGCGAAATGCCCGGTGTGCGGTTTTACGCAGGCGGACTTCAAGAAGACGGGCCGTCTGGGCTGCAGCGAGTGCTACCGCACTTTTTCCGACCACCTGGGCAACCTGCTCAAGGCGATGCACAAGGGCACCCGCCACACCGGCAAGCTGCCGATCCGCATCGCCCGCCAGCAGGAAATCACCGAGCGCATGAAAGGCTTGCAGGACGACCTGCTCAAAGCCGTGCGCGAGGAAAATTACGAGGGCGCGGCTTCGTTGCGCGATCAGATCAGGAAACTGGCCGGGCAGTCCGGCCAAACCGCGAACTAGCGGTCGGTCATTACTCCCATGAAATTTTCCGGCCTCATTGCCAGTCCCGGCGAGTGGCTGCGCGCCGATGGGCCGCACCACGACATCGTCATCAGCAGCCGCGTGCGGCTCGCGCGCAACCTGCGGGTTTTGCCGTTCCCGGGCTGGGCGAAGAAGGCGGAACGCATCGCCATCCTCGAACAGCTCAAGCCCGAGATCGAGGCGTTGCCCGACATGGACGACGCCTTTACGGAAACGCTCCAATCGCTTTCGGCGTTGGAAAAACAGGTGCTCGTCGAGCGGCATCTCATTAGCCGCGAGCACGCCGCGAAGGGCGTCGGCAGCGCGGTGGTCATGAACCGGCACCAGACGCTGAGCATCATGATTAACGAGGAAGATCATCTGCGGATGCAGGCGATTCGTTGCGGCTTCCAGCTCAAGAACGCTTACAAGCTCATCAACCGGGTCGATACGGCCTTGGAAAACAGCCTCGATTTTGCCTTCAGCGAGCAGTTGGGCTACCTGACCGCCTGCCCGACCAACGTCGGCACCGGGATGCGTGCCTCGGCCATGCTGCACCTGCCCGCGCTGGTGCTGGACGAGAACATCAACAAGGTGATCCAGGCCGTGAACAAAATCGGCCTCGCGGTGCGCGGTCTCTACGGCGAGGGCACCGAAGCGATGGGCAATCTGTTCCAGGTGTCCAACCAGACGACGCTCGGCGAGAAGGAAGAAGACATCATCAACCGGCTGGGCAAGGTGATCGAACAGGTCATCGAGCACGAGCAGGCCGCGCGACAGAGCCTGCTCGAAAAGAAGCGCACGATGCTCATCGACCAGATCGGGCGCGCTTACGGCATCCTCTCGCACGCGCACTCGATGAACAGCAAGGAGGCGCTGAATTTCCTGTCGTTCATCCGGCTGGGGGTCGATCTGGGTTTCTTCGCGCCGGAGTTCCGGCTCCCGGCGGATGCCTTGTTCATGGAAACCCAGCCCGCGCACTTGCAGCAGAACAGCCAGCAAAAGCTCAGCGCCGAGGAACGCGACGGCCTGCGCGCGGACATCGTGCGTAACAAGCTCAAGACGTTCCCCGCGCCGGATTTTGCCGCGAAAGCAGCGGAGAGCGACGAGAGTGGCTCCGCAATCGTCTGAGTGGCAGGACGGTTTTCATCGGCGTGAGCCTTCCGGGCAGGCACGCAGTGCTAGTGAATCCCCCCAAGGTAGGGATGGCTCTCCGAGCCACTCCGTCTTTATCTAGAGAACGTCCAAGCGAATCCGACTCACTTACCGGACGGTCAGGGACTGGCTCGGAGAGCCATCCCTACCTGGAAGGACGATGCCGCTCTGCGATGACATCGACGCGCCTACTCCACCCTCGAAAGACCTGGCACCTATTTGTAACGTATTTTCGTACAACATCTTGGAGTTGTCTGGTTAACGCGTCCGGGTATATGATGCGTTCATGCACTCCCTTCCCCGTTGCCTGGTCGTCGGGCTGACTGCTTTCGCCCTGTTACCGTTCGCCTTTTCCTCCCTCCGCGCCGCGCCGGATTTGCCCGGCTCGAAGGACCATCCCGAGGTCAAGCGCATCACCGGCTCCCAGATTATCTGGTACAAGTTCGCAGCGTTCGACGAGCTGAACATTCCCCTGGAGCCAGTCTACCTGGGCAGCAGCGACGAGGGCGGCTGGCGCAACACCAGGCGGCAGCACGTCGAAGGCAAGCACACCGCGTTCTACTACGTGATGCCGACGGGGGTTTCCACGCTGGAAGTGGTCAACCAATACGCCAGTGACCTGCAGCAGCGTGGCTTCGCGATCCTCTGGAAAGGCGGCGGCGAGGACGCCCTGGAAAACCACGGCGGCTACTTTGCCAAACGCGCCTACCCGACCGATCTCACCAAGGAAAAAGCGCTCGACTACCTGCACTTCTACAACAACGGCGACCAGCGTTTCGTGGCGCTCAAAGGTCCCGGCCCCAACGGAGGGGAGATGTACGTCACGGTGCTCGGCTTCGCCGTGGCGGACGACCAGGGGGCCAGCAACGGTTACGGCGCCCTGCAGAAGCTTGGCAACATGAAGGCGGAACAGGCGATGGCCCGGGTGGACATCCTTGAAACCAAGCCGATGGAAGCGCGCATGAGCGTGGTCAAGGCCGAGGAGATCACAGACTCCGTGGCTAAGACCGGGCACGTCGCCATCTACGGCGTGTACTTCGACACGGACAAAGCCGACCTCAAACCCGAGAGCAAGGACGCGCTCGCCGAGATGGCGCAGGCGATCAAAGCCGCCGGGGCGGGCAAAAGATTCCTGATCGTCGGCCACACGGACAACCAGGGAGCTTTCGACCACAACCAAACCCTCTCCGCTAAACGCGCCCACGCGGTGACGGACGCCCTCGCCAAAGAATACGGTCTCCCGGCGGGGAGCATCGTCCCCGTCGGGGTCGGCATGGCGGCGCCGGTCGCGCCCAACAACGACGACGCGGGCCGCGCCAAGAATCGCCGCGTGGAAATCGTGGCGATGTGAACGCCAACGCCGTCGTTGCACCTCCAGAGGGAGCTTGACCTCCACCCCGTCCGGCTGGCGTTTCGATCCGGTGAGGCTTGCTTGGCGGTTTGTTCTTTCGCGGCCATGCCGGGAGTTGCGAACACTTGAGCGGTTACGTGGCCTATCGAGAAAGGTTCGCACAGCAGCGTGGCGATCGGGGAAAATCTCCTGCGCCGCGTTGGTCCCCGCCCGCCCCCACTCCATCGCACCACCGTAGCGCGGTAGACTGGTGGCCGTACACCGTGGCGGAGACGGAGAGCACCGCGGATGGTTTGCTGTCGTCGCCGCTTCCGCCGTCGTTTTGCGCGGATCGGATCATTTTCACCGCGGAGGGCCGTGCTGTTCCCGACCAGGAATTTCGCCGCTTCCGGTACGGCCACGCCCGCTTCCGTGCCCGGCAGGCCCGTGGCGGCGACGAGCGTCCGCTTCTCGCCGACCGGCAGCGCGTCCGCCGGGGTGACGACCACCCGGTTGACCACGGGCGCGGTTTTGATCTGGTGGCTCCGCGCACCGCAGCTCGAACGCCGCGCTCGGCATCAGGATTTCCTGTCCCTTCTCCTTGGTCTTTTCCCCGCCGGTCATCGCGCCGCGCAGGATCAATTCCGCCGGGGCATCCCCCGCCGCGGCAAAACCGACCCATCCGGCCATGAACAACCAGACGGGCAAAATCACCCGGCACGAGAGGGAGAGCTTGGAAGACGCCAGACCAAAGAAACGCATTTCTAACCAACCACGTGATTCTGCCGCCATTCTGTCAAAGAAACACAAAAAAGCAGCTCAAGATCTCCGGTTCCTCCACGGCCCTCCCACCTCCTTTCCTCCCTCTATGCCCCTCCTGCCTTTTCTCTGCGTCCTCTGCGTTAAAATTCCGCTCCCCTTTCCAAACCGCTTTCGGGAGCGATCACGGCTCGCGCACGAGGGCCATCATGGCCTGCTGGCACCGTTGACGCTCCACCTCGAACTCCTCGGGGGTGGAAGTTCTCGGGACCCGGTACGGCTCCCCGATGAGAAACGTCACCGTCGAAAATGGCTTGGGAATGAAGAACCGGTCCCAGCTCTTGAGCCGCCAGGCGCGCGAAAACTCGAAGGAGATCGGCAGGATGGGCTGACCGCTCAGTTGCGCCAGGAGCACCATGCCGGGCTTGATTTCGTAGAGCGGCCCGCGCGACCCGTCCGGCGTGATGGCCACGGTATGTCCGCGCCGGATGAGACCCGCCAATTCCCTCAACGCCGACGACCCGCGTTCGGTGGCCGAGCCACGCACCGCGCCGATGCCGAAGCGTCCGAGAAATTGCGCGATGAGTTCCCCGTCGCGGCTGGTGCTCGTCATCGCCTTGCTCAACGGTCGGCGCGCCGGGGAAAAGAACCGGTTCCACACCGCCGGGACCATCAACAGCCGGTTGTGCCAGAACACCAGGAAATACTGCTTTTCGGCCACGCATTCCCGGAGACGGGCCGGGTCGTCAACCCGGATGCGCAGGGTGCCAACCAACAGCCGTAACACCCAGGAGCCAAGCAGCCCGATCCACCATTCCCGCCGACCACCGGCCCGCGACGAGGAAAGGGATGCCGCCTTCAAGCGTTGAGAATCGCCAGCAGGAGCCGGGCGTGTTCGGCGGGGCGGATCTTGTGCATCACGGCCTGGATGTGGCCATCAGGGCCGACGACGAACGTCGAGCGCGCCGTGGATTCCCCGCCCTCCACGTCGCCCCCGCCGCCTTCGCTCAGCCAGAGACCGTAGGCCTTGGCCATGGCGTTGTCCGCGTCGCTCAGGAGCGGGAAAGGGAGGGCCAGTTTTTCGATGATGCGCCGGTGGCCTTCCGGCGTGTCGTTGTTGACGCCGAACAGCGCGGCCTGCGCGGTGAACTTGTCCCACACGTCCCGGATGGCACACGCCTGCTCGTTGCAGCCCGGGGTGTCGTTTTGAGGGTAGAAGTAGAGCACCACGCGCCGCCCGCGCAGGGATTCGAGGGCAACCTCGGCTCCCCCGGGCGGATAACCCGGCCCGACGGCCACCGTGCGAAAATCCGGCGCCGGATCGCCGATGAGGAGTTCCGCAGACATCCCGAAACTCTAAACAGGGAGCGTGCGCCGTGCAAACGTAACCTTGGGGCGAGGTCCCGGGGGCGCGCCGCCCGGGTTTGACACCCCCGGCGGTCAATGGGACAATGCCAACCTGCCAAATTTTTCCGTGCGTCCTTGATGAGTGCTCCCACCCCCGACCGCTTCCTGCTCCAACCGGCGCCCGGCGGGTTGGGCGGCGGGCAGATCGACCATCCGGCCCTCGCGGCGTGGATCGGGGAATGCAGGGAGCTTTGCCGGCCGGACCAGGTTTTCATCTGCGACGGTTCCGAGGCCGAGAACGATTTCCTGCTGGCCGAGGCCTGCCGTCTGGGCGTGCTGATCCAACTCGACCAGACCAAGCTGCCCGGCTGCTATTACCACCGTTCGGCCACCAACGACGTGGCGCGGGTCGAGCAACTCACCTTCATCTGCACCCCGACCGCCGAGGAGGCCGGGCCGACCAACCATTGGTCGGAACCAACGGCCATGCGTGCCAAGCTGCGCGGGTTGCTCGCCGGGGCGATGCGCGGGCGGACGATGTTCGTCGTGCCCTACCTGATGGGGCCGCCCGGTTCGCCGTTGGCCAGGGCGGGCGTCGAGATCACGGATTCGATCTACGTCGTGCTCAACCTGCGGAAAGTCACCCGCATGGGCGCGGTGGCGGTGGACCACCTGACCGGGACCGGCCCGTTCAATCGCGGGCTGCACTCCATGCTGGACCTCGACCCGGAGCGACGGTTCATCTGCCATTTCCCACAGGACGACGAAATCCTGAGCGTCGGCTCGGGCTACGGCGGCAACGTGCTGCTGGCCAAGAAGTGTTTTTCCCTGCGGGTGGGCAGCTACCTAGCCCGGAACGAGGGCTGGATGGCCGAGCACATGCTGCTGCTCGCCGCCGAATCACCCGCCGGGGAGAAGCATTACGTCGCCGCCGCGTTCCCGAGCGCCTGCGGAAAGACGAATTTTGCGATGATGATCCC
The DNA here is from genome assembly GCA_964250695.1 of uncultured Chthoniobacterales bacterium. Lineage (GTDB taxonomy): Bacteria > Verrucomicrobiota > Verrucomicrobiia > Chthoniobacterales > SZAS-18 > CAHJWO01. The sequence continues at coordinate 63,456 of CAXUGY010000008.1, read as the reverse complement.
GCCCGCGCGCTTCGCCGGTTGGAAAATCCGCACGGTCGGCGACGACATTGCTTGGATGCAGCCGGGGACGGACGGACGGCTCTGGGCGGTGAACCCGGAAAGCGGCTATTTCGGGGTGATTCCCGGGACCAACTCGAAGACCAACCCCAACGCGGTGGCGACCATCGCCCGCGACACGATTTACACGAACGTCGCCCTACTCGACCAGGAAGGGGACGTGTGGTGGGAGGGCAAGGACGGCCCCGTGCCCGCCGCATGCACCGACTGGCAGGGCAAACCGTGGACGCCGACCTCCGGCACCAAAGCCGCCCATCCCAACAGCCGCTTCACCACGTCGATGGACCAGAATCCCGCCGTCGCGCCGGAAGCCGACGAGCCGCAGGGCGTGCCGGTTTCGGCGATCATCTTCGGTGGGCGGCGAGGGGACACCGTGCCGTTGGTCTACCAATCGTTCGGTTGGACGCACGGGGTTTTCGTGGGGGCAACGATGGCCAGCGAGACGACCGCCGCGGCGACCGGGGCGGTCGGACAGGTGCGCCGCGATCCGATGGCGATGCTGCCGTTTTGCGGCTACCACATGGGAGATTATTTCGGCCACTGGCTGGAGATCGGACAGCGGCTCAGCCGACCGCCGCTGATCTTCGGCGTCAACTGGTTCCGGCGCGGGGCGGACGACGATTTCCTCTGGCCGGGCTTCGGCGAAAACATGCGCGTGCTGCGCTGGATCATCGAGCGTTGCCAGGGCCGGGTCGGTGCGCGGGAAAGCGCGATAGGCAACCTGCCGCGCCGCGAGGATTTCGATCTCGATGGATTGAGCGGTTTCGAGTCGGGCGAGCGTTTTGAACGGTTGCTGGCCGTTGACCCCGTCGAATGGCAAACCGAACTCGATGCGCAGGGAGCGCTCTTCGATGCTCTCGGAGCGCGTTTGCCCGCCGCACTGGCCACCGAACGCGCCGCGTTGCGAGCGCGTCTCGGGATAGATCCTGCTTCATGACGGAGACACCGCCTGCCGCCACCCCGGATGACCAAGCCAAAGGTTTCAATGCCCGGTTCAGCCGGGGATTGAACTGGTTTTTGGCAAAACTCAAAGTAGAGGAAGTGCCGCACATCAAGCGGATCATCACCACCGTGGTCGGGGGGACGATCCTGTTTTTCGGCGTGGTGATGTTCTTCACGCCCGGGCCGGGGATCGTGGTGGTTTTCGCCGGGTTCGCGGTGTTGGGGACGGAGTATGCCTGGGCGCGCCGCTGGTTGCGCCGAGGCCGCGTGATGGCCAAGAAAGCGGTCACGCAAACGCAGAAGATCCTCGCGCCGAAGGAGAAAACATCAGGCGCGGACCGGGTCGCCGGGAACCCTCAAACGTCCAGCGAGGTCGTGGACGATTGGTCCCAGTAGGTGACGGCGCCGTCGCGGTTCTTGACGAAACGCACCGCGCCATCCTGCGAAATCACGATGGCCATCGCCTCCGGCACCGCCAGACACAAGCGGTAAGCCGAACGGTGGCGGGTACCGACGCTCTCGGTGTACTCCTCTTCCGCGTCCTCGCCTTCCAGGTCCCGCGCGCGGCGCACGGAAACGACGCCGGGCAGTTCGCCGCTGATTTCGCCGCCGAAACCCAGCAGCTCGAACGCTTTGGTCAACACCACCGCGCCGTCCACCTCCGCGCAGCCCGCGACCAGGTACGCCATTTCAAAAATCGCCTCGTCGAACGCGGCGAGGTGCTCGTCGTTGCTGAGCGCGTATTCCGTCCAGCCAACCGCCCCGGCGCTCCCCGCGTGCAACTCGGCCACCCGGTTCATGATGTTGACCACCAGCGTGCGGAAACGCGCCCGCGGCTCGCCCTCGGCGAAGCGGTACTTGAGGTCGATGTAACGGTTGCCCTCCACCAGTTCGGCGAGCAACTCCGTCGGCATGAAGAGAATCGTGGCCCCGTGATGCGCGCCGCGCAGAGCGGAGATCAGTCGCTTGATCGCGTGCTGCGAAATGATCCGAATCAGCATCGGGTCCAGCGGCGCCCAGGACCCGCCGCTTTTGGCGGTGCGGGCGCGGGAGTGGTGGTCGAACAGATCGTTGCGCACCGCGTCGAACGTGCTGCGCATCCATTTCGCCTCGAAAATGTTGGGAATCTGCTGCGTGAAAATGCCGCCCTCGGTCTGGGCGATGAGTTCCGAGCCGAAGCCAATCGTGATCCGGCCGGGCCCGGTGATGCTCAGCACCAGAGCGGGCGGCAGGGTCTGGGCGCGTCCGCGTCCGCCGTGGGCGTTCTGGAGCCAGCGCAGGCCCGAATGCAGGATGCCCCAAATGCGGGGTTGTTCGCGCTTTTCGTCCAGACAAACCCCGATGAGCGAGCGGTAGAAATTCGCGGCGGGAGAAAGACGGCGCGCCTCCAGGGCGTTGAAGGGCCGGGTCTGGGAAAAACGCAGACAGTGGAGGCCGTCGGGCGGTCCCTGGTCGCAGGGAAACAGTCCCGGCTCGGCGAGGATGAGCCGGAACGTGACGGGACGCAGTTCTTCCCGCAGGAGGCTCGCCTGAAAACAGATGGTGATGAGTTGTTCGAGCGCCTCGTTGCTGGGTGGCTGGCCGCCCCAGGGATCGGGCGCGGCCCCGCGATGGGAGTGCGCGCGTTGCCAGCGTTCCAGAATGAACGTCGCAACGATGTGGGGATAGGCCAGTTCGAGCATCGGCGGCGGGAATCGTGGCAACACGGCCAAGCCATGGCAAAGTTGGCACAGGCGGAGCGTTGGATCAACGCTGAGACTTCCCTCCGTCGCAAATATTCAAAGGGGGCCACGAAAATTTTCCGCTGACATGCCGACTCGAAACGCGTTGCCGCGCTGGCGGGGATTCAACCTGATCGAGATGTGTTCGGTCGGCGGAAGCGCCCCGTTTGCCGAGGAAGATTTTCGCTGGATCGGCGACTGGGGATTTGATTTCGTGCGGCTGCCGCTGAGTTACACGCATTGGCTCCGGGAGGACGATCCTTTGCAGATCGACGAAGGCGGGGTGGGGCTGGCGCGGGTGGATCAGGCGGTCGAATTTGGGGAGCGCCACGGGTTGCACGTCTGCCTGAATTTGCACCGCGCGCCCGGCTACTGCGTGAACCCGGAGCGGCGTGAGCCGTTCGACCTGTGGCGGGACCCGGCGGCAGCGGCGGCATTTTGTTTGCATTGGCAGACGCTGGCGCGGCGGTACCGCGGCATCGGGTCCGGGCGGCTGAGCTTTGATCTGCTCAACGAACCGCCGCGACCCTGGCCGCATTTCGCCGGACGGTTTTCGCGCGTGAGGCACGAACGGGTCATGCGCGGGGCGGTGAACGCGATCCGGGAAGCGGACCCCGGGAGACTGGTGATCATCGACGGATTGAATTATGGCCGGAAAACTTGCCCGGAATTGGCTGACCTGCCGAACGTGGCGCAGAGTTGCCGCGCGTATGAACCGTTCGAGCTGAGCCATTACCAGGCCGGTTGGATGCCGCGCGGCGGGCGGTGGCGGTGTCCGGCCTGGCCGCTGCGGAGGGATCATTTTGGCCGACGGTGGTCGCAGGGACGGCTGGAAAAAGTTTACGCGCCGTGGGTGGGTCTGATGGAGCGCGGCGTGGGCGTGCATTGCGGCGAGGCGGGCTGCTACCGGCACACGCCGCACGCCGTGTTCCTGGCGTGGTTCCGCGACGTGCTGGCAGTGCTGACGGGGCACGGCATCGGCTGGGCGTTGTGGAACTTTCGCGGTCCCTTTGGAGTGCTGGATTCGGGACGCGCGGACGTGGCTTACGACCATTGGCGCGGTCGGGCGCTCGACCGGAAATTGCTCCGGCTATTGCAGAGTTTTTGAGTAGAGCACCTCGTACTGCGGCACGATGACTTCCGCAGAAAAATGCTGGCGGGCACACTGCCGGGCGGCTTCTCCTATTATCCAACGCCGGGTTGGTTCGTGCAGCAGGGTTTCGATGCCGTGGGCCAGGGCACCCGCGTCGAAAGACGGCACCAGCCAGCCGGTCTGGTCATGCGTGATGACTTCGGGGATGCCTCCGACCGCCGTCGAAACGCGCGGGCAACCGAAGAACATCGTTTCCAGGATTCCGGGGCAGAAGCTTTCGGTCTCCGAGGTGAACAAGGCCAGATCGGCGGCTTGCATCCTTCGCGCAGGTGAAAACTGCTGGCCCACCGTCGATGCGCCGGGCAGCAAGCGGTTCCTGCGTGCGGATGACGCCCGGCGGGTCGCCGATCTCCGGGCCGATGAGGTCTTGCCCGCCCTCGCCGCGCGTCAGCGAGAGGTCGCCTGTGCGCATGGCGCGTGCCTTCGCCATTTTTGTTGAGTCAATTCATAGACCTGGGAAGCGAGGGGTTGAGACCAAGGATACGGAGCGCACTCGGACAACGGCTGCCCGCCTTCAGTTCAAACCTCGGGTTCGGTGGTCTCCGTAACCAGGCCGAGACGGCGGAAACGCATCACCGGCACGCCCTCGGCGCGGGAGCGCGTGAGGTCCACGTCGAACTCGGCGGTCCAGTCGTTCGCCTCGTCGGGGTCGATGAGCATTTGCTGGACGCACCAGCGGGTTTTGTCCTCCGAGGGCATGACGTAGGTGTGCCGCCGGTTGCGCGCTTCGGGGTCGAGACGGATGCGGCCGTGGGTGTCGCGGTAGGCGTCGAGCGCGCGGCGCAGGCGGCTGGCGTCGGCGGGCGGGGAGGGGTCGAGCGCGGCCAAGGCGGCCTCGCAGTCGCCCACCGACAGCGCGCGCAGGAAGCTGAAGATTTCGTTGCGCACCAGCGCGGTGAACGCCTGCGGGTCGCGGGTGATGTCCCTGGCGGCTTCCTCCCAACCGGCGGGGCGGACCTCGGCGGCGTCCTCGCTTGGCGGGCGGTAGTCGGGATCGTTCAGGCGCTCCCATTCTTCGAGCAGGCTGGAATCCACCTGCCGGATCAACGCGCCGAAAAAAAGTTCCATCTCGCGCACGGCGTCGTTCTTGGCGGAGTCGGGCACGGTCTGGGCGAGCACCTTGTGGACCCCGGACAAATGGCGCAGCAGCAACCCTTCCGCGCGCTGGAGTTCGTAGAGCTTGATGTAGTCGGCGAAAGAACGGTACTCCTCGAACATTTCCCGGGCGATGGATTTGGGCCGGATGTTCTCCTGACCCACCCAGGGGTGCCGCTCGGCGAACGCGTTGAACGTGCCGTAGATGAATTCCCGGTTGGGCTTCGGGTATTCCATCTTTTCGAGAAGCTCCATGCGCTGGTCGTACTCGACGCCGTCCATCTTCATCTCGGCGACCTTCTGCGTTTTGAGACGGTCCAACTGACGGCGCAAAATGAGGTCCGGGTCTTCGAGGATGGACTCGGCGAGGGTCAACACGACCAGGGCATAGTCCGGGGCCTGCGGGTCCATGAGCGCCAGGGTGTCGTGCAGGTAGAGCGACAGCGTCTGGTGCATGGAGAAATCCTGCTGCAATTCGACGTTGATCCGCAGATGGACGCCCTCCGCGTTGCGCGGGGCGAACGCGACGATCCGGCGTTCCACCAGCGCGCGGAAAAGCTGCCACGCCCGTTTGAAATGCGCCTTCTTGGCCTTGGCGGGTTCGTGCGAGCGGCGGATGATCGTCTGCATCGCGCGGCAGCCGTCTTCGTGCGGGCGGCTCAGGACGTTGAGCAGCGTGCCGTGGGTGATCTGGAGCTGGGGCAGCAGCCGTTCGGGCGGGGCGGAGATCAGCCGGGTGAACGTCGTCTTGTCCCACGGGACGTAGCCTTTTTCCGGCGGCTTGCGGCGGACGAACTTCTTGCCGCCGGCCTTGCGTTCGAGGGCGAGGTTTTCGACGACGTGCTCCGGGGCCTGCGCGACGACATACCCGACGTTGTCGTAGCCTTTGCGTCCGGCGCGCCCGCTGATCTGGTGGAAATCGCGCGCGCTGAGGATGGCGGTTTTCTGGCCGTCGTATTTGCACAACCGGGTAAAGAGCACGGTGCGGATGGGCACGTTGATGCCGACGCCGAGTGTGTCCGTGCCGCAGATGACCTTGAGCAAGCCGCGTTGCGCCAGCCCTTCGATGAGCACGCGATACTTCGGCAGCAGTCCGGCGTGGTGCAGGCCGATGCCGTGGCGCAGCCAACGCTTGATCTCGGGCCCGTAGGGGCTGCTGAACCGGTAGCCTTCCAACGCCTGGGCGATGGCGGCCTTCTCCTCCCGGGTGGAGGTCGGCAGGCTGGTAAAACTCTGCGCGCTCTCGGCGGCGGCGGCCTGGGTGAAATGCACCACGTACACCGGGCTCTTGCCGGCGGAGACCAGACTTTCCACGGTCTGGGCGAGCGGCGTTTCAACGTACTCGAAATCCAGCGGCACGGGGCGGAGCGTCGAGCGGACGGTGACGGTGGGCTTGCCGTTGAGGCCGGTCAGTTCCTGCTCGAAGAACGCGGTGTCGCCGAGCGTGGCGGACATCAGGAGAAAACGCGCCTGCGGCAGGGTGAGCAGCGGGATCTGCCACGCGCCGCCCCGGTCGCGGTCGCTGTAGTAATGAAACTCGTCCAGGATCACGTCGTGGACGTTCGCCCGCCCGCCTTCGCCCAGCGCCATGTTGGCGAGGATTTCGGCGGTGCAGCAGAGGATGGGCGCAGCGTGGTTGACGGTGCCGTCGCCCGTGGAAAGCCCGACGTTCTGCGGGCCGAACTCCCGGCAAAGCGAGAGCCATTTCTCGTTGACCAGCGCCTTGATCGGGCAGGTGTACACGGACCGCTTTCCCTGGGCGAGCGCCTTGAACTGGAGCGCCATGGCCACGAGCGATTTGCCCGAGCCGGTGGGCGTGTTGAGGATGACGTTGCGTTCCTCGAAAAGCTCCAGGATGGCGGCTTCCTGCGCCGGGTAAAGATCGAGCGAAGCCGCGGCGATGTATTCTAGAAACCTGCCCAGCAGGAAATCGTTCGTGGGAACTTCCGTGGCGCGGGGGAGGAAATCGTAGAGGGTCGGGCGCACCCGCCTTATATACACCGCGTTTGGTCCGGCGGGTAGAATGTGCTTGCGTCCAGGCGGCGGGCGCGTGCATGATCCGCATCCGCTGTTCTCGGCGTCATCCACCTCCGACCCCTTTCTTCGGTGGGAATCCCAAAAACGTCATCCTGTCTGCGGGTGGCACCGGCACTCGTCGTCTCATTTATGTCTCTGACCATCATGCGAAAACTTTGCCTGCTCCTGGTGATCGCCTGGTCCGCCTCGTCGGTGTCCGGGGCGGAACTCGACGGCCCGGCAGCGCGCGAGGTGCTGGCCCACACGGCCCGGGCCGCTTTCGACGCGGGCGATTACGCGCAACTCGAAAAGACCGCCGACGATTTGCGCAAGACGAAAGCCCGCTTCCCGGAGGGCGTGTGGAAGCTGCCGTCATTCTACGACGGAATCACTCCGAAGCCCCTGGGCGCCCGCCCGCCCGACTGGAAGGGGTGGTTCGACAAACTCGACGCCTGGAAAGCGGCGTTCCCGGACTCGCCCACGCAACCGGTTGCCCGCGCGGAGGCGCTGATAAACTACGCCTGGGACGCACGCGGCGGCGGCTACGCTAACACCGTCACCAGCGAGGGCTGGAAGCTGCTCGCGGAGCGGCTCGCGCAGGCGCGGGGAGTCCTCGAAGAAGCCGCGAAGCTGCCGGTACGGGACCCGCATTGGTATTGCGCGATGCAGTCCGTGGCGCTGGGCGAGAGTTGGGATCACGACCGTTACGAGGCGTTGTTCGACCAGGCCGTGGCGGCCGAACCGACTTACTACCACTATTACTTCTCCCGCACGTCCGCCGAGTTGCCGCGCTGGGGCGGCGGGCCGGACTCCTGGATCGACTTCGCCGAGGAGGCCGCCCGCAAATACGACCCGAAGGAAGGTCTCTCCATCTACACGCGCGTCTTCTGGTCCCACCAAGGGTCGGTGGGGGGTGGCTTCAAGAACCCGAGGATCGACTGGAAGAAAGTCCGGCAGGGATTCCGCGACATCGAGAAGCAATACCCGGACTCCAACTGGAACCTGAACAATTTCTGCCACTTTGCGTGTCTGGCGGGTGACCGCGAAACGGCGCGCGAACTTTTCGCCCGGCTGGGCGACGCGGTGAGCCTCCCGACCTGGGGGAGCCGCCCCGCGTTCGAGGGCTGGCGGAGCTGGGCCCAACCCGGCCACGACCCGGCCCAACTGCGGGCAGAGTTCGCCGTGCCCACCGACGAACGCCTGCTGGTCCAGTCGGTGGCGTTCTCACCGGACGGCAGGACGCTGCTGGCCGGTTACGAGGACGGGCAGGTCCGGCTCTGGGACCTGGCGACGAAGAAAATCGCCTGGAGCAAGGATGTCGAGCACGGGCCGGTGACCGCCGTCGCGTTTTCGCCGGACGGCAAGCTCTTCGCCGCCGGCACGGGCAACCTGTCCGAGGACGACACGCCGGGCGGCGTCATCCTGTGGGACGCCAAGACGCGCGCGACGTTGGCGACCGACGAACACCGCCGCACCAACGTCCTCGACCTGACGTTTACCCCCGATGGCAAGACCCTGGCCATCGTGGGCGGCTGCCTCGGCGGCAGCGGGATAAAAATGTTCGGGGAGGCGGCGCTTTACGACATCGCCGCCAGGAAGCTCAACCCGCTGCCCTGGGACGAACAAGGCCCGTTGTTCAAGGTGGCGATTTCGCCCGATGGCAAGACCCTCGTCACCTCCAAGGCAGGTTCGATGAACTGCTGGAGCCTGGAGAAAGCCGCATGGGTCAACGATTACCACACGCACTCCGTCCATTCGAAGTACGTGATGGCGCTGGCGATTTCGCCCGATGGCAGGACCCTCGTGACGGGCACCGCCCCGGACTGGCCGAAGCCCACCGAAACCGGCGAATTGCGCCGCTGGGACACGACGGCGGCGGGTTGGCCGGAGATCAAGACGCCAGCTTGGCCGAAGCTGTCCGGCAACGCGTTGGCGTTGGCGTTTTCACCGGATGGCAAATGGCTGGCGGTGGGCGGGTTCGACGGGAGCGTGCAACTCTGGGACACCGCCGCGGGGAAGGTGACGACCACGTTGACCGGACACCATCAGCGCATCGGCTCGCTGGCGTTCGCCCCCGACAGCCGCACGCTCGCCTCGGGGGCGGCGGATGGGACGGTCAAATGGTGGAACGTCCCTGCGACGGCCGCGCCGTGACCGGGTCGGCTTGGGGCGGTGGCAGGCGAACCCCTGCCAACGGGATTCATCGCGGGACGAGCTTGAACTTTTGGTTCGCTCCTTGGCTCGCGTTCGCCTGATCGAGTTGCGCGCCCTGCGTTGAGCCACCGGGGTTGTCGAGCAGCAGACTGCTGTTGCGGTTGGAGAACGTGTACGACCCCTCGGCCTGCCGCACCGGCAGCCACTGATCGTTGCCCTCCGTGCCGAAGGTCCACTGCACGATCTTGGCCCCGCTCTCCTTCGCCGCCCCGGCCACGTTGAGGTCCAGGCCGCTGTAAGCATTCTTGATTTGATAGTAACCGTCACTGGTCGGAATGAAGTTCCACGCCTGGTTGGAATTGCCGCCGGACTGCCATTGAATCACCGTCGCGCCGTTGGTGGTGGACCCGCCGGAGACATCCAGCGCCAGACCGCTCTCCTGGCTTTGAATCTCGAAGACACCGGCCAACTCGATGGGGGCGACCCAGCCGTCGGTGATGACCTGTTGGACGGCGGCGTCCCACGCCTCGGCCATCTTCTGGTAGCCGCTGTCGTTGGGATGTAATCCGTCGTCCAGGTCCGCCGGGGTCAGAGCTTTCATGCTCACCATGTAAACGTGCTTGCCTGCCTTCGCCCGTGACTGGACGATCTCCGGAATTTTGCCGTTGTAAGAGTCGGTGAGCGATTGGATGGACGCGGTTGCGTTGCAGACCAGTTGCGCGACCAGAATCGTCACGTGAGGATCAGCGGCGATGATCTGGTCGATCAGTGCTGCCAGGCGTTGTGGAGCGGTCGAAACCTGGTAGTTCTGTCCGATATCGTTCGTGCCGATGTGCAAGGTGACGAGATTTGGATGGTAGGTCGCCATCGCGGCATCGGCCAACTTTGCGATCTGGTCGATCCGATAGCCGTTGTATCCTTCGTTGTCGGGGTCAAACATGACACCAGCCCGCTGTGACCCAACGAAGTCCAGGGCGATTCCGCGTTTTTTCAGCGCACTGTACAACGGGCCGCGGTAGCCGTCGTCGGTGGTGCTGCGGAAACCTCTGGTGATGGAATCGCCCAGGGGCATCAAGCGCAAGCCGACGCTCTGCGCGTGCGCGGAAACCCCCAGCAGCAGCGTCGCGCCGATCAACCCCGAGGCAACCGCTCGCCGGACCCATCCGGCAGCCTTGTCCAGGACGCCGCCAGGAACGGAGACCGGCGTGTCGGGGAACGTCGTTTTCAGCGGGGCAGCAGGATGGCTGCTCCCGGGGTGGCGGGAAAGAGGTTCTTTCATCGTGCGGGACAAGAAATGTTCGACCCCAAATCGCTTGTTGGCGCAACTTGAAGAAGATCGAAACCTTGCTATCCATAACAGATATTCATCCTTTTGCGACCACATTCGAGGTTCTCACGAGGAACACTCGTCCGCCCACCCATTCTTCGCCATTCGTCTGCCTTGCCGCGTTTTCACGGTAAACGGTGAACCGGCCTCCGCCAGAGCACATCCCCTCGAACCTTCCCCTTGAAACCACGACCCTTCTCCTTCCTCCTGCCGCTGCTCCTCGCCGGATCGGCCGTCACCGCGTTTGCACAGGATGCCGGGCGCGTTTCCCCCGCATCGCTGCCGCTGCCCTTGCCGGAAGCCGCGCCGATGCCGCCGGACCAGCTTCGCGCTCATAACCCGTGGAACCTGCCGATGACCGGCACCTGGCGCTTCCAACTCACGCATGGCCAGATCAAAGCCGGACAGTTCCAACCGGTTTCCGCCGCCCGGAGCGCGCTGACCGCTTCTTCCAAAGAAGGCAAGCATGGCCCCGAGGACGCTTTCGACGGAGCCAACGACACGCGTTGGTGCGCCAAGGGGGGCGAATTCCCGCAATGGCTGCAAGCGGACCTCGGAGAGACCCGGCACGTTTCCGGCGCGAAACTGGCCTGGGAATATTCGGAGGACCGTTACCGGTGCCGCGTCGAAGGGCGGCTCAAGGACGGGCCGTGGAAAACCCTGGCCGACGCCACCGCGGCCCCGGGGATTGGCGACGGCCCCGTTGCGCTGACGCCCGCCGATGTCCGCTACGTCCGCGTGTTGGTCGTCGAGAACTCGGGTGAACACTGGGCGTCGCTGCGGGATTTCCAGATTCTGATCACCGAAAACGGGCGGGAAGTCCCCTGGCATCCGCCCGGGCCGGAGTCGGACGACCACGCCCGCGCGGCCCTGGACGCCTTTGCCTCGACGGGTTTCAATGACGCCGCCTGGGACGACCAGTCGGTTCCCTCCAACTGGGAGATGGCGGGCTACTCGCTGCCGACCTACGACGACGTGGACGACAGCGTCGGCCTGTACCGGCGGGTCGTCATGGTCCCGGCGGCGTGGGCGGGCAAACGGGTGTACTGGCATTTCGACGGCGTCCTCGACGGCGCGGAGGTTTTCGTCAACGGGCAGAAGGCCGGTTACCACGAAAGCGGCTACACGGCGTTCGACGTGGACCTGACCGGGTTGGTCAAGCCGGGCCAGCGCAACCTGTTCGCCGTGCGCGTGTCGAAAACGACACCCTCCTACGACGCCGATACCGGCGATTATCAGTCCATGGGGGGCATCTACCGGGACACATCGCTGATCGCCGTCCCGGAGACCCGGATCGATGACATCACGGTGCGCACGCCGCTCGCCGCGAACCACCGCGACGCGACTTTGGCGGTCCAGTTGCACGTCGCGGGAAAACCGGGGCAGACGGTGGCGGTCAGCGGAGAACTCTTCGACATGGACGGTCGTCCGGCAGGGGTGAGCCTCTCCGGCACGGGCCGCCTGCTGGCCGATGGCACCGCCGGGATCGCGTTGAGCGCCCCCGTGCCAGCGCCCGCCCTCTGGTCGGCGGAAAAGCCTAATCTTTACTACGTCGTTTTCTCCCTCGCCGCGAATGGAGAACTCCTCGAAAGGGTCGAACAGCGGTTCGGGTTCAAGCAGATCGAGATCAAGGACAACGTCGTCCTCTGGAACGGCACGCCGATCAAATGCACCGGGGTTTGCCGACACGATTTCTGGGCGGACAAAGGCTTCGCTTTGACGGAAGCGAACTGGGTCGCAGACCTGACGCTCATCAAGGCCGCCAACATCAACGCGATCCGCACGAGCCACTACAACCACGCCCAGCGTTTCCTGGAATTGTGCGAGGAACGCGGCCTGTACATCCTCGACGAGGTTCCGTATTGCTGGATCAACGATCAGGTCAAAGACCCCGCCTACGCTCCCTACCTGATCCTGCGCGCGCAAGAAACGCTGGCGCGGGATAAAAACCGGCCGTGCGTCCTGGCCTGGAGCATCGGCAACGAGAACCCGACCGGGGTCAATTCGCAAACGGTCTCGGACCTGATCCGCGCCGCCGACCCGACCCGGCCCACTTTCGTCTCGGAGAAAAGTCCCGACCAGATCAAGGGCCAGTCCTGGGCGGACCAACACTACCCGGACCCGGGTTCGGTGGACCGCGCCGCCCGGAACACCAGGTACGGGGCGAATCTCTCGGAGCATCCGCACACTTTCTTCGAGCCGGAGGTCCAGACTTACGACCCTGGAGTCTCGGATGTCTGGTCCGAGGCCCTGGTGAAAACGTGGGACAAGCTGTGGAACGACCCGACCATCCTCGGCTCGTTCATCTGGGAATGGCAGAACCAGGGGGTTGCTGACAAGAACGCGGACACCACGACCGACTTCTGGTACGGCCCGGACCACCTGCGCCAGGAGAATAACAAGGGCATCGTGGATGCCTACCGTCACCCCAAGCCGGAATGGTGGATCGTCAAGAGCGTGTATGCCCCGGTCGTCGTCGGCGCGCGCACGGTCAATCCGGCGGGCGGCGCCTGCACCGTGCCGCTCACGAACCACTATGCGTTCACGGATTTGCAAGAGCTGACGTGCCGCTGGACCGCGTTGAACGCGGGGAAGGCGCTGCAAACCGGCGTCGTCAACGTTGCCTGCGCGCCGCTGCAATCCGTGCGGACCTCGTTCCCGGCCCCGGCGGGCATGACGGCCTTGCGACTGGACTTCCAGCACCGGGACGGCACGTCCGTGATCGCGTGCAACCTCGCCGTGGAAGGCGTTCCCCTGCCCGCCGCCCCGCCCGCGCTGGCGCCGGGTGACGCCTTGAGCGCGCAGGACGGCCCGGACACCCTCTCGATTCGCAATACGCTCCAGCAGGTAACCTTTGACAAGCACAGCGGGGCCGTCCGGTCCTGGCGCGTCGATGGCCGTGATACTCTCGTGGGTGGTCCCGCGCTCAACCTCGGCGAGGTCAGGGGGAAGAACAAAGGCGGGGACGACGAGGGAGTTTACCGCGCCGAACAACCGTCGAGTCTGGATGATGCCCGCATCGTGACGACGCCGGAATCCGGCGGCGCGTTGCGGGTCGTCGTGACGGGCACCGTCCGCGCGGCGGCAGACGGATCGGTTTTGGGAACGCTCGTGACCACCTACGGCATCCAGCCCGACGCCGAGATCCAGGTGGGTTGGGTGCTGAACTGGACCGCCGAGGACACGGGCCTCTGGGAAGAGGGTCTGAAATTCATCGCGCCTGCCGGGATGACACGGATGGGTTGGCAGCGCGAATCGTTCTTCACCGATTATCCCGCCGGGCACCTCGGTGAGCCGTCGGGGACGGCCCGCGCCGGAGAAGTGCTGTTCCGGGCTTCCAAACGCGGCTTGCACTGGCTGACGCTCACCGACGCCAGCGACGCGGGGCTCGCGTTGCTGTCGGCGGATGGCCCTCTCGTGGGTCGAGCCGACACCGCCGCGAACGGGACGGCGCTCTTTGCCAGCCGCGAACTTGCCGCCGACTATGGTTTGACTCGACAATGGGTAAGCAACCACAATATCCACGCCGGCAAAGGCAAGCCGCTTTCCGGTGCCTTCACGCTCCGCGCCATCAATGCCCGCGGCCCCACGTCTCCGGACGCCAAATAAACACGCGCCCCGCTCGATCAGGAGGGTTGCTCCAGAGTCATTGCCCCCTTTGCTCTCCGTCCGCTGGTTTTTCCTTGGCGGCTTGGCGGCTTGGCGGGAGATTTTTGGAATGACGAAAGAGGTCTGAGAACCAGTGTGGTTAACATGAGAGTCTTCGCACGAGCAAGCGCCTCATCGCGCCCCAGAGCCACGCTTCGGAGGAGGCCACGGTCTTTTCGTCCTCCTTGGAGAGCGGGCGGCACGGGTCGAACCACGCGAAGGGGCGCTCGCTGCGCCAGCGCAAGGCGACGGGCAGAAAGCCTTTGAGGGGGCGACGGCGCCGCCAGTGGGTACGCATGGCACCCGGAGGTCGCCATCCACCCGGAATCTTCTTCCGCTCGCTTGGAAACTTCGCAATCAAAGAGTCGTTCCGCGTGGTGAAAACGGGCAGTGCGGGAAGCCCATGCCCCTCAGGCAGCGTCCGCCGCCAGGGCTTCGGAGGGCTGCCGGTGCCAGAAGGTCGAAACGTAGATCGCGGCTTTTAACTGCGCCGGGCTGAACGGTTTGACCAGGTAGGCTCCGATCTTCAACTCCTGCAACCGGCTCAGCGTCCGTTCATCGACGGATCCCGTGCTGAAGATGATCGAGGTGTTCTGGGTCGCTTGAATGGCGCAAGCAGCCTGGATTCCGTCGATCAACGGCATGTTGATGTCCAGGATCACGAGATCGGGTTTTAGCTCCGTGGCGAGGGTGATACATTCCTGACCATTGCGGGCCGTGCCGACCACCTTGTGGTTGAGCAGGCGCAGATGCCGCTTGATCAGGTCCAGCATCCACGGGTCGTCGTCGGCCACCACGATGGAAAGCGGCTTGGTCGCAATCAGGTTGGCGATGCGGTGGGTGACACGCGGGGCGAGGTGACTGGATTCCGTGGTTTTCATGTGGATCAAAGCGATGGGCGGCAGCCAGATGGGAGCATCCGTTATGCCTTGGCGGGCTTCTCCGCGCCGTAAACTCCCTCGGAGCCGTAGATCGAAGCGTAGTGATAGAAACAATCGGAACCGCCGTTGAGCGGCAGGCCGTTGAGGGCGACGCCGACATCCGTGGCTCCGGCGGCGGTCAGCGCGGCGTGCGCCCGCCGGGAAGCTTGCGAGGGGGTGGTGCCCGCGCGGACGACGAGACAGACCGTGCTGACGTGTCTGACCAGCGCCAGCGCGTCGCTGACCGCGTTGACCGGCGCGGTGTCGAAGACCACGCGGTCAAAGGCGGCAAACCCGGGGTTGGAGAACAGTCCGGTCAGCCGCGCGTTGGAGAGTAACTCGGCCGGATTGCGCGCCGTGGTCCCGGCAGGCAGCAGGCTGAGATTTTCGATCTCCGACCCCTGGATGGCAGCGGTCAGCGCGACCTCCCCGGCGAGGTAGTTGGTAAAACCGGGGGCTTTCGGATCGCGTCCGAACAGCCCGGCGATGGACGGACGGCGCAGGTCCGCGTCCACGAGCAGCGTGCGGTAACCCTGTTGCGCGAGGGCCACGGCGCAGTTCACGGAGCAGAAGGTCTTGCCCTCGTCGGGCATGGCGCTGGTGACGAGCACGAGCTGGGGCGCGCCGGTGTCGTTGAGCCCGAGCACCGTGCGCAGGGAACGGAAGGCTTCCGCCGTCGGCGAGGACGGTTCGCTGACCATCACGATTTCCGAACCGGCCCGCGCGCGTTTGCGGCGGGACAGCCGCGGCACCGCGCAGATGACGGACAGGTTCAACGCGCTTTCGGCCTGATCGACGGTCTTCAACGAAGTGTCCGCCGCATCCCGCGCCAAGCACCACCCGACGCTGACCACCAGCCCGGCGGCGACCGACGCCAGCAGGACGAGCAGTTTCTTCGGGCGCACCGGCTCCGACGTGATCCGTGCGGATTCGGCGATGCGCACGGGATTGACGGCCAGCGCCTGCGCCACCGCGTTCTGCTTCAAGCGGTTGAGGATCGGCTGGTAGAGCGCGCGGTTGGATTCCACCTCGCGCACGAGCACGTTGTAGGGGATCGCCATTTTGTTGAGTTCAGAGGAGACCTTCTCCTGGTCGTGCAGGGCCGCTTCCAATTTCTGTTCGTTGTCGAGCGCGGCGTGGTAGGCCGAGGGGATGGTTTCACCGGCTTTGGTGATGGCGCGGTTCAGGTCGTCCTGAGCCTGCGCGAACTGGCTCTGCGCCTGGATGTATTTCGGATGTTCGGCCCGGAAGTGGCGCGTGAGGGCGGCGAGCTGTCCCTGCTGGTCGGCCACCCGCTTGCCCGCGTCCATGACCGGGACGGCTTCCGCGATGCTCGAAAGCGCGAGCAACGCCTTGGGATCGCGCCCGGCGAGTTGCTGGTACTGCCCGTTGTCGGCTTCCAGCTTCATGCGCGCGGTGCGGGCGGTGTTGAGCTTGAGGTTGAGGTCCTTGAGCGTTTCGACGACGATGTTCTGCTTGTCTTCGAGCGAGAGGGCGTTGTTTTGTTCGCGGTAGTCCTGCAAATCCTTCTCGGATTTTTCCAGCTTGGCTTTCAGTTGGGCGGCTTCTTCCGTCAGGTAGCCGTCGGTGGATTTCGAGACGCCGGCGGCCTGGTCGGCACCGTCGCGCAGGTATTCGTTGACGAGCGACTGGGCGACCTGTTTGGCGAGCAGCGGGCTTTCGCTCTCGGCCGTCACGTCGATGAGCCGGGTGCCGCGCCGCAGCTTGACGGTCACGCGCTTCGAGAACGCCAGCAACATCTCGTCGTCGCTGTACGGACGGCCGGGGCGCGCCGGGACGAAGTGGGGGTTGGTGGCCAGACCGTTGGCTCTGATGACGCGCAGTTCGAGCGCGTCGGAGGTGAGGCTTTGCTCGACGGTCTTCATCACGTCGAGCGTGTGCAGATCGTTCTGGGTCACGTCCTGGCTGTCGAGGAGCGTGTTGACCACCTTGCGGTCCTGCTGTTCGATGATCAGCGTCGCCACCGACGCATAGACGGCGGGCTTCAGGGCCAGGTAGACGCACGCCAGCGCGACAAAGGCGAGCGTGCCCAGGACGATGAAGAGCGCCCGCTCGCGCAGGAGGTGGCGGATGCGCCGGAAATCGATGGCGGGTTCAGCCGGGTTCAGCCGGGACGAACGAGGGAGTACCCCGCGAGAGTTTTGCGAGTTCATATAAGGATTGGGCTTCATGTGCTGCGTGGACGGTAGGAGGCGGCGGGATGTTAGAAAACGCGTTCCGAGACGGTGATGGTGTCGCCCGGCAGCACCGTGAAAGGCTGCGTGTTGATGTCCGCGCCCAGGCGTTTGGCATCGACGACCGTGACGACCTCCCGGCCCGAGACCGTGCGCTTGACGGTGACCTTCGAGGCGTTGGCCAGCCGGGTGAAACCGCCCGCCAGACCGATGGCGCGCAGCAGGTCGATGGTGCCCTGGTCCTTCATGCTGAACGCCCCCGGACGCTGAACCTGACCCAACACTGTCACGTTGCGGTTGGCGTAACCCAGCACGGTGACGGATACCTGCGGGTTGACGAGGAAGCGCGCGTCGAGCAGGTCACGGATGGTGCGCGTGGCTGCGTGTACGCTCAGCCCGCCGATTTTCACCGCGCCGATCAGCGGGAAAATCACCTCGCCGGTTTCCGAAATGCGCAGGGTGGAGTTCAGGTCGTCGTCCTCGAAGACCTTGATGTAAACGAGATCGTTCGCGGCCAGCCGGTAACTCTCGGAGTTGGCACTGCCGCCGCTGCTCGCTTGCTCGCCGCCCGCGCTCCGGCCCGGGGCGGCCTGCGCCAGCGCGGCGTCCGGCAGGGCCCAACAAAACACGGCCGCCGAGGCAGCCCAGGAGAGAGTGAGGATGGCGCGTTTCAGAGAGGTCGTTTTCATGCGAGCGATGGGTGGTAGGCTGCTGGGTCGTGGTGGGTTGGCTGCTAATAGTCAAAGCGGATGCGCGCCCCGGCCTGATGATCGCCGAAGCTCGAGAGCCCGCGGGTGGACTCGTTCTCCTGGTAAAGATAGAAGAAATCGACGTGCAGCCGCTCCGCCACGAGGAAGCGAACCGACGGTTTGACGAAGAAATAGTCGTCTTCGCGCTCCCGGGCCCGGTTGCTCTCCGTCGGTTGGTAGTCGCTGTGACCGTAGCCGCCGCCCAGCACGAGGTCGCAGCCCGCGCGGACCGTGCGGCTCACCTCCACGTCAACGCCCGTGAAGGTGTAGTTTTCACCGGCGAGCGCCGCCGAATTCTGCACTTTCCGGGATGCCGTCAGCTTGAGTTCGGTCGCTTCGTAAGGGTGGTAGGTACCGGTGATGTTGAGGATCGGCTCGACGCGGTCGTGGTGGCCCGCCTGGCGGATTTCCACGCCGCCGTCCGCCTCGAAGAGGAGCTTGTCCGTCGCCGAGTACGTCATGCGGCCAAGCACCCGTTCGTAGGTTTGCGAGGGACTATTTTCGACGTTGAGATAGCCCACGGAAACTCCGGGGCCGAACGTCATTTTCGGAGTCGAGGCGTAGTCGAGCCAGAACCGGCCGATCCACTCGTAGGAACTGAGCCGCGTTTCGTAGTCGGAAACGACGTTGTAGAGATTCGCCTCGACGTAGACTTGCTCACGGATTTCGTACTTGCTGAGCAGAGCCGTTTCGTAAATCCGGCGGCGGGTCCGGTCCCCGACATCGATGTCGGGACTCGTCAAATCCTGGAACCGGAATTGTAGCCCGAAGGTGAACCGCGCCTGCACCCACTGCGCGTCCAGGGCAGCTTCCTGCTCGATGGCGTCTTGCGAGGAATGGTCCGCGAAAATCAGGCCGCTCAACGTGTAGTCGAGCGTCACGTAATTGCCCTTTTGCTCCAGCCAATCGCCCAAGGTGAATTTGAATCCCGGTGACAGCGTGGAGACGAGATCCGCTTCCCGGTGCCGGGAGGCGATGAAGATGTTGCTGTCGTAGACCTCGCTCACGCTGCCGTGCAGCGTCAGCTTCCACGGTCTCGTGGGCACGCCCTGGCTCGACGCCGGGACCTGATCCTCGGCGCGCTCGTCGGGATAAAGCGTGTCCGCGAGCGCGTCCGCCTGCTCCATGGTCGTCGGCGGTGCCATCGGCACGGGCGGAACGAGGGACGGGTCCTGGGGCATCGGTTCGACGGCCGCCTCGTCGCTCTGCGCGAGGACCGGGCACGGCATCACTGCCAGCGCGGCGGCGGCGACCCCGGCGCGGAGGAAATGTCGAAACGGTTTCCAGCCTGAGCGTTGCGCGACAAAAAATGACATCTCCACTCTCTAAGCAGACACCGTACAAACCGGTCTCAGGGAGATTATGTATTTTCGGGGAGGGATGTACCCCAGTAGCGCGCTCACTTGCCGGGTGCGGTGTCCGCTGGCTGTCCGGACGAAATCGGACGGGGGTTTTCCAACCCGACCGCCGGGCCGTCGTCGAAACGGAAGGTGGCGCCGACCATGCGCGCGGGATCGACTTCCAGCACGCGGGGAGTTCCCGTCAGCAGCCAGCTCAGGCGCCATTTCCCGCGGTCCTGCTGCCAGCGGCAGGCGATTTCCCGCCCGCTGAAATCGTGCAACTTCACCCCGGGAGCCGCCGGGGCGGCAACAGTTTCCAGGACGACGCTCGACGTGCCCTCCTGACCGTTCCACATGGCAAACAGCCACGCGCCGGACTCCCGGCGGAATTCGATGACGTGCAACGCCGGGTTAGCCGCGATCTCGCCGACAAACCGCGCTTCCCGGAACAACCGGCATATTCCCGTCAGCACGGTGTAGGCAGGCTTTGGTGCCCAGTTACGGGTCAGCAACCCGAAATGATGTTCGCGCTCGTGGGGATCGTCCCCGTCGTCGCGCAGGTCGTACCACCACAAGCCGCGCACGAACGGCAGCGTGCGCGCGAGGAGATACGTGCGGGCGAGAAAGCGCGCGGAATCCTCCGGCGTGGAGCCATCCGGGCCGTCGTGGGTCGGCCAGCCCACCTCGGTAATATAAATCGGCACCTCACGTTTCTGATACCGGCGGGTCACCGCCTGGCTCTCGCGGATTTGATTGAAAAAGCCATTTTCGGGCAAGCGATTCTGCCCGCTCTGGCGATAGCAGTAGGGATGAAAGGAAAAGGCGTCGAGACTCTCCAGCAATCCGGCGCGGCACGCCGTTTCCAGCCAGCCGTGCTCCACGCCGTCGCCGGAAAGCGCGCCGCCGATCACCGTGATTTCCGGGCCGATGGCTTTGAGGCGCGGATAGACCTTGCGCAGCAACGCCACGTAGGGTTCGGGCTGGCCGTGCGGCGTCCCCGGCGGCAGGCTGATGCCGATGTTCCATTCGTTCCAGATTTCGTAGCGTTGCACGCGGCCACGAAAATGGGCGACGACGAACTCCGCGAAACGCGTGTATGCCTCCCGCGCCTCCTCCGAAACCGGGAAGCTGCCGCCGTCGTGGAACGGGTTGCCGTAGCAAAGGACCAACACGGGTTGGAGCCCGTGCCGCAGCGCATCGTCCACGTATCGCTCGTAGCGTTCCGGCATGACGAGCACGCCTTTTTCCCGTTCGACTTCCGCCCAGTGGATGTCATCGCGCAGGCTGGCGACGCCGGTGGCTTGCGTCATCGTCAGCCCCTGTTCGGACGCCGAGTGCGTGCCGAGGCCGACGATGAATTCATCCGCGCCGACTCTCGGGCCGGAAAGGCAAAACAGGATGCCGGCACCGGCGATGGTCAGCCCTCTCCACATGGAAGCCGCTGGTCGGAACGCCGTTTTTTCAGAGCTTGACAAGGGTGGGTTGGCGAGATCCCAAGGAACTGCGCGGAACGTCGCCGCAGCCATCCATGGCGGGAGTCGTGGGCTGGATGGCCGCCAGGACCTTTCCACGAAAATCCTCGAACCCGAACTGACGGACGACGCTGGCGTGTTGCCGGAAAGCGAGGTCGCGCAGTTCCGCGCGGGGCATCGCCCGCAGGCGCGCGAGCATCACGCCGAGTTCCTCCTCGTCGTGGAAGCACCACGCCCCGGTCGCGGCGGCGATGTGCGGCAGCATCCCGCGAGCGGAGACCAGCGTTACGCAGGACGCGGCCATGCTCTCGATGGACACGAGGCCGAAGGGTTCCTCCCAGCGCGACGGCACGATGGAAACATGCACCGGCAGGCGCGAGATCAACCCCGGCAAATGAGGAGATTCCCCGGCGTGGGTCAGGTTGGGGGGTGCGTCGGCGAGCAACCGCCGGAGAAAATCCTGCTGGTCCGGCGCGGCCCGGCCGATGAACGTGAAGCGCACGTCGGGAAACTCGCGTGCCAGCCGTGGCAGCAGGTCGTGGCCTTTCACCGGTGAAACCCGGCCGATCAGCGCAACCGTCAACGGGGTGTCGGGCGATTGGAATCGGTCCTCGAAAGGGAGCGTGTCGAAGGGAGCGCCGAGCGAATTTTCGACGATGCACACGCGCGGGTTGCGCAGGATTTCCGGCCGCTGGCGGGCGAAATCTTCGAGGATAAAGCGTGAGGCCATCACCACGCGAAGCGTCCGCGGCAAACGCGCGATGAGGCTCAGCAGTCGTTTCTCCAGACCGCTGTGGCAAAGGTGCAAGTGGTAGATCCAGCGTGACCCCGGCGCCAGCAACGACAGCAGCGCGAACGGCAGCGAGAGCCGCCCGCCGTTGACGTACACGACGCCGTACCCGGACACCAGCCGCAGGAACCGCAGCAGGGACAGGCTGAACGCAAGCAGGCGCAGCACGTCGCGCCAGCCCTTGCGTCCGCTTTGCAGCGAAAGTTCGGGCAGATCGTGCAGGGCGATGCCATCGCCCCAGCGCGCTTTCAACGCCGCTTCCAGTCCGCCGCCCATCGGCGCGAGCACGCCGACCCGGTAACCGTCCTCCCGCGTGACCCGCACGAGGGATTGCAGGACGATCTGCCCGCCGGTGACCTCGCGGAACTGGTCGATGAAGAGAATCGATTTGTGCATGGTTTCCGGGAGTGGCCGCGCCCCTAAACGCCGGTTTGGGATAAAGCCGGAGCCGGGGTCGCCCGACGCGTTTCCCGGCCGGACGCCTCGACGACCCGGTGGTAAAGCCGCTCGTATTCCCCGGCGATGGTTTCAGGGAGAAACTCCTGCGCCTTGGCCAGACATGCCTCGCGCATCGTCCCGCACCGCGCCGGTGTGAGCGCGCGCAGGACGCCCGCGAGTTCGTCGTTGGCGGGTTCATAGAGAAACCCCGTCACGCCGTCGTCAACGATCTCCGGCAAACCTCCCCGCCGGCTTGCCACGACCGGGATGCCCCAGGCGTTCGCCTCGATGACGATCCGGCCGAACGGCTCGCGCCAGAGCGACGGGGCGACCAGCACGTCGATCTGTTCAAACAGCGTCCTGGGCGGCACGACTCCCAGAAAGTTGACCCGCGCCGCTGCCGCCGCTCCGCCCCGCTCGCGCAGGCTTTGGACGTAGGCGGGGTCGCCGTCGCCAGCAATCAGCAGGCGCGCGGATTCATCCAGACCTTTCGTCACCGCGTCGATGAGCGACTCGACGCCCTTGGTGGCGAACAGGCGGCCCAGGTAACCCACGCGCAAACCCCGTTCTGTCGCCGGACGCGGCGGCAGGGCGCCGTGGCAGGCATAACTGTTGTGGATGACGCGTTTTTCCTGGCACGCGGAGAAATACCCCCGTGAAAGGTGCTCCCGGAGCAGGTAGTCGCTGATGCCGACGACGGCATCGACGGAGCGCGTGGCAAACTTCTTCGGCGCACTGTAGGCCGCGCATACCAGACACTGGCGTTCGCAGTTTCCCCGCGCGGTGAACATCTCGCCGCTGGGACAAAGCAGGTAATGATCGCGCAAAGTGTGGACCACCGGCACGCCGCGCTTGGACGCCTCGCGCCACACCGACGGCGAGAAACTCGCCAGGATGTTAGTGTGCAGCACGTCGGGTTTCTCGAGGTCGAGCAGTTTGCCGACGCGCGCCGCCATGCCGGGATTGAACGCGTCGATGGCGTGCCAGAGCGGCTTGAGGTACCTGGGCCGGTGGCCGTGCGGCCAGTAGACGTTGGCAATCGGCAGATGGACCACGGGGATGCCGCCGTGCATTTCGACGGTCTCCTGCTGGTCGGCGTGGTGCGTCGTCGTCCAGATGCGGATTTCGTGTCCCTTTTCCCGCAGCGACCCGGCCAGGATGCTCACGGACTGGTGCGCGCCGCCGGTGGAATGATTGAGGTATTTCTCGTTGAGAAAAGCGATCTTCATATGGCGGTCAGTTCGAGGGCTTCCAGGTCATCCTCGCTGTGCTCGTCATGGGAGGCAGCCTCCGCCTCGGCCTCGGCGGCCAAGCGTTCGCGCGCGACCGCATCGGCATGGCATTTCAGGACCATCGGAAACGCCATCCAGTAATAGGTTTCGCAGGTCGCCAGAAAAAGGACCGAGAGGAAAAGCCCCGTGAGATACACCGCCGCGGGACCCGGGCCGAGCGGTTCGCCGTTCCGCGCCGCGAGCCGCAACGGGCGGACGAAGCATTGCCACAACGCCATGCCCAGCAGCGCGGCGCCGGGCAGTCCCGATTGCGCGAGCACGTTCGCCAGCGTGTTTTTCAACCCGTAAATGTCGAGGCCGAACAGGTAGCGCAATTCTCCCGTCAGGCTGATGGCGTTGCTCTCGCTGACCACGTCCGCGATGCCGAACAGACCGACCCCCAGCGGATGACGCCACGCGGCGCTGACCGCGATGCGCCAGCATTCCACCCGCGTCAGCAGCCCTCCGCTGGAGGTCGCTTCGAGCTTGCTGTTGCCCTCCAACGCGGCTGGCAGCGAGCGCAGGTCGTTGATGAAATATTCCTGTTTCGCGGCGGGCAGCACGGCAAACGCCACCGCGAACAACAAGGCCAGGACCGCGCCGCTGCCCAGCAGCCACGCCACCTGTTTGCGCGGCGCGTAGAGCAGCACCGCGACGAGGCAGCCCACGCCGCCGCCCAGCGCGAGCAGCAGACCCGTCTTTGCCAGGGTTACCGCCAGGAGAAAAAGCATGGACACGACGCAAGCCCCCGCGCTCACCGCGAGGAACCCGCGCCCGGGGGAGTAACGCCAGGACGCCAGCGCGCCGAGCGCCGCCACGGTCGCGTAGGCCGTGGTCGCCGCCAGCAGGATGCTCGATTCGGTGAAGAACCCCCGGTAACGCTGCTCGCCGTCGCTCAGGAAACCGGCGTCCGTGTAGTAATCCTGCTGCGCGACCTTGGCGGGCAGGAAGTCGTGCATGTTCAACCCGCGCATCTCCCCGAGCACGCCGACCACCGCGACGACCAGCACGCAGGCAAAGAAGGCGTGCAATTCGCGCAAGGGGGTTCGGCGCATCGCGTAGAACACCAGCAGCATTACCGAAAGCTGGCGCATCTGCTGGCTGTTGATTTCCTTCCAGTCGTCGAACCCGCGCACGTGGCACGCGCCGACCACGAGCGTGTAGACCCCCAGGGCGCAGAGCGGCCACACGCCGGGTTCGAAAAGCCTCTGCCCCAGCAGGAAAACGCAGGCGAGCAGCAACAGGAGGTGCAAGCCCCCGTGCAGCGTGATCACCGGCATGGCCAGCAACACGCCAGCCAACAGCAGGGCACCGTGACGAATCAATGCGTTCATATCGAGATCAGGCTTCAGCAGGATGCGGGCAAGCCAGCACGGAACCTTGCGCCGTGACGGCCCGGTAGGCGGCCAGGGTTTGTTCGGCGATGGTTTCCCACGCGAGGGGCGCGAGATCGCACGGCGCGGGGCGGGGCGTTTCGGTGGCCCAGCGCAGGGCAGCGCGCAAAACATCTCCCGTCAGTTCGCCCTCGTAAGTCATGACCCAGTTTGCGCCGATCAACTCGCGCAATTCACCCATCGCTCCCTTGGCGGGCACGAGCACCGGACGGTCGAAGGACAAGGCGAGAATCGCGGAGCCCGAGTTGAGAATTTCCCGGTAAGGGAAAACCGCGAGGTCGCAGGCGTTGAGGGCGAACTGCATGTCGTCATCCGCGATGTGGCCGAAGCGGCACACGACGTTCGTGGGTTGGTCGGCGTGCGCGGCCAACCCGGCCGCGACGGCGGGGTCCGCGAGCTTGCCGGTGATGAGCAGGGACGCGCCGGGATCGTCCGCCCGGCAATCGAGGAACGCCCGCAGCAGCGTGGGCACATTTTTGTACGGCTTGATCTGTCCGACGAACGCCACCACCGGTCGTGCGGGCTCCAACCCGAACCGGTCGCGGGCCTCCGCCCGGCTGCACCCATTTTTGTAGCAGCCGCGATAATGGCCGTGCGGGATGACGAACTGCGCCTTGCCCGCGAGCGCCGGAAAACGTGCGCGCGCCAACGCCAGGCCGGAGCGGCTCAGGCTGATGGCTCCATCGACCAGGGGCACGAAAGCGCGCCAGAGCCACCGCTCCAGGCGCGGGAAAGCGGGGTGGTGCGCTTGCAGGTTGTGGACCGTCCAGACGATCTTCGCGCCGCGCGCTTTGGCGAAGAGCAGTTTGCCGACGAGATACAGCAGGCGCACTGCCGCCACGGCCGCGTGGCGGGTGTTGAGCGCGCCGTCCGGCCAATGCACGTGGACCACGTCCCAGCGTCCGAACAACAGACGCTGCTTCGTGAACTCGCCGACCGTCGCGCCGAGCTGCCGGATCGCGGTGTAGAGCGCGGCGTTGTACGGGTTGGTGCGACGATTGTTAAACGCAGGAGAAGCCAGGATTTTCATGGGCAGGTCAAAGGGCGACCGCGTCGGCCACGGGTACGGTGCCGCGCCGCGTCCACGGTTTGCCGAGCGCGCGGATTTGCTCGCGGACCTGCGGTTCGATGACGAGGACCACCGCGAGGTAGACCACGGCTCCCGCCACGACCGCGAGCCCGAGCGCGGCGGGAGCGGGCAAGGCCGGCGGGAAGGCCAGTTTGACCGCCGCGATGCCGAACACCATGACCACACTCGCCACGCCCGCCGGAACGAATTGCCGCAGGTAGCCGCCGGTTTCCACGCCCGCCTCGCGGCGCAGAACCCACAGATGAATCGGCGCCATCAGGTAAGCGCGCGCGACGTAAGCCGTGGCGACACCCACGATGCCCCAGCGGACGCCGATGAGAAACGCCGCGCAGTTGCCGACGGCCTGGAGCAGGTTCAGAAACAGGTTCCACTGCGGCTTGCCCAAGGAGGTAAGGATCGGTCCGTGAAAGTAAAAGCCCGCGTAAAGTAAACCGACCAGACAAAGCACTTGCAGGCTCGGCGCGCTGGCCGCCCATTTGTGGCCGAAGCAAACCGCGAGCGTTTCCGGCGCGAGGGCACTGAGCCCGTAGAACACCGGCGCGGACGCGAGGCACGTCAGCGAGGTGAGCCGCAGAATCGTCCTTTGCAAGAGCGCGCGGTCGTGTTGCAGCCGCGCGAAAAGCGGCAGCGCGATGCTGTTGATCGTGCCGACGAACAGGTTTGAAACGTTGACGAGGATCTGGTACGCAATCGCGTAATAACCGAGCGCCACGGGACCGAGGAAATAACCGATGATCAGGTTGTCGGCCTGCCGGTTGAAAAGGTTCAGCAGGTTGACGGCACTGACGTTGCCGCCGAACCAGAGCAGCTCCCGGCGGCAGCCGCGATCCAGCACGAAGCGCGGACGCCAGGTCGTCGAGAAAGTCATCACCACGAGCGCCACGACGGCCCCGACGAACTGCTGGCCGACCAGGCTCCAGATGCCCGCGCCCCGCGCCGCGAGCAACACCGCCGCCGCGCCGCCGATCAGGGCTTGCAGGACCGTGCAAACCGCCAGCGCCCGGAACCGCATCTCCCGCCGCAGCAGGCACAGCGGCACGATGGTCAGCGCGTTGAGCGGAAACAGCAGCGAAAGATAACGCAGGACCGGCGCGAGTTCCGGCTGGCCGAACAGCGCCGCCACCCAGCCCGCCGCCGCCCAGCCGACGCCGCAAAACAGCCCGCCGCTGCCCAGGTTGATCCAGAAGGCGGTGGCCAGGAAAGCCGGGGTGATCTCGGGCCGCTGGATGATGGCGTCGCCCACGCCCTGCTCGACGAAGATTTGCAGGAAGCTCACGTAAACGAGCGCGAGCGAGAGCAAGCCGAAATCCTTCGGGGCCAGCAGCCGCGCGAGCAACAGGAAGACCGCGCCCTGCACCGCCTGGCTGCCCAGCCGCTGCAACGCGGACCAGCTCACGCCCCGCAGGGCCTTGGTGTGGAGATCGTGCATGGGCGCGACCGGTTTCAGCACGCGTTCTGCCGCTTGAAAAACGTCAGGATCATCGAGCGGATGTCCAGCCACAGGTTCCAGTGCTCGATGTAGTGCAGGTCGTGCCGGATGCGCTCACCCAGATCGGTGTCGCCGCGCAGCCCGTTGACCTGCGCCCAGCCGGTCAGCCCGGGCTTGATGAAATGCCGCGCGTTGTAATGAGCGATGGCGTATTTGAAATCCGCGATCAATTCCGGCCGCTCCGGGCGAGGCCCGACCAGGCTCATCTCGCCTTTGAGGACGTTCCAGAACTGCGGCACCTCATCGACGTTCCACTTGCGCATCAGCGTGCCGATCTTCAAGCGGCGGGGATCGTCCTTGATCGTCCAGCCGAGCGTGCCCGACTTCTCGGCGTCGAGGCGCATGCTGCGGATTTTGATCATGTCGAAGCACTGGCCCTTGCGTCCCAGACGCCGCTGCCGGTAGAAGATCGGTCCGGGCGATTCCAGGAAAACGAGCGTGCCGAAGACCAGGACAATCGGCACGGACAGCGCGATGCCCACCAGACTGCCGCAAATGTCGAACGCGCGCTTGAGCACCCGGTTGCGCAGGCGGTTGAGCGGCAGCCGTTCCAGACCCAAAAGCGGGGTGCCACTGACCAGCTCCACGTGCAGTCCCGAAACCAGGATCGGAAAGTAGGACGGGATGATCTTGAACTGGACCAGTTCCCGTTCGCAGAGCGCCACCAGTTCCTGCGTCGTCTGGAAGCCCGCGTTCAGGTCCGCGAGCAGGGCGATGTCCGCGCGTTCGGCCTTGAGGATGTGGGCGGCTTCCGCGAAGTCACCCAGGTACGGCAGGGTGGCGGTTTCCGTGCCCTCGAACGATTCCTCGCCGCGCAGGTTCACGTAGCCGACGATCTCGTAAGGGTCGGTCTCATATTTCCACACCTGCGACGCCAGGTGACCGGCCTCGGGCGTCCACCCGAGCAACACGACCCGCTGGCGCAGATGACTCGCCGCCGACCCGTTCTTGAGAAAACGGTGGAAGGCCCAGCGCCAGGCCAGCAAGCCCGTGGCGCTCGTCAGGCCGCTGAGGGCCAGGGATTCCCGGCTGATCACCGCTTCCATTCGGAAGATGAGCACCAGGGCGGCGCACAGCATCAGCCACACCGCCACCGCCCGGGTCACGCGTGAGACGGCCTGCCGGGCATCCAGCAACAACTGGCGGCGGTAGATGCCGTAATATTCAAAACATCCCAGCAGCGTGAGGACTCCGCAGCCCAGGCACGCCAGGCCGCGCGTCCAATCAAACGTGGGGTGCCCGGCCCCGCGTGTGAAAAAAACGTAGCCGCGGGATTGCAGCCAGAAAGAGAAAAACAAGGTGATGCCTGCCACGATCACGTCGCCGCCCAGCCCGGCGAGCACCGCGAGGTCTCCCAGGGCTTTGTCGTTGCTGCGCGAATCTGCCGGCATCGGCACGGGAGCCGCGGAGAGATCGGACTCGGAGCGTGTGGAGGCTTCCGTGGGAAGGGCGTGCATAGGATTCGGATGGGTGCGGGACCGGTTCGCCCTGAATACGAAGCCGCCCCCGTACCAAACCGTTCGGGGGCGACCCTTGGTTTATGGCGAGGGTTTACCCGTAGGTCTGGGGAATGCCCGGTCGGTGAAAGGGGGAAAGAACCCTACCCTTTATAGGATGGACCCGGATCATCCACCCGCCGCGCGCGCTAACAGGGCCATGCATAGCCGCTGAAGATTTCGGGAACGTTCGCTTCGAGAAACCCTTTGATCTGCGCGCGGAACCGCTCGGGTGAAAAGCGTTCGGCGTTGCGTCGGCAGGCAGCGGCCTCGAACCACTGGTTTTCCGATTCCTCCACCGCTTCCAGCAAGGCGTCCGTCGTTTGCTCGTGGAAGAAACGGCCGGTCTCGTGGTCGATCACCGTCTCCAGCGCGCCGCCTTCGCCGTAGGCGATGACGGGCCGTCCCGCCGCTTGCGCTTCCAGCGGCGTGATGCCGAAGTCCTCGATGCCCGGGAAGATGAAAGCCCGGCAACGCTCGTAGTGATCCTTGAGCACCGCAAACGGCTGCCGCCCCAAGAAGATGATGTTCGGGTTGGCGCGCTTTTGCAGCGTGGCCATTTCCGAGCCCGCGCCGATGATCACCAGCTTCTTGCCCGAGGCGTTGAACGCTTCCACCGCCAGGTCGATGCGTTTGTAAGGGACCAGTTCGGAAACGATCAGGTAAAAATCCTCCGCCGGACGGTCCCAGCGGAAATCGTCCACGGCGACCGGCGGATGGATCACGGTGGCGTCACGGCCATAGGAGTCCCGGATGCGCGCCTGCACGAAACGCGAGTTGGCGATGAAATGCGTCACGCGTTGCGCGCCTTCGTAGTCGAATTTCCTGACGTAAGGCACGACGGATTTGAACACGGCGCGGCTCGTGGCGTTCATCCCCGCGGTGTGCCGCAGGTAGGTTTCCTGCATGCCCCACAAATAGCGCGCGGGCGAATGGCAATAGCAGACGTGCGGAACGGCCGGATCGTAGGTCAATCCCTTCGTCACGCTGGCGTCGCTGCTGAGCAGAAAGCGGGCCGGGCCTGCCACCCGCAATCTCTGGAACGCCGCCGGAAAAAACGGCAGCATCTTCTTATAATGCCGCGCCGCGCCCGGCACGATGCGCAGCGGGGATTCGTGGATGGAATGCCGGCGCAGTTCGGGCGTCAGGTTGTCCCGGTCGGCGACCAGGGTATAGATGGGTGCCTCCGGGAAGAGACGGTCGAAATGTTCGAGCACCTTTTCGCCGCCCCGCATGCCGACGAGCCAATGGTGCGCCAGGGCAACCGGGTTGTCACCGGAGTCAGGAAGGGAAGTTCGCGTTTTGATGCGGACTGTACCAGCAAGCCCGGTACCCCGGGCCCGGTGGGGAATTCGGTATTTCCCGGGCGGCAAGTCTGTAGTCGGTGCCGTTGGGCGTGGAAAATCAAAGGGGGCGGCGCAACCTTGCTTGCCAAATGCGTCCGCGCTCCTTACATAGATGCCAACTATGGCAAGCCCGACCGCCACTCCGTCGTCCACTCCTTCCAAACCGAAACCGGCCGTGCCGACCACCGTCGTCACCGGCGGCGCGGGTTTTCTCGGTTCCCACCTCACCGAACGCCTGCTGGCCGAGGGCCACAAGGTCATCGGCGTGGACAACCTCATCACCGGCTCGACCAAAAACATCGAGCACCTCGCGGGCAACGACTCCTACCGCTTCATCCGCGCCAACGTCTCGGAATACATCTTCGTCCCGGGCAACGTGGACTACGTCTTCCACTTCGCCTCGCCCGCCAGCCCCATCGACTACCTGGAATTGCCCATCCCGACGCTCAAGGTCGGCGCGCTGGGCACCCACAACGCCCTCGGCTTGGCCAAGGACAAGGGCGCCACCTTCCTGCTCGCCTCCACCAGCGAGTGCTACGGCGACCCGCTCGTCCACCCGCAGAAGGAAGACTACTGGGGCAACGTCAACCCCATCGGACCGCGCGGCGTGTACGACGAGGCCAAACGGTTCGCCGAGGCCATCACCATGGCTTACCACCGCTACCACGGCCTCGACACCAAGATCGTCCGCATTTTCAACACCTACGGCCCCCGGATGCGCCTGCGCGACGGCCGCGTGGTGCCCGCGTTCATCGGCCAGGCCCTCACCGGCGTGCCGCTGACGATCTTCGGCGACGGCCAGCAGACGCGCAGCTTCTGTTACGTGAGCGACCTCATCGACGGCATCTACCGCCTCAGCCAGAGCGATTTCCACGAACCGGTCAACATCGGCAACCCGCGCGAGATGACCATCAAGCAGTTCGGCGAGGAGATCATCCGCATCACCGGCACGGCGTCGCAATTGGAGTTCAAGCCGTTGCCCGAGGACGATCCCAAGGTGCGCCAGCCCGACATCACCCGCGCCCGCACGATCCTGGGCTGGGAGCCGAAAGTGGACTTCGACGAGGGCATCCGCCGGACCATCGAATATTTCCGGGGACAGATCGCATGATTTTCCATCGACAACGCCGACGGAAGAAGTAACTAATAATAAAGCGTCGGTTCGGAGCCGGCAGAGTGCCTCGATTGCAGCAGCAGATTCGGGGTGCCGCCCGGCAGGTTCCGACGGTTGCTTCGATCCCCTCCCTCCCATGAAAAAGTCGTTCCTCGCCACCCTGGTTCTCACCGGCCTGTGTCTGCTCGCCGCGCCGCCGCTTGGGCGGGCGCAACAGGGTGGCGGCGCTGCCCTGCTCCTCGGGGGCAACGGTCCGGCCCCGGGTCCCAACTCTTTCGCCGTGACGGGCATCACCCCGCTCACGCCGAAAACCCCGGAGTACAACACGCTGGCCAGCGATTCCCAGAACAAGAAGTACACGCTGGGCACGTGGCTGCAAATCGACGTGGAATTTGCCGCCGCCATCCGTGCGCCCGAACTCACCTTCCATTACAACGTCCTCATCGGCGGCACCCTGCTCGTCGGTGACCAGACGCTCGTGGATGTCAGTCCCGGGAAGAACCTCTTCACGACGGTGTTCATTTCTCCGCGCACGCTGACCACCCTGCTGCGCGGCCAGCCGTTGACGGTCAATTCCGTCCAGAACATCAACGTGCAGATCATGCGCGCCGGCGTGGCCCAGCCGCTGGCCAGCAAGTCGATGCGTGAGGGTGGCGCGCCTTTTTATGCCACCATGCAACAGGTGCCCGGCTTCGTGCTCAACAAGGGGCAAACCCCGTTTGCCATGCTGTGGTACGACCACTACGAGACGATCAAAGACCCGCCCGCTGGACGCTGAGGAAGTCGGAAGTCAAAATGCAGAACGCAAAAGTTAGAAGGCAGAAGTTCGGGAAGTTCCGTCCGTTTCTTTTCTGGCTTGCGCTGCGATGCTGACTTCTGCCCTTCCTTTCCGACTTTTGCATTCTGCATTTTGACTTCCGATTTCTGACTCCCCCCTCATGGCCGTTCCTCCCCGCATCATCACCCTGAACCTCGGCACGCAGACGATTGGACTCGCCGAATTTCACCGGACCGAAAATGGTGGCCTCACGCTCAA
Source organism: uncultured Chthoniobacterales bacterium (assembly GCA_964250695.1). Lineage (GTDB taxonomy): Bacteria > Verrucomicrobiota > Verrucomicrobiia > Chthoniobacterales > SZAS-18 > CAHJWO01. Next base: position 31,203 of record CAXUGY010000008.1, on the reverse strand, counting down.
TGCCTTCCGGTTGACCGAGATCCACAGCGACCCCAGCGCCGAGGCCGCGCGCCTGCCGCAGACCCGGCTGGCCATCTCGGAAATGCGCAACGCGCTCAAGCTCAAGGGCGGTCTGGTCAACTACGCCATCAGCGGGCAGAACATGTTCACCCGCTTCGTCAAGCTGCCGCCGGTGGCCGAGGACAAGGTGGAGAGCATCATCGGCTTCGAGGCACAGCAGAACGTGCCTTTTCCGATTGAGGAGGTGGTCTGGGACTACCAGCTCGTGAGCAGCGGCAGCCCCGACGCCCCGGTGGAGGTCGTGCTCGTCGCCATCAAGAACGACCTGCTCGAAGACATCAACGCCGCCACGGCGACCAACGGCTTCCGCACGCAGATCGTTGACGCTGCCCCGATGGCGCTCTACAACGCGTTCCGCTATAACTACAGCGACCTGACCGGCTGTTCGCTGCTGGTTGACCTCGGCGCGCGCACCACGAACCTGATTTTCATCGAACCGGCCAAGGTGTTTTCCCGCTCGATCCCCATCGGTGGCAACACGATCACGGGCAATCTGGCCAAGGAGTTTGCCGAGAGCTTCGCGGCGGCGGAGGAACGCAAGAAGGGCAAGGGCTACGTGTCGCTGGGCGGAGCCTACGCCGACAACCAGGACCCCGACGTGGCCAAGGAGGCTAAGATCATCCGCAACACGATGACGCGTCTGCACGCGGAAATCAGCCGGTCGATCAATTTTTACCGCGCCCAGCAGGGCGGCACCGCCCCGCAACGTATTTTCCTGTGCGGCGGCACGGCCAACCTGCCGTATGTGCGGGAGTTCTTCAGCGAGAAGTTCCAACTTCCCATCGAGTTCTTCAACCCGTTGCGCAACATCGCCGTCACCGCCAACGTCAACGTGGAGGATGTCGTCAAGAACGCGCACCAGTTGGGTGAGTTGGTGGGACTGGGACTGCGCTCGGTGAGCAACTGCCCGATGGAGTTGAACCTGCGCCCGGCGACCGTCGTCAACGCGCAGAAGATCGCCGCGCGCCGTCCTTATCTCGTGATGGCGGGCGCGTGCGTGCTGCTGACCCTGGCGGGCTGGTGGCTGTACTTCCTGCGCGCCGCGAACATCCAGGAGGGCGTGCTCAACGGCGTCAACGATAAGGTGGCCACGATGCAGGGGTACGAACACCGCTTCCAGGCGATCACCAACGACATCAAGGGGATTGCCGCGACCTCCGCGCCACTGGCGCAAACCGTGGCCGACCGCCAGTTCTGGGCGCGCGTCATCAGCGAACTCAATGCCCGCCTGCCCGAGAAATACGTCTGGATCACCCTGCTCGAACCGACCTCCGGCGGCAAGCCCATCCCGCTGGGCGACCCCACCAAGCCGCTGGGCAGCACGTTGTCTGCCGGTGGCACCCCGCCGCCCGTCCCGGCGGGCAGGTCCGGCCCGGCTGCCCCCCCCAGGGGACCGGCCATCGACGGCCTGCACGTCAAGGGGCTTTACCTGCACAACGACCGGCGCGATCAGGTGGTGTCCGATTTCGTGGCCAATCTGGCCAGTTCACCCTACTTTAAGTTGGACACCAGGAACGAAAGTTCCATCGTGCGCAACCGCGCGCAGGAAAACGATAAGGATTGGGCGTTCGACTACGAACTCCAACTCACCCTCGCCCAGCCGCACCCGCTCCAGTGATCCGCCGCCAGACCCCCGCAATTTCCCCCTCCTGAATCCACATGAACTGGGTGCGCAACAACAGATTTCTCTCCGGTTTCCTCGCCGTGATGCTGCTCGGCGTGGGCGGCCTCGGCTTTTTGCTCTACAAGGCGTTGGACCGGTACACCGCCGTCGATGAGCGGTACAAGTCGCAGGTCGCCGAACTCAAGCGGCTCCAGGCGCTGCCGCCTTATCCCAACCAGGAAAACCAGGTCAAATACGAGGCCCTCCGCAAAAATTACGCCCAGACGGTGCGCGACCTCCAGACGACGTTGGCCAGCTACGAACCCGCGCCCGAGAACCCGCCGCCCACCCCGCTGCAATTCCAGGATCGGCTCCGCCGTGCGGTGGAGGACACGATCGCGCAGGCTCAAACCGCCGGCATCGAGACACCCAAGGAGAGGTTTTACCTCGGCTTCGAGCAATACAGCGGCACGCCGCCGGATGCCGCCGCCACCCCGCTGCTCTCCAGCGAACTCAACGCCATCGGCGACCTCGTGAACATTCTCATCCAGGGCAAACACATCACGACTCTGAGCTACATCAAACGCAGCCCGGTCCCCGGCGAGGCGGGCGCTCCCAGCGCGGTCCCCGCCCCCGTGGCCGGAAAACCCGCTGCGGCCCCGGCTCCCACGCCGCTGGTGTCCAAGTACCCGATAGAAATCGCGTTCACGGCTCTGCCTAATTCGTTCCGGGAAGTTCTCAATGCCATCACGACCGCGAAGCGTCTTTACATCGTGCGCGCCGTGCTGGTCAAAAACGAGATGGACAAAGGCCCGGCCCGCGCCGTCGTGACGGACCCGGCGGCTCCTGGTGCGCCCGGCGCCGCCCCGGTGGACCCGAATGCCCCGCCGCTGCCCGACAACGCCCCGCCCCCCCTACGCTACGTGGTCGGTCAGGAACGGTTGAACGTCGTCCTGCGCATCGAACTGACCAAGGTGGCCCCACCTCCGGCCGCGCCGGTGCGTTGACCTCCCTTTGCTTTCTCCTTCCGTCCGCTTCCCCCTCTAACCTCCATCGCATCATATGACCTGGGTCAAACAGAATTATGACCGTTTCCTGCTGGCTTTGCTGGCGGTAGCGGTACTCGCTTGCGCCGGTCTGTTGTTCAACAACGCCCACAATTACAACGCGGTTTTCGCCAGCTTGAAGGAGCAGGTGCCGCGCAGCAACAAATTCCAGGGCGTCGAGCAGGATAAAGTCACCGAACAACAGCAAAAGCTGACTAACCCGGACGTGTGGCCAGCGCGCCTGGTCGATAATCGGCGCTTGCCGCTGTTCGACTCGGTGCCGTACATCACCGACGGCAAGCTCCTCATCGACCCTCTGAGCACCACCGACAGCACCCCGCTCCATCAGCCCGTCCCCAACAAGTGGCTCATGGACCACGGGCAGGACCTGCTCTCGCCCGACGTGCTCACGCAGGACAGCGACGGCGACGGCTTCAACACGCTCGACGAGTGGAACGGCAAGACCGACCCGCAGGACAAAAGCTCGCATCCTCCGTATTGGACGAAGCTGGTATTGACCAAGTTCGTGCGCATCCCGTTCCGCCTGAAGTTTGAAGCCAAGAACGGCGACACCCTGCTGATCAACACCATCGACGTGGCGGAGGCGCCCACGCTGTTCCTGAAGGTGGGTCAAACGGTCACCGGCACGAAGTTCAAGATCACCAAGTTCGAGTCGAAATTCTCGACGGCCAAAGGGTTCAGGGAGGACGTTTCCGAGGTGACGGTCCAGAACGTCGAGAACCAGGAGGTCGTCATCTTGCCCAAAGGGCAGGAAGTGGATTCGCCGACGACTTATGCCGTCCTGAATTACGTCTGGACCGGCAAACCTTTCGCGGTGAAGAAGAACCAGGAGTTCACCCTCAAGCCCGAGGACAACGTCAAGTACAAGTGCTTGGATTTGAACGACGTGGAGGTGCATGTCCTCAAGGAGGACGACAAGCAGGATTTGCACATCAAGATGGCGGTTCCGACGCCAAAGTGACGGCAGTCAGCGCGAGGAATCTCTGGTGACAGCCCTCTGTAAAAAGATTGGGCACGACTGAAAGGGTCTTTCCGCTGCGTAGCGGCTCGTCTTACAGCCCTTTGCAAAATGATCGAGCGCCCTCGGGCCGTGCAGCGGCTTCGTTCCCAAGGTAGGGAGGGCTCTCCGAGCCCGTCCCTGACGGTCTGCCGCTGGGTGGACGCCCTCTGGTCGGGCCATAGGCTCCCGGACCCGGAGCGAAAATGGGACTGGTTCGGAGAGCCATCCCGACCTGGATGACGAGTGGCCTGCACGCTCGGACGCTCACTCATTTTGCAAAGGACTATAGGGTTGACCGTCACGGTTGCCCTACGAACGCGATCAACGTCAGCGCGACATCTTCAGCCCCGCCAGCAGCAATTCCAGGTTGCTCTTGGTCGCCTCGATGTTCTCCTTGAGCACCTCCATCCCCTCCAGCGACGGCAGAGCGCCCAACTGCTTGCGCAGCAACTGCACCCGCTCCAGTTCATCCGGGTGGTACAGCAATTCCTCGCGCCGCGTGCCGCTCTTCACGATGTGGATCGCCGGGAACACCCGTTTCTCGACCAACTCCCGGTCCAGATGGATTTCCATGTTACCCGTGCCCTTGAACTCCTCGAAAATGACCTCGTCCGCCCGGCTGCCCGTATCCACGAGCGCGGTGGCCAGGATGGTCAGGCTGCCGCCTTCCTCGGTGTTGCGCGCACTGGAGAAGAACTTCTTCGGCTTGATGAGCGCCTTGGAATCCAACCCGCCACTCATCGTGCGGCCCTTCGACGGTTGGAGCGCGTTGTAACCCCGCGACAGCCGGGTGATCGAGTCGAGCAGGATCACCACGTGCCGCCCGGTTTCCACCAGCCGCCGGGCGTGCTCGCTGACCATTTCCGCCACTTGGCTGTGCCGGGTCGAAGCCTCGTCGAACGTCGAACTGAAAATCTCCGCGTCCACCTCGTTCTTGAAATCCGTCACCTCTTCGGGCCGCTCGTCCACCAGCAGCAGGATGAGATGGATGTCCGGGCTGCCCAGCCGGATCGCCCGCGCGATGTGCTTGAGCATCACCGTCTTGCCGACGCGCGGCGGCGCGAGGATCAACCCGCGCTGGCCGCGTCCCAGCGTGGCAATCAGGTCGATGGCGCGCACCGTGGGAGAGCCGTAGGCCGGGCTCTCCAGGATGATGCGCGTGTTCGGGAACATCGGCGTCAGTTCGTCGAAATGCTTCGGGGCGGTCCACTGTGCCGCCGGGATGCCTTCGATGGCCGTCAGGCGGTCTATCGCCGTGTATTTCTCCTTGTCCCGCGCGGGCCGTAGATTTCCTTGGAGCCGCTGACCGGCGCGCAGCCCGTACTGCCGTACCAGCGGCGCGGGCACGTAGAGGTCTTCCGGGCAGGGCAAGAAATTAAACTCCGGCCAGCGCACAAAGCCAAACGGTTCCGCGCCAAGCTCCAGAAAACCCTCCGCCGTCACCAGCGCGCCGCGCGCCAGGAACGCCCGCACCAACTCACCCACCAGCGGGTGCCGCGCGCGGGGAGGCTGGTTGCGCACGCCCATTTGCTCGGCCAGGGCCGCCAATTCGTCCGCCGGACGGCGTTGGAGGTCGTTGACGCTGACGGTCGCGGGTAACGGCGGCGGCGCGGGCGGCGGCACGGTTTCGAGGACGCTCACGGAAGACGAATCACTACTCATGGGAAAATCGAAGGGATAAAAACGGCGCGGCGAGCCTGACGGGCCGGACTGCGCATCGGCCCACCAGGGGCCATGGACCGCGCTTTTGATGGAAGATTAAGACCTGGGTTTTACATAAAGGCCAGCGCAGAGCGCCGCCTGGGCGTGGAGCCGTTCCTCGGAACCGTCGTTCCAAATCACATGGTGGCACCGGCGCATTTTTTCGGCCAGTCCCCCTTGGCTGGCGATGATCTGATGCGCGGTATCCTCTGCCAACTGCCGCCCGCGGGTCAACCGGAACATCTGGGTGGCTAGAGGGCATCCCACCACGATCACTTGATCGAAGAACGTGGCCGCTCCGGTTTCATAGAGCAGTGGAATTTCCACTAGCCATACCGCGTCCGGGGTGTTTTGCAACCCGCTTTCCACCCAGCCCTGCCAATCCGCGCGCACCCGGGGGTGCAGAATCGCTTCCAGTTCACGCCGCCGCGCCGGGGTGGCGAACACCACCGCGCGCAGGGCCGCCCGGCTCACCAGACCCGCCTCGTCGAACACTTCCGGCCCGAAGACCGCTCGCACTTCCGCGAGGACTTCGGCGTTTCCTTCGAGCAACCGGCGCGCGGAAACATCCGCGTCGAACGTCTGCGCGTCGGTCAACGTCTGGAAAATCCCGGTGAACGTCGATTTGCCGCAGGCGATTCCCCCGGTGATGGCGATGGCAGGCAAAGCGTGAAAGAAAAAAACTGGTCCGCAGACGGCGGCTTTTCAAACAAGAAGGCAGAAACCGGACCTCGCCGATTTCTGCCTTCCGAATTTTTCGTCTGGCCGCCGGTGCCCTTACTTCTTGGAGGGGAGCATCTGCATCCGCGTGGCCGGGACGTAATCCGGCCCATTGAGCGGCTGGACGGATTCTTCCTCCTCCTCGCTGCTCAGGACGAGCTGGCCATCCGGCGTGATGAGGTGCGCCGTCACGAAGATGATCAGGTTGCGCTTGATGTTCTGGTCGATCTTGGAGCGGAACAACCGGCCCACCAGCGGCACGTCGCCCAGGATCGGCACCTTGTCGTTCACTTTCTGCACGTCCTCGCGCACCAACCCGCCGAGCACTACCGTCGAGCCGTCGAACACGCTCACGCTGGTGGACACCTTGCGGGTGTCGAAGATCGGCTGGTTGATGACGTTGTCCGTGATGATGACCGGGGTGGTGATGCCCAGCGCGTTGGTCGCGGTCGTCTGGATCGGGCTGCCGTAGTTGACGAACCCGTCGAAATCCACGACCTGCGGTTGCAGGTTGAGGTCGATGGTGTAGTTGTCCGGCCCGATGACCGGCTCGACTTCCAGCGTCACGCCGGTGTTGCGTTTTTCAAAGTTGGTGGGCGTCGTCGGGGTAACCGGGAAGGCGCTGCTGCTGTTGTTGTTGCCGCCGGTGAGAAGCCCGGTGAGCGGGTTCAGGATGCCGCCGCCGCCGAGGTTGTCCCCGCCGCGGAAATTCTGCGGGATCTGCGGCGGTTGGAACTGCGTCGGGTAGATGAACTCGCGGATGATTTCAATCGTGGCCTTCTGGCCGCTCTTGGTCGTCACGCGCGGGGCGCTGAGCAGATCGACGCCCTTTTGCTGGTTGAGCGCGCGCACCACGAGCTGGAACTGTGGATCGGTGAACACCCCGGCCAGACTGAAGATGCCCGGAGCCGCCGCCGCCGCCCCGCTGCCGAAGAGCAGCGCGTCAATCGCGTTGGCGCTGATGCCGAAGGTGCCCGTGCGGTTGCCCGCCGTCACTGCCGTGCCGCCGACCACGTTGCCGGTGACGGTGTTGACGAAGGGGAAGTCGGTAGAGCTGACCGAACGTCCGCTGCCCGACGTGCCGCCGCCGAGGAACACCTTCGTGCTGCCCGGCAGGTTGCTCTGCCCGAGCGTCCAGTCGAAGGACAACTCCTTGAGGTTCTGCTGGGTGATTTCGATGAACTTGCTCTCGATCTCGACCTGCTTGATGACCGGGCTGTTTTCCGCCACGAGGCTCTCGATCAGATCGACGTTCTCCTGGGTGTTGCGCACGACCAGCTTGCTGGTCGAGGCGAGGTAGGTCGCGCTGGCGCCGGGCGGGAAGGTCACGCCGCTGGCTTCCAGGAACGTCTTGGCGTCCTGCCGCTGGATCGTCACCGTGCCGACGCCCGTGACATCCTGCGTGCCCGTGCCGCCGGTGGCGGTCGCCGACACAGCCCCCTGCGAGAGCGCGCCGCCGCCCAGCCCGCCCGTGGTGGACGAACTGATGAAGGTCGGCGAAACGCGGAACTCCTGGGTGACGAGCGTGTCGGTCACTTCCGTCAGCGGCACGATGGACACCGCGTACTGCTCGACCTTGACCTTCAAACCGGCCTGCTGCGCGACGTATTTCAACGCTTCGAGCAACGGCAAGCGGCTCATGGTCAGGGTGATGCGCGTGCTGGCCGAGGGACCCGCCACCGGGGCCACCCCGCCACCGGCGGCACCGGATTCGGGAGACGGCAGGCCGGGGATGACCGGCTCGGCCGCTGCAGCGGTCGCGCGGGTCGCCGGTGCGCCCGAACTGCTCAGCTTGAGGAAAATGTTTACCCCGCGTGCTTCCGGGTCGGGATCGAGGTCGAGCCGGCGGCTTTCCTGCCGCAGAAATTCGATGGCGTCGGCGACGGTCGTCGAGCGGAACTCGATGTTGGGGATCGTGATGCTCTGCAGCTTGCGCATGAGCGCGCCGTTGCCGGTGTCGTCGCGCACCTTGCCCAGATTGCGGCGGCTTTCCGCGTCCGGCCCCTGGCGGCGCACCGGCAAGTCCCAGCCGCGGTCCACCTCTGTGAGCAACCGGCCCCGGGTGTGATCATAAGAGACCGGGTCGAAGTGCTTGGCGCGGGCGAGGTCCACGCGCTCCTGGCCTTTGCGGGCGGCGTCGTTGTAGGGGTCGAGCGCGAGAATCTGCTCGTACCGCTTGTACGCCAGGTCGTAACGCGCCGTGTCGTAATAGCCCTGCGCGTCGATGAAGAGTTGCTTGACCTTCTGGACGCGGTCCACGAACCCGGGCGTGACGGTCTGGTTGTAATACTCGGGGTCTTCCAGGTGCCGAAGCATGGTGATGGCCGGTTTGTAGCCGGGATCGTACTCGGGGCGCAGAATGACCTTGACCGCCGTCTCGGCGTCCACGTAGCGGCCTTCGGTGATGCGCTGGTTGGCGAGCATCATCGTGGCGCCGAAAAACTTCTTCACGGCGACCTTGCGGCGGTCGGCGGTGGCGGGCGCGTCGGGCAGGGCATCGACGGCGGCGCGGTATTCACGGGAGGCGAGGTCGTAATCCTTGCGGATCGTGGCGGAGTCGCCCAGGGCGATGTGTTCCTCGGCGGCGGCGGCGTCGCTCGCGTAACGGGAGCGGGCGCGTTCGACGATGCTCTCGACGCCGCTGCCGGACCCCTCGTCGTTGTAGGACCGGGCGCGGGCGGTGGACCGGCGGCGCGTGCGGGTCGTCGTGGTCGTGGTCGTGGTGGCGGTCGCACCGGCGTTGTCGTCGCTGTCGAGGCCGTAGCGGGCGCGCCCTTCCTCGATGGCGGCGTCCGCGCTGGATTGGCGTTGCGCGTGGGCCAGCGGGGTCAGACAGCAGAACAACAGCGAGCCGGCGAGAGCGGCCCGGAACTGGGGCGAGGACGAACGGAAACGGATCATAGAGTGGGGACGCAGAACGGAGAGGTCTAGGAGGGGAACCGCGACGGAAAGGCACCGGCCCGAAAGCCCGTGCCGCGCGGCTGAACTGTGTGTAGCGCAATTTCCCGGGCGGCGTCCATCGTAAAAACACATTTTTTAACAACCGCTTCACAATTTGGGGACGACCGGCGGCGCTCCCCGGCGGTTGGACGGCCGCGCGGGGTTGATTTCTGGCTAGGCTCGTACACTTTAGGCTTGAACCACCCGACCGACCGCCGCCTTGATCTCCTCTCCCGACGAACTCGCCGCCTTCGTGCCCCACCTCGCCCCCGTGGACCGCGTGGCCGTGGACACTGAGGCCGACAGCCTGCACGTGTACCGGGAAAAATTGTGTCTCATCCAGGTCAGCCTGCCGACGGACGTTCACGCGCTGATCGACCCGCTGGCCGGGTACTCGCTCGAACCGTTTTACACCGCGCTCCAGGACAAGACGGTCGTCATGCACGGCGTCGATTACGATCTGCGCCTGCTGCGGCGCGCGGGCGGGTACGTGGCGGAATCGGTGTTCGACACGATGCTCGCGGCCCGGCTCATCGGGCGGCGGGAGTTTTCCTACGCGGCACTGGTGAAAGCCGAGTTCGGCCTCACGCTGACCAAGGGTTCGCAAAAAGCCAACTGGGCGCGCCGCCCGCTGACCGAGGCCATGGCCTCCTACGCGCAGAACGACACGCGCTACCTGTTGGAAATCGCCGACCGGCTCGAAGGCACTCTCTACCAACTGGGCCGCTGGACGTGGTTCGAGCAGAGTTGCGCCCGCGCGCTGGCCCAGGCCGCGGTCGAACGCGAGCGCGACACGGAGGAATCGTGGAAGATCAACGGCAGCGGCATCCTGCGGGGCCGGGCGGCGGCGACGTTGCGCGAGTTGTGGCACTGGCGCGAGGCCGAGGCCAAGGTCGTGGACCGGCCCACGTTCCACGTCCTGCGCAACGAGGACCTCCTCACCGCCGCGAAGGCGTTCGCCGCCGGGGAGAAGCCGCATTTCGAGCACCTCCGGGCCGGACGGCGCGCGCGTTTTTACGAGGCCGCCGAGCGGGCCGCCGCCCTGCCCGAGAGCGAGTGGCCGGTGTGGACCAAGCGCAAGGGGACGCGCTGGACCGCCGAAGAGGAAAAACGCGCCGAAGCCCTGCGCAAGCAGCGCGACGCCGTAGCCGGCGAACTCGACCTGGACCCGTCGATCATCGCGCCGCGCGCCACGCTCGAAGCCGTCGCCGCCCAGCCTGCCGCCGCCGCCGAGATGCTGATGCCCTGGCAGCGGCAGCTTCTGGGATTGGCGGAAGCGTAAGTGTCCAAGATTTCCGCAACCTGGGGTCCGCCGGAGGGTTTCCACCTCAAGCAACCGATCCTCTCTTTCATGAAAATACCCTGCCGCCTCTCATTTGCCCTGTTGACCGTTTGTGCCGCGCTGCCCGTTGGCGGCTTGCGGGCGCAGGCTCCCGCCGCGCTGGCCACGGCGACGCCTTCGGTGTCCGCCCCGGCGAAGGCCGCTGTCGCCCCGGCGGAAGCCGAGGAAAACGAAGGCGGCATGCGCCGGGCGTTGGAAGTGTTGACGCCGGAAGAACGCCAGACGCTGCGCGCGGCCCACAAGGCGGCGCTGCAAGACCCGTCGGTCAAGGCGGCGGAAGCGACGCGTTCGACCGACAAGCGAGGTTATCGGCAGGCGATGCGCGCGGCGATGCTCAAGGCGGACCCGAACGTCGGGCCGATCCTGGCGAAGATGCGCGAGTCCAAGCCGAACAGGAAGAACGGCTGATCGTCGCCGGGCAGCCGTCTTCCGCTCACAGGGTGTAATTACGGCGCGGCCGGAGTTGCCGCCGGGGCCACATCAGGCGCAGGCGTCGTGGCGTCGGGCACCGGCGAAGGCGGGTTGACCGGCACGGGCGGCGCGCCGGTAGACGTGCTCTCCGTCACCTGTGCCGGGACCGGTGCGCCCACCGCCGCCGGGGCCGGGGCGGTGCCGGGAGGCAACGGCGCAGAAGCCGGGGGCGTCGTCGCGCGGCCCCGGCTGCCGGGCACCACGGTCGGCGCGCTGCCGGCGCTCACGCCCGTCGCCGCTTCCGCTTGGCGGCGGCGCTCGTAGTCGTGCCACGGGCCGCTTTCCGCCTGCGAGGTGTTGTAAAGTTCGCGGCGATTGGCCGGGTTGGCGCACGCGCTCAGTGCCAACGCCAGCGACGCCAGCGCGAGAGGAGAAAGGGACGGGAGGAATTTCACGCTGTCACCCCAACAAAATCTGGCCGGGTTGTCAACCATCCCGCGTGAGGAAAGTTGAGCTTTTTGCAACTCGCGTCTATTCTAGGGCCGCTCCGACCTGCTCCGCGATGAAAAACTTCTTCAAAATCGTCTTCGGGACGTTCCTTGCCCTGGTGCTGTTTACCGTGTGCGTCGCCCTGCTGGGCATCGCGGTGGTCGTCGGCCTGGCGAAGCTGGGTTCCAACAAAAAGGAACTCACCATTGAAAAAGGTTCCTACCTCGTGCTCAACATGTCCGTCAACGTCACCGACACCCCGCCGCCCTCCGAGGGCGAGCAGTTCGTCGGACGCTTGTTCGGCGGGGGCGATCAGGACAGCGTGTCCCTGCACTCGCTGCTCGGCGCGATCAACGCCGCCAAGACCGACGACCGCATCGCCGGGATTTTCCTCACCGGCAGCTTCGAGCCGCAGGGCTACGGCTCCGGGTTCGCCGCGCTCAAGGAAGTGCGCGAGGCCCTGCAATCCTTCCGCGACACCCCGGCGCACAAGCCCGTCACCGCCTACCTCGTCTCCCCGAGCAAGCGCGACTATTACCTCGCTTCCGTGGCAAACCGCATCTACCTGAACCCCTTCGGCGAGATGGATTTCGCCGGGTTCGCCAGCGAGCCGACGTTCTACAAGGGCGCGCTGGATAAATACGGCATCGGCGTGCAGGTCACGCGCGTGGGCAAATACAAATCCTTCGTCGAGCCGTTTATCCTCCAGAAGATGAGTCCCGAGAGCCGCGAGCAGACGACCAAGCTGCTGGGCGACCTGTGGACCGAGTTCAAGGCGGGCGTCGAGCAGGACCGCCACATCCCGGCGGACCAACTCCAGGCCATCGCCGACCAGAACGGCCTCGTCAACGCCGAGACCGCCAAGCAAACCGGGCTGGTCAACGACCTCGCCTACCTGCCCGACGTGCTCGAAGCCCTACGCAAACAGACCGGCGACGCCACGGACACCCTCTCCGACCGGCACACCTTCAAGCAGGTCAACCTGGCCGTTTACGCCAAGGAAATGGTCGGCAAGCCGCTGACCACGCAACCAACCCTGGCCAGCCTCACGGACAAATCGTCCAAGCTGGCCGTGGTCTATGCCGAGGGCGACATCGTGGACGGCGAGGGCGAGGCCACCGGCGCCATCGGCGGCGACCGTTTTGCGCGGGCGTTGCGGCGGCTGCGCAACGACCCGAGCATCAAGGGCATCCTATTGCGCGTCAACAGCCCCGGCGGCAGCGGGCTGGCGAGCGAGGTCATCCAGCGCGAGCTGGTGCTCACCCGGCAGGCGGGCAAGCCGGTGGTCGTGAGCATGGGCACGGTCGCGGCGTCGGGCGGCTACTATATCAGCACGGCGGCGGATCGCGTGTTCGCCGAGCCGAACACCATCACCGGCTCCATCGGCGTGTTCGGCATCCTGCCCAATATCCAGGGCATTGCCAACAACAACGGCATCACCTTCGACAGCGTGAAGACCGGCAAGCTCGCCGACATCTTCACCGCGTCGCGTCCCAAGACGCCCGAGGAACTCGACGTGATCCAGACACTGGTCGATCAGTTCTACAGCCGGTTCAAGGACCGCGTAGCCAACGGGCGCAAGCTCAAGGTCGAGCAGGTCGAGGAAATCGCGCAGGGCCGCGTGTGGTCGGGCGAGGAGGCGATCAAAATCGGGCTGGTGGACGAACTCGGCGGCTTCGACAAGGCGCTGGCGTTCGCCAAGACCCAGGCGGGTCTGCCGGACAACGCGAAGATCGTCGAATTCCCCGCACCGCGCGAGTTGGCGGAAACGCTGGCCGAGTTGATTTCGGGTGAGAAGCGGCCCCTGGCGTCGAGCCACTTGCCGCACGTTCCCGCGCACGCCGGGCCGCTGGCCCAGCAGATCGGCCAGATGCAGGAAGACCTGGAATCGCTCGGGCGGTTCAACGACCCGACGGGGGTCTACGCGCGGCTGCCGTTCGACCTGCGGGTGAAGTGAGGTTTCCCGGCAGGATCGTTGACCCGCCGTCGATCCATCACTCCCCGATGATTTTCACCAGCACGCGCTTGTCGCGCTGGCCGTCGAGTTCGTAGTAGAAAATCTGCTCCCACGGCCCGAGGTCCAGCCGCCCGGCGGTGATCGCCACCACGACTTCGCGGCCCATGAGCGTGCGCTTGAGGTGTGCGTCGGCGTTGTCCTCCGAGCCGTTGTGCTCGTACTGGGAATACGGTTTTTCCGGGGCGAGCCGTTCCAGCCAGCGTTCGAGGTCGCGGTGCAGGCCGCTCTCGTCGTCGTTGATGAACACGCTGGCGGTGATGTGCATGGCGTTGACCAGCGCCAGCCCTTCCCGGACGCCGCTGGCGCCGACGCATTGCTCGACGCGCGGCGTGACGTTGAAAAGCTGGCGGCGCTTGTCGGCGTGAAACCAGAGTTCTTCGCGGTGGCTTTTCATTTTCAGCGGGCGGCCACGGGCGGACCGCCGGTCGGACCGATGCTGGTCACCGTGTAAGCAAATCGGCGGCAGACTCCGCCGATGTAGACGTGGTCGATCCGCACCCGGTAGGTCTCGTCCGCCGCGTGGCTGACCACGTTGCCGGGCAGGGTCCAGACCAGCGTGTTGTTGCCGACGATGGTGCCGGTGCCGTCCGGGCGCGTCTGGAAGCGGACCGGCTCACGGCGGGCGGCGACCGGCGCGCCGTCCTTGGTCACCAGCACGGTGGCCAGATGGAAATCGGCGTTGACGTAGGAAAACGACCAGCGGTCGTACACCAGCGGCGCGGGCACGAACCCAGCGGGCGGCCACGCGGCGCTCGGCGGCGCGCCGGGCGGGCAGGGCGCGGGACCGCCGATAAAGGTGACGTTCGCGCCGGGATGGCTGGCGCGGTCGGCGGGGATGGCGCCGGTGCCCATCACGCGGGCGGCGTTGTAGAGGAGCCAGCGGCGGTGGCCCACGCAGCCGTTCTCGCTGCCGAAGTCGGAGATGTAGCGGTCAATCGCCCCGGGCCCCTCGTCGCCGCGCCAGTCGAGGTTGAGGTTCGCGCAGGCGGCGGTCTCGGCGGCGACCGGGGTGTAGAACCGCCAGTCCGGCGCGGGGGTGTGGGACAAGGCGCGCTGGGCGGACATCATCAACGCGGTCTGCTGGCAGCGGGCGTTGGCGGCGGCGTCGAACACGACGTTGCCCGGCAGGCCGCTCATGGCGCGGTAGTAATTGATGCGCCGCAACGTGGCGCGCAGATAGCGGGTGCCGAGGGTGCCGGGCGCGCCTGCCGCGACGCTGCCGGTCCATTGGTGCGGGACCATCGCGCTGGACAGGTAATAGAGCCGGTACAGGCTCGTCACCTGGGCCCGGTCGGTCGTGTCGATGGGCGGCACGTCGGCGACCTGCGCGCGGACGGGCCGAGAGACCAGAGAAAGAGCGGCGAAAAGCAGCCAAACACGGACGGAGGAACGTTTCACAGCACAAAGCAACATTGCCGCGTGAGGATAGCAGGTCGCGTGCTAGAATTCGTGCGGGCCGCCTGAATAAAAGGCGACAAAAGAGCATCACATCCGCCCACGGGATTTCCCTGAGACGGCACCGGGTAAAACCTGCGCTGCCTTCGTTCGCCGCAAGTCTCTCAACCGAAACGCGAAGCCGTGCTGCGACGCGGCAAGAGAACGGCGTCATCCGTTAGCAGCGCGGGACTTGCCTCTGGTCAACGCAACAGGAAAAATTTGCGTGGCACGAGAATTTTGACTGTTGCAGGCTAAAATAAGCGTTCTTTTTCGCGCGATTGCGACTCAGGCGGTTGCAATTTCGACACCGTGATCGAGATCGAACTGAAATTCGCTCAGCCGCCGGTACAACCCGTTTTTGTTGGCCAACAGATCGGCGTGGGTGCCGCTCTCGACCACGGTGCCTTCCTGGATGACCACGATGCGGTCGGCCTCGCGCACGGTGGCCAGCCGGTGCGCGATGATGAAGCTCGTGCGCCCGCGCATCAGCACGTCGAGCGCCTCCTGCACGACGCTCTCGCTCTCGGAGTCGAGCGCGCTGGTGGCTTCGTCGAGGATCAGGATGACCGGGTCCTTCAAGATGGCGCGGGCGATGGCCACGCGCTGGCGCTGCCCGCCGGAGAGCTTGACGCCGCGTTCGCCGACCACCGTCCGGTAACCCTCGGGAAACTTGGCGATGAAGTCGTGCGCGTTGGCCTGCCGGGCGGCGGCCTCGATTTCCGCCTGGCTCGCGCCGGGTTTGCCGTAGGCGATGTTTTCCGCGATGCTCCCGCCGAAAAGCAGGACTTCCTGCGGCACGACGGCCATCTGGGAGCGGAGTTCGCGCAACGGGTAGTCCGACGCCGGGCGGCCATCGAGCCGGACGATCCCGGTTTCGGGGTCGTAGAAACGCAGGAGCAACGTCACCAGGGTGGATTTGCCCGCGCCGCTCGGGCCGACCAGCGCGACGCGTTCGCCCGGCAGCGCGTGGAGCGACAGGTTCCTGAGCACCTGGACCTCGGGCCGCGAGGGATAACGGAAATCCACGTGCTCGAAGGCCACCTCGCCGCGGAAACGGGGAAAGACCGCAGGATGAGGGATGAAGGATGCAGGCGGAGCAGGAGCGGCGGGGGTTTTGCCGCCCTGGAAGATGATGGGCGTCTGCGCGGATTCCGGCACAACCGGCTCGGGTTCCTCTAATAGTAACTCGCGCACGCGGGCCGTCGCGCCGACCGTCTTCTGGATCTGGCCGTACAGGTCCGCGAACGAGCCGACCGCCCCCGCCACGAACGACGTGTAGATGGTAAAACGCGTCAGGTCGCCCACGCTGAGCTTGCCCTGTTGCAGTTGCAGGCAGCCGTACCACATGACGAGCACAATCGCCCCGAAGAGTGCCAGGATGATGAACGCCACCAGGGTCGCCCGGTAGCGCACGCCGCGCAGGGTCGCCGTGAGGAAGAGCTGGATGGCGTCCGAGTACCGCCCGATTTCAAAACCCTCGTTGGCGAATGCCTTGACGACGGCGATGCCCTGAAGCGTTTCCTCGACGACGGTGTTGGATTCCGCGAGCCGGTCCTGGGCGGCGCGGGAAACGGCGCGCATCCGCTTGCCGATGAGGATCGCCACCAGGATGATCGGCGGGAAGCACGCGAGCATGACCAGGGTCAGGCCGGGGCTGGTGAAGACGATGAAGATCAGGCTGCCGAGCAGGAGCGTAGCCTGCCGCAGGAATTGGGGGGTCGCGCCGGTGAGGGTGTCCTCGATCTGGGTGAGGTCGGCGGAGATGCGGCTGGAGAGTTCGCCCACGCGGCGCTGGGCGAAGAACGTCATGGGCAGGGCGACGAGGCGCGCGTAGGTGTCGCGTCGGATGTGGACCAACGCCTTTTCGCCGACCTCGTTGAACCAGATGACTTGCAGGTAGCCGAACGCCGCCTGGAGCACGAGTTGCCCGACGAGCACCGCGAGCACGCCGTTGAGGGTGAGGCCGTTGAAACGGTTGGCGAGGCTGCCGAGCGCGTGGGCATCGACCGGCGCGGGCGAGGCGGTGGCGATGGCGGCGGCCAGCATCTTCGGGCCGAGCGCGACGTTGAACAGGCTGCCGATCAGGAACGGGAACATCAGCCCCAGCCCGGTGGCGGCGAAGAGCGCGACCATGGCGGCGATGAACTTGCCCCTGTACGGCAGCAGGTACGCGAAGAGGCGCGCGGCCTGGGCCAGGGTTTCGCGGTTGACGGGGACTTTGGGCGGGGCGTGGTGGTCGGTAACGGCGGTGGCGACGGCGTCGGGCATGGCGGGAAGACAGTAGAAAGGAAACGCGCAAAAGCAAAACCGGGTCGGGGTGCGTCGGCGGTGGGAAACCGGTATTCCCACAGGGCAAACGCTTCGTTGGTCTTTGCGGACGCTTTTGCTAACGGTTAGGAGGCCGCCCCGGTGAGCACGGCCGCATCCGTCGCTACGGGCACGGGCCGCCATCCACCGGCGGGACTCGTGTCGAATCAGCCGGATGAAAACGACCCTCGCCGCCCTGTGCGCTCTCTGCCTCGGACTCTCCGCCTGTGCCAAGGATGCCGACCCGCCCACGCAGAAAACCGGCACCGTCGGCCAGGGGCTGGGCGGGCAAACCGTGGGGACGCCGTTCGCGGGCAGCGCGGGCGCGGGCGCCAACGTGTCGGCTGGTCCGGGCACGGGCAGCAACGCGTCCGGCAGCCCGACCGGGCGGTAACCACCGGCGGACACATTCTCGCTTGAGAGTACGGAGCGGGCGCGGCAACATACGGAGCCACGTCCGTCCCTTTCGTTTTGCCCTCCCCCCATGAGCCAGCCTTCCTCCAGCCAGAACATCGAGTCCCACCTCCAAGAAACCCGCGTGTTTCCGCCCCCGGCGGAATTCGCGCAACAGGCGCGGGTCGGCTCCCGTGAGGACTACGATCAGCTTTACAAACTGTCCATCGAGCACCCGGACGCCTTCTGGGCCAAGGAAGCCGCCGAACTGAAATGGAGCGTGCCGTGGAGCGTCGTGCTCGAATGGCACGCGCCGTTTGCCAGGTGGTTCGTGGGCGGACGGCTCAACGTGGCGGAAAACTGCTTGGACCGGCACCTCGCCACCCGCGCCAACAAACCCGCCCTCGTCTGGGAAGGCGAGCCGGGGGATCAACGCACGCTCACTTACGCCGAGTTGCACGCCGAGGTTTGCCGATTTGCCAACGTGCTGACCGGCAAAGGCATCGCGGCGGGCGACCGGGTCATCATCTATCTGCCGCTGGTGCCCGAGGCGGCGGTGGCCATGCTGGCGTGCGCGCGGATCGGCGCGGTGCATTCGGTGATTTTCGGCGGGTTCAGCGCGGAGTCGATCAAGGACCGGCTCGCGGACAGCGGCGCGAGGTTCATCGTCACGGCGGACGGCGGCTGGCGGCGCGGCAAGGTCGTCCCGCTCAAGGCCAACGTCGATGCCGCGCTCAAGGACGGCGACGGCAAGGTGGAGGGGGTCATCGTGCTGCGCCGGGCGGAGAACGCCGTCGAAATGAAAGCCGGGCGCGACACCTGGTGGCACGACGAGACGGGCAAGGTGTCCGCCGAGCACGCCGCCGAGGCGTTCGACAGCGAGCAACCGCTGTTCATCCTCTACACCAGCGGCTCGACCGGCAAGCCCAAGGGGATCTTGCACACGTCCGGCGGGTACCTGCTCGGCGCGGCCTGCACGACGAAGTACGTCTTCGACCTGCGCGAGGAAGACGTTTACTGGTGTACCGCCGACGTGGGTTGGATCACCGGGCACACGTATGTCGTGTACGGACCGCTCGCCAACGGCGCGACCGTGTTCATGTACGAGGGAGCGCCCGACACCCCCGCGCAGGACCGCTGGTGGGAGTTGATCGAGAAGCACAAGGTCACGATTTGCTACACCGCGCCGACGGCCATCCGGGCGTTCATCAAGTGGGGCGACCCGTGGCCCGCCCGGCACGATCTTTCGTCGTTGCGGCTGCTGGGCACGGTCGGCGAGCCGATCAACCCGGAAGCCTGGATGTGGTTCCACGACAAGATCGGCGGCGGGCGTTGTCCCATCGTGGACACTTGGTGGCAGACGGAAACCGGCGGGCACATGATCTGTCCGCTGCCGGGCGCGATCCCGACCACGCCGGGCACGGCGACGGTGCCGTTCTTCGGCTGCGACGCGGCCATCGTGGACGACGCGGGCAACGAGGTCGGCCCGAACGTGGGCGGCAAGCTGGTGATTCGTCAGCCGTGGCCGTCGATGCTGCGGACGATCTGGGGCGACGACGAACGGTACGCCAAACAGTATTGGAGCGAGTTCGGCGACAAGCATTTCTATTTCACCGGCGACGGCGCCCGGCGCGACGAAAGCGGCAACTTCTGGATCGTGGGCCGCATCGACGACGTGCTCAACGTGGCCGGGCACCGGCTGGGCACGAGCGAGATCGAGAGCGCGCTGGTGGCGCATGCGTCCGTGGCCGAGGCGGCGGTGGTCGGCAAGCCCGACGAGATCAAGGGCCAGGGCGTGATGGCGTTCGTGACGCTCAAGGGAGGGCAGGAGAAGACCAGGGAACTCAACGAAGCCCTGAAAAAGCACGTGGCGGCGAGCATCGGAGCCATCGCGCGTCCCGACGAAATCCGCTTCACCGACGCGCTGCCCAAGACGCGCTCGGGCAAGATCATGCGTCGGCTGCTCAAGGAGATTGCCGCCGGCAAAGCCGTCACCGGCGACACGACGACGCTGGAGGACCTTTCGATCCTGGCAAAGTTGCAGGCGAGCGAGGATTGATGGCTTGGAGCTTCAGCAGCGGCTGGGTGCCTATCCGAAAAGCCCCGTGCCCGGCCCCGGCAGGGTCGGCGGACCCCAGCCCACGGCGCGAGCCGTGGGAAAGGGGGTGGCCCCACGGGCAACCGAAAACGCTGTAGCGGCAGCTTGGGGAATCAAGAGTCAGCGGTTGTCACCCGTCAGAATTTGTTATCGTAGCAAACCGCACGGAACCATGTAACTTTGCAGGTTCGTCCCCCCTTTCAACCACCCGCCGCCCGCCGATTTCCATCCCTAGAAACCTGCCATCCTGTCCACCCTTTTTCGCTCTTCCTCCGCCATGAACTTCGTCAGCACCGGCGTCAAGGAGGTCACCCGCCGGCTGCGCCGCCAGAGGAACCGGCTGGCGCTGGCCAACGCGCGCAAGACCGTCGAGAAAGCTGAGGTCGCCCTCGGGCGGCACGGCTGGCGTGCCCTCGCCGCCGACGAGAGCGTCCGGGGGGCTTACGAGGACCTTTTACGGCTCGACGGCAAGATGGAAAGCAGCCGGGCGCGCGTCTCGGAAATCGACGCCGCCGTCCACGCCCAGGAAGCCCTCCGCGCCCAGGCGTGGCGCGAGCACGAGGAAAATCTCGACCGTTTGGAACGACAGCGGCGACCCGTCCAGGACCACCTGCACGCCCTCCAGGACCGGATGGCCGAACGCGCCCGTGCTCTGCCCGAACAGAACGCCAAGCGCACCGCCCTGAAAGCCGAGCAGACCGCGCTGCTCAAGGAAGAAAAACGCGCCCGCCGCCGCGCCGCTTCCGACGCCGAGCGCGCCGGGTTGCAGCAAGGTTTCGACGTGCGCCGCGCCGCCCTGGCCGAACAGGCCGCGCAGTTGACCATGGCCCGCTCGGGCGTCGTCGAGCCGATGGCCGCCGACCAGCGCGAGATCAAGGAGGTCCGCGCGCGGCTCAACGCCATCGACAAGGAGGTGCAGGCCGCCCACGCCACGCTGACCGCCCGGGAGCGCGCGATCACGCTCGCCATCGCCGAGCAGCACAAGGAAATCGCCGCCATTCGCCGCCAGGCCGCGCGCATCGAACACGAAAAAACCGCCTCCTACCTCGCCGTGGGCCGCCGCTTGAGCGAACACGCGGCCGATGCCCTGCCCGACGAGACCGCCGCCGACCTCTTCGCCGTTTCGCAAAAACACCGCCAGAGCTACGAGCGGCTCGTCGGCCTGGAAACCGCCTGGCTGCGCGAGAGCCAGCACGCCAACAAGCAGGACCTGCGCATCTTCAATTTCGTGGGCGTGACCCTGGCCGTGCTGCTCGCGGGCGCGTTGCTGCTGGTGTTCCGCACCCCGGGCAAACGCGACTGGCTGCCCAGCAACACGCAGGCGATTCTGACGGTGGACGTGCGCCGGTTCACGGACGCCGATTTCACCCGCGCGCTGCAATCCCGGGAACCCGACGCCTGGCAGGCCGTGTGGTCCGGGCTGGTGCAGACGGTCGCCCAGGTGCCGGAGATCGACGTGCGCCGGCAGGTCGCCCGCATCACCCGCGCGCTCGCGCCGCCGCGGGACGGCAACCACGCGCCGGTGGATTGCCTGCTCGTGGAGATGCGCGTCGGGGTGGACGTGGACGACCTGTTGCGCAAGCGAATGGTGTCGGCCCACGGTTTCAAACAGCAGCCGGTGGCGGTCGGCGGGTTGCCGCTCTACGAAAAAGGGGACCTCGCGGTGGCGCAGATTGGCCCGGACACGCTGGCGCTGGGTTCCCCGGCGTCGGTGCAGGCGCTCATCGAGGTGCGCCTCGGGTTGCAGAGCGACCTGAAAAGCGACGCGCAGCTCTTCAGCGAGTTCGCGCGGCTCAGCGACGAAAGCCCGTTCCGGCTGGTGTCGCACAAGCCCCGGGAATTGACGTATCTGACCGATCCGCTGCTCAACGCCGAGATGCTCGGCGACTGCGAGGCGCTCGGGCTGACGCTCGACATGCACGAGCCGGTGTCGGCGGTGTTCGTGCTCAACGCGGGAACCCCGCAGGCGGCCAACGGCATCGCGCGGGTGATCCAGGCAAACCCCGACCAAGTGTTGCAACTGGCGAGCGCGGGGCCGAATTTGTTCATCGAACGGCCCACAGTGACGACGCCCACGGACCGGCAGGTGGAGTGGCGGTTCCGCATGACGCAACCGGCGGCGCGGGAGTTTCTGCAAAAGGTGTCGCGGCTGGGTCTCACCGGCCCGGACCGCAAGGTGGCGGAGAAGTAGCAGGGCGGAGGGCAGGGACCGGCGAGTCGTCGATCATGGTTCGACGATGATCGTCCCCTTCATCCCGGCGGCGTAGTGCGCGGGGAAGGTGCAGACGAACTCGTAACTTCCGGCGGCCTTGGGGGTGAAGGTGATGGTGTCCGAATCGCCCGGCCCGAGCAGCTTGGTGGCGCGGAGCACCTTGTCGGCCAACTCGGGCGCGAGGTAGTTTTCCGCCGCGTGCTTGCTGGACTCCGCCACGTAGGCGGGCGCATCCGTGCCAAGCCGCAGGACCACGAGATCATGCGCCATGGCCGCCTTGGGCAGCGAGCCGTTGTTGGTCAGGGTGATGGTCAACGGCTGGCCAACTTTGACGGTGATGTCCGTGACATCGTATTTCATCTGGTCGGTGGCGGAAATCTCCACCTTTTTAGGGTCGGCGGCCTGGGCCGGGATCAGGACCGACGCGAAGGCAACTGCACCGAGGGCGAACACCGCGAATCGTTTTAACATAAGCACAAGTACGAGCCGGGGAGGATGGTCGGTTTCAACCATTCGGCCCGCCGGGTGACTGAGTCGTCGCAGGACGAGCGAGAAAACAACTTCTGATTCCCCCGCTGACAAAACCCGCCCAAAGTCGCGGCGCGCCTGCCCGGAGGATGGCCCGCCAAAGTCGCCGTGTTCTCCCGTGGACAATTTCGGGGGGCACTGGCACGTTCCGGGTCTTGCACCCCATCGCTTTGCTCATCCACGGCGGCGCGGACACCCGCCGCCCCGACGAATACACCCCCGCGCAAACCGCCGCCATGCGCGCGGCGTTGACGGCGGCCCTGCGCGCCGGACACGCCGTCCTGTGCCGGGGCGGCGGCAGCGTCGAGGCGGTCGAGGCGGCGATCTGCTCGCTGGAAGACAGCGCGTGTTTCGACGCCGGGCGCGGGGCGGTCCGCAACACGAGCGGCAGTTTCGATCTCGACGCCAGCATCATGGATGGGCGCGGCCCGGCAGGCGCGGCGGCGCACCTGCACCACGTCAAAAATCCGATCCGGCTGGCGCGCCGGGTGATGGAAAACACGGCGCACGTCTTGCTGGTGGCCGACGGCGCGGAGCAATTCGCGCGGGAGTCGGGGCTGGAGTTCGTCGGCGACGATTATTTTTTCCCGGCCAAGGACCACGCGACGACCGGCACGGTGGGCGCGGTGGCTTTGGACGCTCTGGGCAACCTGGCGGCGGGCACATCGACCGGGGGCATCCACGAACGGCGCGCGGGCCGGGTGGGCGACACGCCGATCCTCGGCGCGGGCACGTATGCCGACAACGCGGTGGGCGCAATTTCGGGCACCGGGCAGGGCGAATACTTCCTGCGCGCGGTGCTGGCGCACGACATTGCCGCGCGCGTCGAGCACGGTGGCAAAACGCTGGCGGAAGCCGTCCACGCGGCGATGGCCGCCAAGCTGACGGCGCGCGGCGGACGGGGCGGAGTGATCGCGCTGGACCCGGCGGGTCGGCCCACGGCGGTTTTCAACACGCCGACGTTGGCGCGCGGGGTGATCGTCGGCGCGGACGGCCAGCCGCAGGTGGCGTTGTTCGAGGCGGCGCTGGAGCCCGCCATCGTTGGTTAGAGAGTTCCGCCATCCACCTGGCGCATACCCGCACCGCCGCACCGCGCCCCGATTACCAGCGCAGCCGCGTCCTGTCCATGATTCCTTCCTCCCCCGCCAATTCCTCCGACAAGTTCGCCACGCTCGTCTCGGTGCTGCTCATCATGATCGTGGTGGCCGTGCTGTTCTTCATGAAGGAAATCTTCGTGCCGCTGGCCCTGGCGATGCTCTTCAGCTTCCTGCTCAACCCGCTCGTGCGGCGGTTCGAACGCTGGCGGCTGCCGCGCATCCCGGCGGTCCTGCTGGCCGTGGGCATCGCTCTGGCCATCCTCGCGGGCGTGGGTTACCTCGTCGGCACGCAACTGCTCGACCTGACCTACCAGCTTCCCAAGTACAAGGACAACATCGGCCAGCGCATCGAAACGCTCAAGCACACCGACAAAAACAGCCCGCTCAGCAAGGCCACGCAAACCATCCAGGACCTGGGCGCGCAGCTTTCCGCCACTAAACCGGACGCGAACGCCAAACCGGACGGCGCGACCTCGCCGCTCTCCGGCGTCACCGCCCCGGCCAATGCCACCCGCTACGATTCGTACAGCTCCGCGGGCAAGGACAAGATTTCCAAGGTGGAAGTCGTCCAGCCTGCGACCACGCTGGGCGAGGCCGTCCAGAGCGTGGTCGGCCCGGTGGTCGGGCCGTTGGGCACGGCGGCGGTCGTCATCGTGTTCGTTCTCTTCATGCTGATCAAGCACGAGGACCTGCGCGACCGCATCATCCACCTCATCGGACGCGGACGGCTCAACGTCACCACCCAGGCGCTCGACGAGGCGGGCAGCAAAGTCACGGGTTACCTGACGATGCAGGTCATCATCAACGCGATCTTCGGGGTGCTGGTCGGCGTCGGGCTGTACCTGATCGGCGTGCCCAACGCCTTCCTGTGGGGGCTGCTGGCGATCCTGCTGCGGTTCATCCCCTACGTCGGGGCGTGGGTGGCGCTGGGGTTCCCGCTGCTGCTCTCGCTGGCCGTCACCCCCACCTGGCGGATGCCCATCGAAACGCTCGCGCTCTTCGCCACGATTGAACTCGTCACCAGCAACGTGCTCGAACCCTGGCTCTACGGCGCGCACACCGGCCTGTCGCCCGTGGCCATTATGCTGGCGACGATCTTCTGGACGTGGCTCTGGGGCGGGGTGGGCCTGCTGCTGGCCACGCCGCTGACCGTGTGCGTCGCCGTGCTGGGCAAGTACATCCCGAGCATGAGCTTCCTCGAAGCCATCCTGGGCGACGAGCCGACGCTGACCTTCAACGAACGCTACTACCAGCGTCTCCTCGCCCTGGACCGCCACGAGGCGGCCACGGTGGCCGAGGAATACCGGGCAGACCACACGCTGGCGGAAACGTATTCCTCGCTGTTCGTCCCGGCGCTGGCGGCGGCGGAGCGCGAGGAGCAGGCGGGCGCGCTCGATACCCGGCGGCAGCGGTTCATCTTCGACGCCACCCGCGAAATGGTGGACGAAATGGGTGCCAGCGCCAACGCCCAGAACGTCAAGGACGCCAAAAAAGAGCAGCAGGCGAAGGAGGCGGAGGCCAAGGCCGCCGGAGAAAACGTCGAAACCACGTCCGTTGCCGGAACGGTGGCGCTCTCCAAGTATCCCGTGTTCTGCCTCCCGGCGGCGGACGAGGCGGACGAGATCGTCGCCGTGATGCTCGCCCAGATTCTGGAAGGAGAGGGCTACAAGACGGAATCGCTCTCGTTCAAAACTTTGGCCAACGAGATGGTCACGCAGGTGGCCGAGGCCGGGGCGACCACGGTCTGCATCTCGGCGACCCCGCCGCACGACACCCTGCACACGCGGTATCTGTGCAAGCTGCTGCGCTCGCGGCTGCCGGGCCTGCACATCATCGTGGGTTTATGGGACGCCGAGGTGGACGAAGGGAAGCTCGCCCGCCGCCGCGAACGCCTGTCGGCGGACAAGGTGGTCACGACGCTCACCGACGCCCTGGAGCAGATTCGACCCTTCGCCGTGCTCGAACCCGAAGCGGCGACCGTGGCGGGTTGAGCTGGCCACGGGAGAGACCCGCCGTTCCCACCCTGAGTCCGCCGCCACCGGACCGTCTCATTCGATCAGTCCTGCAAAACCCTCCCTGGATAGCATCGCCTTCAGTTGTCGGTAAAGTTCCACGGCTTTCGACGCGAAACCGCTCAGGGGTACCATCGGCTCGCCGCCTTCGCGGGCGCGGAAATGGATCGGCACGCGGCCTTCGCGGATCGCCGCGTCTTTGCGCAACAGCACGGCCAACGCGATGTTCCCCAGCTTGAAATCCGCCGGGATGCGCGCCAACGCCGGTCCGAGCGGCGCGGTGCGCATCAGCCGGTAAGGCACGTTGGCGTCCGCGCAGTTCACGCCGAAGCACACCAGCAAAAAGACCCGCTCCACCGCGCTGATCACCCGCCGCTGCCAGCCGTCGTCGCGCCGGGTGCGGCGGCCATAGATCACGTCGTGCGCGGCGCGCGCCTGCCAGACCGGGCCGAAAAATCGCGGGTCGCATTGCCCGTCGGAGTCGATCTGGAACACGAACGGCACCCCCCGCTCACGGGCGATACGGTAGCCCTGGAGGCAGCTCTGGCCGTGGCCCCGGTTTTCGCGGTCCAGGATTTCCAGCCGCGCGCCCAGCCGCCCGCGCAGTTCGCGCAGGACCGGCAGCGAGCCGTCGGTCGAACCGTCGTTGACGGCCAAAAGCGTGAAGTCGGGCGTCCAGCGTTCCAGTTCGGCGAACCATTCCGTCACCGTCTTGCCCACGGACGCCTGCTCGTTGTAAACGGGCATCACGACGAGCAGGTCCGGCGCGGGCGGATCGGGCGTGACCACCGTCGCCGGGGCCTGCGCGCCGAGCCGGTCGAACTCGGCCAGCGCCATGCCCACCACCTGATCCATGTTGTAGTAGCGGTACGTCGCCATCCGGCCCACGAAGCTGGTCCGCGCTTCCTGGTCCGCCAACGCCTCGTACCGCTTGTAGAGCGCCTGCGCGTCGGGGGCGGGCAGCGGGTAATACGCCTCGCGCCCGGGGAGGTAGTCCTGCGGGTACTCGCGCACAATCGTCGTGACCGGCAATCGCTGACCCGTGGCGTGCTTGATCTCGACGATCCGCGTGAAATCGTGGTCGTTCGGATAGTTGACCTGCACGACGGGCTGGTAGAACTCCTGCTCGAGGGTTTCCGGCTCGAAACGCAACGAACGGTAGGGCAGGGGGCCGTGGCAATGGTCGAAGTATTCGTCCAGCGGTCCGGTGTAAATGAGATGGCCGTACTCCACCGCCGCGCGCGCCTCGCGGTAGTCGGTGTGGAGCCGCACCTCGATGTTCGGGTGCCGGAGCATCCGCTCGAACATGGGCGTGTAGCCGTCGCGCGGCATGGCCTGGAAACTTTCCGACAGGTAGCGGTCGTCCCGGTTGGTGCGGATCGGGATGCGCCCGCACACGCTCGGGTCGAGGTCGCGCGGGTCGCGGCGCCATTGCTTGCGCGTGTAATGCCGAAAGAATTTCTCGTACAACGCCGGGCCGACCTGCGAGACGATCTTTTCCTCCGAATTGCGCGGCTGGCCGTCCGGCGGCGGCACCCGCCATTTGGCCAGGGTGTCGGCCATTTCCTCGCTGCTCGACGCGCGCCCGATGAATTGCTCGAAGGTGTTGAGGTTGATCGGGAACTGCCAGTAGCGGCCGTCCGACCACGAAAGAATCTTGTAATCGACGGGCCGCCACTCCGTGAACTGGCTCAGGTACTCGCGGATGCGCGCGGAATTGGTGCGGAAATAATGCGGTCCGTAGCGGTGCAGCAGCACGCCCGCGCGGTCGGTGAAATCGTGGGCGTTGCCTGCGAGGTGGCCGCGCCGGTCCACCACCAGGCAGCGTTTGTTCGACTGGCTGGCGAGGCGTTCGGCCAGCACCGCCCCGGCAAAGCCCGCTCCGACGATGAGATAGTCGTAGCGCGGCACGAGAAGGCGGGGACGTTCCGGACGGGACCGGCGGCGGTCAGGGCTTCTGGAACCGGGGCACGATCTGGGCGATGAATCCCTCGACCAGCCGGGCGGTGTCGGCGGCGTTCAGACCGCCGGGCTTGAGGTTGTCGCTCACGTTGGTCGCCACGGTGATGTAGGCCCAGCGTTGCGCCTCGCCGTAGAGAATCCGGTCTTTCACGTCGATGAAGGTGCGCGTCCAGTGCGAGGCAGTGACATCCTGCGAGCCGACGAACCAGTAGTAATTGACGTTACGCAACGCGACCGTGTGACCGGCGTCCAGGTGCATTTCCTTTTCGTCGGAGAGCTTGGTGACGGTCAGCGGCGGGGTTCCGGCGGGCACCCCGATCTTGACCTTGTCGGCGCGTTCGACCGTCCAGCCTTGCGCGCTCAGGCAGCGTTCGGGCCGGTGGATGCTGTTCGCCATGTCGGTGCCGCTGAGCACGATGGACACGTACATCTCGTTGCCGTCGGCATCCTTGTAGAAACGCCGGGCGAATCCGGTGTCGGGCGCGAGTCCCGCCAGTTCCTGCGGGCTGACGGCAGCGTCGCGGCCTTTCCATGCGCCCACGTCGTCGGGCAGGGTCAGGGCGATGCCCGCCGGGCCGAGGGAGGTTTTCGTCGGTAGGAAGAACACCGCGCCCAGGCCGAGCGCGAGCGCAACCTGCAAGATCACGAGTTGTTTAGTAATCATAACTGAGCGTTTTGCCCGGCACGCCGGGGTTGGAGGCAGCAGCGGCGGCGGGAGCGGTTTTCGTGCTGGTCCCGGACGGACGCAACGGGCGCGGGACGGCGGGTTGGTTCCAGTTGAGCAGCTTGTTGACCACGCACAGCGCGCCGAATGCGAACGGGAACGAAATGACGTAGGCCGACACCTCGTGGAACCAGCCGCCCGCCATGCCCTGGCCGAAACACTTGGCCATGACCATGATCGCCGTGAGCCGCGCGAAGTTGCCGAGGATGGCCACCGGCACGGACGCGCAAAAGAGCAGCAGCTTTTTCCACAGCCGGTCCTGGGTAAGATGAGCGAAGACGGCGGTCATCAGCGTGATGGCCATCAGGGAGTTGATCCCGCTGCAATCGCCGATGACCTGGAACTGGAAATTATCATCCACGGCGCGCAGGCTCGTGCCGATGGAAATCATCTTGATGCCGATCAGGTTGCACGCGATCCGGGCGGCGGCGGTGGCGAGGACCTGCAACTTGACGGTGGCTTGGTCGATGTCCGGCACCGGGATCATGAAAAAGATGCACCCCACGGGAAACAGCATCACCCGCGCGACCTGCCTGCCCGCCGCGAACAGCACCGCGCCCAGCAACATGAAAGGCAACGCGCCCCAGGCAAATCGCGGCTGCAAGGCGCGCGCGGAAACCAGGTAGAGCAACACGCCGAACGCCAGGATCGCCAGCCCGGCGGCGGAAGGTTTGGGCACGAGGCCGCGCAGCTTGGGGATGGCGTTCCAGACCAGGAACAGGATGATGAGAGGCACCAGCGGGCCGTGCTCGTAGTGGTTTTCGGCGTTCCAGGCGGCCCAGATCCACTGCCAAGCCGTGATGAAATGCCGGTCCGCCGGGACGTAAAAGAGCGGTTTGCCCACGTAGAAAACGGCGAGCGTTGCCAGCATCGTTCCGGCCAGCGTGGCGGCCAGCGGGTTGGCGCGCATCCAGGCCAGAGCGAGGGTGTGTCCGGCGGGAGGCGGTGGCGGCGGGACGGGACCCGCGACGGGAGGGGGGGGAGAGGGGGTCGCGGTCATGGCAAACGGCGTCGTTTCGGAGCATAAAGGAGGCCGCTGGCCCGCGCAACCGGGGTTTTTGCCAGGGGGGTTGCTTTCTACGGCGGGCGCGGCGATTTTCTTGCGCCATGCTGCGTTTCCGCCTTGCCGGCATCCCGTTTGCGGTCACTCCTTATTTCTGGATCGGCAGCGCGATTTTCGGTGCGGGCGCGGCGCGGGGGCCGAATGCCCTGTTGCTGCTCGCCGTGTGGATCGCGTGCGTGTTCGTGTCGGTCGTGCTGCACGAACTCGGCCACGCGCTGGCGGGTCGGCAGGTCGGCGTGGAACCCTCCGTCGTGCTCTATCAGATGGGCGGGCTAACCTACCTGCCGGGCCCGGCCCTCTCGCGCGGGCAGCACATCTACGTCAGCCTGGCGGGTCCGGCGGCGGGATTTTTGACGCTGGTGTGCGTGCTGGCCGCGCGGTACGGGCTGGCGACGACCGGCGTGGGGGACTGGGTGGATTCCGGGCCGATGACCAGCCTCGTCGTCCATGAAGCGATGGAAGACCTCGTTTTCACCAACGGGGTCTGGACGGTGTTCAACCTGCTGCCGATCCTGCCGCTCGACGGCGGGCAGGTCCTGCGCGACATCCTCGGCCCCCGCTGGCTGACGGTTACGCGGGGCATCGGCGGGGTGTGCGCGGTGGGGTGCGCCGTCCTGGCGTTCACCGTGTTTCACCAGCCGTACCTGCCGTTTTTCCTGGGTTATCTGGCGTACAGCAATTTCCGGGGCGACACCCGTGCGCTGCCCGGCGGCACCAGCGGGTAGAGCGCCCCAGGTCAGCCCCCGGTGGCCGTGCCACGGACGATCACCGTCCCGGCTGTGCCCGAAGTGTACGTGCCCGTGTAGGTGCTGGTCCCATCGGTTCCCGTCGTCGCGGTGACCGGGCCGACGAGCAGCAGGGTGCTGCCGAGGAGCAGGTTCCCTTCGGGGCTGATCGTGGGAAGAGAAGCGTTCGTGCCACCGCTGACGATGACCGTGGTCGCCCCGGTCAGGTTGAGGACTCCCGTCCCACCCAGGGTGAGGGTGGGGACCTGCGAGCTCCCGTTGAACGCGCTGCCCGAGGAGCCGGAAGCAATGGTCACGGCCTCGCTCCCGAGGTTCGGGTCGTTCAGGATGGTGGCCAGGGAGCCGGAGTTGACCGTCACCGAAGACGACCCGGTGTACGTATTCGTTGCGCCGAGGCTCAAGGTGCGGCCGCCCGTGTCGCTCACGTCACGATTGAGCCGGAAGCTGGAAGCTTCCCCGTCGGCCATGGCGCCGCCGCCCACCAGCCGGTTTCTCTTGCTGAGGCGGAAAGGCAGGTGCGGAGCACCGGGCACCCGCGTGCCGCTCGCGTCCCGGATGACAAAGTCGCCCTGCCGGGTGTTCAGATCCTGCTTGCCGGTGATTTTGACTCTCTGGGTGGGATCGGACCAGATGATCGAGCCGAAAACTTTGCCGAGCGGTGAAACGGCAAGGCTCAGGTAGCCGCTGACCGCCAGGCCGCCGTCGGCGGGAGACCGCCGGATTTCCCCCGAATAGTTGGCGGTCACGGCTGCCGCCGGTGTGCTGCTCGCGGTCGCGGCGGTGGGCGTCGGGTCGGTGGATTCGGACGCATAGGACACTCCGGCGTTATCCCCACCTGGAACTCACCGTCATCCACGCCAAGGAAACACGCAAGCCCGAGGGACGCGAAGCGGTGGAGCGATGTCGAAACTGCCGTTCTTCGCAGTCACGCCGAACAGCTAAATTCTGCTGGGGCCAATGGCGACCGTTCCTGACGCACAAACCCCGGTCTCAGGCAGTCGCAAGCTGGCATAGCACGGCACACAAACGCCTGCTAGCTTTGATATGGAAACCCTTGGGAATGAGGTTTCGAGGCATAACTTAGCACTTGCTGGCATGGTGGGATAAGATGCCCAAAACGGCTCCAGCGGTAGGATTCGGACGTTCTTTCCTGTGGTTTACAGAGAGAGAATGCACGGTTTTACCTCTGAAAGCAAGGCTAGTCTGGTACTAAGCTGCCGCTAGGGCCTGTTCACACTATCGCAGGGCATCGAAGATGAGCGCGAGGTGAACGA
>CAXUGY010000007.1:0-94324 GCA_964250695.1 uncultured Chthoniobacterales bacterium | reverse complement strand
ATTTCCGGCAACCCGGCGGCGCTCATCAAGAGCCACCACAACGTCGGCGGGCTGCCCGAAGACATGAAGTTCGAACTGATCGAACCGCTGCGCCAGCTTTTCAAGGACGAGGTGCGGCAGGTCGGGCTGCAACTGGGTTTGCCCAAGGAGGTCGTTCACCGGCAGCCGTTTCCCGGCCCGGGGTTGGCGGTACGTATCCTGGGCGAGGTGACGCCCGAGCGGCTGCGTATTCTGCGCGACGCGGACACCATCGTCGTCAACGAGATGAAGAGCAGCGAATGGTATTACCGCGTGTGGCAGTCGTTCGCCGTGTTGCTGCCGATCCGTTCGGTCGGCGTGATGGGCGACGAGCGCACCTACGATTACACCGTGGCGTTGCGCATCGTGGAAAGCCAGGACGGCATGACGGCGGATTGGGTGCGTCTGCCCTACGAACTACTGGGGCGCATCTCGGGACGCATCAGCAACGAGGTCAAGGGCGTGAACCGCGTGTGCTACGACGTTTCCAGCAAGCCTCCCAGCACCATCGAGTGGGAGTAGACCGATATGCGCCGTGCGATCTACCCCGGCAGCTTCGACCCGGTGACCAATGGTCACCTGGACGTGATCGAGCGCGCCGCCAAGCTGTTCGACGAGGTGTTGGTCGCCGTGGCGGTCAACAGCCAGAAGCAACCCCTGTTCACCGTCGAGGAACGCGTGGCCCTGCTGGCGCAAACCACGGCCAAGCACGGCGGCAAGGTCCGGTTGGTGCGCCTGGAGGGCTTGCTCGTGGATTATGCCCGCCAGGAAAGCGCGGCGGCCATCATCCGCGGTTTGCGCGCCGTGTCGGACTTCGAGTTCGAGTTCCAGATGGCGCTCATGAACCGCAAACTCGAACCGAACGTCGAGACCATCTTCCTCATGCCGAAGGAGGAATACACCTACCTCAGCTCCCGGATCATCAAGGAAATCGCCCGTTTGGGTGGCGAGGTGAGCAGTTTCGTGCCAGATTGCGTCGGCGTGGCGCTACGGGAAAAGTACCCGCCGCCCGCTAAACCGCTGCCATGAAAATCCACCTGCGACAAATCCCGGACGAGGGGATGCACCTGGAAGGCGAGGAATCCGCCAATTTTCTCGCGCTGCCCCCCGAGGATCACGTGCGCCCGCTCGGACCGATGCAATACTCACTGGAGGTGGGTGCCTCCTCGGACGGCGTGTGGGCCACCGGCGATCTGTCGCTCGACCTCGAATTGCAATGCGTGCGCTGCACGGAACCTTTTTCCTACGGGTTGCACGTCCCGGACGTGGCGTTGCAACTGGAACGGCCCCCGCAGGAAACGGTGGACTTGACGCCGGAGCTTCGAGAAGATATTATCCTCGCCTTGCCTGCCTACCCGCACTGCGATTGGTCGGGCGAGCGAGTGTGTCCCGGTCGCTTGGAGACGCCAGGGGAAGCAGCCGCAACGGGTGAGAGTTCGGACGCTGCATCCTTGCCGCCTTCCGCCTGGGAGACGCTCGACCGGCTCAAGATGCCGTCCAAGCAGCCCTGATTTTTTTAACCGCCGAGAAGAGAAAGTTGTCCTATGGGAGTTCCTAAACGTAAAACCTCGAAGATGCGCCTGCGCACCCGCCGTGCCGCCAACCGTTGGCATGCGCCTCAACTCAGCCGCTGCCCGCAATGCAGCAGCCGCGTGCTGCCGCACATTGCCTGCCCTTCCTGCGGCTATTACAAGGGACGGCAGGTCTTGACCATCGAAGCCTGAAGCACTGGCCTCGCACGCGGGATGGAGGTCTGATCCGAGAGAGACAGGGCAAAGTTCACGGCGGCGAACTGCTCGGACGAGGCGTTTGTCCCGTTTGAACCGATGAAGGTTGCTCTCGATGCGATGGGTGGCGATTTTGCCCCCCGCAACATCGTCGAAGGCGCGGTGCTCGCGTTGGATGCCTACGTGCGTCTGAGCAAGCTCTACCTGGTTGGCGACCAGTCCGCCATTGAGGCGGAGTTGCAGCGGCTCGGATGCGACGATGCTCGCGTGGAGATCGTCCACGCCAGTCAGGTGGTGGACATGAGCGACGAGGCCGTGTCTTCGGTTCGCAAAAAGAAAGATTCGTCGGTCAGCCGGGCGGTCGATCTGGTGAAGGCAGGCAAGGCGGACGCCATCGTGAGCGCCGGACACACCGGGGCGGCTGTGGCTGCCAGCACGATCAAGCTGCGCACCTTGCCGGGGGTGGAGCGGGCGGGGATCGCGTCCACCATCCCGACCGAGAGCAACCTGTTCGTGCTCATCGACGCCGGGGCAAATCCCGACGCCAAGCCCAACCATCTGTTGCAATACGCCATCATGGGTTCGGTGTATTCCAAACACGTCCTCGGCTACAAAAACCCGAGCATCGGGTTGATGAGCATCGGGACCGAGGACAACAAGGGGACGGACGCGACGAAGGACGTTTTCAAAATGCTCAAGTCGAGCGGCCTGAATTTCCGGGGCAACGTCGAGGGGCACGACCTGTTCGAGAACCCGGTGGAAGTCGTGCTTTGCGAGGGATTTGTCGGCAATGTCGTGCTGAAAAGCTGTGAGGCTTTGGCCCACGCCATCTTTTCCTGGCTCAAGCACGAGTTGAAGAAAAACCCGATCCGCATGGCGGGAGCAGCCCTGGCACGCGGTGCGTTCAAGACGATTGGGAAGAAGACGAACGTCGATGAATACGGCGGCAGCGTCCTGCTCGGAGTGGACGGCATTTGCATCATTGCCCACGGCTCCAGTTCGCCGACCGCCATCAAAAACGCGATTCGCGTCGCCCTGGAGAGCATCGACCACCAGGTGAACCCGCACATCGTCGAAGGGATCAAAAATTATTATGCCAACGCGCCCAGCGCCCAACAGCCTCCCCAAGCCGCCTGAGCCACCGACGGCTGGCCGAACGATGGGCGTCTCGATGCTGGGGACGGGTAGCTACCTGCCCGCCCGCATTCTGACCAATGCGGAGATGGAGACGATGGTAGAAACCACGGACGAGTGGATCACCTCCCGCACGGGGATCAAGGAACGCCGGATCGCGGCGGAAGGCGAGCACACCAGTGACATCGGGGCCGCCGCCGCACGGGCCGCACTGGCGCACGCCGGTATCCAGGCGAGCGAGATCGACCTGATCCTCGTGGCCACGGCGTCGCCCGACATGTTTTTCCCGGCGACGGCCTGCGTGATCCAGAAGCTGATCGGCGCGCACCGGGCGGCCTGCATGGACATTTCGGCGGCGTGTTCCGGGTTCCTGTACGCGGTGGAAATGGCCCGCCACATGATCGAAGGCGGCGCGATCAAATACGCGCTCATCATCGGCGCGGAAAAACTGAGCGCCATGGTAGACTGGACGGATCGGAACACTTGCGTGCTTTTCGGTGACGGCGCGGGGGCAACCGTGCTGGGCCGCCGTCCCGCGGACCGCGCGGGGCGTGGTGTGCTCGGCTGCATCATGGCCAGCGACGGAGAGTACGGCAATATCCTCGGGGTGCCGGGGGGGGGCTCCCGCTGCCCGATCACTAGGGACAACTTCGATCAGCGTCTCAACACGATCAAGATGTTGGGCAAGGAGACCTTCAAGCAAGCGGTGAGCGCCATGTGCAGCGCGAGCTTGGAAGTGCTCGAACGCACCGGCCTGTCCATCGACGACATCGCCTGCATCATCCCGCACCAAGCCAACGTCCGCATCATCGACGCCATCGCGGACCGGCTCAAAGTGTCGAAGGATCGGTTTTTTCTCAACCTGGAGCTTTACGGCAACACCGGGGCGGCGGCGGTGGCCATCGCGCTGGACGAGGCGAACCGGGCCGGGCGCATCCAGCCGGGTGACAAGGTGCTCATGGTCGTCTTCGGCAGCGGGCTGACCTGGGCCAGCATGGTGGTCGAATGGTGATGACCCTGAACAATTCCCGCCATGAACGAGACACTCAAAGGGGATTTTGAAAAAGGAATGCGTCGTTCGAGTCAGTTGGATTCGCACCACCGTCTTTTAATCGCGGGTGTGGTTGCAGCGATTTGCTGCGTGCTCATGCCGAGGCACCTCCAATGGGCCACGCGGATTCTCGGCACCTGGGACGCTTACGTTTACACCGTCCTGGGGTTGATCTGGGCGACGATCCTCACCGCGAAACCGAAGGACGTGGTGAGCAAAGCCAAGCTCGAAGACAACAGCCGGGCGGCGATTTTCGTGTTCGTCGTCGTGGCCGCGTGCGCCAGCATTTTTGTGGTTCCCGCCGAACTCGTGACGGCGAAAGGCATGGATCGCGCCCATGCCGGTGGACACGTGGCCTTCGCCATCCTGACCGTGTTGTCTTCGTGGGTGCTCGTGCACACGGTTTTCACGCTGAGATACGCGCATCTCTACTACGATGTGGATGACGAGAAAAAGGAGCCCGGCGGTCTGAATTTCCCGAGCGAGCCGGAGCCGGATTACCTGGATTTCGCGTATTTTTCGTTCGTCATCGGCATGACCAGCCAAGTATCCGACGTGGGGATCAGTTCTTCGTCAATGCGCCGATTGGCGTTGGTGCATGGGCTGATTTCCTTCGCCTACAACGTGATCATCATCGGTTTGAGCATCAACACGATCTCGGGCCTGTTCAGCGGTTAGCGCGACGATGCTCATCGACACGCACGCGCACCTGGACTACGAGGACTTCGCCGCTGATTTCGAGGCGGTGCTCCGGCGGGCGTCCGACGCGGGTATCCAGCGGATCATCACCATCGGCACATCGGTGGAAAGCAGCCGCCGGGCGGTGGAACTCGCCGGGCTTTATCCGATGATCCATGCCGTGGTCGGTGTGCATCCCACCACGGCGCACGAAGCGCCCGACGATCTGGACGTAATCCTGACGGAACTCGCCGGGCATCCGCGCGTCGCCGGGATCGGCGAAACCGGGTTGGACTACCATCGTTTGCCCGGTGATGCGAGCGCGGTGCCGGCGTACAAGGCGGCCCAAGCCGTCGTGTTTCGTCGGCAGTTGGAGGTCGCCGCCTCCCTCGGCCTGAACGTCGTCATTCACCAGCGCGACGCCTGGACGGACACGCTCGATATTTTGCGCGACTACACGGGCCGGTTGCGGGGGGTGTTCCATTGTTTCGGCGGCACGCCCGCGCAGGCGGAGGAGGTGCTCGCCATGGGGCACCTGGTTTCGTTTACCGGGATCGCCACCTTCAAGAATGCCGGGGTGGTCCGGGAAACGGCTGCCGCCGTGCCGTCGGATCGTTACATGGTCGAAACGGACTGTCCTTACCTCGCGCCGGTGCCGTTCCGAGGCAAGCGATGCGAACCGGCGCACACCCTTGAGACGGCGTTGGCGGTCGCGTTGGCGCGTGGCATCACGTTGGAAGCGTTGTCCCGGGAGACGACGGCGACGGCGGAAACGTTTTTCCGGCTGGTGCGTCTTTGAGGGTGTGCACCTGACGCCAGGCCAGCCAACCCCAGAAAGCCGCCGCGACGATCAACACGGCGGGCAGGGTCAACACGGCGCGTTGCAGACCGGTCTCGGGATGCCCGGCGACCGTCCACGCGTCGGTGAGTTTGCCCACGATCAGCGGACTCCACAAGTCGCCGAACAGATGGATCACGAAGATCGAAAGCGCCATCGCGCTGGCGCGCAGCATCACCGGAACGCTTTCCACGATGAGGGTATTGATCGGGCCAGTCGGCAGGAAGAGCAGGAACATCGCCCCCGCCAGACATCCTTGCGACAGGAGAGTATTGCTGGCGACGAAGGCCACCGTCGCCACCGGGATCGCCAGCAGCACCGAGACCGCCAGGAGAGTGGAATACCCCGCCCGGAACCGGCGCTGCCAGGCGGTCGCCGCGAAGCCGCCCGCCATCGTGGCCACCAAGCCCGTGACGACCAGGGTCAACCCGAAAAAATGGTCGGCGTTTTCGTACTTTACGTGGTGTACCTGGTTGAGAAATTTCGCCGCCCAGAAACCAAATGCGGCGAGCGCGAACGTGTAGGCCGTGTACCCCACCAGCACGAGGTTGAAATCGGCGATCCGAAAAAGGGAGGCCACGTCGCGCCAGGTTGGCTTGGCGTGGGAACCGGGGGCAGGCACGCCGTCGGCGGTCTCGGTCTCACCCCGCGCAGGCTCCCGCAGGAACAACAAGCCCAAAGCCAGCAGCAATCCGGGCGCGCCTGCCAACAGAAAAGCGGGCCGCCAGTCGCCCGCGCCGGTGCCGATGGCGCCAACGAATCGCTCGCAAAAATGCTTCAGCGCGATGAGCAGCGCGGAGGTGTCCGCGTGGCCCAGCACCAGTCCTCCGGCGATGAAACCGAGCGCGGAGCCGACGGGGATCGCCACGTAGAAAATCGTCAGCGCGTTGTTGCGTTTGGCCGGTGGAAAAAGGTCCGATAGCCACGCGGGCGAAAGCGTGGCGTAGCTGGCCTCTCCCAGGCCGACGAGCACGCGGAACGCCAGCAACATCGCAAAACCCGTGCTGAAGGCGGTAAGCGTCGTGCCCAGGCTCCAGATGAAGATGCCGAACGCGATCAACCACTTGCGCGAAAAACGGTCGCCGAGATAGCCAAAGAACGGCGAGGTCACGAAATAACCGAGCATGAACGCCGTGTTTGCCCAGCCCGCGTCGCCCGCGCTCAGGTGCAGGTCTTTTTGCAACGGCGTCAGCACCGCCGGGAGCACGTAGCGATCCAGGTAATTGAACAGGTTCAACCCGGTGAGGAACGCGAGACTGAGGGTGGGGGCGTGGTCCTTTTTCATGGCGACAGGATGCGAGCACGGGCAGGATGGGCGAGCAAACCGCCGGAAAGCAAAGCTTTTGTCAAACTGTCTGTAGCGTTTCGGGGGAGTTATCTGTTAAAGAACGTGCCGACATGCGGACGACCCGCCTGTTTGCCAGCCAACCACCTATGAGTTCCATCGCCTTAGAGCCCACTGCCACCGCGTACCGCACGGCGCCTTCCCAGACGGAAACCGGCTTCCCGCCCGGGGTGCCCTACATCATCGGCAACGAGGCGGCGGAACGGTTTTCGTTCTACGGGATGCGTTCGATCCTCATCACGTTCATGACGGGCTTTTTGATGTCGCACGCCGGCACGCCCAACCACATGACGGACGCCGAGGCCCGTGGACAAGTCGCCAATTTCGTTTCGGCGGTTTACGGTTTGTCGATTCTCGGCGCTTTCCTCGCGGAGGGATATTTGGGGAAGTACCGCACGATTCTCTATCTCTCGATTGTTTACTGCTTCGGCCATTTTGCGCTCGCGCTCGACGACACCCGCACCGGGCTGCTGGTCGGGTTGACGTTGATTTCCCTCGGCGGCGGCGGCATCAAGCCCTGCGTTTCGGCCAACGTGGGCGACCAGTTCGGCGAGTCCAACAAGCACCTGCTCTCGAAGGTGTTCGGGTGGTTCTACTTTTCCATCAACGCCGGGTCGTTCCTCTCGACGATCCTCTGTCCGTTTCTGCTCCATGATCCGCGTTTCGGCCCACGCTGGGCGTTCGGCCTGCCGGGCGTGGCGATGGTCGTGGCTACTTTCTCCTTCTGGCTGGGGCGCAAGAAATTCGTTCACATCCCTCCCGGCAAAAAAGCCTTCTTTCAAGAATTCTTCAGCAAGGAGGGTCTGGGCGCGTTGGGACGGATCGCCATCGTG
The DNA here is from genome assembly GCA_964250695.1 of uncultured Chthoniobacterales bacterium. GTDB lineage: Bacteria > Verrucomicrobiota > Verrucomicrobiia > Chthoniobacterales > SZAS-18 > CAHJWO01. The sequence continues at coordinate 86,700 of CAXUGY010000007.1, read as the reverse complement.
TACGTGTTCGTCGCCATCTTCTGGTCGCTGTGGGATCAGAGCAGCGGCGGCTCCTGGACGTTGCAAGCGGCGCACCTCAACCTGAATTTCTTCGGGTTGACGCTCCTGCCCGAACAGGTGCAGACGGCGAATCCGATTCTCATCCTCGCCTTTATCCCGTTGGTCAATTACGTCCTCTATCCGCTCATCAACCGTGTCTTCCCGCTGACGCCGCTGCGCAAGATCGGCCTGGGTCTTTTCCTCACCGCAGGCAGTTACGTGGTCATCGCTTACATCCAGCATCTCATCGACGCGGGCGGCAGGCCCACGGTATGGTGGCAATTTCTCGCCTACGTCATTCTGACGCTCGGTGAGGCGATGGTATCCATCACCGGCCTGGAATTTTCCTATACCCAGGCGCCGAACAAGATGAAAAGCGCGATCATGTCGGCGTGGTTATTCACCGTGGCGCTGGGCAACCAGTTCACCGCGCGGGTCAATTTCTTCATCCTCAACAAAGACGGCACGACGAAGATGAGTGATTACCATTACTACCTGTTTTTCGCGGGTGTCATGTTCGTCACGGCGATCCTCTTCTCCATCGTGGCCATTTTCTACAGGGGCAAGACCTATATTCAGGGCTCGGAGGTGCTGGCCGAGGCGGACATCGCCGCCGCGACGAACATGCCGGCTTGAACCTTCACGGTTTCGACTGGGTCGGCTCCTGATCGAGCCTCCCGTAGCGGCGCATCTCCGGCCAGATCAGGGCGGTGGCGATGACGACGAGCACCGTGCCGATGCCGCCCGCCACCACGGCGAAGGTCGGGCCGAACCAGTGGGCCACGCTGCCGGACTCAAACTCGCCAAACTCGTTCGACGTGCCGATAAAGAGCATGTTGACGGCGGAAACCCGCCCGCGCAACTCGTCGGGGGTGAGAATCTGCACGAGCGTCTGGCGCACGACCACGCTGACGTTGTCCATGGCCCCGCAGGCGAACATCATGGCCAGCGACAGCCAGAACGAGCGCGAAAGCCCGAAGATCACGGTCGCCACGCCGAAGCCCGCCACCGCCAGCAGCAGGGCACGGCCCGCTCGCCGCAACGGCGGTTGATGCGCCAGCACGAACGCCATCGTGGCCGAGCCGAGCGGCAACGCGGCTTGCAGCCATCCGAGTCCCGCCGGGCCCACCTGGAGAATGTTCCGCGCGTAGATCGGGAGCAGCGCCGTGGCTCCGCCCAGGAGCACCGCGAAGAGATCGAGCGTGATCGTGGCCAGGATGATCGGCGTGCGAAACACGAACTGCACCCCGGCGGCGAGGCTCGACAGGCTCATGCTTTGCTTTTTTGCCGCCCCCCCGGGACGGCTCTGCATCTGCCACAGCAGGAGGCCACAGAGCAAGGCCGCGACGACGTTGAAGGCATAGATGACCGTCGCGCCGCCGCTGAGGTAGATCACGAAGCCGCCCACCGCCGGTCCCATGGCGGCGGAGATCTGGAAGCTGCCGCTGTTCCAGGCCACGGCGTCGGCGAGTTGCGCGCGGGGGACGATCTGCGGCAGGAATGCGCTGCTGGCGGGCCAGAGAAACGCCCGGGCAACCGCGCTCAGAAACAGGCAAACGTAGGTCCACGGCACCGGGGCGCGGGTCCACGAAACGAACGTCAACCCGGCGCAGGCCAAGGCGATCAAGCCCTCGGTCCACACGATGATGTTGCGGCGGTCGTGCTGGTCGGCCACATGCCCGGCAGGCAGGGTCAGGAGGAGCAAAGGGGTAATTTGCGCCAGACCCACGAACCCGAGGATCAGGGCCGAGCCCGTGCGTTCAAAAAGCTCCCAGCCCACGGCGGTGCCAAGCATCTGCTGGCCGAAGGACGCAATGAACCGGCCGCTGACGTACAGACGAAAATCCCGGTTGCGGAGCACGGCGCGGCGGTCGGGCGGAAGATCGTCGGGAAGGGTGGCGGTCGTCGGTTCGGTCATGGATGATCCAACTTTAACAGTGAACCGCCGAATTTCCTGCGGGATCGTCCTTCGCGTGCGTGCCGCGCGAGTCCATCCGCGTTGCGGCGGCGGGGGACCGGGAGTAAGCTCGCGGATGCTCCCGCAAGCTCGTTTTCTGATGTGCCCCCCGGATTTTTACCAGGTGGACTACGTGATCAATGTCTGGATGGAAGGCAACGTGGACCGCTCCTCTCGCCAACGGGCCGAGGAGCAGTGGCGCGGGCTGGAGCAGGCTTTGCGCGCCCACGCGGAAGTCGAGCTGGTGACCCCCGAGCCGGGCTGGCCGGACATGGTTTTCACCGCGAACGCCGGGCTGGTGCTGGGAAACAAGGTGGTGCTCAGCCGGTTCCTGCACCCGGAACGGCAGGGAGAAGAACCGCACTTCAAAGCCTGGTTCGAGCGCGCGGGTTTCCAGGTGTTCGAGATGCCGGAGGAATTGCCGTTTGAAGGGGCCGGCGACGCCCTGCTCGACCGCGAGGGTCGCTGGCTCTGGGCCGGATACGGTCCCCGGTCGGAACTCGACGCGCACCCGCTGCTGGCCAAGTGGCTCGACATCGAGGTGCTGTCGCTGCGTCTGATCGACAAACGATTTTACCATCTCGATACCTGCCTGTGTCCGCTGGCAGGTGGGTTCCTGTTGTATTACCCCGATGCGTTCGACGCGTATTCCAACCGGCTGATCGAAAAACGCGTGCCCGCCGACAAACGCATCGCGGTCAGCGAGCCGGACGCGGTGAACTTCGTGTGCAACGCGGTCAACGCGGGCCAGCGGTTGATCGTCAACAAGGCGAGCGAAACGGTGCAGGCGCGCCTGACGGCAGCCGGGTTTGAACTGATCGAAACGCCGCTGACGGAATTCATGAAGGCGGGCGGCGCGGCCAAATGCCTCACGCTGCGGCTCGACGAGGCCGTCCGGGCCGACCACCGGGCACTTGCCACGGTGGCCAGCCGCGAGGTCAAACTGGAGGGGCACTTGCTCGAAGCCGGGCTGCTTGACCGCGCGCTGGACATCGTGGTGGACGGGGCGGGGAGTTTTCAAATCCTAGAATTTAACCTGGGCAGGCAACGCCAGAGCGTGTCGAACGCGCGGTTGAAGGTTTCCGCGCCGTCCGCCGACGCGCTGGACCAGATCATGGCCCGGTTAATCACGATGGGCGTCAACCAGAGCGCGGCGGGCGAGAGCGCGGTGAAGCTCGAAACGGTGGCGAAGAACGGAGTGGCCCCGGCAGATTTCTCCGTCACGACCATTTATCCCACCGACATCTGGCTGCGCGGCCAATGGGTGCGGGTGGAAAACCAGCGCATGGATGGCGTGATCGTCGTGGACGGCGAGCGAGCCGGGTGCCGGCTGATCCGCGACCTGCGCGCCGGGGAACAGGTCGTCGTGGGCGTGGACGGCATCCGCATGCACCGCAAAACTGAATCCCGCGACGGCAGCCTCGCCGAACCGGGCGGCGCGGTGGAAGAGGAGTTCGGGTTCATGGGCGCGGGCGTTTCCAGCGAGCGCAAGGTGGAACTGGTCGTCGAACAGATCGCCTGGGACCTGCGGCGCATCCACGACCAGGGCGGCAAGGTCGTGGTCGTGGCGGGGCCGGTGGTCATCCATACCGGCGGCGGGGAGCATCTCGCCCGGCTGATCCGCGAGGGCTACGTGCATGTGCTCCTCGGCGGCAACGCCATCGCGGTCCACGACATGGAGCAGAATATGCTCGGCACGTCGCTCGGGATGGACATGAAGCGCGGGGTCTCGGTCCACGGGGGGCACCGCCATCACCTGAAGGTCATCAACACGGTGCGCGGCCACGGCGGTATCGCGCAGACCGTCGCAGCGGGCGAACTGACCAGCGGCGTCATGTACGAGTGCGTGCGCCACGAGGTCCCCTTTTCGCTGGCGGGGTCGATCCGGGACGACGGCCCGTTGCCCGATACCGTCATGGACCTCGAACAGGCGCAACGGGATTATGCCCGCCTGATCGAGGGCGCGGACATGATCCTGATGCTTTCGAGCATGCTGCATTCCATCGGGGTCGGCAACATGACGCCCGCCGGGGTCAAGCTCGTCTGCGTGGACATCAACCCGGCGGTTGTCACGAAACTGGCGGACCGGGGCTCGCTCGAATCCATCGGGGTCGTTACCGACGTGGGTTTGTTTCTGAGTTTGCTCGTCGCGCAACTCGCCAATTTGAACAGCACTTACGAACCGGGCGCGGTGCTGGCCGGAAGGTAGGAACGATGGCGGAAGGGTCTCGCCCAAAAACAAACACCGCCGCTCGGAGTGACGGGCGGCGGCGGGAAAAATTCTGACGGCGGCGTTAGCTCGCCTTGGAGTTCAACGCCGCAGCGTTGATCGAAACGGACAGCTTATTCAATTTGTCGTTCGCCCCTTTTTCTTCGTCCAGGCTGGTCTTCAACAAGGTAGCCGCTTCCTGGTCGCCCAACAATTCCGCGTAAGCCACCGCGCTGCCGTAGCCAGCAATCTCGTAGTGCTCCGCGTGTTGTGCTTCCATGATGAGACCGGCATCCTTGACGGCGGAGGTCGCGTCTTCCTTGATCCATTCGCTGCCCTCGGAGATCGAGCCCTTCATGCCGGTGCAGGTGTAGCCCTTCAAAGACACGCCGAGCTTGTCGGCGATGGTGTCGAGGCGCGTGACCTGGTTCTCGGTTTCGCGCAGGTGGGTCTCGAACGCCGCCTTGAGGTCGGGCGAATGCGACGCGGCGGCCAGCTTCGGCAGGGCGGCGGTGAGTTGGTTTTCCGCGCTGTAGAGATCCTTGAGCAGATGGACGTAGAGATCCTGCAAGGTGTCGAATTTTTCGCCTAAGCCGAATAGAGACATGGGATGGAAGGGGTGAGGGTTTTGTGAAAGTGACCGAAGATAGAATCGCGGGCCGTGACACCCGCTGGCCGGGTTTTCTTGCGGACCGAATCAGCTTTTGCGCTGTGGCTGGATCACCTCCGCAGCGAAGCGCTCCATCTCTTCCGCCTGCGGACTGCATTGCAAGAGCAGCAGGTTGACCCCGGCGTCCTCGAACTCGGCCACCCGCTCGGCGACCTGAGCAGGGGTGCCGATCAGCCCCGGGCGCAGGCCCCGGTTGGAAACAGAATATTCCTCGATGGTCATGCGTTGTTCCAGCTGCGTGCCGCTGAGCCACTGCTGGTAGTTGGCAAACCCGGCGGCGGTGGCCTTCACGTCGGTGATCCGGGCCAGTTCCGCCTGCGCTTCACGCTCCGTGTCGCGGATGATCGTGTAGGCCGCCACGCCGAACTGCATCGGCGGCAAACCCAGCCGCTCGCGCCGCGCGGAGAGGTCGGCGACCTTTTCGCGCACCCGGGCGGGCGGGTCGCCGTGCATCACGTAGGCGTCGCATCGCCGGGCGATCAGGTCCTTGGCCGCCTCGCTCTCGCCGCCCGCGTAGAGCACGGGCCGGGGCTGGCTGAGGGGCTTCGGCTCCAGGATGGTGTTTTCCACCCGGTAATAGTTTCCGGCGTAGGAGAACCGGTCCTGTTTCCACAACCCATCGACCACGTCGAGCCATTCGGCGGTGCGGGCGTAGCGATCCTCGTGCTGCTCGAAATGCACGCCGTACTGACGCGCCTCTTCGGCCCACCACGACGACACCACGTTGAGCGACAGCCGACCCGGCGTGCCGCAAATGCGGTCAATGTTGGCCGCCTGTTTGGCGAGCAGGGCAGGGGAATGGAACGTGGGCCGCACGGCGACCATCAATTCGAGCCGTTCCGTGACGGCGGCGAGCGCGGCGGCAGTGCTCCAGGCATCCAGGGAAGGGGCGGCGGTGCCCTTGATGTCGTTGAGGTTGAGTTCGGCGACCAAGGTCAGGTCGTACCCGATGCGCTCGCTGCGGCAGGCGAGTTTGCGCACGTAATCCCACGACGCCTCCATGCCTTCGTCCGGCACGTTGCGCAGCCAGCCGCCAAAGATCGGTAACCAGTAGCCGTAACGCATGGATCAAGCGGGTTCGTGGAGGCGCGCCACCAGGAAATCGACGAGGCGCGCGTGCGGGTCGAACCCGATGACGCGCGGGGCGTCCGCCACGAAGTTCGACAGGGCGTTCACGTCGTAGTAAACGCGCTGGCCGTCGCGGTCGTCGATCATCGACTCGATGCCGCCCACGTCGATCCCGGCGGCCTGGGCGAGACGTTCGCAAGCTTCGATAACTTCCGGCGGCGGCGTGACCGCTTCGACGCGCAGGCCGCGTTTGGGTGCGTCCAGCGCGCAGGCGCTTGCCACGGTGCGGGCGAGGGCCGCGCCGTCCTTGGTCTGGCAGGCGTCGGCGGGGCAGAGGTCGAACGAACCAGCCTCCGGGAAGACGTTGATCGCGTAGAGATACCTGCCGCCGAGGGTCTCGACGCGCGTGATGTGGCCGTCCCGCGCGGGGATGAATTCTTGCACGAGAGCCACGTCGTCCAATCCCATTTCGATAAAATCCGCGTCGGCAGCCGCTTGCAGGTCATCCGGCGAGTCGAAACGGGTGATGCCCGCGCCGCTGCCGCCCACGTTTGCTTTCACCACGACCGGAAAACGGAGACCTGCCGCCGCGGCTGGTGCGTCCGCGCCGCGATGGAGCACGCGCGAACGCGGAGCGAGAATTCCCAGTTCAGCCTGGAGGGTCAACTGCAAGGCTTTGGACACCTCGTAGGTGAAGGCCCGGGCACCGTTGATGACCCGGGTGCCGATCCGCTCCAGGTGCGCGAGATAATTCAGGGTGTGCCGGATCGCGCTGCCGCCGCCGCGCAGGTAGGCGGACGGACTCATCCGGTTGAACAGCATCCGAAACGGCCGCTCATCGTCCGCCGGGTCGTAGAAAAAAGGCTCCCGCGCGTCGATGCGGGTGTACACGATGCCGCGCCGATCCAGCTCGGCAAAGAGCGGCCGGAACCAGTCCGGGTGTTCGTGGTAGATGGCGAGATCGGGGCGCGGGGTACTCATGCGATGTGCAAACGTATACGCATGGCAAGCTCCCGTCAGCCGTTGCAAAAGCAACCGGACCCGGCGGCTATCCCCGCGCTTTCCAAGAAAGGGCGCACACGGCGAGCAGCCCGAGCAGGAACGCCGGTTCGCTGAGGTTCCATGGCGCGCGGCGGGTGCGGGTCTTGTAAAGCGACAGCTTGAGACGGGTGCGGCTGAAGGGGGCGACCGGCACGCCCGAGGACGAACAGCCGTCGAGCAGGACGTGCAGCAGGGGGCCGAGCGCCAGCCCGAACGCCGCCGTTCCCAGCGCGAATTGCACCCCGCGCATTCCGCCCAGGTGCGCCAACTCCTGATGCAGGGCGGCAGGTCCGGCCACGAGGATCACCAGCCAGAGCAGCACCCAATGGCTCGCGCCGCGATGTCGGCCCAGGGGGAGCGCCGCCTCGATCTGGTCCGGCAAGGCGGACGTCGCCATGGCGGCGAGGGCCACGTCGAAACGGCAGGTCAGCGCGAGCGCAACCGCGCCGTTGGCAACGCAATGGCTTTTCCAGGTCATCAAAAGTTCGGGTCGAAGGGTTGAAAGAGTTAGCAGCGGGAACAGAGCCAGGTTCGCGCCAGTTTTCCATGGCCGCGATCCACTTTTCCACGGCGAGATTCTGGATTGCGAAATTTCCGTCCTCCGCCATGGTGGAAACGATGCCAAACCGTGCTGCCTCGCGCCTGGTGCTATCGGAATTTTCCGAGGGGGCCGTCACGTCGGCTGCCCGCGAGGCCCGGGCGGAACTCGGCGCGGAAGCCAGTTGCGCGTTGGTATTCTTCTCCCCGGACTACGTCGAAAACCTGGAAGAATTTCTGGAGCTGATCCGGGTTTACGGGCGGGTTTCGCTGGTGTTGGGATGTTCCGGCGGCGGCATCATCGGCACCAGCAGCGAGGCCGAAGGACGCGCCGGTTTCTCGTTGTTGCTGCTCAGCCTGCCCCACACGAAGTTACGTGCCGTCGAGTTGACCCAAACGCAGGTGGAAGCATCCGCCGGGCCGGGCTCCTGGGCGGCGGAGACCGCGGTTGGACCCGACGAAGTGGACGCTTGGATCGTGCTGGCGAACCCCTTGCGCTTTGCCGCCGAACCGTGGCTGGCAGAGTGGAACCTCGCGTATCCGGGGGTGCCCGTGCTCGGCGGTCTGGCCAGCGGCCGGGAGGAAAACATCGTGCTGTGCCGGGATGGGGCTGCCATCGCCGGCGACGCGCTGGCGCTCGCGCTCAAAGGCGGCGTGTCCGTCCGCACGATTGTCAGCCAGGGTTGCCGACCCATCGGCGAACCGCTGACGATCACCGGCGCGCGGCAAAATCTGCTCTTGAGCCTGGGATCAAAACCCGCCTACGCCGTCCTCAATCACGTTTTCAACGGCCTGACCAAACAGGAAAAGGACCGCGCGCGAAACAACTTGTTCGCGGGTCTGGCCATGAGCGAATATCTCGAAGACTACAAACGCGGACACTTCCTGATCCGCAACATCCTCGCGGCCGATCCCGAGGCCGGGGCGGTGGCCATCGGCGCGGCGTTGCGGGTCGGGCAAACGCTGCAATACCAGTTGCGCGACCGCGACAGCGCCGATGAGGATCTGCGGGAATTGTGCCACACCGTCGAGGAGGAAGGCGCTCGTCCCTTCGCTTCGTTGCTCTTTTCCTGCAATGGCCGGGGTGTGGGGTTATTCGGCACGCCGAACCACGACGCCGGTGTGCTGACGGAAATTTTCGGAACCCACCCGAGCGCGGGGTTTTTTTGTCACGGCGAGATCGGGCCGGTGGGGACGCAGAATTTTCTGCACGGGTACACGGCGTCAGCGGCGTTGCTGTGCGAGCCGTGACCCCTTTGTCGCGGAAGTGGCCGGTTTTGTTGCGTCGTTCTCCCGGCGGCAGGCGTTTCTTCACGAACGGCCACCGTTTTCCGACGGTGGCCACCGTTCGCTAACCCATCCTTCCATGCCGACAAAACCTGAAGGTTCTCCGAAGAAACAACCGCTCAAAGATCCGAAAGGCGGCCTGACCGCCGCCGGACGCGCCCATTTCAAAAAGACCGAGGGCGCGAACCTGAAACCCGGCGTCAAAGGGGCGGCTGACACCACCGAAAAACAACAGCGCAAGGGGTCGTTCCTCCGGCGTCACTTCGCCAACGAGGACGCCGGACCACTGGAGGACGACAAAGGGAAGCCCACGCGTCACGCCCTTTCCGCCGCCGCTTGGGGCGAGCCGGTACCAAAAACGCAGGCCGACGTGAAAAAGTTGGCCAAGAAGGGCACCGAACTGCTCGATCAGGCGCGAGAATCGAAGGAAAAAGCCAAACCGGCCAAATCGTCGGCGTCCAAGCACGCGAGCAAACCGGCTGCGGCCACGAAACGCACGTCTTCCAAGAAAGCGTAAACCCCCCGCTCCGATGGCCGAAAAGAAAACACCCGCGCCGAAGGCAGCCAAGGTTGCGGGGAAAGCACCTGCCACGTCGAAGCGCAAGCCGGGCACCGAGAAAAAGCCCGCGTCCGGCGGCAAGAAAACCGGCGCTGACGCGACGAATTACACGCAGCCCGAGTTGCGTCAACGTTTGAAGGACGAAATCCAGGCGGGCGAAAAGGGAGGTCGCGCCGGGCAGTGGAGCGCACGCAAAGCGCAACTTCTCGCCGCCGAATACGAAAAACACGGCGGCGGTTACAAAAAAGCGGCGCGCACCGCCGGGCAGAAGCATCTGGAGTCGTGGACCGAAGAAAAATGGCGCACGGCGGACGGCAAAGCGGCGGCGCACGGCAAAACAACTTCCCGTTACCTCCCGGACAAAGCGTGGGACGAGCTAACGCCTGCCCAACGCAAAGCCACCGACGAGAAGAAGAAAACCGCTTCGCGTACCGGCCAACAATTTGTTCCGAACACCCCGGCCGCCAAGCGCGCACGCAAATCCACGGCATCGTAGGGTTGGCCCACCTGCATCCCATTATGAGCGACCAAGAAAAAGATAATCCCACCGAGAAATTGGGCGAATTGATCAAAGACATCAAATTCGCCATGCTGACGACCGTCGATGACGACGGCACCCTGCGCAGCCGACCCATGGCCACGCAGAACAAAACCTTCGACGGCGAGTTGTGGTTTTTCACGCATGCCAGTTCGCCGAAGGTGCATGAGATTCAACACGATCAGCACGTCAACGTGAGCTACGCCCATCCCAGCGATCAAACCTACGTTTCCGTCTCCGGGAAGGCGCGGCTGGTCCGCGATGCGAAGAAAAACGAGGAACTTTGGACCACTCCCATGAAAGCGTGGTTTCCCAAAGGCCCGGACGATCCCGAGACCGCGCTGCTGAACGTCGTCGTGGACAAGGCGGAGTATTGGGACTCTGCTTCCAGCGCGGTGGTGCATCTGATCGGCTTCGTCAAAGCCGTGGTCACGGGCAAACCGTACCACGCGGGCGAGAACGAAAAAATCACGTTGTAGCACTGGAATCTCCGTGGTGAACCGGGAAATCCACGGAAGATTTTTCGTCGGGACAAATCCTGATCGCAGCCGTATTTTACCGGATGGCCATGGCTGACAGTCTCTTTGCACGACCGGACCGTTCGCGGTGGCGTCTGGTCAGTTTATTGGTGGTCATCTTCGCCCTCGCTGGCGGCGTGAGTGCATTTGGCTTCTACGAATTCAGCAAGCACCCGCTTTCACCTGCGGGCGGCTGGTATTTCTTCGGTCGGACGGAATTGCCCGTGGCGCTTTATCTCCAAAGTGACCCTGTTTGGGGCAAGGACCAGTTAGGGCTATCCGTCCACACGATGGGTCAGGTGGGCTGTGCCGTCACCTCGGTGGCGATGGTGATGAAGTTTTACGGGGTCGATGTGGACCCCGGCAGACTCAACGTGTTCCTGCGTGACCATGGCGGTTACGACGAAAACAACGATTTGCGCTGGGAAGGTCCTCCCGTGCTGGCCCCCGAGCGTTTGCGCCACGTGTACGAGGATTTGCCTTCGTACTACCTGATCGACTCCAATCTCGCGCACGGAAATCCGGTCATCATCCGGTTACACCTGGCGAGCGGTTCGACGCATTTCGTCGTGATCATGGGCAAGCAAGGCTTTGATTATCTCATCCGTGATCCGTCGATGGCGGGTCTGCGCAAAGGCGTCTATCCCTTGCGCGAACTCGGCAGCAAAATCGAAGCGTTGCGCTATTACGAAAAGCTTGACGCAGGTCGTCAGTAGTCGCGCTGGAGCAAGTGATCAGCCAGGCCGCGCAATGCTTCCGCTTTCTTCGCAAACGGACGCAGGGCGGCATGGGCTTCGGCGGTCAACCGGCGTGCCTCGCGCCGGGCGCCGTCCAGACCCAGGATGGAGGGATAGGTAGCCTTTTGCGCCGCGATATCCTTGCCCGCGCTCTTGCCCAGTTTCTCGCTGGTCTGCGTCACGTCGAGAATGTCGTCGATCACCTGAAACGCGAGACCCAGCGCGCGGCCAAAATCATTCAGCGACCGCAGGCGGGCAGGGGTGGCGTTGGCGCTCATCGCGCCAAAACGAATGGCCGTGGTCAGCAACGCCGCCGTTTTGCACTCGTGAATGTAACGCAGTTGTTTTTCCGTGACCTGTTGACCTTCGCCTTCGAGGTCAGCCACCTGTCCGGCGATGAGCTTCAAGCTGCCGGAAGTGACGGCAAGCTCCTGCACCAGAGCGCGCGTGTCGTAGCGCGGCCAAGCGGTGGCGCGGGCAACCAGTTCAAAGGCGAAGGTGAGCAACGCATCACCGGCCAGCACGGCCATGCCGTCGCCAAAAACCTTGTGGCAAGTGGGCTGCCCGCGTCGGAGATCGTCGTTGTCCATGGACGGCAGATCGTCGTGGATCAGCGAATAGGTATGCACGCATTCCACGGCGCAAGCCAGCGGGAGAGCTTCGGTCAAATCGCCACCGCACGCCTCGGCGGCGGCCAGGCACAGCACGGGGCGCAGCCGTTTCGCGCCGCCTGCAAACAGGCTGTAGCGCATCGCCTTGTGGATGGTCGCGGGCTTGCGGGTGGCCGGTGGCAACGCCGTATTGAGCGCACGGTCCACCCGGCGCACGCGCTCGGCGAGGTAGGCTTTGACGTTGAAACCGGCGGGGCGTCCGGCGTTTCGTGATAGGTCTGCAACGGCCATCCGACTTCGTTTGGTTACTTCTTCTTTCAGAGGAGTTCGGCGATCTGCACGGCGTTGAGAGCCGCTCCCTTGAGAAGCTGATCGCCCGAAACCCAGAAGGCAAGCCCGTTGTCCAGCGCGCAGTCGAGCCGCAACCGGCCCACCGCGCAATCGTCTTGACCCGAGCACATCAACGGCATGGGATATTCCTTGGCCGCCGGATCGTCGATGACCTGCAAGCCGGGGGCATTCGCCAGAGCCTCCCGCGCTTTTTCCAGCGAAACGGGTCGCTCGAACTCGGCGTTGACGGCCACCGAATGCGCCCGGTAAACCGGAACCCGCACGCACGTCACCGACGCGCGAAAACCCGGCAGGTGCAAGATGCGCCGGGTTTCGTTTTGCATCTTCATCTCTTCCCTGGTGTAGCCGTTGTCGAGAAAACTATCGATGTGCGGCAAAACGTTGAACGCGATCTGGTGCGGGTACACTTCCGGGGTGACGCTGCGACCGGTCGCCAGCGCATCCACCTGGCCGCGCAACTCCGCGATGGCCTGCGCGCCCGTGCCCGACACGGCCTGGTAGCTCGCCGCGAACACGCGCCGCACGCCGAACGCCCGGTGCAACGGCGCCAGCGCCATGAGCGTGACGGCCGTCGTGCAGTTCGGGTTGGCGATGGTGCCCCGGTGGTTCGCCATGTCGCCGCCGTTGATCTCGGGGATCACCAGCGGCACGTCCTCGTCCAGCCGGAACGCGGAAGAATTGTCGATGACGACCGCGCCCGCCCGGACGGCCACCGGCCCGAACTGCCGCGAAACCGACGCGCCCGCGCTGAACAACGCCACGTCCACGTCCGCAAAGGATTTTTCCGTCAGCAGCTCAATCGGGACCGGTTCGCCCTGGAAATCGACGGTCTTGCCCGCCGAACGCTCCGAACCGAGCGCACGCAGCTTCCGCACCGGAAACTGGCGGCGCGTCAGCACGTCCAGCATCTCCCGACCAACGGCACCGCTGGCTCCAACGATGGCCACATGGTAGGTCTTCTTTTGCATGGCGGGGGAGGGCGATTGTATGCTTTCCTCACGGAGATGCAAACGCCGGGTTCGGAAATTTCGCTGCACGTTTCTGTCCCGGCGCAGACCCTGGAGGTGCGTCGCGGGCGGCACCGGATCGAACGTTGTTTCCCGGTGTCCACGTCCCGGTTCGGTCTCGGCAGCGAACCCGGCAGCCTGCGCACCCCGCTGGGACGCTTCCAAATTCACGCGAAAATCGGGGATGCCGCCCCCCTGGGCACCGTCTTCCAGAGCCGTGTGCCGGTCACTCACGACGGACTCATTTCCACGGCGGAAGACCTCGTGCTCACGCGCATCCTCTGGCTGGACGGGCTTGACCCGCATAACCAGAACACCCTGGGCCGCTACATTTATTTCCACGGCACCAACCACGAAGCCCTCGTCGGCCAGCCGGCCAGCCACGGCTGCGTGCGGATGCTCAACCGCGACATCGTCGAGCTTTACGATTTGGTCAGGGTAGGCACGGAAGTCCGGATCTCGCCGGAGTGAACCGGCCTCCCCGTGTCCCAAAAATTGTTACCGATTCTCGTTGCCAATCCGCGGCGCATGGCCAAAGGTCTGCACGAACCGCGACCAGCGTAAGAACGGAGGTGAAACTAGAATCATTATGAAAACCATCAAATTCTTGAGCCTGTTGGCCTTGACGGCAGCAGCCCTGAGCGCGCTCAGCGCTTGTGAGGCGAAGACCTCGGCTGGCTCGTCGGGCGTTTCGGCCTCGACGACGACCTCCACGAGCACGAAGTAACGGCGCTCGGTACGATATGAGGGCACGGCTTTCGGGCCGGTTCCCTCCGGTCGTGAGTGAACTCCAACCCTTATCCAGTCGGACCGGCTCCCGTAGTCGGTCCGACTTTTTCGCGCCGGAATGCCGCTAGAGATTGGCGAGCGGTCGCCGACTGACGTACCGGCTGCCCGCCGCCAGGAACCGCCAAGGGAGATCGGCGGCCCGCGAGATGCCGATGCGCACATCCTCCACGATCCCTACAGGGGCTTGGCCCTCCGGGGCCGCATGAAACGACCGCTGCGGGTCGTGGCACAAGCTGGACCCGTGAAACGACGGCGGGATGCCCAACGCCTGGGTCAATTTACCCGGACCGGAACAAAGCTTGATCGGATCATCCAGCTTCCGGCGCGGCTTCATGAGTTCCACCCCCCGGCGGGGTTCCAACGCGCGGACCAACACGAAGCCATCCATCTCCGGGCCTTTGATCAGGACGTTCAGCAGCCAATGGATGCCGTAGTTCAGGTAGACGTAAGCGGTGCCCGCCGGATGGGTGTCCACGAATTTCTGCGCGCCGCGCCGCAAAAAAGTGTGGCAGGCCTCGTCGCCGAGGGCGGCGTAAGCTTCCGTCTCGACGATGATGCCGCTGCAATGTTCCCAGACGAGTTCGCAGCCGATCAACCGACGGGCGCAAGCGACGGGGTGAATGGTGAAAAACTCCTCGGTCAGCATGGGTCAATCTATGTTAAGTTAGGTATGCTGCCAACGAATCCGCCGCTTCCCGGACCAGGAAATACCCCGCAGCGATCCACTTGATTTCATGGGCGGGATTTACGATTCCATCATCGTCGGCGCCGGGCACAACGGGCTGATCTGCGCGTGTTACCTCGCCAAAGCCGGTCGGCGGGTGTTGGTGCTCGAACGCCGTCCCGTCGTCGGCGGCGCGGTCTGCACGGAGGAAATCGTGCCCGGCTACCGTTTCGACATCGGCAGTTCGGCGCACATCATGTTCCGCAGCACGCCGATCATGGAGGAACTCGGGTTGGCGGCTCACGGGTTGGAGTACGTTGAGATGGACCCGTGGGCATTCCATCCGGTCCCCGGCACGGAGCAGGGGATCAGCTTCCATCGCAGCCTCGACAAAACTTGCGAGAGTATCGCCACCGTCTCGCCCCGCGACGCCGTGGCGTACCGCGGTTTCATCGAGCGGTTCGGCGAGATCAACGAGGGCGTGTTCGAGACGTTTCTGAAGCCGCCGACGCCCGGGTCGATTTTCGGCACGATCTTCAAACGCAACCTTTTCAAACGCCGTTCGCGCCAACTCTGGAGTTCGCTCGACACGGCGCGGCAGTTGATGACCAGCTACGGACGCCTCATCGACGAGACGTTCGAGAGTGAGCCGGTGCGCGCCGCGTTGTACTGGCTCGCCGCCCAGTCCGGCCCGCCGCCCGACGAAATCGCTACCGGCGACCTCGTGGGTTGGCAGGCGATGATCCACAAGGACGGCGCGTGGCGGGCCAAAGGCGGCTCGGGCGCATTGACCCAGGCGCTTGGCCGCTGCTTGCAGTCGATGGGCGGCGAGATCATCGTGGATGCCCCGGTCACGCGGATCACGACGGCGTCCGCCGCCGGGGCAAAGTTGGAAGTACGGACGGCGTCCGGCTCGTACCAGACGCGTTCGGTCGCTGCCGCGTGCCACGTCCAGACAACTTTTTTACAACTGCTCGACCCGGCGATTTGCCCGGCGGATTTGCGCCATCGCATCGAGCACCTGCGGGTGGGGAACGGGTTTGGAATGATCGTGCGCCACGCCGTGAGCGAACTGCCCCGCTATGCCGGTCAGCCCGTGGACGCGCGGGGCATCTCGCCCTGTCACAGTTCGTTGCAACTGCTCTGTCCCAGCCGGGATTACCTGAAGCAGGCGTTTCTTGATTACCAGCGCGGCGAGCCGCCCCGCCGTCCCGCCGTCCTGGCGATGACTTTCTCCGCTTTGGACGCCTCGCTGGCCCCCCCGGGAAAGCACGTCCTCTTCACCTGGGCGCAGTACCACCCCTATGCGCTGAACAACGGCGAGCACTGGGATGACATCGCCGCCCGCGAAGCCGACAAAATCTACGACGTGGTCTGTGATTACGCGCCGAACATGCGCGGCGCGCTGATCGACCGGTACATCCAGACCCCGCTGGAAATCGAGCGCAAGCTGGGGCTGCTGCGCGCCAACGTCATGCACCTGGAGATGAGCCTCGACCAGATGTTCTTTTTCCGGCCCTTGCCCGAGTTGTCCAGTTATCAGACCCCCGTGCCGGGGCTGTATCTCACCGGCGCAAGCACTCACCCCGGAGGCGGGGTTTTCGGAGCCAGCGGACGGAACGCTTCCCAGGTGATCGCGCGCGATTTACGCCGTAAGAAAGTTTGACGCTGGTCCGTCAACCTTGCGGGTCGGCCTTGATCTTGCCCGTGATCGCCGTCAGCGCGGCGTCGTCCAGCCCCACACCGGCCCAGGCAATCTTGAAGTTGTTCGAGTAATACACCGTCCGGCTGGCGCCTCCGACCTGATAAACTTTCTCCCAGTCAGGGTCTACCGCGTAGACGACCGGGAAAGTGATCCCGTGTTTTTTGGCCTCGGCCTGGATGGCCGTCGAATCGGTCGAATCGAGAACCTGTCCGAAGAAACCAAGGTTTTTATGCGCTTTTTGCAGGGCTTGCAGTTTTTCGAGATCTTGCCAGAAGGCCTCGTCGTGCAATTTGCCGTAAGCCGCGATGGTCGCAGGCCGGTCGGAATACTGACACATCTGGCAATATTGCTCACCGGAAGCGGTGTTGTGGATTTCGTAGGGCAGCACGTTTGCGCCCGGCTGTAATCCGGCCCACGCGTTGGCCGACAGGCACGCCGTGGCGGCCAGAAAGGAAAGAATCAGGCGTTTGGTATTCATTGGGTGTGGTAACGTCGCTCAACGCGGCGTTCCGCGCAAATGGGTGTCGGCGGGCTGCGGTTGACCCTGCAAGGCCCTCAAAGCGCCTGCATAACCGGTCAACTCCATGTAGCCGTGGCCCTTGAGAGCCTGGTCGCCGCGATGTCCATCCGCGCGGATGGCCCCTTCCCAGTAACTGATGGGCGGCAGGACCAACTCCTGCGCATCGAACCTGGGTTCCACGGCAAAACTCAGCCGGTGTGATGGGACTTCCACTTGCCAGGCCACGGGATAAACCGCGTCGGTCTGTTTGCTGTGCCAGGTCCGGGTTGGGCGAACGGTAAACGCCCCGGACTTCAGGTGTTCCACCTGTCCATCGGCTGCCACCCAGGTCCCGCTGGACACCGGATCGACGGTCCCGTCCCGCCGCCGCATCGCGTAGAGCATCAACTCGGTCTGATCGTCGAACTGGAAACAGAACCAATTCCAGCCGATCTGGTCCTGCGCCAACTGGTTGCTCGCCCATTCGTGGTCGAACCAGCTTTCGCCTTTCACAGGTTGCGCCTTGTCGTTGCCGACCGTGAGGGTGCCGGTCGTTTTCAGACGGGTGAAAGAATAGTAATAAGACGCGTTGCCCGGGCCAGCGGCTTTTTGACTGACGCCTTCCGTCCCTTCGATGACGGGGACCTTGGCCGGTACGACTTCCAGGTCGATGGACATCGCGTCGGGCGAGTCCACTTTCGCGCTGATCTTCCACGACCCGTCGGGTTGTGGCCGCAACGACCAGTCGTCGATCCACGCCAAACGTCCGCCCGCCGCACCGGACGCGCGATCAAACCCGGCCTCCCCAAAAACTCCCCGGCTGATCTTTTGGGTGAAATGGAACCGACCCGCGCTCAACTCGGAGACGGCAAAATGCGCGAACTTGAAATCGTTTTGCACGAACCGGGAACGCACGTCCGGCGCCAGCGTTTGCCGGGAGGCTTGCAGCGCGGGCGAGAGCGCGCCCTGACGAAAAAACGTCAGCTCGTAGCCGTATTCCTTGCCCGCCCCGGTGTGCAGGGTGCCCGTGAAATACCACCACTCCGTCTTGAAATCAGGGTGGATTTCGTGGTCCGCCGGAAAGGTGTAAACCGCTCCCGGCAAGGCGCGCTGCCAATCGTCAGGCGCTGATCCCTCCGCCAGGCCAAGCGAGGCAACGCCCACAATCGTTCCCAGGAGCAAAAAGATTTTTCCGATCACCATGTCATTCAATCTAACGATGTTCATTCCGCTCGCACCGCGCTTGCGATGGGGATCCGCGAGGCCCGGACGGCGGGCCACCACCCGGCGACGAGGGCGGAAATCACGATCCAGACCGGCGTGAGCAGCACCGTGGCCCACGGGCAGGAAAGCTGGATGGTCCAGCCGAAAAACGCCTTGTTGATGACGAAGGTGAGCACCAGGGAAAGCGCCAGCCCCGCGACGATGCCAAGCAGACTCGCCAGGAGGCCGATCAATGAACTTTCGATCAAAACCATTCCTTTGATCTGCCGGCGGGACGCCCCGATGGCGCGCAGGACGCCGATTTCGCGCTCCCGCTCGGAAACCAGGGTGGTCAGAGTCAGAAAGATTCCGATGATGGCCACGACCACGGCGATTCCCCGCAGGACGCCGGTGATCCGAAACGTCTGCCCGAAAATCTCGAAAACCTTTTCCCGGATGGCGCGATTCGAGTAGATCAGAAATTCGCCGTGCTGGTTGTACCGTTGCCGGATGAGCGCCGCCGCCGTCTCGACCTCGTCGGGGTTTTTCAGGTAAACCGCCGCCGACATAACGCGGTCATCGTGCCAGTGCCGCAGGAAATTCTCGCGGGTGATCCCGATCACCCCGGCGTCCCGGGCGTAATCGTAGTAAACGCCGGCCACCGTGAACGAAACGACGCCGTCGGGCGTGGGGATCGACAGGTGGTCGCCGTCGCGCACGTGGTAGCGATGCTCGAAAGGTTCGCTGACCAGCACGCGTTCCGGCAGGTGAAACGCCGCCTGCTTTTCGGCGGTCCGCCCGCCGACAAAGGCCAGCCGGTTGCGATCTTCTCCCTCCACGACGGCCATGGACACGCGGTCGCCCCGGATGTTCACGCCGACCTCGCGGACGGTGTCCACGGCGCGCACGCCCGGTTCGCGGCGCAACGCGGCGATCACTTCGGACGGGAAGAACGCGCCGTTGCCGAGCGTCTCGTTGGCGGCGGGCGTCATGAAAATGTCCGCGACGATGGCGCGGTCGATCCACACTTCGACCGTGCGGCGGAACGCGTAGATCATGACGGAAATACCCACGGTCATGGCGATAGCTGCCATGAGCGCGGCCACGATGACCGCGTTGCGATGGAGGCTGCGGCTGAGATTTTGCGCGGAAAGGCGGATCATCGCCGTCGGGGCCACGAGAAACGAACGGGCGCCTCCGGCGTCGTCCGACCCGCCCCGCTCCAGTCGGGCCTCCGTCCATTGCGCCAACCAGCCAATCGTTTTGGCACCCATGACCGTGACCGTCGGCGCGGTGAAAGCGAAACCGAGCAGCACAAAAAACGCGCTGCCGAAACCCAGCCAGGCCGGGCCGGTCACCAGCGCGAAAACCGAGCAGGCCACCGCGAGCAACAGCGCCAGCACTCCCGCGAGCAGCCAGCGGGTCAGGTGCAGGCGGCTTTTCGACCTCGTCGTGCCCAGACCCAGGCTCAGCGCCGCGATGGGGTCGGCCCGGGACCCTTCGCGCGCGGGCAGCCAGGCCGCCGCCAGCACCGACCCGAGACCGAAGAAAAACGCGCTCCCCACGAGAAACGGCGTGAGGTAGAAACGGTCCACGCTGACCAGCAGGTAGAGAGTGCTGATGACCCTGGCGATTTCGCGCCCGAGGAGAAACCGCGCCAGGATCGTGCCGCCGACGATCCCCAGGGCCACGCCGATCACCCCGAAGAGCAACGCTTCGGCGAGAAACAGACACTGCACTTCCACCCGCGATGCGCCGACCGCGCGCAGGATGCCCGTCTCGATCCGGCGGCGCACGACGCTGGCGGTGATCGTGTTGTAAATCAGGAACATGCCCACCAGCAACGAGATCAACGACAACGCGCTCAGGTTGAGCTGAAAGCTCGCCAGCATCCTCTCGACCTGCCCGCTGCGGGTGCCGGGGGTGGAAATCGTCACGTCCGCCGGGACCAGTTTGGCCAGGGCGCGGGCCGTCGCGTCGGCTTCGGCGGGATGATCCAGCAAAAGTTGCACGCTGGACAGCCGTCCGGGCCTTTGGAAAAGCTCCTGCGCCCAGCCGATGTCCAGGGCGGCAATCCGGGAGTTGCCGCGCCCCGCCGCCGTCTCCGTCAGGCGGATCAGAAAGCGGACGGTGAGCACCTGATCGCGTCCGTTGATCTGGAGGCGGATCGGATCGCCGACCTTCAGGCCCCGCTCGTGGGCAAATTCGTCCGTGACGGCCAGCGCGTGCGGATCGCCCAGCCAGCCGTCCAGATCGAGGTTCGCCCAGTCACCGTTCGACTGCCCGCCGACCGCGAACGTGGCAAAAGGCGGGTTCGTGTAAATATCGACCCCGAGCACTTGCAGGTATTCGCCCGGGAAATCCGGCAGCGTGGCGTAACCTTCCACCAGCGGGGTCGCCGCCTTGACGCCCGGGGCATGGGCGAGCGTCGGCAGGAATTTCTCGTCGAAGTTGCCGCCGGCCGCGCGCGCTTCCAGGTTCGCCTTCCCGGCCACGAGATCGATGCTGGCGGCGAAGGATTGGTTGGCGCTGTGGTTGGCAATCTGGATCGCCAGGTAAACCGACACGCCCAGCGCCACGCTCAGCACGTTCAATCCCGCCAGCAGCGGATGCCGCCGGGCGTTACGCACGACGTGCCAGAGAAACAGCCGGTAAAATTGGGTCGTGAACATGCGAACGGGTCACCGCGACATCCGGCGGGAACTCACTGCTCTACGCTGCGAGCAGGCTCCCCGGCTGCCAAGGACTCTTTGCCACGGGGCAAGGAAATGCATACTCTCATCCGATGCCTGACGCCAATCCGTCTCCCCGGTCTGCCGCCGACCTGCCGCCGGTCGATGATTGGCGCACCACGGACCAGGACGAGATTACCCGCCGCCGTCTGCGCGCCCAGGAAGAATCGCCCCGCATCGAGAACCGGGACGAACGTTACCCGGTCTTCTCGAATTTCGACGTTCACTCGCAGAGCGGCGTGACTTATTCGGTGGAAATCCGTGATCTCGCGGGGCGGAAGTTCAGTTGCGAGTGCGTCGATTTTCGCGTCAACGGCCTCGGCACCTGCAAGCACGTCGAGGCGTGCCTCGATCATCTGGAAAACCGTTTGCCGCTGGAATACGCGGCGGCGCGCGCCAACGGATCGCCCCGGATTGATCTCGCGCCGGACCGCGACGCCCAATTGCTCCGGGTCGAGCGCAATCTGGAACGCCTGCCACGCCCGTTGCGCCGGCTCTTTGACTCGGACGGCCGCATGGTGAGCGGCTATCTGCCGGAGATGGGCATCGAACTCTGGAAGGGGTTCCCGCAACCGGAACTGCGGATTTCGCAGGAAGTGGACCTCTGGCTCGAATGTCGGCGGCGCGAGTCCGAGGCGCTGGCGTTGCGACGTTCTTACGAGCAAAACGTACAATCCGGCGCTTGGCCCGCACAGGAAACGATTTTACCGCTTTTCCCGTATCAACGGGAGGGAATGCTGCATCTCGTCTGTGCGGAGCGTGCCCTGCTCGCTGATGAGATGGGGTTGGGAAAAACCGTCCAGGCAGTCGCAGCTTGCGCCCTCCTGCGTCGTCTCCAGCGGATCGAACGGGTACTCATCGTCACCCCGACTTCGTTACAGAGCGAGTGGGAGGATCAGATTGCCCGGTTGACGCGGTTGCCGTTTCAGACGCTCGGTGGCACCCGCTCCGAGCGGCTGACCGGGTACCATCGTTCAACGGCTCCTTTTTTTACGGTTGTCACGTACGAAACCATGTTGACCGATTCTTTGGAGGTCAACGAACGGCTGCAACCGGAAGTCGTCATCCTCGACGAGGCTCAGCGCATCAAAAACTGGAACACGAAAACTGCTTTGGCCGTGAAACGGCTCCGCAGCCGCTACGCCTGGGTTCTGACCGGTACCCCCATTGAAAACCGCATCGACGAGTTGTACTCGCTGGTCAGTTTCCTCGATCCATCCGTCTTCGGGCCGCTGTTTCGGTTCAACCGCGAGTTCTACGAATTTGACGAGCGGGGCCGCCCGCGTGGCTATCGCAACCTGGAGGAATTGCGCCGCCGCATCCGCCCGCTGCTCCTGCGCCGCCGCAAGGCCGACGTGGAGACCGAGTTGCCCAACCGTGCGGAGAGAACGTTTCTGGTTCCGCTCGGCGAGAGCCAACGCCACGCGTATCGGACCCACGAGGCGGTGGTGACCCGGCTGCTGGCCGCCGCCCGGCGTCGGGCGTTGCCCGAACCGCAACGCGAACGCCTGATGCGCGAACTGAACATGCTGCGCATGATCTGCGACAGCAATTTCATCCTCGACCCGGCGGACCGCGCCTGTCCGAAACTGGACGAACTGGCCCGGATTCTCGCCGAGTGCATGGGCAACCCGGAGGTCAAGGTGCTGATTTTCAGCGAGTGGGAGCGGATGTTGGAACTGGTGGGCAGTCTCTGCCGACGGTTGCGGTTCGGGTTCGCCAGCCATACGGGCAGTATCTCGGCGGCGCAACGGCGGCAGGAAATCCAGCGTTTCCGGGAGGACCCGGCCTGCCGCGTTTTGCTCAGCACGGACGCCGGGGGAGTGGGCCTGAATCTCCAGAATGCGAGCGTCGTCATCAACTGCGACTTGCCCTGGAACCCGGCGCGGTTGGAGCAGCGTATCGCCCGCGCTTGGCGCAAGGACCAGACGAGCGCGGTCACGGTGCTCAACCTCGTCAGCGAACGGACCATCGAGCACCGGATGCTCGGCATGCTCGCGCGCAAACAAGCCCTCAGCGACGGGGTGCTCGACCAGCGCGGGGATCTCAGCACGATCAAAATGGTGAGCGGACGCGAGGATTTCCTGCAACGTCTCGAGCAACTTTTCCCCGAGTTCGCCTTGGCGGAGCGCGCCGGGCAACCAGACCCGAAACCCGCGCGAGCGGCGGCAGCGGCGGCGAACGGGCGAACCACGCCGCCCGGGCCATTGGACCCGCCCCGCGCGTTCTGCCAACGCGCCCTCGAATTGCTCGGCGGCAATCTGGTGGCTTGTGAAGAGCGGTTTCCATCCCGGGGTGAGTCGTCGGTCTTATTGCTGGTGGTCGAGCGGGAGGCCGAGCGTGCCCGCGAGCAATTGCATCCCCTGGAAGGCCAGTTTTTCAGCCCTTCGAGCCACGGCGAACCGGCGCCAGCGGTGCAACTGGAGGTGGTGGACCGTGCGACGGCCGAATTGTTGCGGCGATTGGCCGAGTCCGGCGTGGTGAATCCGTCGTTGCGCGCGACCCGCGTTTTGTATCCTCCGGTTGGCATGGCCGCCCAGCCGCTGACGCCCCAGGAGCAGGCGCGCGTCCGGGCCACCCGCGAACAACACGCGCGCCGGGTAAAAATGGCCCGCGTGCTCGCCGCCGAAGAAATGACCGAAGAAGCGCGGGCGGCCACGTTGGCGGCGATCCACGAACTCGGCCGCGCGCTCGCGATTGAGCATCATCAACCGGAGCCGGCCAATGCTTTCGGCGCGGCGGCCCCACCGTTGGACGCCTATTGGCCCGGCGGCGAAACGACCCTCGTGACCGTCCGTTCGTTTCTCGCCGACGAGACGGCGGCGGTTCAGCCTGTGCTCGCGGCGTTGGGCCAACCGGTCGAGGCGGCGGCCAGCCACGCCAAAAATTATTTTGCGGGGATCAAGGCCAAGCTCGCCACGATGGGGAAC
Organism: uncultured Chthoniobacterales bacterium; assembly: GCA_964250695.1. Classification (GTDB taxonomy): domain Bacteria; phylum Verrucomicrobiota; class Verrucomicrobiia; order Chthoniobacterales; family SZAS-18; genus CAHJWO01. Next base: position 63,049 of record CAXUGY010000007.1, on the reverse strand, counting down.
TAGACCGGCCTCCCCTCGCCAGACACCATCAGGCCCCCTTCACGGCAGCCAACTGCACCGCCGTCTGGATCTTCTCCATCGTGCCTGCTTCGCTGATGCGCTCGCCCTCCAAATTCGTCACGTAAAAGCTGTCGATGGCTCCACCCTTTTCGGTGGCAATGCGGGAAAGCACGACGTTGATTTTGAGTTTGCCGAGCGCACGCAGCAGATCGTAGAGGAGTCCGAGCCGATCCGGGGTCTGCACCTCGATCAGCGTGTGGAGATTCGTGGCTTCGTTGGTGATGACCGTGCGGGTCGGAAAGTCCAGTTCCTGCGGCCGGGCGGCAGATGACCGGCGGCGGCGGCGCGCCTTTTGCAACAACGGCGCGAAGTCGAACGCCTCGGTCATGAGACTCTGCCGCAACGTCCCTTCGACCGACGCAACATCGCGCGGCTCGATGGGGCCGCGTTGGTACGGATCGGCAACGCGAAAGAGGTCGAGCGCGAGGCTGTCGTTGCGAGTGTAAATATCCGCGCTCAAAATGCTCAGGCCCGCGGCGGCGAAGCTTCCGGCGATCTTCGAGAAAAGCCCGCCGCGCTCCCACGTGCTCACCCAACATTCCGTGTGCCCGCGCCGCGGGCGTGGAATCCACCGGATCGCGGGGGCCAGCGCGGCGTCGGCGTCCGCGTGTTCACCACGGTAGGCGAGGAATTGGCGGACCAACCGGAGATGGTCCGCGACGACCGCCGCGTCGAACGCCTCGAAATACCGGTCGGGCATCCCTTGGAAATGCGCGTCGATCTCTTCGCCGTAACTGGCATCGAGCAGCGCAGCGACGGCTTGCCGTTGCGCGTCGCGCTGCCGGCGGTTGGCGAGGTAGCCGGCCTCGCCTTCGGAGAGATATCGATGGGCCGAGCGATACAACTGCCAGACCAGGGATTCCTTCCAATCGCTCCACGCCTCGTCGCTGGTGCCCTGCCCGTCCGCGAGGGTCAGCAACATCAGCGCGTCGAGGGTGGGGAGGTCTTTGACGATCTGCGTAAATTCCACGACCGTCGCCGGGTCGTCGAGGTTGCGCCGCTGGGCGGTGGAGGAAAGCGTCAGGTGGTGATCGACGAGCAGGATCAGCGAACGGCGGCGGTCGCTGCTCAGTTGCAACCGGGCGGCCACCTTCTGCGCGAACAGCGCGCTGGCTTCGGCGTGGTGGCGGGCGCTGGTAGCCTTGCCCGTATCGTGCAGCAGCAAAGCGAGATAGAGCACGAACGGATCGGGCAGCTTCTCGAAAAGCGCGCGGTAGTCGGCGAAGCGCGGGTCCGGCAGCTCCTGGAGCAGGCCGTCGAGTTTTTCGATGCAAACCAGGGTGTGCTCGTCCGCCGAGTAGCGGTGGAAAAATTCATGCTGCACGAGGCAGGTCAACCCGCCGAATTCGGGCAGGTAATCCCCGAGCACGTCCACCTCGTGCATCGCGCGCAGGATGCGGCCCACCTTGCCCGGCTTGGACAAAATCGAGACGAAGATTTCCCGCGCCGTCCGGGCGTATTGGAACGTGCGGTTGATCAGCCGCCGCCGACGGCGGATGAGTTGCTCCAGTTCCGAACTCAGCCGCAGGTCGCGGTCCTGCATGTGCTCGAACACGCGCAGCAACCGGAAAGGGTCCTGTTTGAACACGTCGCGGCTCTCCGGGTAAACCATCCCGTGCTGGCTGTAGAACCCGTCGAAATGCTCCGGCGGCGGCCCGCCCCGGCCAAACAGGCGCAGCAACCCGTTGACCGGCTTCGGCAAGACGTCGGCGTGCTCGCCGTTCTGGACGAGCCGCTCGAACAGCGTTTCGGTCACGAGCGCCATGGACCGCGCGTGATGATAGTAGTCGCGCATGAACGCCTCGCTCCGCCGCAGGGTGTTCGCCTGCGGATAATTGAAACGGTCGGCAATCTGTCCCTGGAAATTGAGTGTCAGCGCGTCCGACGAGCGGCGGGTCAGGTAATGCAGGTCCGTGCGCACGCGCAGCAGGAAATCGTTGGCGGCTTCGAGCGTCCGGCGTTCGCTCGAATGAATAAACGCATTTTTCTGGAGGGGGTCGCCCCCGGCTTCCGGCTCCAGAAAAAGCAGGCTCCAGAGGAGGTTGTGGTAATCACGCAGGCCGCCGGGACTGGACTTGACGCTGGGTTCCTGCAAGAAAACCGTGGGACCGTACTTGAGGTGCCGGTTGCGCTGGTCCTCCTGTCGCCAGGCCAGATATTTCGATTCCTGGCCGCGCACGCAGGCCTGCACGAAGCGGTGACGAAACTCGGCCACCAGCCCCTCCCGGCCCGCCAGGAACCGGGACTCCAGCAGCGCCGTTTTGGAAACGTTGTCCCGGTTGGCGTGCTCGCAGGCCTCGCGGATCGAACGGGTGCCGTGGCCCACTTTGAACCCGATGTCCCACAACGCGTAAAGCACCTGCTTGATCAACGCGTTGACGTGGGAAGGAATTTTGTCCGGGCTGAAATCGTGGAGGAACAGGATGTCCACGTCGCTGTGGGGATTGAGCACCCCGCGGCCATAGCCGCCGATGGCCAGCATGGCGGGCAACGTGTCCGGCTCCCCGGCGCAGGGAGCACAGGAACGGCACGCATCGGCAAACAACTGACGGAGAAGAATATCCAGCAACCCGACCCGCCGCCGGCAAATTTCCAACCCCCCGCCGCCTGCCTGATGAGCGAGCAGCAAGCGGTGATTCTCGATCTTCAGGAACCGTTTATACCGCGGCAGGCGCGGGGTGGCAGGGTCGTGCTTCGCCAGATCGGTGACGGCCAATTCGCGCTCGGCGTGGGCGAGCACTTTTTGCAGATGCGGCATGGTGGCTTTGCTTGGTTGGATGCACGCCGTTTCGCAGCGTGTTTCGTGCCTCTTCAAACCCCGATTCCGTAACGTTTCATCTTGTTGTAGAGCGTCGGACGGTGGATGCCGAGCATCTTGGCGGCTTTGAGCTTGTTGCCGTGCGTATGGGCGAGGGCTTGCATGATCGCGTGACGCTCGCGGTCGTCCAGATTCAGGCTGGCGCTATCCGGGTCCGGCGCGCCCGCGCCACCGAACGCCACTCCGGCGGGAGCCGACGAGACCGGGAGGAACTCTTCGCGCAGTTCCGCCGGGAGCAGCAGTTCCGGGGGCAGACTGCTTTCGGTGATCGTGTCTTCCTTGGCGAGAACCACCGCGTATTCGATGGCGTTTTGGAGTTGGCGCACGTTCCCGGGCCACGCGAAGTCGCGCAGCCGGGCGAGGGCCTCGGCGGTGATGCGCGGCTCGGCACGGCCCATCTGAAGAGCGTGCCGTTTCACGAAGAGAGCCACCAGCGGGGCAATGTCCTCGCGCCGGTCGCGCAACGCGGGGATTTCAATCTGAAACGTGTTGATCCGGTAATACAGGTCAGGGCGCAAGAGGCCATCCCGCAAGGCGCGCGCGATGGCCTGGTTGGTCGCCGCCACCAGACGGAAGTCGGCTTTCAAGGTTTTGGTGCTGCCCAGCGGGCGGAACTCGCGCTCTTGCAGGACGCGCAGAAAACGGGTCTGGAGCGTCGCAGGCATCTCCGCGATTTCGTCCAGGAAAAGCGTTCCGCCCGCCGAAGCGGCGATCATGCCGGGGAAATCGTTGACCGCCCCGGTAAACGCCCCCTTGACGTAACCGAAGAGTTCACCCTCGATCAGATGTTGGGGCAAGGCGGCGCAGTTGAGTTTCACCAACGGGCCGCCCCGCCGCCGGCTGCGGGTGTGCAGCAGATTCGCCACGACCTCTTTGCCGACGCCACTTTCGCCCGTGACGAGAACGTTCGCTTCCGACGGCGCGATCTGGGTGATGAACTCCTCGATTTCCACCATGCGCCGGTTTTTGAACACCGGCGAGTTCTGGGATTCCGCCCGTTTGAGGAGCGCCTTGAGTTCCTTGGTCTCCTGGCGCAGGTCGTGGGTCTCCCGCACCAGTTGCTGTGATTCAAAGGCCCGCTGCATCAGGCTGAGCAACTCCTCCGCCGCGTAGGGCTTGCCGATGAAATGGAACGCTCCGAGCTTGATGGAATCGATGGCGTTGCTGAGCGTGTCCTGGCCGGTGAGCACGATGGTCTGGATGTGCGGCGTGCTCTGTTTGATCTTCGTGAGCACTTCGAGACCGCTCGCGTCGGGCAGTCCGATGTCGAGCAGCACGAGGTCGGGTCCCTCCTTCCGTTCGGCCAGTTCGAGGCCCTGGGCCGCCGTGCGCGCGGTTTCCACCTGATAACCGTGCCGTCCGAGCAACGCTTCGAGCGTCATCAGGATCGGACGCTCGTCGTCGATGATCAGCACCCGTTTCGCGCCGTTTTCCGTCATGGCTGCTTCGTCGGCACGCCGGGGAGCGTCGCGGTCGTGGTGAGGAGGTTCTCTCCGGGGGAGTAGGCCACGTCCAGCGTGCCGCCCTGAGACTCCAGACACCGGCGGACGCGAAACAAGCCCAGACCGTAAGCGCCCCGGCGCGTGGTCAGCAGCGGCGTGCGTCCCCATTGTTTCGGCGGGATGGTCGGTTCGACCCGTTGCGGTTCTTGCAGCGAAAGCAACACCCCGCCAGCCGTCGTGGACACTTTCACTCGCACCGGCAAGGTCTCGCCCCGGGTAAAATGCAGTCCGTTCGCCAGCAGTTCGAGCAGGGCGTTGATCGTGAGTTCGGGGTCAACGTTGAGCAGTAGTTCCGCTCCCAGATCCCGTTCCCATACCAATCTGCCGCCAGCCTCGGGCGTCAGTTTGTCGAAGCGTTCGCGCAAATCGTCGAAGAAATCCCCGGCGGGATACTCCAGCGGGTGGGGCGAGACGGATGCCGTGGCCGTTCGCAGGGTCTGAAGCTGCCGGGTCACGTTGGCCAGCGTGCCGCGGAGCCGCTTGATTTCGTCCACCGCTTCGGGGTCGGTGGAGATTTCGCCCAAAAACGTCAACTGCAACTCCAAGGCGTTGAGTCCGTTGCGGATGTCGTGTGTCAACTGCCCGACAAAACCTTCCACCCGCGCCCATGGCACCGTTGGGAGGTCGTCCGTGCTGGTGGTCTGCTTCAAAGTGAGGGTTGGGTGGGCACCACAGAGAGCGGCTAATCGCGCCCGGGGTTGATTTAGCCAGTCCCACTTGGACAGGCTGACCGTCCATCCGTTCTAAAAAACTTCCGCCCGAGTGTAAAGAAAAAGGACATTAGGGGAAACCCCTGAAATTTGGGCAGGGTCCCCGGGACCCCGTTCAACCGAGCGAAAAAACAGCCGTGCCCGGCTGGTCGCCGCCGGTGCGCGCGTACCTGGTCGAGTTCGCCGCGAGATGGGTCAGGATGTGGTAAACGTCCTCGGGGTCTGCGGCGATGGCCTTGGCGATGTCTGCTGCGGATTGAGCTTCGCCGCCGACCGAAAGATGCTCGCGCACCTTTTTCTGGAGTTCGAGCAGACGCGTCGCTGCTTTTTTGCCTGCCTCCACCCCCGGCTGATGGTAAGCGTTGATATTTACGAGGTTTCCGTAGAAACCGACCGCCCGTTCGTAAAGGGCGATCAACGCGCCGAGAGTGTACGGGTTCACCTCGGGGATGCTGATGGTCAGCGAATCACGCCCGTTCTCGTAGAGCGCGGTGCGGGTTCCGCGCAGGAAACCTTGCAGGTAGTCGCCACTGGTCACATCCGGTTCGACCTCGTAGACCTCGCCCGCCGGACGGTCACGACGCGCTTCGATGAAAGTGGCGTAAAAATTCAGGACGCCCTCGCGGAGTTGCTGGACGTAGGCGTGCTGGTCGGTCGAACCTTTGTTGCCGTAGACCGCGATGCCCTGGTGAACGACTTTGCCATCGAGGTCGCGCTCTTTGCCGAGCGATTCCATGACGAGTTGCTGGAGATATTTGCTCAATAAAACCAGGCGATCCTTGTAGGGAAGGATGACCATGTCCTTTTTGCCTTGGCCGTCCGTCGCGTGGCACCACATGAGCGAGAGCAGCATGGCCGCGTTGCCGAGCGTGTCGGGCTGGCGCGTGTGGACATCCATGGCCGCCGCACCCTGGAGAAACGCGTCGATGTCGATGCCTTGCAGCGCGGCGGGCAGCAAGCCGACCGCGCTCATGACCGAAGTGCGTCCGCCAACCCAATCGTACATGGGGAACCGGCGCAGCCAGCCTTCTTTCACTGCGAGTTGATCGAGGTCGCTGTCCTTCCCAGTCACGGCGACGAATTGCGGGGCGAACGCGGTGCCCAGAGCCTGGAAACGCGCCTGGGTTTCGAGCATTCCGTTGCGGGTTTCCTTCGTGCCGCCGGATTTTGACGTGACGAGGACGAGCGTGCGCTTCAGCCCGTCGCCGAGCCGGGCGAAAAGACGGTCGAATCCGTCCGGGTCGGTGTTATCCAGAAAATAGGGCGTCAGTTTGTCGTGCGCCGAACCGAGCGAATCGGCCACGAGTTGGGGTCCCAACGCGGACCCGCCGATGCCGACGACCAGCACGTTGGCGAACGGCTGCCCAGCCGCCGACTTGAGGTGGCCCGAGTGAACGTCAGCGGCGAAACTTTTGATGTCCGCCAAGTCTTCCGCGATGGTGGCGCGCAGGGCATCCGTGGGCGCGAGATTGGCGTCGCGCAGCCAGTAGTGGCCGACCTCCCGGTGCTCGTCCGGGTTGGCGATGGCCCCGCCTTCGAGCGCGTGCATCGCCGCGAAGGCCTTCTGCGCTGGCGCTTCCATCCGGGCGAAGAAATCGTCCGGGAACCGCATCCGGCTGATGTCCAAACTGATGCCGGTGCGCTGGTCGAGAAGCCAATATTGCTGGAAACGCTGCCAAAGGTTTTCGCCGTCCATAGGACGTTACCCAAAGGCATCCGGCGGGAATTGCAACGTGAAAAGCTCGTCACCCGCGCGCCTCAATACTGCTTGCGCATGTTGCTCGGCAGGATGTTCAGTTCGTTGCGGTACTTCGCCACGGTGCGCCGGGCAATCGGAATGCCGCGCTCGCTGAGGATGGACACGATGTCCTTGTCGCTGAGCGGGTTCGTGGCGCCCTCGCCCTTGATGAGATCGAGGATGGCTTCCTTGACGCTGGTGTTGCTCATCGACTCGCCCGTGGCCGTCTGGTAGCCGGGGGTAAAGAAGTAACGCATCTCGAACACCCCCTGCGGGGTGGAAATATACTTGCCCGAGATGGCGCGGCTGACCGTGGTCTCGTGTACGCCCACAGCCTCGGCGATTTGCACCATGGTCATCGGACGGAGAAAGGCGGTCCCGTTGTCCAGAAACTCCTGCTGGCGGCTGACGATCTGGTTGGCGATGTTGGAAATCGTCTGCTGCCGCTGGTGAATGCTCTTGATGAGGAACTTGCCGCTGCGGATCTTTTCGCGGATGTAATCCTTCACTTCACCGCCGCTGCCGTTCTGCGCCATCAGGTCTTTGTACGTGTTGGAGATGCGCAGATGGGGGATTTGCTCGCCATTGAGCATGACCGTGTAGGTGTCGCCGATCTTTTCCACGCTGACATCGGGCAGGACGTAGTTGTTCGGGTCGGGGGCGAAGATCGCGCCGGGCTTCGGGTCGAGCGTGGCGATGGAATAGGCCGCTTGCTGCACCTGTTCGACCGTGATCCCGAGCCGCCGCGCGATCTCCGGGAAGCGGCGTTTGCCGAGTTCGTCCAGATATTTGAAAATGATCTGGAATTCCAGCGTGTTCTCCTTGCCGAGCCGCCGGAGCTGGATGAGCAGGCAATCCCGCAGGTCCAGCGCGCCGACCCCGGCGGGGTGGAACGTCTGGATCACCTCGACGAGCCGCCGCAGATCGCTGGTGGCGACGCCGGTGTTGGCGCTCATTTCGTCGGGCGTCGTTTGCAGAAACCCGTTGTCGTCGATGTTGCCGATGATCAACTCGGCCAACCGGCGGTCACCCTGGTTGAGTTCCGCGCCGTTGATCTGGCCGATGAGATGCTGTTGGAGCGTTTCCTGGTTGGCGATGGAATCGAAGAAGAACTGCCGGCGTTCGTCATCGTCGTCGCTGCGGCTGTTGTAACCGCTGCTCTGCGCCATGTATTCGCGCCACTCTTCGTCGAGCTTGGCCAGTTGTTCGAACTCCTCCTTGAAGTCGTCGTTTTGCTGGGTGTTATCCTCGGGGGTAGATTCCGGGACTTCCTCTTCGAGCACCGGGTTGGTCTGCATTTCCTGCTGCACGATGTTGCGCAGTTCCAGCATCGGGGCCTGTAGGATCACCAGGCTCTGCTGAAGTTGTGGAGCCAGCACCTGCTGCATCGACAGGTTCTGCGTCTGTTGCATTCCAGGGCTTGCCATATGCTGGGGACCTTGAGCAGTTTCGGAACCGTCAGCAAGCTAAAAATTGAAATATTTTCAATTTTGGAACGTTTTTTGCTGCATTAGGGTTCGTCTCCGGTTGAAACCCTATGAGAAATCATTTCCCCTACCTCCAGACCTCGCGCGGTTCGCTCGTTCTTATCTTGTTGGCGGTCATCGTCATCGGCGGCTCCGTGTTCGCGCCGGAAAGCCATTCCCAAGCCCCCGCGACGACCACTTCCAACGCCGCGCTCGACGTGCTGCTCGTCAAACTCAAGTCTCAACAGGATGCCATGGCGGCGAATCAAACCAAAATCGAGGCGCAAACCGCGTTGTTAAAGGAAAATATTCGCCAAGCCAAAATTTATGCCGGCCGCGCCGGTGCCGGCCGCCGTTGAGACGCCCGCTACCCGCTCCCCTCTTCTATCCGATGAAATTCTCTTTCCTCTCCTTGGGTCTGCTCGCCGCTGTTCTCGTCATGGCATTGCCTGCGGCGAGGAGTCGCTCCCAAATGCTTGCGCCAGCCGCGACCGATCCGCTGACCGCCATCCAGGCTTTGCAGACGGCGAATGAAGACCTGCTCAAGCGTCAGGACGCCACGCTCAAAGACCTGACCGAGATGACCGATCAGGCGAACGAGATCCGCATCTTCAGCCGCCGGGGCTGAGCGGCGGTTTTCAATTGCCGATGGCGGTCATGAGCGCGTCGGCGATGCGGTCCGCCTGTTTTTCGATGAGTGTTTGGTCGCGTCCCTCGATCAGCAACCGCACCTTCGGCTCCGTGCCTGAATAACGGAGCAAAACGCGGCCCTTGCCACCGAGTTGGCCCTCGGTTTCCGCGACGAGTTTACCGACCTCCGGCAACTCCGCCAGCGCAGGCTTACGCGCCACGCGCAGGTTCCGTTGCGCCTGCGGATACTTCGCCAGACATTGCTTGAGTTCGCTCAGCGGCTTGCCGGTGTCCCGCATGATGCGCAGCACCTGGAGCGCGGTGATGATGCCGTCGCCGGTCGTGGTAAAATCACGGAAGATCATGTGGCCGCTCTGCTCGCCGCCGAGGTTGAGGTTTCCCTTCACCATTTCCTCGATGACGTAGCGGTCGCCCACCTGCGCGCGGATCACCTTGCCGCCGTATTCGCCCAGTGATTCCTCCAGGCCATAATTGCTCATCACCGTGGCCACGAGCGTGTTGTCCGCCAACCGGCCTTGCCGCAAAAATTCCCGCGCGGCGATGGCCATGATTTCGTCACCGTCCACCAACTGGCCCTTTTCGTCGCACAGCAGGACGCGGTCGGCGTCGCCGTCGTGCGTGATGCCGATGCCCGCGCCGGTCTGGCGGACGAGGAGTTGGATTTCCGACGGGTGGGTGCTGCCGCAATCGCGGTTGATGTTGGTGCCGTCGGGGTTGTTGTGGAAAGTGAGCACGTCGGCACCCAGTTCGCGGAGAATCCACGGCGTCGATTTGTAGCCCGCGCCGTTGGCCACATCGACGGCGATGCGCAGGTTGTCGAGCGTCAGGCCGCGCGGCAGGCTGGCCTTGGCGAATTCCACGTAACGCCCCAACGCGTCGTCGATGCGTTGCGCACGGCCAATTTTTCCGGCGGTCGGGCGGATGTTCTCGATGCCGCCGCTGAACACGAGGTCTTCGATCCGGCGCTCGATCTCGTCGGCGAGCTTGTAGCCGTCGTGATGGAAGAACTTGATCCCGTTGTCCTCGTAGGAGTTGTGGGAAGCCGTGAGCACGATGCCCGCGTCGCAACGCAGGGAGCGGGTGATGTAGGCCACGCCGGGGGTAGGCAACGGCCCCAGTTGCAGCACATCGACGCCGAGCGACATCAACCCGGCGGCCAGCGCGTCTTCCAGCATGTAGCCGCTTTGCCGGGTGTCCTTCCCCAGAGCGATGGTGGGACGCACGTTGGCCCGGCCCTGGCCGCGCCCGAGCTGCGTGATCACGTGCGCGGCGGCGCGGCCCAATTTGAGCGCCGTTTCGGCGGTCACCGGCTCGACGTTGGCCATGCCGCGCACGCCGTCCGTTCCAAAGATGCGCTTGCGGGCGGGTGGGGCGGGGGAAACTGGTTCGGCGCTCGACATCATACGATTAAAAAACGATTGCCATCTTTTCGACGCCCGCCTCCCGAAAAGCAAGGGCCAACCGGGCGTTGACTGACGAGGTCCGCGCAAAGGGCGCGACGCTTGGCGCGGGCTCGGCGGAGGTGAAACCCGCCGGGATTTGCCCGAGCGCGTGCCGAAGCGCGAACCACACCAGAGCGGCGACCGTGAGCGACACGAGTTTCGCGCGCCAATGGTCCAGCAAAACGGATTTCCAGCGGTGCATGGCGATTCAGGCGGCGTCGGGGTCCGGTTCGTCCTCGGTAGGCGTCGTTTGCAGGTCCGAGAGCAAAGCCTGCCGGGGAAAACGACCGCCGCCCTCGAACAAAATGCGACGCAACCGCTCGCGCAGTTCCGTCGCCGCCAGGCCGCGCTCGATCCGCTGGTTGTAACACAGAGACACGCTGCCGGTCTCCTCGCTGACGACGATGGCCACCGCGTCCGTCTCCTCGCAAAGCCCCAACCCCGCGCGGTGCCGCAGGCCGAAGGAGCGATCCAGGCTTTCGCGCTGGCTGACGGGAAAGATGCACGCGGCAGCCACGACGCGCTCGTCGCGCAGGATCAAGCCGCCGTCGTGCAGCGACGTTTTCGGATGGAAGATGGTGGTCAGCAGTTCGGTGGAAAAAACGGCGTCGAGGCCGACTCCGGTCTCGGCGTAGCTACGCAGGCCAATGTTGCGCTCGATGGCGATCAGCGCGCCGGAGTGGCGGCCCGCGAGTTCAAAGACGCAGCCGCAGAGCCGGTCCAGCATCCGCTGATCCTGCTGACGCCCGGCAAAGAGCCGTCGGCTGCCCAACTCGGCAAACGCCCGGCGGAGTTCCGGTTGGAAGAGCACCACGAGAATGACCACCAGGAACCCCGAATAACGCTCGAGCAACCAGCGGGTGACCACCAAGTCGAGCAACCGGCTCAACGCCAGCAGCCCGCCCAGGAAAATCGCCAGCCCGGTGAGCACGCGCGCCCCCCGCGTCCCGCGAAAATAGAGATAAAGGTGATAGAACCCGACGGCGAAAAGCGTGATTTCCAGGAGGGCGTTCCAATGGTGCCGGAGGAAAAGGATGGGCGGGCCAAGCATGGGCGGGGAACACGACAGCGGCTTCAGACGATTCCCAGCAAAGCTTCGGCGGTGCGTAGTGCCGCCACGTTCGGCTTGACGTCGTGTACGCGCAAGACACGCGCTCCTTTTTCGCGCAGCAAGGCCGTCAGAGCCACGGTGGGCCAAAGCCGCTCGGGCATCGCGTCCACCGCCGCGACCCGGGCCAGGAAAGATTTTCTCGATACGCCCAGCACCAGCGGGCACGATCCGACCGCGAGTCGCTCCAATCTACGCAGCAACGTCAGGTTGTGTGCGACCGTTTTGCCAAACCCGATTCCGGGGTCGAAAGCAACGGCGGCGAGGGGAACGCCAGCGGCCTCGGCAGCCCGCGCGCGCTCCTCGAAAAAGCCGCGCACCTCGGCGAGCACGTCGTCGTAACATGGTTCCCGTTGCATGGTGCGCGGGGTGCCCTGCATGTGCATGAGCACCAACCCGGCGTTGGCCCGGGCGACGACCCCGGCCATGGCACGGTCGCCACGGAGCGCCGTCACGTCGTTGACGATGGCCACCCCGTGGTCGAGCGCGGCCTGCGCGACGGCGGCCTTGGACGTATCGATGGAAATCAGGCAGTCCGGGGCGCGGGCCAGCAGGCCGTTAACGACGGGCAGAACCCGCCTCAATTCTTCTGCCTCGCCGACGGGGTCCGCGCCCGGACGGGTGGATTCGCCGCCGATGTCGAGGATCACCGCGCCGTCGGCCAGCATCGCCAGACCGTGCTCCACCGCCGCCGAGGCATCGGCGTAGCTGCCGCCGTCCGAAAACGAATCCGGCGTCACGTTGATGATGCCCATGATGGCGGCACGGTCGGTCAGGTCGAGGGGACGGCGGGCGGTTTGCCAGATCATCCGTCATGTATGCCCGCTCCGCGCCGGGGAAGCAATGCCCACACGGACGCCAGACATTCGTGCTAGGTTCCCGGCGAAATGCGTTCGCGCGTCCTTTTCACCGCTTTTCTCGGGATCGTGCTGACCGTGGTGGCGGTCACGGGCTGGGCGTGGGGCTGGCGCGAGCACCAACGGGCAGCCCAGGCCGATTTCCTGCAACGTCGGCTCGCGCTGCTGGACACGGACAACCATCGTCTGGCGAAATTTCTCGCCGACCAGCAGCGTGAGGCAGTGGCCGCGGCCGACAAAACGCGGCGCACGGCAATCGAACGAACCGTCGCCCGGTTGCGCGGACTGGATTTTCAACGCCCGGTGACGTACCGGGAAATTCCGCGCGCGGATTTACCGGCCATCCTGCGGCAGAAATTGGCGCAACAGGTGCCGGATCAGGAATTCGGCGACACCAGCGTCTCGCTCGCGGCGCTGGGATTGCTGCCAGCCGGTTTGGATCTGAAGAAAACCTACCTCGACCTCCTGGGCGAGCAGATCGGCGCGTTTTACGATCAACACAGCGCCGAACTGTTCACGTTCAGCGGGCAACCGCTCGATAACGGCCAGAACCGGGTGATCCTGGCCCACGAATTGACCCACGCGCTGGAGGATCAGCACTTTCAACTGGCCCGTTTGCCCCTGGAAACCAAGGGAAACGACGACCGCGCGCTGGCGGCCAGTGCCCTGGTGGAGGGCGACGCCACGCTGGTCATGAGCCAGTACCTGCTCGGCGACCTTTCGGCGGCGGTTTTGAAAGACACGCTGACCGGAGCTTTCGGCGCGGACATGCGCCAAATCGCGTCGGCACCCCGCTACCTGCGCGAAACCCTGTTGTTTCCCTACCTGCGCGGGCAAGAGTTTTGCCAGGCATTGTACCAGACCGGCGGCTGGGATGCCCTGGCGGAAGCTTTCCGACACCCGCCGGAAAGCACCGCGCAAATCCTGCACCCGGAAAGATTTCTGGCCCGGTCCAACGCACTCCCCACCGTCGTGCAACTCCCCGGGGGACCCTTGCTCGGACGGACACCCATCGGGAACAATGTCCTCGGTGAGTTCGGCGTGCGCGAATGGCTGGCGAGGTGGCTCAGGGACGCTGCCGAAGCGGGGCGTATCGCCGCCGGTTGGCAGGCGGACCGCTATCTGGTCTACGGCGACGCCACCGCGTCAAGCTACGTCTGGAAAAGCGCCTGGTCATCGCCGGAAGCCGCCGCGGAATTCGCGGAGGCTGCCCTGCGGTGCTGGCGCGAACGATTCCATCTCAGCGAAGCGGCATTTCACGCGGACGCGCAAACGTTTGTCCGCAGCGCGCGCCTGCCGACCGGCCATCGCCTGTTGGTTTTGCGGAGCGGCAAGCAGGTTTCACTCATCGACGCTCAAGACGAACGCTGGGAAAATGCGCTGGGGGAGTTGCTCGGAGCCCATTTGACGGCAAATTCCTCGGACGATGGACACCTCCCGTAGTCAACGGACCTATTATAGCGGACGGGTGCAGGGCGTGGGTTTTCGCTGGTCGGTCAAACAAATTGCGAGCGGCTTTGAGGTCGTCGGCTGGGTGCGCAATCTCGCGGACGGGCGGGTGGAAGTGGAGGTCACCGGCGAGGCGGGCGAAGTGACGGCTTTCCTCGAGGCGGTCAGCAGTAGCCACCTGGCAACGCACATCCGCCAAGTCGAACACGCCGACGTTGAAAAGTCGGCTCATCCCCCCACGGGGTTTGAAATCAGGCACTGAAAGGACGCCAGATGCAGGGGATGACTTTTGAAATGAAATAAGCGATGTTCGCAGAACCATTTCCCCTTTCGATGAGCGCCCCGGCCATTGCCATCCGCCACCTGACGAAAGTTTTTCCGATCCCTTTCAAGCGCGAAAGAGTGGTCGCCATCCGTGACCTGTCGTTGGAAGTCGCGCCCGGCCAGGTGTACGGCCTGCTCGGACCCAACGGTTCGGGCAAGAGCACCACCATGAAAATCGTGCTGGGCCTGGTTTCCCCGTCCGCCGGCACGACGGAGATCTTCGGGCGGGACAGCCAAATCGTTGACAGCCATGAGGAAGTGGGATTTTTACCGGAAAACCCGTATTTTTACAAATACCTGACCGGACTCGAAACGCTCCGGTTCTACGGCAAGCTTTGCGGTCTTTCAGGCAGGACCTTGTCCGACAAGGCTGGAGAATTGTTGAAGCTGGTCGGTCTGGAATCCGCCCGTGACCGGCGGTTGGGTGGCTACTCCAAGGGGATGTTGCAACGCATCGGGCTGGCCCAAGCACTCATCCAGGACCCGCGATTGCTCGTGCTGGACGAACCCACGGCGGGCGTCGATCCCAAAGGCTCGGCAGAAATCCGCGACCTGATCGTCGGCTGCAAGGAGCGGGGGATCACGGTGCTGCTGTGCTCCCATTTGTTGGGACAGGTGCAGGAGATTTGCGACCGCATCGGCATCCTGGACCGGGGTATCCTCGTGCGTGAAGGCCGTCTGGAAGAATTGATTTCCATCGAGGATCAGACCGAAATCCTTTTCCGTGATGCGCCGCCTTCGTTGTTGGCGGACATCCGGGACCTCGTGGCGAAATCTTATCCCCAGGTCCGGTTGCTCGATACGCGCAAGCCACAGACCACCCTGGAACGATATTTCCTCGAGGTCACCTCGGACGCCGCCCGGAAAGAGGACTGACTTTCCTGTCGGAGCACCCTTGACATATGGATACTGCGGAACCACCCAGACTCACTTCCGGTCCGAAGCCAGCCACGGTCAATCACCGGATTTTCTCGCCCGGACGCGTCTGGGCGTTGGCGGTCAATACCCTCACCGAATTGGTCCGGCTGAAGATTTTCTACTTTTTACTGATCTTTGCGCTGTTGCTCATCGGTTCTTCCGCGTTCCTGTTGCAATTCAGTTTTCAGGACCAGTTCCAGATGCTCAAGGATCTGTCGCTCGGGGCAATGTCGATTTTTACGAGCCTGCTGGCAATCTTGGCGACGGCGGGATTGCTGCCCAAGGACATCGAGGACCGGACGCTTTACACGATCCTGGCCAAGCCGGTCTCCCGGCTGGAATATTTGTTGGGCAAACTCTGCGGCGTGGTGCTGCTGCTGCTGCTGGCGATGGTCTTGATGGGGGCGATGTTTGCGGCGGTGCTGGTCTGGCGGGTACACATTGTGCGGGCGGAAATCCTGGCGAGCGGGGCGAACCACGAGGATATCGCCCAGCAGTTGGTCGATCTGCACGCCACCGCCTTCAACCCGAACCTCTGGGCGGGCGGCCTCGTGATTTACACGAAAGCTTGCCTGTTGGCGTCCATGACGCTGTTCATCTCGACTTTCGCGTCGTCGTCTTTGTTCACGATCATCGTCTCGGTGGTCGTTTATTTCATCGGTCACTTGCAATCGACCGCGCGGGACTATTGGCAAGCGTCGAAAACCCTGGCGGGAGTCGGTGTCCTGACCAAAACGTTTCTGGCCATCGTTGCCGTCGTGTTTCCCGATTTTCAACTGTTCAACCTCGTGGACGAAATCGTGGTTGGCACGCCGGTGGCACCGATGCTCCTGCTCAAAACCGTCGGCTTGGGGGTGACGTATTTCTGCGTGTATTTGCTGGCAGCGTTTTTTGTTTTTTCCAGCAAGGAAATTTGAGAGGGCGATGATCATGCACCAACCATTGGCGGAGCTAACGGGCATGGCGGCGGACCGGCGGAAGCGTTTTTTGCGTTGTGCCATCGCCGCTTTGGTTCTGGCGACTTTTGGCGCGGCGCGGTTGCCGGTGGAAACCCGCCTGACGCAGGAACACCAAGCGGATTCTTTCGGGACGGTGAAACTGAACCTGGGGCTGCGGGAAAAGGTCGGGCAGATGGGTTTCTTGGCGGCGTTGAGCGGGTTTCGCACCATCGTCGCCGACCTGCTGTGGATCGACGCGAACACCGCCTGGCAACAGGTCGAGTATGGCCGCATGAACCTGATGTTGAAAACGGTGACGACGCTCGCGCCGCGCAACGCCAACTTTTGGGAAGAGTCGGCCTGGCACATGGCGTACAACGCCAGCGTCTACGTGATGAACGATCCCAGACAAACCAAGCTCGCACTGAAGACCAAGGCGCAAAGGGAGTATTTCCAACTCGGGCTCGACTACGCCAAGGACGGAATCGCCAACGTGCCCAATAATTATGCGCTGTATCAACGCCTCGGGTTGATCTATCAGGACAAGTTCCAGGACCACTGCGCGGCTGCCGCCGCGTTCGACAAGGCGGCAGTTTGTCCGCAGGCGTACTCGTATGAAAAGCGGTTTGCCGCCTACGAATTGAGCAGGTGCCCCGGCCACGAAAGGGAAGCCTGGGAACGCCTGCGCAAACTGTACGATCTGGGCCCGCAGGAACGCCTGCCCACACTGGAACTCAGGCTCAAAGCCATGGAGGAGAAACTTCAACTCCCGCAAGAACAAAGGGTTTACAAAAGCCCCTAGGCGGTCTTGTTTAGAGGCTGATCATGCGTTTTGCGATTTTTGGCGATATTCACGCGAATCTGGAGGCCCTGGAGACGGTGCTAGCCGACGCGCGTGAAAATGGCTGTAGTCACTTCGTTTGTTTGGGAGACGTCGTCGGCTACAACGCAAACCCGCACGAGTGCCTGGAAATCGTGCGGGGTCTGGAATGTCCTGTCGTCAAGGGTAACCACGACGAGCAAGCTGCCATCAACACTTCACTGGATGGGTTCAACCCGCTCGCCGAAGAAGCCCTGAATTGGACCCGGGAAAATCTCACCGAAGACGACAAAAAGTACCTGAACGAACTGCGGCTCGTCCGGCAAGTCCGTGATTTTACCATCGTCCACGCGACGCTGGATACCCCGCACAAATGGGGCTATGTTTTCAACCAGCTCGACGCCAGCGCAAGCTTCAGCTACCAGCATACAAGCGTGTGTTTCTTTGGTCATACCCACGCTCCCCGGGCCTACATCCGCGACGGTCCGGTGATGAGTATCCCGCTCGACAAGATCAAATTTGAGATGGGCAAGAAATATTTCATCAACATCGGGAGCGTGGGGCAGCCGAGGGATGGGGATTGGCGCGCTTCATACGTCATTTACCACGTCGATAAGAACTTTATCGAGTTACGCCGACTGGAATACGATATTCAGACCGCACAGAAAAAGATTCTTGCGGCTGGTTTGCCGAAGCGACTGGCAGACCGACTGGCCATCGGGAAGTAGTGCCCGAACGGTAGAAAAAGCCATTGAGAGTAGGGGGTCGGGCGTCCACATTCCGAGATCGAAACGCCCCGGTCGATTTTGATCCTCAAGCCGAGTTCATTCGGCGACATCATTCACACGTTGCCGGCGGTGGCACGGCTCAGAGCCGCTTGGCCGGATTGCCACGTTTCGTGGTTGGTCAATACGGAATGGGCACCCTTGCTGACGGAGAACCCGCATGTTGACGAGATCGTTCCGTTTCCCCGGCAGATGTTTCGCGGGGTGACCGGTCCCGGCAGGTTTTTCCGGTGGTGCCGGGAGGTGATTCATGGACGTAAACCGACCCTGGCGCTGGATTTTCAAGGGTTGCTGCGTTCGGCGCTGATCGGGCGGGTGAGCGGTGCCCGTGCGTTGTACGGGATCGCGGATGCCAGGGAAGGCGCGGGCTGGCTGTACGACCGGGTGGCTCCTGTACCGGCGGGTGTGGCCCACGCGGTCAACCGCTATCTGATGCTCGCCGAGACGGTGCTTCGACGGGAAGGGGCCGATGGTCTGGACGTCGGGAAGATGGCGAGGCGTTTTCCACTGCCTGAAGGTGAGGCCCCGAGCGGGGCGGTTCACCTCTTACAGGAGCCTTTTGTTGTATTGCACCCGTTCGCCCGGGGAACCGGGAAATCGCTCACGGTGACGCAAATCGAAGCGTTTTGCCGTCAGTTGGCGCCTCGCCGGGTCGTGCTGGTCGGCAGGCGAGGAGAGGTCCGGTTCGACGTTCCCGGCGCGGCGGTGGATCTGCTCGACTGCACTAATTTGCCGGAATTGATCTGGGTGATGCGTCGAGCTTCGTGTGTGGTCAGCGTGGACAGCGGGCCGTCCCACCTGGCCGCCGCGCTTGGCAAGCCGCTGGTGGCTATGCACACCTGGAGCGACCCGCGGCGCGTCGGTCCTTACCGCGATGACGCCTGGGTGTGGAAAAACGGACGTTTGCTGCCGATGGGGCAAATGCGCACGCTGGAGGAGGCATTTTTCGAGCAAGCGCCCGCCATCTTGTCGGCGGCGGATGTCGAGGCCATTTCCGCCCTGGCTATTTCACTTTCAGGTTCTTCCTCATGAAGGTGGGCACGTCGAGGTCTTCGCCGTCGATGATCGTCGGTTCACTCTTGTCGAAGCGTCCACGGACCGCGTTGTCGCCGGAGCCGGGTTCGGTGTTCGCACGTGAGTTTGGCGAGGCGGCAACGGTTTCGCCCGTGGGTGAAACCGTGACCGTCGAGATGGGCAGAGCACTTCCCACGTGGCGGACGGGGGAACCGGGCAACGCCGAGACCCCTCCGGTGGAAGCGGGCAACGCGGCTTGGCCGTTGGACCGCGCACCCAGCGAACTGATCAGCGTCACTCCCAAACGTCCTTCCAGTTTCTGATCCACGGCCGCTCCGAAAAGAAGCTGGGTTTGCTCGCCGATATGCTGGGCGAGTTCTTCCATGACCAGTTGCACTTCGGAGAGCGTCAGATCATTGCCTCCCACGATGTTGACGAGGATGTTGGACGCCTGACCGAGCAGCGAGCCTCGATCCATCAGGGGATTCTTTAGAGCCTGGGCGAGCGCCTCTTTTCCGCGCCCGCGCCCGGATGCCTCGCCGTAACCGAAGAGGCAGCGCGAATCGTGGTTGCGGAGCGCGCTGAGAAGATCGTCAAAACCCAGGTGGATCAGGCCGCGCCGATTCACGAGATCGATGATCGCCCGGACGCTCTGACTGACGATGTGATCCGCACCCGAAAAAGCCTCGTGGATGCCCGCTTCGGGTAAGATCAGTTCGCCCATCCGGTCGTTCTCGAAGCACATCACGGCGTCGGCGTACTGTTGGATGGCGCGCAGAGCCTCCTGCGCCTGTTGCGAGCGGCGTTTGCCCTCGAAGGAAAAAGGCAGCGTCGCGCAAACGAGGACGAGTGAATTCTGCTCACGCGCCGTCTTGACGATCAACGGCGCAGCGCCTGACCCGGTGCCCCCACCCAAACCGGCGCAGACGATGACCAACGGCACGCCGTCAACCACCAGCCGAACTTCCTCGGCAGCCTCCTCGGCGGCGGAATAACCCAATTCAGGGTCGCCGCCAGCCCCGAGGCCGCGCGTCACGTGGCGGCCCAACTGGATTTTCTGCGTGGCGACCGAACCCGCCAACGCCTGCACGTCGGTGTTGCAGGCCACGAGGTCCACGTTCACCGAGCCTTCGAGCACCAGCCGGTCGAGCGCGTTCGAGCCGGCTCCCCCAACGCCGATGACCTTGATGCGAAAATCCGCGTCGGCAGAACGCCCGCCGATTGTCCTGATAGCATTGAGATCGTTCATGGAAATTTTGGGGAAGCGGAGGAATCAATTCGCTCGGCGGCCCCCGCCGAAGAGACGCCCACGCAGGCGGGACCAGAACGTGGTTTCCGGTCGTTCCATCTGGGCGAACTGGGCGTACTTGATCAGGCCGAGCGCGGTGGAAAGCTGCGGATTGGCCAGCGCGGCGGTCACTCCCTGGAGCGGCGGCGGCTGCGCGGGTTGCACCGGCAGACCGAGGATTTCCTCGGCCAGATGATTGACGCCGTGCACGAGGCTGCAACCGCCGGTCAGAACCGCCCCCGCCCCGAGGTAACGCAGGTACGGCTCCGCTTCCAACTGCCGCTTGAGCAGCTCGAAAGCCTCGCGCAAACGAAAATGCACGATGCTGTTGAGCGTTTCCCGCTCGATCTCGCGCCCGGCGAACCCTGGCTCGGGTGGGAGATGGAGGGTTTCGCCGGGCAAACAGTTGCCAAGAATCGCGCTGCCTTCGTCAATCTTGAGCCGCTCGGCCCGCCCCGCCGGGATGCGCAGGCCGAGGCTGACATCATTGGTGACGTGATCGCCGCCGACCGGAATGACGCCGCTCTGCTTGATGGCGCCATCGACGTACACCAGATAATCAATGGTGCCACCGCCCATGTCGATGACGAGCACCCCGAGGTTTTTCTGGTTCTGGCTGACCACGACCTGCGCGCTGGCCAGCGAGTTGAGCACCACGTCTTCGACCTCCAACGGAATTTCCTTGATGCAGCGGATCGTGTTTTGCACCCGGGTGCGGATGCCGTGCACGATGTGGTAATCGGCTTCCAGTTTCGTGCCCAACATGCCGACGGGCGTGAGCACGCCGTCCTGCCCGTCCACGTAATAATGCTGGATGATCGCGTGAAGGAAGGCGTTCTGCGAGGGGATGTTCACGTCGCGGGCGTTGCGCTTTACTTCCTCCAGGTCGTCCTCGTCGATTTCGTCGCGGTCTTCCGGCAACTCGACGCCGCCGCGGTTGTTGAAGCTGCTGATGTGGCCGCCGGTGATTCCGACGTAGACGCTGCGGATGCTCACGTCACTTTTCTGCTCGGCATCGGCCACGGCGTCACGCACACACTTATGCACGGTCTCCATGTGGACGATCTCGCCCTTGCGCACTCCGAGCGAGGGAGACTGGCCGAACCCCAGCACCTTCAAGGAACCATCCGAGCGCAGGTCGGCGACGGCGACGCACACCTTGGTCGTGCCGATTTCCATGCCGACCACAATGTTTTCTTTGCTCATCTAAACACGCTTTCTTGCAAATGATTCGCCACCGCCATCCAGCTCAGTGATGCCTGGTTTCAAACGGTTGGATTTTGCCGCCGGACCTGGAATGCTTGGGGGACGTGGGCTTTTCTTTGGGATGCACTTTGCCTTTGTTTTTCGTGGTGGCAGGAGTGGGTTTGGCCACACTTACGTTGGCGGGTGTCGCGGCAGGAATAGGATCGGCAGGTTGATCGTTGGGCACCGGGGCGGTGACGAAAGTGATCGGGACGTTTTTCTGGGCCAGGAGATTGATGGTTTGCAGCTTTTCGCCGCGCTGATCGACCACTTGCAGATACACGTCCAACCGCTTCAACTGGCGGTCCATCTCGTCCGGGCCGAACAAAACCTGCAAGCCGTTGCGGTCAGTGACTTGCAGGCCGAAGTGCTTGGCCAAGTCAATTTCCTGAATCTGAAAGCGAGCGCCGATCATGGAATCCTGGTGCGCGTGCAGCAGGTCGAGCGCGGCTTTGATTTCCTCGCCTTCGACCGGCTGACCATCGGAGCGCGGTCCCCCCGTGTAATTGCGAATGATCGGCAGGAATAAATCCTGAGGCAGCAATTTTTTGGGTGGCCAGAGAACGCCCTGCGCGTCGATCAAGTAAGAGGAGGGGGATTTGATCACTTCGTCACGGGTCGAGGCACCACGTTCCGGCGCGACCCAAGCCACGGGTTTGCGCTCGCTGATCTGGATCGAAATCCGGTTGGGTAACTGGCGGGTGACCTGCACCTTTTCCACCTGTGGGATAGCCTCGACGCGAGCCTGGGCCCGGGTCAGGTTCACCATGAAAATGTTGGAACCCTTGTGGAGATCGGCAGCGTCCAGCACCGATTCCGGCGTGAGGACCCCGTCCGTTTCCACGTTCAGAACGGCGACGTTGTAATCAGGATTTTTGAGGATCAGCCAGGCAACCCCTTTTTTGACTCCAAGATAAATGCCGGTGCCCAGGCAGACGGCGAGGAGAAGTTTTGTCGCCAGACCGCAGAACCAACGGTTGCGCTGCCGGGCGACTTCGTGGGTCCGCACGGTCACCCCTTCGAGCAGGTGCTGCCGTCGGCGTTGGCGCGGGGTCGCACGGCGCGCGTTGCTCGCCTTGGCGCCGGGAGGTCGGGAAGCGGAGGGCATAAATTTGGGCGAATGTCGGGTCAATTACAAATTTCGCTGACCGAATCGCGCGAGAGATAACTCCACGATGCGCTCGCAGAGTTGCGGCGGCGCGAGGCCGATCACGCGGGCGGCTTCCGGCAGCAAGCTGCTCTCGGTCATGCCCGGAATTGTATTGATTTCCAGGACGAAGGGCTGGTCGTCTTCGTCCAGGAGAATGTCCACCCGGGAATAAACCTCCAGGCCCAACGCGCGGTGTGCCGCGAGCGCCAACGCCTGCACTTGCGCCGTGAGTTCGTCAGAAAGGGGAGCCGGGCAGAAATGGTCCGCCGCACCGGCGGGGTTGAGCCAGGGGTATTTGTTTTTGAAATCGTAAAAATCCTGTTTCGGCTTGATCATGATGACCGGCAACGCCAGATCGCCGACCACACCGACCGTCAACTCGCGGCCCGTGATCAATTTCTCGACGAGGATTTCTTCCCCGTATTGGGCCACGTCGCGGAGGGCAGCGGCGATGGCGCCTTGCTCACGAACCAGATGCACGCCGACGCTCGACCCCTGTTGGGGAGCTTTGATGACCATCGGCAGCGCGAAAGTCGGCTCCTGATCCCTCGTGATGACCTCGTAGGCGGGTGTCGCCACCCCGCGTTCTTCGAACCGGCGCTTGGTCAGAATTTTATCGAAGGCGATTTCACTGCCGCGCACCCCTTCGCCGGTGTAGGGAACGCCGCGTGCCTCGAGCGCCCGCTGGAGCTGGCCGTCTTCGCCGAGGGTTCCATGGATGCTGTTGAACACGAGGTTTACCTCCGGCGGCAGGACGAAGGCTGCGTCGCGCACGTCGATCTCGATCACCTCGGCGGCGCCCGCCTCACGCAGCCATCGCGCCACGTTCTGACCGGAACGGAGCGACACATCGCGTTCCGTGCCAGGACCGCCGACGAGCACGGCAATTTTGAGGTGGGCTAGCTTCATCACAAAAAGTGAGGCGAGGACAGCAACGGCGCGCGAATCACGCGGCGCGGCCTTTGGCTCTCGGTTTGTAATTGACCCCCTCGATCCCTCGAAAACATTCATCCTGGGTCCAGAGGCGTGCGTTGCTGGCGCGGGCCGTCGCCAGCACGATGCTTTCGACCAGCGGCAGATTCAGTTGGAAACTGATCCTTGCCGCGTTGAGGGCGACCTCTTCGTCCAGGTCCCGCACGCTGCCCTGTTTCATCTGGGCAATCGCACGGAGCGCGTTGCCTTCGCTCTGGTTTTGCAGCGTCTTCTTGAAGACTTCGTGCAGCGCAATCGAAGGCACCACCAGGTTCGCGGTGTTTTCGATGGCGGACGCAAAAAAAGCCGCGTTGGGGCCGTCGATGAAATACTCGACCCAGGCGGAGGAATCTACCGTGTTGTTCATAAGGGCCGGTCGCCTTCCACGCGGTCGATGTTCGCGGTCATCCCCTTGAGAAAACCCCGCGATTGCTTCATGCGCCGGACCGGGATCAATTCGATGCGGCCGTCGTAGGAGACCACCTGAAATTTTTCTCCGGGGCGCAGACCCAACGCCTCACGCACCGTTTGCGGAATCACCACCTGAAACTTTGGAGAAAGGGTAACGGTTTGCATTCCGATGATCGATCCAAACTTCGTAAAGTGTGGGTCTGATCGATCAAAGAGTCAATCACACTTCGTGCGGCGGGGGCACTATTTTTGCACGCATGATCGTTCGTTCGTCAACGCGAAAACTAATATCGCGGTCCTCTGCCTATCCAATCGACAATAGAAACGAAACTTACCGGTCGAACCCTTCAATCGTGGCCGACGATTTGCACCTCGGTAGCCATGCGGATTCCCCGCGCCTCAAAGGCCGCCTGCTTGATCCGCTCGATCAAACCAAGCACTTCCGATGCCGACGCGCCGCCATCGTTGACAATAAAGTTTCCGTGGATTTCCGACACGCGAGCGGCTCCTTCGTGCGCGTTCTTCAGTCCCAGTTCTTGCACGAGTTTACCGGCGGGACATTCGCGCGACGGATTTTTAAAAATGCACCCGGCGCTGGCGGCGATGGGTTGGGAGGTTTTGCGTTTGCTGGATGATTTATCCAGCAAGCCCTGAATTTCTTGTGCATCGCTCGAGTGACCTCGAAAAGTCGCCGCCAAAGCGTAGTTGGTTTCCAACGACGGGACTTCCCGGTAATGAACTTCCATCTGCTCGGGGCGCAGCTCGCGGATTTCGCCTGTTTGATCGACGACGCGCAGTCGAACCACCTGATCAAACGTCTCAATCCCCATCGCCCCGGCATTCATGCGCAAGCTACCGCCGACCGCCCCGGGAATGCCTTCCATCCACTCGAAACCCCCGATGCCGGCTTTCGCGGCGGCACCGCAAAGACGCTTCAAACCCACCGCTGCTCCGGCGGTAATTTCCAGGGCTTCGGCGTTCACCTCGACCTTGGCAAAATCGCCGCCGTTTGGATGGATCACCAAACCCTCGATGCCGCCGTCGCGCACCAGGAGGTTCGACCCACGGCCCATGACGAACACCGGCAGACCGTGGCAGCCCGCAAATTTCACCAGCCGGGCAAACGCTGCTTCCGTGGTGGGCTCCACCCAAAATCGGGCCGGTCCGCCCACGCGCAACGTCGTGTGTTTCGAGAGAGGCTCGTAGAGTCGCGCCGAACCTTCGTTTCCGGTGGCGCTCTGGAGTTCTTCCAGCAGGGCAAGGTCACGCGCCAACTGCGTCGCGGCTTCGTGGATGTTACCCGCGCCCATGCTCAACAGCAGATCGCCCGGCCGGAGCGAGCTGCCGACGCGCGCCGCCAGCCTGCGTAGGTGCGGTTCAAAGAAAGCATTTTGATGTCCGTGCCGTTGCAGCGCATCAACGACCGTCTGGCCGCTGACGCCGGTCATCGGCGTTTCACTGGCCGCGTACACGTCGGCCACCATCACCACGTCTGCGTGACCGAACGCCTGGCCGAATTCCTCGCGGAGGGCGTAGGTGCGGGTGTAGCGGTGGGGTTGGAACATCGCCACGATCCTGCCGCCGTGACCCGCCCGGGCGGTTTCGAGCGTTGCGCGGATCTCGCTCGGGTGGTGCCCGTAATCGTCCACCACGGCGTAGCGCGGCCCGCGATGCTTGAACTCGAACCGGCGGCGCGCGCCGCGAAAGCTTTCGAGCGCGGTGACGACCGTTGGAAAATCCACGCCTAACTCCATCGCTAACGCGATCACGCTGGTGGCGTTGCTCACGTTGTGGCGGCCCGGAACGTTGAGCCGCACTTCTCCGAGGAGTTCGCCGCGTCGGTAAACCTCGAAGCGGGATTGAAATTGGTGAGACCGCGGCGTTTCGTAGCGATAATCGGCGCGGCAACTCGCTCCGAAGGAAACGCGGTTGGCCCGGGTTTCGCACAGCCGCGTCGTGTTCGCGTCGTCGAGGCAATAAAAAATCTTGCCGTGCGTCTGGTCGAGCAACCGGGAAAAGACGCGCTCGATGGCCGCGAGGTCCGCGTAATAATCCAGGTGCTCTTCCTCGACGTTCAGAACGATGGTGTGCTCCGGCCGGAAGAGCGCGATGGTGCCGTCGCTCTCGTCGCCCTCGGCCACGAAATACTCTCCCTCCCGGTCCCAATGCGCGTTGGCGCCCAGGATGGGAATCTCGGCGCCGACGTAATGGCAGGGACGCAACCCGCCGGCTCGCAACACGTGCGCAGCCATGGAACTGGTCGTCGTTTTGCCATGCATCCCGGAGACGAGGATGCCGCGGCGGATGGCCATCAGCGCGGCCAACGCTTCCGCGCGGCGGATGAGCGGTTTGCCCAGACGCAGCGCCTCGTCAAACGCGGGGTTGCCTTTCTTGACGGCGGAAGAATAGACGACAATTTCCGCGTCATGAACGATCCCCGCCGAATGCGGGCACTGAAAAACCAGACCTTCGCCCTGGAGCCTGCGAACCTCGGTCGTATCGACCTTGTCCGAACCGCTGACCCGGTGCCCAAGCGCCAGCAAGAGACCCGCCAGCCCGCTCATCCCGGAACCGGCGACGCCGATGAGGTGGACACGCTTGGGTTCGGTCCCTCGCAAGCCGCCGGTTGCCGGGTCTTCCTCGCTCACGCTTGGCATCGTTGTTCGATGGTTTCGACCACCAAGGATGCCGCATCCGCAGGCGAAAGGCGACGCGATTTATCACTCATCGCCGCCAATTTTTCTGGATTTTGCGCTACGTCCAGCACGATGCCGGCGAGCGTCTCACCAGTGGCATCTTGTTCCGGGAGCGACAGCGCGGCTCCCGCATCCACGAAGATTCGGGCGTTCAATGTCTGATGGTCCTCCGCCGCGGCGGGGTAGGGGATGAGCAAGCTTGGCAACCCGAAAAAAGCCAGTTCGCTCAAACTGGCCGCGCCAGACCGGGCGATGGCAAAATCGGCCGCCGAGTAAGCCTCCTGCATCCGGTGATGGAACGCGGCCACGTAAGCCGGGACTCCCAGCCGGGCGTAGGCGTCGCGGGTGGGTTGCTCGTCGTCTCGTCCGGTCAGATGGATCACTTGCAACCGGTCCTTCCACACGGGCAGGGAATTCAACACCGCCCGGTTGATTCCGTGCGCCCCCTGACTGCCTCCCATGACGAGCAAAGTCGGCAGGCCGTCTGGCGGCAGGCCGAACAACGCCCGCGCCTGGTGGGGGGCGAGCCGTTCGCGCAGACTGGCGCGGATCGGTGTCCCCGTCACTTCGCAGGGGGTCCCGGCGGGAAAGCGTTTGATGCATTCGGCGAACCCCAGGAGCACCGCCCTGGCGAGCCGTGCGTTGAAACGGTTCGCCTTGCCGGGGATAGCGTTCGATTCGTGGATGAACGTCGGCACTCCCGCGAGGCGTCCGGCAAGCATCGGCGCCGTCGAGGTAAATCCGCCCATGCCCAACACCGCCTGCGGTTTGAATTCGCGGTAAATTTGTCGGCAACGCGCCAAGCTGGAAGCCAATCCGCGTGAAAAACCGACGAAGGCCCGCGAAAGCAAACGGGGCATTCCAACCGACGGCAGTTTTTCAAACCGGAAACGGCCTACATGATCGCGGACGGCCAGCGAATCGATCTCCTTCTCCGAGATGAAAATCAGGACCTCGTGTCCCTTGGCTTGCAGGACTTCCGCGACCGCCAATCCCGGGAAAAGATGCCCGCCCGTCCCGCCGCAAGCGATGACCACGTTCATCGGCGCGTTCCCTCGTGAACGGTGGAGAAAAGATCGGGCGGTCTCATGGCTGAAACGCCGACCTTCGATGGACGGAAGCCGGAATGCAACCCTCAGCCCATCGGCAAACGCCACGGATCTGGACCGAGATGTTTCACAGACGGGGCGTGACCCGTGCTCGGAGGACGCCGATATGGGTCACCTCGCCGGTTTCGGCGAGCGTTCCCTGTCGATAAATGTTGAGCAGCACCCCCGTGAAAAGCAGGCAGAGGCAGAGGTTCGATCCACCGTAACTGATAAAGGGGAGCGGCATCCCTTTATTCGGCAGCAGGGCGGTCGTCATGCCGATGTTGACCGAGGCCTGCAACGCGATGTTGATGATCAGTCCAAAGCCGAGCAACATTCCGAAACGGTCGCGGGCCTGCATGGCGATCACAATCCCGCTCAGGGTGGCGCTCAGAAACGTGAAAATCACGAGCAGGGTGGCACGCAGCCCCAACTCTTCCCCAATGATCGGGAAAATAAAATCGGTGTGCGCGAAGGGCAGGTAACCGATTTTCTCGCGGCTCTCGCCGAGTCCGAGTCCGTACAGACCACCGGAACCAAACGCTTTCAGGGCTTCGTATTGCTGCAAGCCCTTGTCGTTCTTGTGCTCTTCGAGGTGCCAGAAGGCATCCAATCTGCCCGCCCGCTCGTGCATGTGATGAGCCAACAACCAGATGCCGCCGACCAGCGCCAGCCCCAGGACCAGCATGTACAAAGGATTGCTGCCCGCGACGAACATGATGGTGATCATCGTCACACCGATGAGCAGGGTGGCTCCCAGGTCTTCTTCGCGGACGATCAGCGCCATCAATACCCCGATCAACAACATCGGAAAAATGAACCCGTGCAGGAGTTGTGAGCTGCGCTGTTCGTAGCGGCTGAACCACCACGCCAACGCCACCACGGCGGCGAACTTCCCCAATTCACTCGGCTGAAACAGGATCGGTCCCAGATGCACCCAGCGCGCGGAACCATGGACGATCTTACCGACGTGCGGCACGAAGCAAAGCGCCAGCAACCCCGCCGCCGTGAGGAACGTCGGCAGCCACATTTTTGCCCAGATATGGTAGTCGATCATCGTGGCCAGCACACACGCGACGACCCCGACCCCCAACCACATGCTTTGACGTCTTAGAAAAACGTAAGCGTCGCCATGGGCATCATGGGCGTAGGCACCGGTGCTGAAAAGCATCACCATGCCGATGCTAACCAGCGCGGTTACACTGAGCACCAGGATAAGCGCGCTGTTTTTACTCATACAAAAATCTGATCAATGAATAACCGCAGGCAATCACAAATCAAAAAAAGAACGCCACCGGTCGTTTCGTGAACGGCATCACGACTTTCCCTTCGGCTTCGACGCGACCGGAACGCGCAGTTTCTGTCCCGGTTTGAGTTTCTTCGGATCGTCAATCTGGTTCAATCTCAGCAAAGACTCGGGACTCACCTTGAGTTTTTGAGCGATGGTGTAGACGTTTTCGCCCTTGCCGACCGCGTAGACTTTCCCGGAGTCGGGTGGTAGCTGCGAGCTCTTCACGTTGTTGCCAGCCACCGGGGAGTCCGGCTTGGCTGAAACGCCGGGTTTGCCTTCGATCAAGCTCAGAGCGCTCGCCGTGCCGTCGGCCACCTGTGTGCTCGGGTCGGGCGAGTGCGAAGGCAGCTTCAATTCCTGACCGGGACGCAAAGGCGCGGTGGCGGTTTCGGCCCCGTTGGCAGCGACGAGCGCGGCTAACGTCACACCGTTTTCGTTCGCAATTCGCAGGAGGGTATCTCCTTGCCGGACCACATGGACGCTCGGACGCGAGGTCGCGTCATCTACCCGTGCGCGGGTCACATCCACCGCCTTGACCGTCGTCAGTGAATCGTCCGCTTCGACCGCAGCCGACGGGTCGCCGGATAACCGCCGCAAATCGCGCTCCCGGAAATGACTGGAAGCAATGAAGCCGCCAACGGCCACGACATGCAACAACAGCATCACCAGAATGGCGCGCGACAAACGCATGGTAGGTTCCGAGTCGATCTCCGGGGCTGCGTCGATGTCGGCGGATCGCGTCCGGGGAACCCTGCGGCTGGTGGAACGCAGTTTCACTCGGGGGCTGGATGGCACGGCGGGCATAGGGTGCGAAGTTGAGGGACGGATGAACGGGAATTTGTAAACAGCCGGGAAGGTGGGAAAAGATCAGGACTGCGCCGTGGAACGTAAGGCGCTCACCAACGTTCGGAATTGATTGCCGCGGTCGGCGTAGCTCTTGAACATGTCGAAGGAACTGGTGCCCGGCGAGAAAAGCACCACCTCGCCCGGTCGGGCGATGGACCACGCTATCGTGACGGCTTCGGACAACGTGCCCGCTCTTTCGCACGGCACATATTCTTTCCAAGCCGCCGCGATCCGTTCGGCCATTTCGCCGATGAGCACCACCCACCGGGCGCGCTGACCTACCAATTCTCCGAGCGGATCGAACGCAAATCCTTTATCCTTGCCGCCTGCGATGAGAATGACCGGGCGGTCTTCGCTCGTCAATGCCTTTTCCAACGCATCCAGGTTCGTCGCCTTGCTATCGTTGACGTAGAGAATGCCGTCCAACTCCCGGATCACCTCGCAACGGTGAGACTGGGGACGGTAGGCCCGCAAAGCCGGACCCATCTGGTCGGCAGTCAGCCCGCGGGCCAACCCGATCCCGAGCGCGGCCATCAGATTTTCCGTGTTGTGACGGCCTCGCAGGTGGGTCTCGCGCGGGTCGAGCAAGGGAAGGTCCTTGTAGTGGATCACCTCGTTTTCCAAGTGTAAGTCCGCGCCCACTTCATACGCGCTGAAGGTCAGCCGTTTCGCGGCCAACGCCGGGAGCTGGTCGCGGAAATTGACGACCGCCCAATCTTCGGCGGTCTGATTCTCGAAGATGCGCAGTTTTGCGTTGCGGTATTCATTTTCGTCCGTGTAACGGTCGAGGTGATCCGGCGTGAGGTTTAACCAAACACTGATCGTCGGGCGAAACTTTTGGATGCGTTCGAGCTGGAATGAACTGACTTCCAACGTGATGATATCAATGGCCTCATCCTCCTTGATAATTTCACTGTATGGTTTGCCGATGTTCCCTCCGGCGACGGTGCGCACACCCGCCCCGGTGAGCATCGCGGCCACCAGCTCTGTCGTGGTCGTTTTGCCATTCGTGCCGGTGATGCCGATGACCGGCGTGGACGAACTCTGGTAAGCCAGTTCGATCTCAGCAATGACCGGGATGCTGCGCGCCAGGAAATTTTGCACCAGCGTCGTTTTCGGATCAATCCCGGGGCTGAGAACCGCCAGATCATAAAACGACGCGTCGGCGTCCGCGGCGTCGCCGGTCAAAACTTGCATTCCCATCCCGGCCAATTTTTCCAGTTTGGCCGCCCCGATCACGTCAGCCTCGGCACGATCCAGCAGCGAGACCCGCGCGCCCAGGCAAACCAGCAAAATCGCGGCAGCTTCTCCGCTGCGGCCGATTCCCAGCACGGCAACTTTTTTCCCTTGGTAATTCATGGTGAAAAGCGCGACGAAAAACAGTTCAGAAGTTGCTACCGGAGTTTGAGCGTAGCCAGCCCCAGCACGGCAAAGATGATGGACAGAATCCAGAACCGCACCACCACCGTCGTTTCTTTCCAACCGTTCAACTCGAAATGGTGATGCAGCGGCGACATGGCGAAAACCCGTTTGCCGGTCAGCTTGAAACTCGCCACCTGGATGATGACCGAACCGGCTTCCATCACGAACACGCCGCCCACGAGCGTGAGCAGGAGTTCCTGTTTACAGCAGATGGCGATGACCGCGATAAAGCCGCCGATGGCCAGCGATCCGGTATCCCCCATGAAAACCTGCGCGGGATGAGCGTTGAACCAGAGAAACCCCAACCCTGCGCCGACCAAGGCCGAGCAGAGAACCGTGAGTTCTCCGCTACCCGGCAGCGGCGGAATCTGCAAATACTCCGCGATGCGGATGTTGCCGGAAGCGAAAGTGAAGATGGCGTAGACGCCAGCCACGGTGACGGTGCAACCGGCCGCCAGTCCATCGAGGCCGTCGGTCAGATTCACGGCGTTCGAGCACCCCACGATCACCAGTCCGTAGAAGATGAACGCCATCATGCCCATGTTCTCGATCAAAGGCCGCTTGAGGAACGGCACAAAAAGCTGGGTGCCGAACATCAGGTTCTTCGGTCCGTAGAGAAACATTCCCACCACGATCACCGCGAGCACAAATTGGGCGACGAGCTTGAGGCGGCCACTCAGTCCTTTGGAGTTCTTTTGAGTCACCTTGATGTAATCATCCAGAAAGCCGAGCGCACCCAGATAGATGATCGCGAAGACCGCCAGCCAGACCGCCGGAATCGTCGGTTTTGCCCACAGCACCGCCGAAGCCACGACACTGACGATGATGAGCACTCCACCCATCGTAGGGGTGCCTTTCTTGCGTCCATGGGTCTCGTATAACTGATTGACCTCTTCGCGCGTGCGCACCGGCTGCCCGAACTTGAGGGAGATCAGTTTGCGGATCACCCGTTTCCCGAAGAGGAACGAGATCAAAAATGCCGTGAGAGCGGCCGCCAAACCACGAAAAGTCGAGTATTCGAAGACCCGCAACGGGCCGAAATACCGGCTCAACATGGAAACGTAGAACATCATGGCATGGGATGGGTAATCGATTCCGCCCGCTGGTGCATCAACGCAGAAATAATATTCTCCAGCGCGGCGGATCGGCTGCCTTTGATGAGGATGAGATCGTCGCTTTGCGCCACCGCCTCCAGGCGCTGTGCCGCCTCGGCCACGTCTGCAACGGTGGCGACCTCCCGGACGCCACCGGCTTGAGCGTTCTCGGCGATATATTCGGCCTCCGGTCCAACGGTGATCAGAAAATCGATCCGCTCGCTTGCCACGGCGTCACCGACCCGCCGGTGTCCAGCTTCGCTGAACTCGCCCAGTTCGCCCATGCGGCCGAGCACCGCAATGCGTCGCCCTTTGGTCGGCATCCTCGCCAGCGTTTTCAACGCGGCGACCATCGAATCCGGGTTCGCGTTGTAGCTATCGTCGAGAATCCGGAGGCCGCCGACCTGCTTCAACTCCAGCCGTCCTTTGGTGAGCTGTACCTTGCTCAAGCCCTCCGCACAATCGTGCAACGACATCCCGTGGACCCGCCCGGCGGCCACTCCCAGCAGCGCGTTGACCACCATGTGCAAACCGGGAATCGGCAACCTGACATCGACCCTCACATTGTCTTCCACGATTTGGAAGCGGCTGCCGCGCGCATCCTCCACCACGCGTTCTGCGCGCAAATCGCCGCGCTGAAGACCAACGGTAATCACCCGAGCCGAAGTGCGTTGCGCGATGGAATCGGCAAAGTCGTCCTCGGCGGGCAGAATCAAGTGGCCGGAAGCGCCGATCGCTTCCGCAAGCGTTCCTTTTTCTTGCGCAATCGCTGCGCGGGTCTTCATGAATTCGATGTGCGCGGTCCCGATGTTCGTAATGATCGCGGTGTCCGGCCGCGCCATCACCGCGAGCGGCGCGATCTCTCCCGGATGATTCATCCCCAGTTCCAGCACCGCGAATTGATCTTCCGCGTCGGCGCTGAGAAGCGTCTGCGGAACTCCGATGTGGTTATTCAGATTCCCTTGGGTTTTCATCACCTGATATTGCTGACCCAGCACGGCGGCGGTCAGGTCTTTCGTGCTCGTCTTCCCGTTGCTGCCGGTAATGGCGATGACCTTGAGCGGCAAGCTTCGACGGTAACTCGCCGCCATCTTTTGATAAGCTTGCAGCACGTTGTCCACTTCGATCACCGCAAAGCCATCCGGGAGCGTTGGCACGACCCAGCCCCGTTCGACCATCGCTCCGCCCGCTCCTTGCCGTGCGCTCTGTTCGACAAAATCGTGACCGTCGAATCGGTCACCCTTCAAAGCGACGAATAACTCACCAGATTTTGTCTGGCGGGAACTCGTCGTGAAACTATGAATCAAACACGCGGGATCACCCTGCCTGAGAGTGCCTGCCGCGTACTCTGATATGGTCTGTAAGGTCAGGGCTTCCACGTGGAGGGTTTTGCGGACAGCCGCTGGTTTTGACACCAGATGCGGTTGATCCATGGCGCGTGTCTTCGCCGGCTGATCGCGATCTGACGGAGATAATGTGACACGTCAACGTCCCTGCCGGGATGCGCAATGAAAAAATCCATTCCGACGCCGGTGTCGTTGTCATCGAGACTTTGCATGTGAAGAGAAGTCAGGATAATTCAACCTGTCGATTTTCGATGGCCGCTCTGGCAACCTGCACGTCGTCGAAGTCGATGGTCTCGTTTGCAAATTGCTGGTAAGTCTCGTGCCCTTTGCCTGCAATCAGGATGATATCGCGGGCTTCCGCCAGGGCGACCGCCCGTTTGATCGCTTCCGCGCGGTCGATGACGACTTCGTATTTTGCCCCCTTAAAACCTTGCTCGATCTCACGGATGATCGCTTCTGGAGATTCGCTCCGGGGATTATCCGAAGTGATAATTGCGTAGTCGCTCCACTGCTCCGCCGCTTGACCCATCAGTGGCCGCTTTGCGCGGTCCCGATCCCCGCCGCAACCGAATACGACGATGAGTCGGTGCGGATTGAGTTCGCGCAGGGTGCGCAGC
Organism: uncultured Chthoniobacterales bacterium; assembly: GCA_964250695.1. Taxonomy (GTDB): domain Bacteria; phylum Verrucomicrobiota; class Verrucomicrobiia; order Chthoniobacterales; family SZAS-18; genus CAHJWO01. Next base: position 28,983 of record CAXUGY010000007.1, on the reverse strand, counting down.
ACGTTGTGCAACGCATCGTCGGTATGCGCATAATCCACATACACCTGGTAATTACGCTTACCCGGCACGAGTTGGACTCTCCCGGGTACGGGTGGGGCGGTGGCCAAGGCAAGAATCGCTGCCCTCAGCGGAACCCCTAGCGCCGTCGCCGCCGCTAGCGCCGCGAGCGAATTATAGATGTTGAACTTCCCGATCAAGGGAAACCTCACCAGATAACTGCGATCTTGCGCGTCGAGTTGATAGGATGTGCCTGCTAACTCGGTCTTGAAATTACTGGCACGGAAGTCCGCCCGGTTGCCAACTCCGTAAGTGATGACGCGGGCCTCTTTGGGGAGTCTGGCGCGAAGTTCCGCTCCGTACCGGTCGTCAATGTTGATGATCGCCGTGCCGCGTTTTTTGGCTTGTGCCGGCAAAAAGCGGGTAAATAGAGATGCTTTCGTCTCGAAGTAACTTTCGAGGTCGCCGTGAAAATCGAGGTGGTCCTGCGTCAGATTGGTGAAAACCGCCACGTCGAATTCCACCCCCTGCACCCGATTTTGTGCCAGCGCGTGGGAGGAAACCTCCATCACGGCAGCCTTGCACCCGGCGTCTCTCATCCGGGCAAGGAGGTCTTGCAGATCGGAGGCCTCCGGTGTCGTGTGCCCGCTCGGGACGATCTCGTCGCCGATTTCGTATCGCACGGTGCCGATCAAACCACACCGCAACACCGCGCGCTCGCAAATGTGTTTTAACAGGTAGGCCGTGGTGGTCTTGCCGTTCGTCCCGGTGATCCCGGCAACCTTGAGTTTCAGCGCGGGTTGGTGATGGAAAAAAGCGGCGACGAACGCGAGGGTGGCACGGCTGTCATCGACCTCGATGCCCGTCACCGTGGCAGGCAGATCCGGCACCTGACGTTCCACCACCACGGCAGCAGCGCCCCGGGCGATGGCTTGGGCCACGTACTGGTGGCCGTCCACACGGTTGCCGCGCATCGCCACGAACAACGCGCCAGGTCCGGCCCGCCGGGAATCGTGGCAAATCGAAGAAATCTCCACGTCCAACGACCCGCGAATCTGCCGTGTCCTCGCCTTGGAGAGTAAGAGCTTCAGCTGCATGGAAACGTGGTCTCGTTAGTCGTGTTCCAAGCCCACGGCGGCAGTCGTGGTGCCCGGCGTTGCCACGAGCAGCGGCACCGTCGGGTCAATGTTGAGGTAGTGCATCGCTTTCTCGGCGATGCTCGAAAAAATGGGGGCAGCCACCAGTCCGCCGTAATTTTCGCCTTGCTTGGTGGTGGCGTTGTCCAACATGACCATCCCGACGAGTTCAGGATCCTTCGCGGGCAAGAATCCTACGAAGGAGACCACGTATTTGCCCGACATGTAACCACCCTGCGGAGAAACTTTTTGCGCGGTGCCCGTTTTACCGGCGGCGTCGTATCCGGCGACCGCGCCATGTCTGGCTGTGCCTCTGATCACCACGTCTTCCAACGCCGACGTGACCGCTTTGACGGTTTCCTGACTGATGACCTGCCGGACGACAACGGGCGGAAAATCCGCGATGGGGTTATTTTGATCGTCCGTGATGGAGTGGATGATCTGCGGCATCATCAATTTGCCGTTGTTGGCAATCGCGCCCATCGCCATCACCATCTGGATCGGGGTGACGGCAACGCCTTGGCCCATGGGAATCCGCGTGATCGAAATCTTGGTCCACTGGCTGGTCGGGTGTACCAAGCCGACAATCTCGCCCGGAAGATCGATTCCGGTCCGGTCCCCGAAGCCCAGTCGCTTGATATAGCCGTAGAGCCGGTTTTCGCCGAGTTGCATCGCCAGTTTGGCCGCGCCGATGTTGCTCGAATACACCAGCACGTCGTGCACGCTGCAAGTGGTCAGCAAATGGTCGTCGTGCAGGATTTTCCCGGCGTATTCCCACCGGCCTCCCTCGCAGTTGACGATGGTGTCGGGCCGCACCAGCTTTTCGTTGAGCGCCCCGGACAGCGTGACGATCTTGAAGGTCGATCCCGGTTCGATCATGTCGATGATCGCCCGGTTCTTCATCTGCTCGGAATCTGCCTTGGCCCGCTCGTTGATGTCGAAATAAGGGCGGCTGGCCATGGCCACGATTTCGCCCGTCTTCGGACGCATGAAAATCGCCGTTGCCGTTTCGGGCGCGTACTTCTTGACCGCCGCGTCGAGTTCGCGTTCGACGATGGTTTGCAGACCGAGGTCAATGGTCAGTTGCACGTTGTTCCCGTTGCGTGCTTCCTGCTCGACGCCCCGGTGCTGGACGAGTTCCGCGCCGGAGCGATCCCGGGTGATGTAACGATAACCCGGATGACCCTCCAGGTATCGGTTCATGCTTTTTTCGATGCCTTGAATCCCTTGGCCGTTGAAGTCCGTGAACCCGACCACGTGGCAAAGCAGCGAACCATTCGGGTAGATCCGGGTGGAATCCGGTTCGAAGTAGACTCCGTGCAGTTTTCGCCGCGCCACCTCGTTTTTCAGGTCTTCCGCCGTCTGTTCAGGCACCTGGTGTTTGATCACCAGATAGCGCCGGTCCGGTGTCAGCTTCTGGCTGAGGATTTTTCCATCGAGCGAAAGGGTGCTGGCCAACAGGGAGGCCGTCTCTTTCAGCGCATCCCCCGGCATATGGCTGCCGTCGGCGACGATCTTCTGCATCGGCATCTCTCCCGCCAGCAGCTCGCCGTGCACGTCACGGATCGACCCACGTTGCGCCGGAATGACCTGTTTGAAAATCTGCGATTGGTTGGCGATGGCCGTGAAGTCGTGGCTGCGGTCGATCTGGAGACAAACCAACCGGTAGGAAAACACGCTGAAAAGCAAAGCCATCCCGCCGCAAACCAGCAGCGACCGGACGCGCGCTTTGCGAGCCATGCGGTTGCAGGAAGTCTGGTTTGCGGTGGGCGGGATCATGGATTGGGATGCCGTGGATAGCCGAACTCTGAATGATCAGGGAAAGAGTTGGCGGCGCGTCGGGTTTTGCCGTCGAGTCTCCTAACGGCGGGCAGTCCGCTCATGAGAGATTGTCTGGATCTGGCTGTCCGCCTGATGGTCGTCCACCACCCAGCGGTTGTTCTCCGGCGTGTGGACGCGCACCAACGCCTGGCTGGTGATCGGCACCATTTTCACGAAACCTTCGTCCAACCGACGCTGCAACGCGGAGCGCGACGTGAGCCGCGAAATTTGCGCTTCCAAGACGTTATTCTCGGAGATCAGTGCGTTGAGTTCCTGTTCGAGCGCCTTGCGCTGGGTGCCGCATACGTGCAGTTGATTCTTCAAATAGACGTAGCTCAACCCGGCCACGCCCAGGAACACGGTGATGATGACCCCGCGCAGGAGCACGGCGAATTGCAGTCGGTTGGTTCGGCGCTTGAAGTTTGAATTCATAGGAAAGGGTGGTTCGGCTGGTCTGGTGTGGGCGGCGGCGGAGTTGGGGTGAGTGCGAGGAAGGCGCGGTCAGTGGGATGGAGAAATTCTTTCGAGCACGCGGAGCCTGGCGCTGCGGGAACGCGGATTCTGCCGCTGCTCGGCTTCGCTGGCCTGGATCGCCCGGCGTTGAACCGCGCGAAAGGCGTAGCGAGGGTTTGGTCGGGGCTGGGGCCATTCGGGCCGGTCAATGGTTGCCGCGCTGGTTTCCCGCGCAAAGTTTTTCACTAACCGGTCTTCCAGCGAATGAAAGGTGATGACCGCGAGGCGTCCGCCGGGATTGAGCCGATCCGCCACCGTTTCCAGCGCTTCCTTCAGCGCGCCGAGTTCGTCGTTGACCGCCATCCGCAAAGCCTGAAAAACGCGGGTGGCCGGGTGGCGGGGACCGTGCTTCGGGATCACCGTTTCCACCAACCGGGCGAGGCTCAGGGTATCCTCAAAGGGTGCATCGGCACGCTTTTTGATGATGGCCGCCGCCACTTTCCTGGCCGCCGGCTCTTCGCCGTACATCCAGAAAATCTGCTGCAATTCTTCCTGAGACGCACCGTTGACGATGCTGGCAGCCGTTTCTGGAGCCGACTGATCCATGCGCATGTCGAGCGGCCCCGCCTTTTGAAAGCTGAAACCCCGCTCCGCACGGTCGAGTTGCGCCGAAGAAACGCCGAGATCGAGCAAAATGCCGTCCACTTTGTTGATTTTCAGGTGGGTTAACGCCCTGCCGAGGTCGCGGAAATTTGCCCGCACAAACCTGACAGTGTCGCCATCGTATACCACTAAATGTTGTATGCAATACCCAATTGACCCCCCATCACGGTCCAACCCAATGATTTTTGCCTCTTTCGCCAAAAGTGCCTGGGAGTGTCCTCCACCGCCTAATGTTCCGTCCAAAATCAGCCGCCCCGGGACCGGCGCGAAAGCTTCCAGGATTTCAGCAACCATGACGGGCTGATGATATCCCGGCGACGAGGCTGCCCCCCCCGGCGCGCTCCTCGAAACACGCGCGTCGGGCGGCATGTCGGAACCATCAAACGCGAAACTTGGCATAAAAGAGGTTCGTGCGGTCCAGAGAAGTGCGGAGGTGAAAAGAGTTTTCGCTCAGCGCCAAACCGGCCAAGATCGCCCCTGCCACCACCTCGCCCTCAATCCGTTGCGGGGCTGTCTGGACGCTAAACACAGGTGTAAGCATCGAAGCCGGCATCCCTGTTGTGCAGGACAGGAAGCGCAAGCTCATCCGGCTTTGAGAGTGGAGGGGATCGGAGGGTCTCATGCGTCGTCTAAGGGGTCGGCAGGATGTGGCATCAGGCTCCGATGAGATTGGCAACCTGTTGGAATGTACTGGATTCGTCTAGGCTCACGCGATCCCAGCGCTCGGGCGACCAGATTTCAAAACGATCAAACGTGCCTACCAGCAACACGTCGCTTTCCAGACCGGCAAGGCGGCAGAAATCGTCGGGCAGGAGCAACCGTCCCTGGCGGTCAATGAGGCAATGCAGTGCCCTGGAGAAATAGTAACGGGCGAACTGACGGCGGTCCGAAGCCGAGATTCGCGGGTCGCTGTTGAGCTTCTCGTTGATCTTCTGAAACTCCGCCGGTGGGAGCGCGTACAAATAATCATTGGTCGGGGAAGGCATCAGGTAAAATTGGTCTTGTTCGCTTTGACGCCAGCGGGACGGGATCGTGACGCGATGCTTCGCATCCATGGCGTGGCGATACGTCCCCGAGAACGGAGGGTAGCTGGGTAAATCATTTGGCATCAACGTCGAAATCGATCTCCCACTTTGACCCACTTCTTCCCACATTTAGTGACAAAACGCTGAGCTGGTCAATGCAATTCGTGTGCCCAAATCGAAAAATATCGCACGATGAGCGACTTGCGCGGGGATATTCACTCTCGTCCAGGCGGGGATCACCGAAACTTGTACAATCACAAGTCATTTATCCGCATATAATTACGATGCATTGATGATTTCTCTTATGAACTGGTGATTCTGCGGTCGGACTGCAACGGAACTATACCGGGACGCCGCCGATATAACCTTCTCATTATGTGGCACTAACAATCGAGACTTTCAAAAAATGTAAATTTACATTAATAATTATACAGTGATACAACATACTGTGGAGCTATCCGCGCGAATGCATCGAAAAAGAGGAGCGAAAAACCCTGGTCGAATTCCATGGTCACGTTGCCCGGACGGTGGTCCGCCGGAACCACGAGAGTCCTTTGACACGAACCCCGCCGTTGTGGAATGATCACCGCCTTTGCAAGGGTTCGTTGGTCGCACTGACTTGCTCCGAAGCGGAGGAAGGCGGTCATCCGCAAAGCCTTTACTTAGACTTCTAGAAATGTGACCGCAGAATTTCTCCCGCCCCAACTTTTGGCTCAATCAGTCGTGCGCGCAGTCTCGGATGCGCCGGTCTACGATGTGCACACACACCTCTACGCGCCGGGATTCGGCGACTTCTTGTCAGCCCTGAGCTGTCCCAACGCACCTTCGACGGCGTGCGCAGGTTTCTGGTGGACTGGCGCCAGCGCATGGACTCACGTTACCTGATGGTCTCGCTGACGCCGGATTTTGCTGCGACCGAAATCGTGCAATCGATCGAAGACGCCATCCTGCGCGCGCTCCTCGAGTCCCGCCACATCTACCTATGACCGCAGAACCCTACCTCCAAGACCTTTTTGCCGAACGCATCGGCGGCAACCGCTTCGGCAAGGACACCGCCATCTATAAATTCGAGAAAATCAAGCGAGCCAAACGGGCGGCCCTCGCCGCGAACCCCGAGACGGAGCTTTTCGACCTGGGGGTAGGGGAGCCGGACGAGATGGCGTTCCCCGGGGTCGTCGAAACGCTCTGCGCGGAAGCTCGCCGCCCGGAAAACAGGGGTTACGCCGACAACGGCGGCGACGCCCTCAAAACATCAGCCGCACGTTACTTGCAAAATCTCTGCGGAGTGACGGTGGACGCCGAAACGCAGATCGTCCATTCCATCGGCAGTAAACCGGCGCTCGCTATGCTGGCCGCCGCCCTGATCAATCCCGGCGACGTTGCCCTGATGACGGTGCCGGGCTATCCGGTGTTCGGCACCCATGCCCGCTACTACGGAGGGGAGGTCCACCCGTTGCCGCTCACGCCCGCAAACCACTTTCTGCCGGACCTCCACTCGATTCCCCAAGAGGTGTTGGCGCGCGCGAAAACGCTCGTGCTGAATTATCCGAACAATCCGACCGGAGCCAGCGCCACGCCGGAATTCTTCGGGTCAGTGGTTGCCTTCGCCAAACAACATCGACTAGTGGTCATCCATGATTTTGCCTACGCGGCGCTCATGTTCGAGGGCAAGCCGTTGAGTTTTCTGGCCACCCCGGGCGCGTTGGAAATCGGGGTCGAGCTGCACTCCGCCAGCAAGAATTTCAACATGACCGGCTGGCGTTGCGGTTTCGTCGCCGGAAACGCGCAGTTGGTCAAGGCGTATGCCACCGTCAAGGACAACACCGACTCCGGACAGTTCCTGGCCATTCAGAACGCCGCGGCCTATGCGTTTGATCATCCCGAGATCACGATGGAAATCGCGGCCAAATATTCCCGCCGCATGGACCTGCTGGTGCCCATGTTGCAACGCCTCGGCTTCCAAGTGGAAAAGCCGCGCGGCTCTTTTTTTCTCTACGTGCCTGCTCCCCGTGGCGCCACCGGGGCGGACGGCACGACGGTCTCGTTCGCCTCGGCGGAAGCCTGCTCGCAATGGCTCATTACCGAGCATCTGATCTCGACGGTGCCCTGGGACGAGGCCGGTGCCTACCTGCGTTTCAGCGTGACCTTCCAAACTCCCGGCGGAGAGGCAGAGGAAACCCGGGTTGTGGCCGAACTCGAACGGCGGCTGGCGAGGTTTACGTATCGTTGGTAGTTTCTCCGGTAATCCTCCTCTGGCGAACAAATGGCAAAATCCGTTTTCAAAGAAGAGCCTCTACCGGAGGACGCGATCACCTTCGGCGGCCGCCAACGCCGTGCTTGCCTGTTGATCAATCCCGTGGGTGGCACCGTCGCCAGGGATCGCGGTGAACAAATCACCGGGATCTGGACCGCCCTACGCGCGGCAGGGATCTGGGCGGAAATTGTTGAAACCAAACCGGATGAGCCGCCTCATCTCGTCGCGCGGCGAGCGGTGGAGGAGGGGTTTTCGATGGTGATCGCCTGTGGCGGCGATGGCACGGTGGGCGCGGTTGCCAAAGGTCTGGTCGGAACCGCCTGTCCGTTGGGGATTCTCCCTCTGGGCACTTACAACAATTTTGCGCGCGCCTTGCAACTGCCGCTGGATCTGGAGGCGGCTTGCCGGGTCTTGGCGCGAGGCCGCGTCCGGCGGGTCGATGTGGGTGTCGCCAACGACGAACATTATTTTTTCGAGGCCGCTGGAGTGGGCATCGACGCCCAGCTATTTCCGCTCGGCGAGGAGATCAAAAGCGGCAATTGGCGCCGACTCTGGCAGGCGCTCCGGCTGGCGTATCAGGCCGAACCTGAACGCATCCATTTCGAACTCAATCTGCCGTTGTCGGAGGCTTACCACGCGGCAGCCTCGGCCGACTCGGCGCGCCAGCGCGAGGTCTTGCCTTATGCCGCTGGCGAACATCGCGAGCTGGATTTTTCGGCCTTCATGCTCATCGTGGCCAACGGCCGTTACTACGGCAGCGGTTTCACCGTCGCACCCGACGCGTGGCTGGACGATGGGCTGTTGAACATCCGGATTTTCAGGAACTTCAGCAAACGGGAATTGCTCAAGCATTTCTGGTCGATCAGCCGCCGCCGCTACGCATACAGCCCGAAGATCGATTCATTTTTTGCCAGCGAGGTGTACATCACGGCGAAAGCAGACCTGCCGTTTCATGTGGACGGATACCAGGCAGGTCGGCTGCCAGTACATCTGAAATCACTACCGCGCGCGTTGAAGGTGATTGTTTGAAGCGGACGGTGGCGCAGCTTCGTGCGTCAGAAGAAATCGCTTGGAAAGGGAATCACCACTACCTCATCTGCATTCATCCCATTAAAGTTTATATTACATTTATTGTATGATGTTATATTTATATCCATTGCCAACAGCGGATTATGCTCTGGTGAATAACTTGTGAACCAGTTTCGGCGGGCCCTGTGAACTGTCATCCCCGTGTCTTCATGCCCTTCGCTGTTTCTTCCAGTAGCTAATTGGTTTCGTTGAGGACATGGTTCGTCCGCATTCCTCAACCCGATCCATGACCTCGGCAGACGTTCTCACCGCTTTCAAAGAAACCCACGCTCTGCTCGACGGACATTTTGTCCTTCGTTCAGGTCTCCACAGCCGCCAATTTTTTCAATGCGCCATGGTTCTACAGCATCCGCGGATTGCAGAACGCCTTTGCCACGCTCTGGCGGAAAAACTGCAAGCCATCGCCTGCGATGCCGTGATTTCGCCCGCCTTGGGCGGCATCGTCGTTGGCCATGAAGTGGGCCGCGCGTTGGATAAACGCCACATTTTCGCGGAAAAGGACGAAGGCCGTCTGGTCCTGCGGCGAGGATTTGAAGTCGGCTCCGACGAACGTTTCATCGTGGTCGAGGACGTGGTTACCCGTGGCGGACGGGTCCAGGAGACCATCGATATTGTCCGTTCCCGGGGTGGCATCGTCGCTGCCGTGGGAGTGCTCGTGGACCGCAGCGAGTCCACCCCGGATTTCGGGTGTCCTTTCGTCAGTTTGCTCAAGCTGAACGTCGAAACGTTCGAGGCCAGCGCGTTGCCCCCCGATCTCGCCGCATCGACCGCCGTCAAACCGGGCAGCAAGTGATTGCCGGGCTGCACCCTGGATCACCGCCTAGTTCCACCAGACCGATTTTGACTCCGGGCGGCGCGTCTGCCCGGCACGCGCAGACGCGGAACCGCCCCTTGTTTTCTGCGGCAAAATGGCCGATAGATCCTGACTTTTTATGTTTAACTGGATTTTGAAGCAAATCCTCGGCTCGAAGAATCAACGCGAGCTGAAGCGCATGGCCCCAATTGTTCGTCGCATCAACGAACTGGACGAACAATTCAAATCGCTCTCCGACGAAGAATTGCGGGCCAAAACCCTCGCCTGGAAAGAGCGGCTGGCCCCGGTGGAAAATCCGGTCGAACGCGAGGCGATTCTCAACGAAATCCTGCCCGATGCTTTCGCGGTCGTCCGAAACGCCGCTCGTCGGCTCTGCGGCAAATCCTGGCTGGTCAGCGACCAACCGGTCACCTGGAACATGGTGCATTTCGACGTGCAACTCATCGGCGGCATGGTGTTGCACTCCGGCCGGATCGCCGAAATGGCCACCGGCGAGGGAAAGACGCTCGTGGCCACCCTGCCCCTCTATCTGAACGCTCTGACCGGACGCGGCGCGCATCTGGTCACGGTCAACGACTACCTTGCCCGGCGCGATGCCGAATGGATGGGCGAGCTCTACCGTTTCCTTGGTCTGACTTGCGGTTGCATCCAGCATGACCAGTCACCCGACGTGAAGCGCGCCCAGTACGCCTGTGACATCACCTACGGCATCAACAGCGAACTCGGCTTCGATTATCTGCGCGACAACGGCATGGCCACCAGCCGCGAGCAACAGGTCCAGCGCGGCTACGTGTACGCCATCGTGGACGAGGTCGATTCCATCCTCATCGACGAAGCGCGCACGCCGTTGATCATCGCCGGCCCGGCGACGGTTTCCACCCATCAGTACGACAAGTTCAAGCCCGGCATCGAGCAACTCGTCCGCAAGCAAACCATGCTCTGCAGCCGTTTGGTCAACGAAGCCAAAGGGTTGCTGGACGACGGAAAAACCGAAGAAGGCGGCCTGTTGCTCTTCAAAGCCAAGCTCGGCCAGCCGCGCAATAAGGCGCTCCTGCGTCTGTTGGAAGACCCGGTGAACCGCCGCGCCTTGGACAAGGCCGAGCTTTCCTTTCACCAGGACACCCGGAAGGAGGAACTTTACGCGCTCAAAGAAGAATTGTTTTTTACCATCGACGAACGCGCCCAGGAATCTGATCTTTCCGAGCAAGGCCGCGAATTCCTGAATCCCGATGACGCCGAGGCTTTCGTGCTACCCGACTTGATGACCGCCTTTGCGGAGATCGACATCCGCAAGGACCTCGACGATGCCGCCAAAGACAAGGCAAAAACCGCGCTGCAAGCTGAGACCGACAACAAAGCCGAACGCATCCACAATATTTCCCAACTCCTGCGCGCCTACTGCCTCTTCGAGAAAGACGTGGAGTACGTCGTCGAAGAGAACAAGGTGGTCATCGTTGATCAATATACGGGCCGCAAAATGTCGGGCCGACGTTGGAGCGACGGTCTGCATCAGGCCGTGGAGGCAAAGGAAGGCGTGCAGATCGACCGCGAAACGCAGACTCTGGCGACCATCACGATCCAAAACTATTTCCGCCTCTATCATAAGCTGGGCGGCATGACGGGCACGGCGGAGACCGAGGCCAACGAGTTCCACGACATCTACAAGCTCGATGTCATCGTCATCCCGACCAACCGCAACATCCGCCGCACCGACGGGAACGACCGCATCTACAAGACCCGCCGCGAGAAGTACAACGCCGTGGTCGCCGAGGTGAAAGACAGCCATAGCCGGGGCCAACCGGTGCTCGTCGGCACGGCCAGCGTCGATTCCTCCGAAGTGCTCAGCCGGATGCTCAAGCGCGAGAAAATCCCTCACAGCGTCCTCAACGCCAAGTACCACCGGCAGGAGGCCGAGATCGTCGCGCGCGCCGGGCAAAAGGATACGGTCACGATCTCCACGAACATGGCCGGCCGCGGCACGGACATCAAACTCGGGCCGGGCGTGGCCGAATTGGGCGGGCTGAACGTGCTCGGAACGGAACGCCACGAATCCCGCCGCATCGACCGGCAGTTGCGCGGCCGTTGCGCGCGCCAGGGCGACCCCGGAGCCTCCCGTTTCTACGTGAGCTTCGAGGACGATCTGATGCGTAATTTCGGCGCTTCCGACCGCATGACGACCATCATGGAGAAGTTCGGACTAGAGGACGGCCAGGAACTGGAACATCCGTTGCTCAACCGCAGCGTTGAAAACGCGCAGAAGCGCGTGGAGCAACGCAACTACATGAGCCGCAAGCACACGTTGGAGTACGATGACGTGATGAACAAGCAGCGCGAGGTCGTCTACGGCTACCGCAACGAGACGCTCGATACGGAAGACCCCCGGCATCTCATCGACGAGGTCATTGATGAGGCGATCCCACTCAAGGTCGAGGATTACCTCAAGGCCGAGGGCGAAGAGCCGAATTACAAAGGTCTGTTACAGTGGGTGAACATGACGTTTCCGGTGGGTTTGACCGCCGAAAAAGCCGGTTTGGAAACACGGACCATTGAGGAAAACGCAAAGTTTCTGGTCGATGCGATCCGCAAAGCTTACCTGGAGAAATCCAGCCACGAAGACCCGGACGCGGTCAAGGGCCTGGAGCGTTACATCGTCTTGAACGCCGTGGACCGGCTCTGGCAGGAACACCTCTTCGGGATGGACGCGCTCCGCGAGGGCATCCAGCTCCAGCGAATCGGTCAAAAAGACCCGCTGGTCGAATACAAGAACGAAGCCTATTCGATGTTTGTCGAACTGATGTCGAACATCAAGTTCGAAATCCTGCACAATCTTTTCCGCAGCACCTCCAACCTGCAAGCGTTCGAGAAATTCCTCGCCAGCCTGCCGCAGACGCTCCTGCACGAGACGCTTTCCACCGGGCAACAACCGCGGCCAACCCACCAACCTTCTCTGCTGAACCCCATTGCGGACGGGATTTCCCCCCGCCCCTCCCCGGTTGCCAGCGTGCCGGTGATCGAAGAGCCGCCGCAGTTGGAAATCCCCAACCGGCGTGAATTGCCCAAGGTTGGACGTAATGATGCCTGTCCTTGTGGCAGCGGCAAGAAGTTCAAGAATTGCTGCGGCAGGGCTCTCTAAGCGAGCGGAAGAAGGTTCCGGGGTGGATGGCGACCTCCGGGCGCCATGAGTGCCCACTGGCACCATGGGTCTTACTCGCCGTGAAGCGGCCTGACTTCCGCCCGACCAGTTTCAATCGTTGTAAAAACGGATGTAAGGCCGCCAGGCGGCGAGTGGCCCTCTTGGCGCCCGGAAGTAGCCATCCACCCTGACCCCTGTCTACCGAGATATTCTCTCGCGCACACTAGCCACGCTCCATCACCCGGAGAATTTTCATCGTTCTCCGGGCGGATCGGCGGCGGCACGCTTCCTATTGGCCGTCAACACGATTCGTCTTGCCAACGGGCCAACGATGGACTAAAAGTGCGGCAGACTGGGTGCCCTTATGGGTTACGTTGGATGGTTCTTGCTCATCAAAATTTGTTTTTAGAGGTGTTCACGGTGTTGGCCGTGGCGTTTTGCTTCTGGAAACACCGCCCGATGACCGGACCATCCCTGATGCTGGCGCCGCACCGGGAGGATTTTCTGCCGGTCGGGCAAAAGTGGCGATTCACGGCCCCCAGTCCCCGCCGGCAAAGTCTCCCTGAGACCCACCGCTTCCCGCCTGATCGTCTGCGCACAACGCATCCCAGGGCAGGCTCGAGGTCTGAGGAACCGTGCATTCTCCCGAGTGCGCTTTGCCGAACCCGCAGCGTTCGACCATCCCATCCTGACCTTAAACATGTCCTATCAACCTTCACGATCCGGCCAAGGCTCACGCCGTCCATCCAGAAACCGTAGCGAGAGCCGTTCGGGCCGCCCTAACTCCGAGCGGCGTGGCAACGGCGGCAAACCGCCTGCCCCTACCCTCTGGCAAAAAATCACCGGCTTTTTTACCGGTTCGAAACCCGCTCCTGCCGTCCGCAAGGACGAACCTTCCGACGGGAGCCGCCCTGCCGCCGAGCGCACGGAAAGCCGTCCCAAATCCTCGGTGGAGCCGGCTCGTATCAGCCGCAAACCCGAGTCCGTGGAAGTCACCAGCCCGCGTTTGTACGTCGGCAACCTGTCCTTTGACGCCACGGAAACCGACCTCACGGAACTGTTCAACGGCGTGGGCCAGGTTGTCACCGTTGAGGTGGTGAGCCACCGTCAGACCCAACGCTCCAAAGGTTTTGCCTTCGTCCAGATGCAGACGGTGGACGAGGCCAAGCGCGCGGTGCAAGAGTTGCACGACAAAGAATTCATGAGCCGCAAGCTCGTCGTCAGCGGCGCCAAGAACATCGATCAGCACGATGGCCGCAGCGAACCGCGTTTCGCGGCTTGATTTTTCTTCTATCGACCTTCAAAACCCGGCCCATCCTAAGATGAGGCCGGGTTTTTTTATGCCAACTCCTTTCTTTATCGTCGGTCCCACCGGCGTCGGCAAAAGCAGTCTGGCGGTAAAAGTGGCAGCACGTTGCGGCGCGGAGATCGTCGGCGCGGACGCCTTCCAAGTCTATCGAGGCTTCGACCTGCTGACAGCCAAACCCACCCCGGCGGAGCGCGGCCAGGTCCCACACCACTTGATTGGAACCGTCTCACCGGCCACCACCTACAACGTCGCGCGTTATTTGGACGATGCGCATCGCTGCCTGGAATCGATCTTCCGCCGGAACAAGCCAGCGATGGTCGTCGGCGGAACAGGACTGTACGTCAAAGCACTGACCCACGGCCTGTCGCCCTTGCCCGAGGCAAACCCGGCCATTCGCGCCGAACTGGAACTGCTGGCGGCCCCTACTCTCTTGGCGCGACTGCGGGGGCTCGACCCGTTGGCAGCCGATACCATCGACCCACACAACAAACGTCGGCTCATCCGCGCCGTCGAAGTGTGTCTGTTGACGGGGCAACCCTTTTCGACCCACCGGGACCTCTGGTCGCAAGGGCCGCCTGACCAAGGACCGAACGGCGTGTTTCTCGTCCGCCCCAAAGCGGACCTGCACACCCGCCTCGCCTGCCGGGTGGGCGCCATGTTTGACCGGGGCGTCGTCGAGGAAGTCCGGGCCGCCTCGCGGGAGACGCTTTCGCCCACGGCGTCGCGCATGATCGGGTGGCAGGATATTCAGGATTGCCTCGTCGGTCGGCAAACTCTGGCTCAATGTCAGGATAAGATCGCGTCCGCCACTCGCCGCTACGCCAAACGACAGGTTACTTGGTTTCAGCGGGAAAGGAACTTTACAAAGGTGGATCTCTCGACGATGCCCGACGAGCAGACGCAAATCGACTGGCTGTCGGAACGCGTCTTGGCGTGCGCACGCCAAGCATGACCGAATCCCCGCAAACAACGCTGGACGACGGCCTGCTCCGAACTTAGGGTAGCCTCCGTGCGCCAAGATGGCTAAATTGGTAGACGCGCCAGACTTAGGATTGTGCCTGTAAAGGTTTTTTCGCGTTGCTCCGCGTGTTTTCTGGTTTCGCTTGTCTCTGTAAATGCGCGGTTTATGGAGGAATGATCCGGTTTTCAGAGCGAGACGAGAAAAGCGGGTTATGTAGCACAATCTGTAGCACACCTGAGAATGCGCTTCCCTGCTCCCCGAAAATAATTGCAAGTTTATCTTGCGAATAATACGCCAATGGCGTACAAAAAGAGCATGACGTTCGTCGAACTGCACGGCTTCGCTAAAAAGGTGGCGGGGCTACTGGACGACGCCAGCCTGCTCGGCCTGCAAATCGAATTGATCCAACGCCCGGAAGTCGGGATCGTCATCCGTAACGGCGGCGGGCTGCGCAAGGTCCGCTGGTCTGCCACCGGCAAGGGCAAGAGCGGCGGCGTGCGTGTTATCTACTTCTACCAGAAGGCGGACGGCCAAATCCTGCTGGTGGACATCTTCCAGAAGAACGAGAAGGAAAACCTCAGCGAGAGCGAACTGGCCAGCCTTAGAAAGCAAATCGAGAAATGAAACCCGAGAAAATCAAGAAGCTCAAGAAGCAGATCGCGGTGGTGCTCACCGGGGAAGCGGCCCCCGCGCGTGTTTACACGATCAAGCCAGACGGCAAGGGCGGATTTACCCGCACGGCCATCGACCCCAAGGAATACCAGAGCCGACAGGCGGCGGCGGTGCAGGCCACGAATGAGGCGGCGGCGGCCCGCGCGAAGCTCAACCTCTCGCAATCGCAGTTTTCCAAGCTGCTCGGCGTCAGCATCGACACGCTGCAAAATTGGGAACAGGGCCGCCGCAAGCCACGCGGGGCCGCCCTGGTGCTCTTGCGGGTGGCGATGAGCAACCCCGAGGCGGTTCTCAAGGCAGCGTGACGCCCCCGCCCCGGTGGGCGGACCGGTTCAAAATCCCTCAATCCGCTTCGCTGCCTTGGCCTTCTCGGCGCGGTCCATCTCGGCATCAAATGCGGGGGTTTGGATGGCCAGTCGGGTATGCGCAACGTCTTTACCGTTCGCTTCGTTGTAGCTGGCGGCGGCTCCATGGTCGGCCCTGTCCCAGTAATGCGGCAGGCTGGCCCGCAGAGATTTGTCCCATGTTGAACCGCTCGCGTTTACGTCGAGTAGGGATTGAATCTCGCCATCTGCGAAGTCGGCGTTGGTTTCCTTTTGGTAAAATTCCGCCACGCTTTTCCCGGCCAGGAAGTACACGTCGCACCGGACGCCGTTTTTCGAGAACGCCTTGAACGTGCAGGCTCCTACCGGGCCGAAAGGAGATTCCTCAATGCTTGTCTCGACCGGCGAGCCGAGGCGCTGCTCAATTTGCGCTGGCGTCTCGTTCAGCCTAGCGCGCGCGGTTAGCGCAGAGGTGAGCAAAGTCAGGACAAGGCAGACCACAGAGAGCTTTATGTTCACGATTCGGGCTCCCTTTCCACAAATTCGAGTGGGATGGCAAGTCGTCGCTTTTGACGGGTAGCCTGCACAAGTGAGCGCATCGCGTCCTCGAAAAAGGCAGTAGGGCCATTGAATTCGGGGTGCTTCCTAAGCGCACGCTCGAACGCTTCCTTGAGCGCGGCGTTTGTACGAAAGGACACCCCCCCCATTTTCTTTGTGGCCACGGACAGAAGATGCCAATTCCGATCCCAGTCGGAAAGCCGGAAATTGCAACGCTTACGAATTGCTTTTGCATTGCACAACGGCGCGGCGCGTGCTCTTCTAGCGATTGCTTGCCCCCGGCGCGTGCCGACCCGGGCGGGTCAAAAACAACAGGAACCCACAGAAAAGAAGTGGGGCGGCTCGGAGTTCGTACCTCCTGCCGCCCCGCACTGCAAACCATGACAAAAGAAGCGTCGAATGGTGCCGGGACTTTGCGCCCAAGCACCGAAACAGTCAAGACAGAAAAATCACCTTCCAAGCGGAAGGTCAGTCAAGCGAGATCCGCCGCGCCGGTCTCCGCGCCGAAATCTGATTCGAGCCCCGAACTGGCGCTGGAAACCTTCCTGAAAAAATGGCTTTCAGGTGCCGGTACGCCAACGGTCATCATCAACGGCTCGCTCACGGTCGGCGCAATCCTGCTCGGCAACGGCGACGTGGGCGGGGTCGGAAATGTCGACGGAGCAAAGCAAAACGCCGCCGGCTGTCAAACTGGGGACCGCGTTGAGAACAACGATTCCTTTGGAAAGGAGGCCGCTTGAAACTGTCTCTTCGAGCAAAGCACGCTGCGCCAGCGGGAGGCTGCACGGTGCGCATTGTCAGACCCGGCAACCGCAAGGTGTGGGCCACGTTGGAACTCACCGCCGAGATGACGGCAGCCATCGACGAGCGCGCCGTGTCTGACGGGGTAGATTTCGCTGCTGCCTTCACGGGGCTGCTACGGGCTTTCTTTGCCCGTGAAGGAAAGGAGGCGCTTTGAAGCGGGGGAACCGTCGCCGCCAGGTGAAGCCGTCGGACGCGTCCGCAGTCGTTCCGCTCAAGTCGCGGAAGCTTCTGCGGTCCGTGGAACTCACCCCGCGTTTTCTGGCCTGCGCGGAAAGCTGGTTTCTCACCCCGGAGGAACTGGCGCGGCGGGTGTGCGAGGATTTCGAGCTCAATCATCCGCCCGGGTCCCCGGTGCGATTTCAGGAGTACATCCACAGGCAGGATGCCGAAGATGCCACCAGAAGGGAGGAAGCTTGAAACGTCCCAAGCTCACCCGTCGCCAGTTGGACGGAAGGCCGCAGGGCCCGATTTACCGTGACGTGCATCCCGACCGGGAAACCATGGCCATCTGTGGCTCCGATGGGAAAGTGTCCATCGAAAACGACATGCCGACGACCACGATGCGCGCCATGCGCCAGCAAGCCAAGAAGCTCGGCGTTTCGCCCGCCGAATTGTTTGTGTCGATCCTTCAGGACCACATGGACAAACGCGAGCGAGGATTCTGAATCGCCTGCGATTCATGCCGCCCCGGTCCGATCCCGGCGGCGGTGCGCACAATCAACTGACCACGTTGATTCGGCGAACAGCGTCTGCATCCAAGGTGCGGTGCCGCAGCAACGCTCCGGCAAACCGCTCGACCTTCGGCCGTCGTGGTTTGAGGAATGTTTCCGTGCGCGCGCGGATTTCCTGTTGGTAGCCATCCAGATTCCCTTGCGCCCATCGCTCCATCCAGCGGCGACAATAGCCGATGTCCCCCTGCTCGTAGTCGGCGGCGTGCTGCCAGGCCTTCGGGTGAGGGTGCAGACTGAAAACGGTTTCGGCCACGACGCCCGCGAACTGCTTGATGAAGTAGCGTTCCGCTGTCACCCGCCCGCAGGCCCGCAACTCGCGCGGCGACGGATGCCCGTCAATGTCAATGGAGCCGACAAACCAGCCGCCTTCTACTTCCTTGGGCACGATGGTAACGCTTTTGACGGTGTATCCAAAGGCCAGGGCGGCGACAACGTGCCCGGCCTCGTGAAGCGCGGTGTTGAGTGTTTCAGCGGACGTGCGGTTCAAGGGTGTACCAGTCAATAGAGCAGCCCCCGTTGAGCCAATGATGGAATAAACCGCTACTCCCAGCCCGTGCTGCCCAACGCATGCACTTCCCCGATGAGCTTGCCCATCAGGGAATTCGTGATGATGTGTTGTCCGAGCGCGGATTTCATCAGGGCCGTCGAGGTGGCCCCGTGGTTTTGCGATCCATGTCCTTTGTTCATCTCCCCGGTCAGGTTGGGGAAGATCGTCGCGTCGCGCAGCCGCGCCGCCGGGTCGTGCGCCGGGTCGCCGGCGTGGTCGCTCAGAACCCGTGACGCGGTGGTCGGATGATCCAGGCGTTCCGCCGCGCTGGAGCGCGCGAACATCCGCGGGGTCGTGCCGGGCGTGGAAAGGCCGCCGTCGGGATCGAGATCCTTGATGAGGCTCGGCCCGCCCGTCGTGCTCACGGGTTTGTCGCCCAGGCTGCCGGTGTGAAGCCCCTGCTCTCCCCTGCCCATGCCCGGGCGGGGGGCGCGCTGCAGGCCGCTCACCATATCGGTTCCGCTCAGGATTTCCCCGTTCATGCCCCTTTGCACGTTGAGCAGGCCGTCGTTTTTGTCGACGTGCGTGTCGAAGCGGTCGCGGTTGGCCCGGTCGATCTTATCCTTGCGCAGCTTTTCCTGCATCTGGCCGGGGGTCTTGCCGTACCCCGCGTTTTGCCGCTCGATGCGCAACGCATTCTCCCCCTGGTCAATCGTGAGTTGCAGCCCGCGCGCCCGGGTGGTGTTCAAATCCTTCTCGACGCCGAGTTGCTCCCGCAGGCTGGCCAGGGTGTTGAGTTGCGTCTGGTAGACCTGCGCGGCGGCGCTGGCGTTGGTGCGCTGGACGGCCAGGGTCTGCTGCGCCAGACGGTACTGCGATTCCGCCACGGCGGCGGCGGCCTTGGCCTCGCGCAACTCGTTGGCGAGTTGGCCGGACCGGAGCAGCAACGCCTGCTTTTCCTCATTGCTCGTGAACCGGCGGGTGCGCAACTGGTCGGTCACGCCGTCCGCCTCCTTCTGTAAAAGATTCACCCGCCGCTGCTCGTCCGAAACCATCTGCCGCCCGATGCCAACGACCTGCGAGTCCCGCATGAATTGCTTGTCCCGCAGTTCCGCCAGTTTTTTTCCTTGGCGATCTGGAGGTCGTATCGCTCGTTGATGGCCGCGAGGTTCGCCGGATTGTTGGCGTCCGTGCCCTCGAGGGCCCGAATCTCGCGGGTTCGGGCAAGTTGCAGGCCCGTGATCCGCAACTGCTCACCGGAACCCTTGAGCTGCTCCTTGATGGCATCCGTCTCGTGGCCAAGGGATTCGGCGATGGCTTGCCGAAGTCTGAGCTGGTCCTGCTCGTTGCCGGTGAGCTGATTTCTTGCTTCGAGCTTGTCCTGTTCGTGATTCGCTTCCGCGTGGACGGGGTCGGCGACGAGGTAGCGCGCGCGCAGCCCGGCGAGCGCTAGGCTGTGGTCCGGCGGATTCAGGTCGAAGTTACGCTGCTTGATGGCTTGCTCCTGCTCTTTGGTGGCGGTCAGACGGCTCACGAGGGAAGACGCGTCCTCCGCGCCGCTGACCAGCTTGTTGCCTTGGTTCATCCGGCGAAAAGACTCGGCAAACTGCTCCGTCTCCTTGCGGGCGGCCAGGGCTTCCGCCCGGAAGTCCGCGAATTTCTCCCCGGCCAAAGCGATGCCCGCTCCGAGCACGCCCGTCGTCAGGGCGCTGAGCTTCATGCCCTGGACGAGCTTGTTCAAGCCATCGGTGGCCGCGCCCGCCGGGTTGACCAGCGCGTTTTTGATGCTGCTGGCGCGCGAGTCGTAGGCCCGCTTGGCTTCCACGGCGGCCATGCGCTCCCTCTTCGCGTTGGAGTCGAGCGCGGCGTTGGCCTTTGCCGTGGCGGTGACCAACCCGGTTGCGTCACCCAGGAAAAAGGTTTTCACCTCATCGGAAATTTTTGCTGCCATAAATGGGTTACTGTTGTGCTGCCCGGGCAGCCTCTTCGGACTTTCGATCTAGGTACACTTGAATATCGGCCTCAATCACGGCGAGCGCCTTATCGACGATGCCGTGTTGAGTTTCTACCTTGACGCTCCCGGGTTGGCCGTTTACCACGCACAAACCCGGGGTAGTGTCACTACCGGTGAGCACGTCCAGCCGTCCCTGCGGATGCTGGAAGGTACTCGAATCCTTCGAGGTCGGCTTTGCTCCAAGCTGGGTCATCGCGGGAATCATTCCGCTGGCGACCGAACCGATGGCACGCTGCCGCCGCCGAATGACCGCCGCGCGCATCCGGTTGAGCGGGCCGGTTGAACCGCGCTTCTCCACCTTCTTCAACGGCCACGCGCCCGCCTTGCGCTTGACCCTCCACCCCAGAGCTAACACGTCGTCTTTCACTTTTTGCGGGGTCGGCGCGGCGGACTTCAGTAGCTTGTAGCTCTCAACGCTGAAAGATTTCGCCTTCTTGGCAAGAAGCTCCCGGCAGTTGCGCTTGTTGAGTTCCAGATACTTGTTCAACGTCGCCTGGAAGCGGTCGCGGCCCGTGCTGTGAATGATGGCAGGCATGTGCTGATAAGGTTAAACTATCTCGCGTCAGACGGCAATAACTTCGGAGCTGGTTCGGGGGTTTTCTCAATCCGCCGGACCAGCGCACGTTTGCGCCGTTTGGAGGCCTGCTCAATCTGGCGGTAATGGTCAGGCTTGGTCTGCCGGTCCGCGGCGCGCCGGGCGTTCAACTCGGCGGCGTGGGCACGTCTCCACTCGCGTTTGTAAGCTACTCGCTCGCGGGTCTTCTGTTGATCCGGGGTGAGTTCTTTGGGCGGCGGCGGATTGGCTGCCCGGTAGGCTCGGACCTTGGCGGTCTGCTCCCGGTCCAGCGCGTTGCGGCGTGCGCCCTCGCCGCTGGCCCACCGGGCGCGTTCCTTGGCGGCCCGGGCCTCACGGAAAATGGGGTCGGCCATCTGGCGGTGATAGGCGGCGAGTTGGCGGGCGTTGCGTTCTTCTCTGGTGGTCATGGTGAGTTGAATTCAGGGTGCCGAACGGACCGGTCAGCACGTCCGTGAGGCAGATTTCCAGGGGGGTTTCCGTTTCCGGCTGAGGTAGGGGGTGGGGGTAAGGAATCTTTTTCTAGCCTCCGAAACCAGCAGGGGACCAACGGACCGTTTTGCGCGCCTGTGGGACATGCTTTGAAAACCTGAGTCACGTCACGCATAGGACGAACGAAGCAGTTGGGACATGGTTTGAAGTTTTTGTCTTAGAGAGGGCGTTCGCTGTTCGCTTGGCCCCTGCTGGTTTCGGAGGCTAGAAAAAGATTCCTTACCCCCACCCCTCCGCTGCGGAGGCCCAGCGGGTTTTCGGCCTTCCTCGCTTCCGTGCCCCGAAAAACGCGCCCGGAGCCCCGCCGGGGGCCACGGGGCGCAAGAGCAGGACGGCAACGGCCAACGTGTGTCGGCGAGTCGTGGCGGGCGGTTGCCAAAGGGCATCGGGTAAGCGGGTCCATCCGGCGGCGGTGAGCAGGTCAGCGGGGTTGTCCATCGTCCCAAAGGGCGCGCAGGGCGTCGGCGGTGGCAGTGAGCGTGTCGAGGGCGTCAATCGTGGCGGGGTCCAACCCGGCCAGTTCCGCCGTGTTGATGATCGTCCGGGCCATGCACTTCCACCCCTCGCAAAGCTGGGCGCGCGTGGCGTCAGAGAGCGGCGGCGGGCCAGCCTGCCGCATCATCGTGTGGGCGGTCCCGATCTGCTGGTAGATGGACGCTCGCAGGTTCGCGGCCTCCACTTCGATCTGCTCTGCCGTGTTGGCGACGATGGCTGTCTCCTGCGCTGCCGGGTCGTCTCCGAAGAGTTCCCGCAGCTTGTCGCGCAATTCGCCGACCCGTTGCGCCTCGGCGGTTTCGTCGTCGGTTTCGAGGTAGGGAAGCAACTTTTCCAGGTCGCCCGCGCTGGTGGTGAAAAGGTGTTGTGCCGACGGGCCAATGTCGGCGGCCTTGTCGGGCTGGCCGGACCATTCCACGTAGCGCCCGAGGGCGTGCTCGATGGTCTCCCGCCATTCGATCAAGGATTCCAAGGGAGTGAACTCGCCGCGCTCGGGCAAAGCGTAGATTTCAGGGTGTCGGAAAAGCTTCATGGCAGGCAGTCGTCAGGGGTGGGTTCGTCGGCGCGTCTGAGGTAGGGCAGGGAGTAAAAGCGAGGGCGACCGGCGACGGTGGCGCGGTGCTCCCGGGAAAGTGAGCAAGTGAATTGCTTGACCCGGAAGGCAAACGCATCCCAGCGCCGGGCGTATAGGTCGAGGTTGCTGGTGATCCGCCCCGTGGGCATGAGGGCGGTAGTCATGCCGCCGCGTTCGCCTCCTTTGCGATGGCTTTGGCCGTGCGTTCCGCGTCCGCAATCTGTCCGCGTAGAAACCTCTCGGCAAAGTGCGCGGCGTTAGCTGGCGAACCAGCGAAGAAAAACGGGCAGTATTTGCGCTGCCAACTTGCCAGGGTGCCGATGATCGAATTCACGCTCATTCCGCCGCCGCGAGCATGAGCGAGGGTTAGTACGTCCGAGAGATTGCACTCGACCACGACGATCATCCGGCCAACGTAACGGCCTCTCAATAGTTCCCTCTGGAATCTATCCCGTTCGCGTCCAAGACATTGTAGTAAATCTGCGCCGGATTTTCTCTCGATTACCCCCGCGTCAGGCAAGGCGGCTAGCGCAAAATCACCCACGTCGAGAGCGCCGCGTTCGATCCTCACGTCTTCAGAGAAGTGAGCAACCCACGGATGAGGGTCGGCGCTTTCCCTCGAATCCATAAGTATCCTCATTCGGTCCACCCCCGCATCGAAGGTTGGCCCGCGTGGATGCTCTCAACGGTGACAGCCTCCACCGGGCCGCCCTTTTCGTAAAAGGTGCCCCGGTCGGTGCCGTGGCCCTCCCAGCGGTCGTAGGTCTTAACCCACCAGTACCGGCGCATGAAGACGCCCCAGGATGACGGCGCGTCGTCTTTCAACACGGCGTAAGCCACCAGATGAGTTCCACTGCCGCCGTCCGTGTTGCCGCCCGAGGGTTTCATCCGGGCTGGGAAGGCGTGCCGTTGCGAGAAAGGTCCGGTGGACTCCCGCAGGTAGGAATACCGCTCTGGCGGGTGCAGCCACACGATTTCCGCCTCGCTCTCCAAACCGTTGCTTTCGGTGTCGGAAGTGGAGGGTAGGAGGGTATTTCGAGATTCAGGGAGAGGTCTCTCCTTATTGTTATTTTTCATATAAAGGTGTGGGAAATACCCTCCTACCCTCCACTTCCCTTCCGGGGTTCAATGGTCCAGAGGGCGGACCCGTCGAGGATGCGTTTGCTCACCCGCGCCGGGTGTTTCTTGGCCAGTCGCGCGAGGTAAACCCCGCAGGCAGTGTTGAAGCTGAGAACCCGCCGCGCCTCGTAGGCGCTGCTCGATTCGCTGCCGGTCAGTCGCTTTTCGAGCACCTCAGCCTTGCCCTCCCAGGCGTCGGCCAGCGGCCCCGAGAACAGTTCCGCGTCGATCAGGTCCAGCAACCGCCGCTCCGGCGCGAGATCGTCGATGGCCTGGAGCAAATCAGGGTGGTGAAAATGTCGCACGCCAAACCGCGCGCTCCGCAGGTCCGCAGGAATTTCCCACGAGAGCAGGAAATCCACGAAGGCTGGCAGTTCACCGACGAGCACCGCCCAGAACGCCGCGCGTTCGTCGTCCGTGCCCGTGGGCATCGGCATGGTTTCAAACCGCGCCCGCAGAAGGATCAGTTTGTCCTCAATGCTTTCGTCCAACGGCGGCAAAACCATTAAGTTTTCCGGCTCATCGTTGACGGTGATGGACAACCGCCAGAAGGGAGTCAGCGAGACCGGCGTGCGGTTTTTGGCATGGCAGCTCTGCACGACGTTCGCCGTGATCGTTTTCAGGTGGGCTCCGAAGGTGCGCCGGGTGCGGATATCCGAGCTTGCCGCCTCGTCCTCGATGACGAGATGCTCAGCGGTGAACATGTGCGAGTTGAACGGGCTTTCTCCCACCATGTGCTGGTAAGGATTGGCCTGCCGTCCTCCGAGCAACACCGTGATCAGTTGTTGCAACAGGCTCTTGCCGCATCCCGACGGCCCCGCGATGGCCAAGGCTTGCCCGGTGCGCCGTGTGTTGGCCCGCAGGGATTCCAGGGCAATTTTCAGCCAGCCAAAGAAATAGGGCGTCTGGTCGAAGTGTTCATCAATCAGCAGTCCCACGAGCAAGACTCGAATCGTCTCCCACGATCCGGGCTTTGGCTCGATCAACACGGGGGAATCGGTGACGAGCAGCCTACCGCCCACCATGTTGTAGGGTCCCGCCTTGTATCCCGAGAGCGACCCGGCGTAAGCCACGTTGTGGTCGAGTTGCACTTCGACCACCCACTCATCAAGGGGGCTGATCAGTTCGTTTTCCGCGATCCCGGCCTTGATCCCCTTGGAACGCCCCAGCCGTTTGAGACTGGATTCGGTGAACTGAATCCACGCGCTCCGGTTGTCCTTCACCCAGTAACAGCCCCTGACGCTGTCGTAGTGGGCTTCTGGTCGATGGACCGCGCACGGATGAAATGCTCGTTTGTTGGCCAGGCCTGACCCGTGGCCGAGAGTTTTCGTTTTCATCGGGGAAGCGCCTCCGAAAGCTCGGCTCGCTCCGTCTCGAAACAGTCGGCATCCACCATGGCGAGATCGTTCAAATCTCCCACGGCTTCACCATCCGCCCGCCGCAGGCCCGAAAGGTCGAACGCGTCCACCTCGCACCCCACGCGTTCAAGTTGCTCCGTCCAGCGAACCGCCGCCGCTTGCCCCGCCGCGTCCGTGTGCGGGAAAATCCTCACCCGCTTGTGAGCGAGAAAGATCAACGCATCTTCCGGGATGTGGTTCGCCGCCCCAAGCATGGCCACCGCCGCCACGTCCTTTCGACGGTCCTCTGCCGCGATGAAATGGTGAGCAGCCAGTAAATCGGGTGCGCCTTCCACCAGCGCCACGAATGGAAACTGGTCGGCCTCCCGTGTCCCGATGGGCCAAGAAGCCCGCGCGCCGGGGAGTGTCCACGCCTTTTTGCCGCCGATGTGTGCCCACAGGCCACCGTCCATCCGGCGCGCCTGTGCGTTGACGCGTGCCCGGTCTGTGACAATCCAGGCAGCCAATCCCCTCGGTGAGCCATACCAGAGCAACCCGCGTTTGCTGGCCAACTCCAGCCCCGCCGCAGACAGCCCGCGCCGCTTCGCCACTGCGCGAATTTCAGGAGGCACACCTTGCCGAAGATCTGACGGCAGGCGCAAAACTCTCGGCGGCTCCGGTGTGGGTCGCTGCGGAAGTTTTGGCGGTGGCCTGGGGTCTGTGTGGATTCGCACAGACGTGTCCGCACCGTCCACCGTGATCCCCGCGCGCCGCGCCAGCACGAGCACGGCGTCACGAAAGCCGATGCTCTCGCTCAGGATGACGAATCGGAACACGTCGCCACCCGCGCCACACCCAAAGCATTTGAACGACTGCCGCGCCGGAGTGACCGTAAACGATGGGCTTTTCTCCTGGTGGAAAGGACAGAGCGCCGTGAAGGTCGCCCCCGTCTTCTTCAACGGCACGCACGCGCCGACGATCTCCGCGATGTCGCTCGCGGCGGCAACCTGCCGGATCGTGTCGTCCGAGAGCAGCCGGGAATCGCTCATCGATAATTTCCTTCCCGGTTCGCACGTTCGGTATCGCGGGCGTCTTTCGCTTGAACACAGGGCCAGTACAAAGCGGCCAAGGTCGGCTCCGCCGCCGCCAGGATGCGCTGAGTAAAAACACGCGCCGTCGGCAGCGGTTTGTCGAGCCAGGCGCGGGAACCAAAGAAACCGGCGGCTTGCCGGGTGCCACTGCTCACGGCGGGAACCGTGGCGCGTTGAGTGTATTTCATGGGCAGGTTTGCCCTTGAACAGCTTTCTCGTCTGTGTCATTCTCCCGGTGTTGCGGTGGAAGAATTTGAAAGACCCTTAGCTGTCCAACGGCTAGGGGTCCTTGCTTAGGCGGCAGCCAGTTCGCGCCGCGCCGGGGTTTTCGCCTCTTTGTGAAACTCGCCCGCGATGGCGCGCCGCTCGAAAGCGGCGATTTCGTCTCGGGTGACGTACAGACGCCCGAAAATATTGGTCGTGCGGATGAGACCTTGCTTCCGGTAACGGTAGCCGGTCGTCCGGGTGAGGTTCCGACCCCTGAGATATTCGTCGAAGGCGAACAAGTTGGAAGGGTCCGTGGTGATGCTTGGCGTTGCACGGTTCATATTCGTGCAAGAAGCTTCGCAGCAACGATTTACGTTGTCGAAATATACAAGTACATAAACTATTCCGCTTGATCCTTTATTTTTAGAGTGCCTCGAAGGAAGGCACTTACGGAAGTCAACTCCCGTGCGAAGGACGAAAAAACATTATCGTCCGCAATCCTGTATCAACTATCCACCATTCGAGAGGACTTTGAACGCCCCTTTGATGCGTGTCTCTATACCCCGGCAAATTTTGTTTTCCTGCGCCTGTTCGCTACTACTGCCGCAGTGGCGATGCCGAACCTTCCCTGCTGCCTCACCAAGCGGGCGAAGTTCCGGCTGATTCTCGGGGTGCCCGCCAGTGGACTCTTTGATAACTTCCCACGCTACATCCGCCCACTTCTCCCAAGTTGACGGCGAAAACGGCGGTAGAAATATTGCTTGGCTCGACCATGGGGGGAATGCGTGTACGGGACCTGAAAGGACAGGGTGCGCGAGCGTTTTCAGGCTGCGCTGCGCCTCTTCAATGTAGTGATAGAGACGCGTGGCCCAAAGGTTTGCGGCGGTGGAGAAAACATGCGGCAGCTTCTTTTTCCGTGCCTTCAAAGGGACATATTTAGAGGCCACGGCAAGCTTCTCTACGAGCTGTTTGTTCGCCTTGGTTTTCTCCTGATGCGGGGTGATGATACCGGGAATCCCGGCATTGTGGGACGCAGCGTTCTTGAATACATCGGGAGAATGAAACGCCAACATGTTGAAGTCGTCCACGGCTTGAAAAAGAGAGTTAAGCAACCCCGACCCGGCTGCTTTATTCCCGTGCGCGGCGAGTGCATTTAAGCCTTGGTGTATCTGCTTTGCCAAGGCGCACAATTGGGGCAGTGGTGCGTCTGAGACGTTCGCTCGCGCAAGTAGGGCGGTGATCAGTTCAGAAGCGTCTAGCCAAGCGTCACGCTCGACAGCCTCCCCCTCGTCTGCCGGAAGATGGTTTAGGCCGCGCCACCAAAGCGCCGCCGCGCGTTCCGCATCTGCCGCTTCCTTGTTCCCATGACATTCGCACTGCTCTGCATCGGCGGCGTGTAGCTCCGCGCGCCTCTCCGCGAAGTCCACCGGGGCTGCGGTGACGTGCTCGCCATTCCAATCGTCGAACGAAAACGGTTGTAACGGGTGGCGCGTCCTGTCGCTTGCCGCTTCGCTCACTTCCCCGCCTCCGTGAAAAAGCTCAACTTCCGCGCCGCCGCTTTCTTGTGCGTGTCGGCCAGGTGCCCGTAGACCTTGCCCACCAGAATCCCGCCGTCGCTGTGGCCGAGCCAGGACGCGATGGTCATAAAGTCGAGTCCCGCCATGACGCACTGGCTGGCGAAAAAATGCCGCAGGTCATGGAAGCCGACCTTGGGAAGCCTAGCCTGCCGGCGGACCAGCAGCAGCGATTCCCGCAGCGTGTGGGCCGCCGTGTCCTTCGATCCGCGTTGCGGCGAGGGAAAGAGCCAAGAACTATCCGGCGGGCGGCTGGCGTGCATCTGGCGCAGCAGTGCGTCCAACTCCGGGGAGAAGTCCACCGCGCGCGCCTTGTGGTTCTTGGACACCCCGCCGCTGCCGATGGTGACGGTCTCCCGGGCCAGGTCAACGTCGCCCCACTGGACGGCCAGGGCTTCTTTCTCACGCGCCCCGGTCAGCGCCAGGAACCGGAGGTAGCAGCGAAACAGTGCGGCGTTTTTCGTGGTGTCTTCGGTGCTCGCCGCGATCAGCGCGCCAAACTCTTCCTTCGTGAGGAGTGTCTTTTTCGGGGACGGCTTCTGTTTGAGCTGCTTGACCGCCGGTAGCTGCTCAATCAGCCCCCGCTCTACCGCCAATTTCAGCACGTTGCGCAGCGCAACGCAATCCAAGTTGACCGTGCGCGCCGACGCGCCCCCGGCCAGTCGCTTCTCCCTGTAGCCGTAGACAACCTGCGGGATGATCTTGTCTACCCGCACGCCCCCGAGGTGGCCGGACCACCGCCCGATGGCCTGCCGCTCGTTTTGCTGCGTGCCTTCCTTCTTCTGCGCGAGGGTCGGGCTGGCAAGGTACTGCGCCGCGAAGTCGTCGAACTTTGGCCGGTGCCCGGTCGTCGGCAGTTCACCGTCCCGGCGTTCGGTGCGTTTGCGGTCCAGTTCACCCTTCGCTTCGTCGAGGTTGGAAGCGTTGAGCGCGAACCGGCGCGGCGAGGTTCGCCCGTTGCCCTGGTCCACCCGCAACTGCGCGTAGTACCGACTCCCCCGCTGCCAGAGCCCCGGCACTTTACGCTTGCGGCTATCGAAGACCGGGAGGAAACTCGGCGCGTGCTTTCGTTCGCTCCCACTGTTGCTCTGCGTTGCGGCCCGTTTCATGTCGTCACAGTAGCACAAAGTGTAGTGCATACGCAAAGTCTTATATTGACTACAGCGCGTAAAGCATTGATTATTAGGCAAATAAAGTAGTAGCCAAGGTGGCGAAATTGGTAGACGCGCCAGACTTAGGATCTGGTTCCGTAAGGAGTAAGGGTTCGAGTCCCTTC